>JAUQYA010000113.1 GCA_030837785.1 Albidovulum sp.
GAGAAGGATCGGACGACCACTCCCTCCCGACGCAGTTTCGGACCCCCATCTGCGCAGGAATTGCTTATCAGCCGATTAAGCGAATATGGCCCGAAGGGGGCAAGATTGTGACGGCACCCTCCCCGCTCCGCGGAACCTACCGCCATGGCAACCGTTTCCATGATCCGCAGGTAATCTCGAGAGGACGCCGATGCCCGAAGAACGCGAATCCCCGCGCGGCCGCGCCGTCGGCGACGAGGACGCCACAGGCGGACCCATGGACGATCTGCCGCCCGGCCTCGCCGACGGAGCCGACAAGGCGTCCGTCGAAACGGCGTCCATCGAGGAGGACCGCGCCAAGAGTTCCGGGCGCCCGCCGGTGGCAGCGGAGCGCGCCGCTCGCGACCGCAAGGCCCGCGCATCACGGCACGGGAAACACCCGACGCCGCCTCGCGGCGGATATCGGTCTAAGCCGCGGCCACAGTCAGCGCCGCGTTGACGTCCACGACCCCTTGGCGCTAAAGCCCGACGGCGATCGCGGGCCGCGAGGTCAGTCGCGAACGCGGAGGGATGGCCGAGAGGTTTAAGGCACCGGTCTTGAAAACCGGCGTGGGCGCGAGTCCACCGTGGGTTCGAATCCCACTCCCTCCGCCACTTCAGTCCCTGAGTGGGCACTGCGTTTACGCCGCCGCCCGCCACCAGCGTCTGAAGCAGCCGGGACTTCGATCCCATGATCCTGACTTCGCCGGTATTGACCTCGACGCGCTGGGCCAGCGCGCGCAGATGGTCGCGGCGATAGCCTCCTCCTTCAAGTCGGATGCTCTGGCGGGCATTCTTGGCGAACGTGCGCAGCATATGCGGCGTCACGGCCTTCTGGCCCGAGTTCTGGAGCATGGCCTGCGCGCGCTCGGCGTCGGCCTTGGCCTGATCGCGAATCGCCTTGAGACCGTGGATGCGGTCCTTGAGCGCCGGGTCGTCCAGATCGGCAACACCCGCCTCGATGGCGTCATAGAGGCGCTTGAGGCGCAATTCCGATTCGGTGGCGCGCTTGTTGAGTTCGGCGATATGTTCGCGGCGGCGTTCGGCATGCTCTTCCCGCCGGTCGAGAACGGCGGCAAGGATCGTCTCCAGCCGGTCGGGTCGGAGAAGCTGACTTTCAAGATGGTCGGCGACCAGATCGTCCAGCTTGTCCATCGGCACTGCCATGCCCTCGCAGGCGGTCGGCCCCTGCCGCGCCTTGATCGAGCAGGTGTAGTAACGGTAGCGCCCACCCTTGCCGGTGCGGATGGTCATAGCTCCGCCGCACTTGGCGCAATGAATCAGGCCCGTGAGCATGGTCGGGCCGCTGATGACACGGGCGGGCATAACCTTGGGGTTGCGGGCCTTCAGTAGCTTCTGCACGGTATCGAATGTCTCACGGTCAATGATCGGCGGCACCGGGACCGTCACGATCTCGCTGACCGGCTTCAATTCCTTGGTCTTGCTGCGCTTGTTGAACTCATGCTCGCCCATATAGGTGCGGCGGGTGAGGATGCGGTGAACTTGCCCGATGCCCCAGCGCCCGCCGTCGCGGGTGAAGATGCGGTTACGGTTCAGGTAGCTGACGATGTTCTTGACGCCCATCTGGCCGGTGGTGCCGTCGCCATGCAGGGCCAGCCGGTAGATCAGCCGCACCGTGTCGGCGTGAAGCGGGTCGATCTCCAGCTTCTTCTTGGTCTTGGCCCCGCGCTGCTCGGCGGCGACGGTGCGATAGCCGATAGGTGGAAGCGAGCCGTTCCAGAAGCCTTGCCGGGCATTCTCCTTCAAGGCCCGGATGACGTGCTTGGCGTTTTCCTTCGACTGGTACTCATCGAACAGCGCCATGATCTGCCGCATCATGACGTGCATGGGGTCATCGCCCATTTCCTGCGTGATCGAAACCAGCTTGACGCCATTCTTCGCCAGCTTCCTGACATAGAACTCAAGCTCGAAGTGATCGCGGAAGAAGCGGCTGAACGAGTGGACGACCACCACGTCGAACGGCGCTGGCTTCGATATGCCCGCTTCGATCATGCGCTGGAACTCGGGTCGGCGGTCGTTGGTGGCCGATGCCCCCGGCTCCACGAAGGTCTCGACCAGTTGCAGGCCGCGCGCCTCGCAATAGGCTTCGCCCTGCCGCTTCTGGTCGGGAATGGAGACATCATGCTCGGCCTGTCGTGCCGTCGAGACGCGCAGATAGAGAGCGGCGCGCAGGGTGATTGTGGAAGCGGTCATGCCGGACCTCCTTGTGCGGCAGCCTCGTCAGGCGACAACACGGCGACACCGAATGGCAGGAAGTGCTTCGTGTTGCGTGTGACGATGACGAGTTCATGCGCTGCGGCGGTCCCGGCAATCACGGCGTCCGCCATGCCGGGGTCGTGACCGGCCGCAAGCGCCTTTGCTTCCAGCCGCCCGCCGATTGCGGCGGCCTGCGCATCGAAGCCAATGATCTTGTCATCGTATGTGGAGACAAGGCCACTGAGCCATGCTTTCAGGCTCGCGGCCTTCGCCGTTGCCCCCTTGTGGTCGAGGAGCGCGATTCCCTTCTCGATCTCATGGATGGAGACGACCGACAGAAATAGCCGTCCATCGGCGTCCATGCGGTCCAGCCAGGTGAGGAAGTCAGCGGATGCTTCGGACTTCGACGGTGCCAGCATGGAAACGACGTTGGTGTCGAGAAGGAAGCCGCTCAAAGTTCGACATCCCGCGATGGTTTGCGGTTGCGCGGGAACTCTCCGCCTGGGAACGTCCTGAGATAGCTGACAAGGCCCGCCCGTTTGCGCGTCAGCGCCTTGCGCGCGATCTCCGCCGCCTCGACCGAAACCAGGGCCGCAACGGGCTTGCCATGACGGGTGATGGTCACGATCTCTCCTTTGACGGCTTCATCGACGAGGCTGGAAAATCCAGCCTTGGCGTCTCTGAGGTTAATGGTCAGCATGTCGCGCCTCACATATGTAGCCATATGTGACTACATATAATCCATTGAGAGGCGGATTTCAACGCCGATTTCGACGCCGGGAGCATCAGCCGCCGGGGCCGAATAACTCATCGAACAGATCGCCGAACCATCGCTCGAACACCTCTATCTCGGCCTCCGTGACCGGAACGGGATCGGGCCAGTCGTCGGTGACGGTCCATGTGCTGAGGTCGTGCTTGGGCGGTCTGCCGGGGAACGGCCACGGATAGCCCAGCAGTTCCTCAAGCTGTTCCGATGCCGTGGGCGGGCGTTTGGCGTGCCGGGGACGGGATGCCGCCTCGGGCCTGTCGTCGTTCCTGCGATCAATAGTCATCGAGGAAGCCGAACTCGTTGCGCGACCGCTGCCGCCACCCGGCGGGATTGGCGATCCAGCGGTTGATCTCGGATTCGTGCCAGCCTGTGCCGTTGGCGCTGATTTTGAGTTGCGGCGGGAACGTGCCCTCGGCGATCTTGCGGTAGATGGTGGACTGCGAAAGCCCGGTGCGGGCGAGAACGGTTTTCAGGCGGATAATACGGTCTGGTTCACGCATGGCGACGCTGCCTCCTGCTGGCTGTTTCTGATCGCGATTGAGCCAGACAGAAGAAGGAATTGCCTTTGTGCAATAGAGTTTTAGCTGTCGTCGTGCTACGGCGAAGAAACGGCGGTAAATAGGATGGGCATAGAAGCCGGAATCTTACAGGCAAGCATGAAGGATGCACGGAATTGGAGGAAATCAACTGGGCAGATCGTGCGTTCTACGACGACGGAGAATGGGTGACATGGTCCGAAATCGACGAGCAACTGCGCTACCAAGAGTGGCGCGCGAAATACCCGAACGCGAAACGCTCGATCATCCCCCATTTTGAAGATTTGATTTCCCTTGCCGAGAGCTATCACCTCGAAACCGGGCTGCACCTCTCCGTCTATGGCGACATCGGCGAGCTATTTGGCGCAATCACCTACGGCATCGAGTTGAACAAGACCTATGCGCAGGGTTCTGACGGCAGGCTCGGGAACGATCACGTCGAGATCAAGACCATAACCCCGTTCAAGACCAAAGACGTAGTTGTGGTGGATACGGCGCGGCATTTCAGCAAACTGCTCGTGGTCAAGATCAACGAGGAATTTCAGGTCGCCGGGCGGATGATCGACCGAAAACTTTTGCCAAAGCGAACTGGCCGGTTCCTGCGCATCCGTTGGGACGATCTGCCACCCGCGCAAAGGTGACGATAAGCTCGGACTTTCAGCTATCCCGCTGACGTCAAATCAACGCTTCTGATGCCGCTGATCTACAGCCCGATCCCCCGGCCCAGACCAAGGCCATGACTGAGGGCGAGGTCCTTACCGATGCCCATGCCTGTATCGAAGTCACCGCCAATGCCGAGGTCTTTCCTGCGACCGGCGAGGAGCGATTCTAGCTGCGGGTCGCGTTGCAGGCTGTTCGCCATGTCGCCCATCTGTGAGCGCGCAGCCTTGTAGCCGGAATAGTCGCCCGCCGCATATTGGCGCTGGCTGTTCTGGCTAAGGTTCTGCCAGCGCTCCACGAAGCGGTCGGCGCGGGCGCTGGACGCGATCCCCGGATCAGCATTCCACCCGGTGCGGATTTCGGCTTCGAGCTGGAGGGCGCGGATGGCGCGGCTGATCCGGCCACCACCCGCCTCACGGGCGAGGCCGTTGTCCTTGCTATAAGCGGCTTCCGCATCCTGCCAGCTGTGGGGCCGCACCTCATCGAAGGCGCGCCGTGCCTCGCCGAGTTCGCGGCGCTGTTCGGCGGAAGGCGCAAGCCCCTGCTGTTTGGCTTCGATGATGGCGTCGGACGCGCGGGCATGGCGCACGAGCGCGTCGGCGCGCGCCTTGCGCAGCGCCACTTCCGGGTCTGTCGCCGCGGTGCTTTCCGGTGCGGCCCGCTGCGGCGGCTGCATGGCGTTGTCGCCGGGTGCGGCCTCCGTGCGCAAGCCATCGAACACACTGCGTACCTTCTCCGGCACGATCCTTTTGACGATCTCGACCACGCGCTCGCGAAAGGTGATGCCGCGCCGCTCGGCGTAGTCCTGCGCCGGTTCGTAATCCGTCGCCATGTCCTTTGCGCGATCCCGCGACAGGGTGCGGACAAGCCGGTCCTGATCGGCGAAGTCGTCACGGCCATAATGCAGGTCCGTGCCGTCGCGATGACGGGACAGGGCAACGTAGCTGCCATGGGCGTCCATGCCGGGTGTCGCTAGGACATGCGTGCGATCCACCGTCATGCCCTGCGCTTTGTGGATCGTCGCCGCATAGCCGTGGTCGATCTTGTCGTAGTCCTTAAGGTCGAAGGCGACGGAGCGGCCATCGTCGGTGCGCACAATCATGCTCTGCGCGCTGACCTGCTCGATGGTCCCGAGCGTGCCGTTCTTCACGCCAAGGCCGCGCTCGTTTTGCAGGAACATGACGCGATCTCCGGCGGCGAAAGTCCGCTCGCCGCGCTCGACCGTGACACGCACCTCGTCGCCGAGATTGCCGGCGTCCCGCATCCGTTCGCGCGCCGCGTCGTTGAGCGCCCGCACCTCGTCATTGGTGTGGGTGAGGATGATGCGGCTGCTGTCCGGTGACGCCTGCCGGTCGCGGTCCCAGCGCTCGATCAGATCGCCACGCGCCTGCTCGCGTGTCTCGGCGACATGCACCATGCCATGCTGCTCATAGGCATGGATCGCATTGCCAGTCCTGCCTGTCGCGAGATCGCGCGTGGCGTCCCGCTGCCAGTCCTCGTGCTGGCGGCGCACCTCGCCGATTTCCGCGCCGCCGTGACGCTCATGGATCGAGCGGAACGCCGCGCCTGCTTCGATGGATTGCAACTGCTGCGGATCGCCGACCAGCACGACTTTCGCGCCTGCCTCCGCTGCGTGCGACAGCACGCGCTCCAACTGCCGTGTGCCGACCATGCCCGCCTCGTCGATGACAAGCACATCGCGGGCGGTGAGCATGTCGCGGCCCTGCTGCCAGCCGTGTTCCATGCTGGCGATGGTGCGGGACGATATGCCCGATCCGCCTTCCAGATTATCGGCGGCGATGCCCGACAGTGCCGCGCCGCGAACCTGATAGCCTGCCGTTTCCCATGCCTCGCGGGCCACGCCGAGCATGGCGCTCTTCCCCGTCCCGGCATAGCCGACGACAACGCCAAGATCGCGCCCATTTGTGACATGCGCCAGCGCGTCGGCCTGCTCGCTGGAAAGCACAAGCCCGCGCTGTTCGGCGCGGGCCAGCGCGGCATTGCGATCTGCATCGCCGACTGTGTGACGTTCGCGCTCGGCCATCAATTCCGCCGAGCGATGCAGGCGCTGTTCCGCTTCGATCATGTCGCGGGTGGTGAAGCGATCCTCGCCGCGAGAATCGTTGCCCAGTTCGACCAGATCGGGCGAACCGCGCATCGCGCCCATCACCTCGTTGAACTGGTCGATGCCGTCACTGTGGCGGTGCGCGAACTTCGCCATGTCGCGGCGCGAAAAAGTCGATTGCTGCTGCGTGATCGCGTCCAGCGCAATCGAAGGATTGGCGATGATCCGTTCGCCGTTGTTGCGGGCGATCTCGCGGTGAAGGTCCGCTCGGTCTGCCGCTTCGATCCCTTCGCCCTCGATGCGCTGCGCTGGCGCGCCGATCTGGCTTTGCGGTTCGAGCGGGATGCCCTGTGCTTCAAGGCTGCGATGGTCGATGCGGGCGTCGATGTCGAGTTCGGCCAGACGCTCGTTGGCAAGCTCGGCCCAACGTTCGCGCCAACGCTCGACCATCTCCGTGCGGTTCCAGTCCCGCACCTTCTGCCCGAAACCGTTCTCGTCCACGCTGCGCATGATGAGCATGACATGGGCATGGGGCTTGGGCATTCCGTCCTCGCCCATGTCCCAATGCACGTTCACATCGGCGATCATGCCCTGATCGACGAATTCAGCTTGCGCGAAGTCGCGGGCCAACGCGATGCCTTGCGCCTGCGTCAGTTCGCGCGGCAGGGAAAATTCCACCTCGCGGGCAAGCTGGGCGTCCTTGCGAACCTCGACGGCCTCAACCTCGTTCCAAAGCCGTTCGCGGTCGCCAAGATGCTCCGGCGCGCCTTCCGGCAGCATGATTTCCGAATGGACGACGCCGCGCTTGGCAGAGAAATCATGGCTGCGATCAAGACGCTCGTCGCGCAGGCGCGAGCCGGAGCGGTAGGCGGCGGATGCCACCGCACTGCTCCCGGCCTTGCGGCCAATGACCTTGACGTGAAGATGATAGATCGCCATCGCGATCAAACCATCTACACCTCTGAGCGCACGTCGGAACGACGTATAAGCGCGCCCTCGAAACTATTTTCTCGGGACTGCTCGCGCAGTTTCAGCCCGTCCCGGCAACATTACTGCATTACGCGCACCGCTCAACTACGCTTTCTTCATCGCCACGGATGGAGGACATGATGCGCAAGCCACGCGACTTCGATGCGGAACTCAAGGCGCTGGAAGAAAAGGCGCGCCAGATCAAGGTCAGCAAGCTGCAGCAACTTGGTGAGCTGGTCATTGCGACCGGAGCCGACGCCCTCAGCGCCGACGAACTGGCGGGCGCATTGATCGTGCTGGCCGAAACCAAGGACGCCGGAAAGAGGGAGGCATGGGCGAAGCGAGGGGCCGCGTTCTTTCAGGGGCGGTCGCGGCGAACTGCATCGGCGCCTGACCGTGACGCAGGCGGCGCTGCGACGCAACCAGGCGGCGCGCCATCGGCATCAGGCGGCGCAGGCGCGTCATGACATGCGCACGTGGCAGGTCGAGCGCCGCAAGCGCACACGGCATCTGATCGAACTCGGCGGCCTCGTCGTCAAGACCGGCATTGTCGACCTCACCGGCGATGATCGCGCCACCATCCTCGGCGCGCTCATCTGGATCGCCCAAAAGCTCCAGAGCGATGAACGCGAGAAGGCGCTGACGCTCTGGGCGACGAGGGGGAGGCAGGCGTTCGCGGCTGAGCGCGACGCCTGGAATTTCACCGCCGCGCAGGACCGCCGTGATGGGGCGTGAGCGGTGGCGGGCGGCGCGGAGACCCCACATATCGCAGCGCTGCCCGCCATCGCGCTGTTAGGGCAGCCTTTCCGCTGCCACCCTTATAATTAACGTATGCAATTACTTGAAGCTTCTCTTCGCGCCAACGTTCGAGGACCCCATACAACCGTGATGAATCTCATTTCTAAAGGATACTGAATTATCGCGTTTCCAATCGGTAACCGGAGGTAGCGATGGCGCTGAAAATGCGACGCAACAGGGGAGCGGCGACGCCCGAGTCCTGCCCGCTTCTCGAATGCATGGCGATCATCGGCGAGGCCTGGACGCCGAACATCATCTGGTACCTGCGCAGTGGTCCGCGCCGGTTCAGCGAGCTGCGCGCAGACATTCCGCAGATCTCGCAAAGGTCCTGACGACCCGGCTGCGCGAACTGGAGGGGGTCGGCGTGGTCGAACGGACGGTGATGCCGACCTCGCCGCCCTCGGTGGAATATGCGCTGAACGAACTCGGTCGGCGCCTCGTCCCGGCGATCAAGGCCATCGCCGAGGTCGGCGAGGAACTGCAGCGCCGCGCCGCCGATGACGCCATCGACGGTGGCGAAACGCCGAGGTTGAAAGATTTCCGCGCCACACGCGCCCGGGAAGCTGCGCAAGAGCGGTAGCGGCCGGGCGGCGGATCCGCCCGGCCGCTCCGGATCACGCCGCGACCGCCTTGCGCACGGGGAAGTCGATGTCGGTGGCGGCGACGTGGTTGAGGTAGTTGGTGAAGATGTTCGCCACCACATTCGCCACCGCCTCGACGATGTCGGCCTCGGTCAGCCCGGCGTCCCGCGCCGCATCGAGGTCCGCGTCGGCGACCAGACCCTTCGCCGCCACGATGGCGACCGCGAGTTTCAGGATCGCCGCCGTGCGCGGGTCATCGGCTCGGCCGGCGAGATGCGCCTTCACCGCCTCGGGTGCGACTTTCAGCCCGGCCGAGATCGCGGAATGCGCCGAGGCGCAGTAGTCGCAGGCGTTGGCGCCGGCAACGGCCAGCGCGATCGCCTCGCGGGTGCGGGCGTCGAATCCGCCGCGTCCGAGCGCTTCCCCAAGACTGAGAAGCCCGGTCAGCACCGCGGGCTGGTTCGCGGCGACGCGGTAGAGGTTCGGCACCATGCCGATCTTGCCCTTGATGGCGGTGAAGAGTGCGGCGGCCTCGGGGTTGGCGGCGGCGTCGGAAATCTGGGTGATACGAGCCATTGGATATGTCCTTTCGATAGGCAGGGGGATCAGGCCGCGACCATCGCGGTTTCGGGTTTTGAGAGTCCGATGACCGCGACGACGGCTGCGCCGTTCAGCCAGTAGTAGGCGGCGTCGAGCCCGGAAAAGCCGAGCGCGAAGGGCAGGATCAGGAAGAGGAGGCCGACCGCCAGATCGACTGCGAGGTGCAGCTTGTAGGGCAGCACGCGGATCACGCCGAGGTGGTGGTCGGTGAACACGGTCAGCAGGAAGGCCGCGACGCCCACGACCGGCGAGATCGTGAAGGCGAGTGGATTGGAGGTGCCGAGACCGAGCAGGAACGGCAGGGTGATGAGGGCCAGCGCGACGGGGTAGTCGAGCCAGGCATGGATGGTCTTGGTGACGAAGCGCATAGCGCAGGGTCCTTTCGGTTGGGGATCACACGACGAGCGACGCCGTCGTAGCCTCCAACCTAAGGGTATCGCTGCGGACGATGAATTTCAGATAGTCCACATCATATTGCAGATCGTCCGAAAGTTCGGACGCAGCACTAAGCTGCCTCGTGACGCGCGATGCCGGACCGCCGGAAGGCGGCGGGCGACACGCCGATCTCGTTCTTGAAGACCCGGCTGAACGCGGATTCCGAGGCATAGCCCGAGACTTCGGCCGCGTCGGCAACCGAGAGCCCCTGCGCCGCCAGCGCCTCGCGCGCGATCTGCATCCGCCAGGACGTGACATAGGCCATCGGTGTCACGCCGAGTCGGTCCGAGAACCGCTCGGCGAAGCCCGTCCGCGACAGCCCCGCCTCGCGGGCGAGGTTGGCGACCGTCCAGTCGGCGGTCGGCGCGCGGTGAAAGGCGGTCAGCGCCCGCGCCAGATGGGGGTCGGCAAAACCGGCCACGCCACAGTCTGTCTCGTGCTCCGCCTCGATATGAGCGCGGATCGCCTGGGCGAAGATCGCCTCGGACATCTTCAGAGCGATCAGATCGCCGCCGAGACGTGCGCCGCCGGCCTCTGCCCCGATGACCTTGAGCGTGGCTTCGAGCCAGGGGCCTGCCTCCTCTCCATAGCCGCGCAGGTGGATGAACGGGGGCAGGCGGTCGAACAGCAGGTGTCGGGACCCTTCGGCCAGCGCGAAGTGCCCGCATATCAGCTGCGTGTCACGCGGGCTCTCGTCGCCGCCCCAGACCAGCGTCCCATGACCCGGAAACCAGGACCGGGACAGCACGTCGTCCAGCGGCAAGGCCTCGTCGGGTCCGGTGTGACGGCAGCACAGGACATGTGCCGCTCCGTGCGGAATCACGATCAGGTCGCCTTGCGCCAGGTGCACGGGAACCGGCACCCCCGCTACACGCACCAGCGCCTCGCCCCGATGGGCAAAGTGGAAACGCGCCACGTCGCGGAAGGCGGGCACGCGAACGCCCCAGGGCTCCGTGAAGCTCGTTCGGAAATAGAGCGTACCACGAAGCGAGAGGCGGGTGAGGATGTCGCTGAGCAGGTCCAACATGGCGAGCAGTCTATCAGCAATTTCAGAGGCGTCCAGAAGCCTGAACGATCTAATATGAAATCCGGACTTTCCGCCATTCAAAGGACGGATCACTTCGGGCAAACCGGTGGCGTTGAAACCACCAACCCGGAGCTACAGCCATGAAGACCCTGACCCTTGCCCTCGGGCTTGCCCTCGCCGCCACCGGCCTCGCCGCTCAGGCGGACGAGGCGATGAACGACCTCGAGATCGCCCACACCGCCTACACGGCGGGCGGGCTCGACATCCGCTATGCGCATCTGGCGCTGGCGATTTCCGAGAACGCGGCGGTTCGCGATTTCGCCCAGACGATGATCCGCGACCACACGGCGGTGAACGAGGCGGCCGGCGCGCTGATCACCGAACTGAAGGTGACGCCGCAGGACAACGCGCTTTCGCAGGCGCTGGTCGAGGGCGCCGCCGCCAAGCGCGCCGAATTGATGGCGCTGAGCGGCAACGCCTTCGACTGCGCCTATGCGGAGAATGAGCTTGGCTACCATCAGGTCGTCAACAAGACCGTCGCCGAGAGCTTCATCCCCGCCGTCACGGTGGCGCCGCTGAAGGCGCTGCTCGAGGATGCTCTGGTGACCTTCAAGGCGCACGAGCAGCACGCCGAGCACATGGTCGCGGGGCTGACGTGCGCGGGCTGACACCCCTCACGCGCCGCGGGTTTGGCCGGGGGCTGGGCGCAGCCCTGTCCCTGGCCGGACTGCCGGTGATCGCGCGCGCCCACAGCGGTACGCACGAGGTAGAGGTGCGCATGGCCAGCTTCGCTTTCGATCCGGCAAGCGTCGAAGTCCTTGTAGGCGACAGCATCACCTGGACAAACGCCGATCTTGCGCCGCACACCGCCACGGCCGAAGACGGCACTTGGGATACTGGCACGCTCGAGCGCGGCGGACGCGGACGCATCACCTTCGACGCGCCCGGCGACTATTCCTACTTCTGCGCCTATCACCCCCACATGAAAGGAACCGTCACCGTTCGGACCCGGTCCGGAGCCTGACGCGCGCACGGGCCGCCTTGCCCCCCGACACGCCCCCGGGCGGCCCGCGCGCCATTTCCAGGAGAGAATGGAATGACCCTTCCCATCGCCCTCGTCAGCCACGCGCTGTGCCCCTATGTCCAGCGCATCGCCATCGCGCTCTCCGAGAAGGGCGTCGCGCACGAGCGCGTCACCGTCGATCTGTCGAACAAGCCCGGCTGGTTCCTCGCGCTCTCGCCCCTCGGGCGGACGCCGGTCCTGAAGGTCGGCGAGGCGGCGCTGTTTGAATCCGCCGCGATCCTCGAATTTCTCGAGGACACGCAGCTCCATCCGCTCCACCCCGCCGACCCGGTCGAGCGCGCGCGGCACCGCGCCTGGATCGGCTTCGCCTCGGAATGCCTGAGCGACATCGCCGGGTTCTACACCGTCCCCGATTCCGGGACGCTCGAGCGGAAGGCTGCGGCGCTCCACGCCCGGTTCCGGGTGATGGAAGGCCAGCTTGGCCCCGGCCCCTGGTTCGCCGGAGAGCAATTCAGCCTGGTCGATGCGGTCTTCGCGCCGGTGTTCCGCTACTTTGAAACCTTCGACCGGATCGGCGATTTCGGCGTCTTCGATGGCCTGCCGGGGATGGCCGAATGGCGTCGCGCATTGGCCGGGAGACCTTCGGTGCGGAACGCGGTCACGGCGGAGTATGCCGAAAGGCTCGCCGACTTCCTGCGCCGCAGGGACAGCGCGCTGTCGCGGATGATGGAGCCGTCCGGCCTCACGCTCCGGCAAACGGCATGACCGGCGCCGTCCCCGCCCTCCGCTTCGCGCGGCTGACCGAGGTGCCGCTCGGGGACCTCCTTGCGCACATGTCGGATCCGCGCCTGCGCGCGCACATGCCATTGCTGACGGGCAACTGGGGCGAGGCGGAGGCGCGGGCCTTCGTGGCGGCCAAGGAGGCGTGGTGGGCGCGCGACGGTCTCGGTCACTGGGCCTTCCTGGCGGATGGCCAGTATGTCGGCTGGGGCGGCTTCCAGAAGGAAGGCGAGGAATGGGACTACGGCCTCGTGCTGCGGCCGCAGGATTTCGGGCTTGGCCAGCGGATCACGCGGGCGGCGCTCGACTTCGCGCGGGCCGATCCGCGCATTCCCTTCGTCACCTTCCTCCTGCCGCCCTCGCGCCGCAACCTCGGTGCGCTGCACCGGATGGGGGCACAGTCTGCCGGTCGGCAGGACCACTCCGGCGCGACATTCCTGAAGTACCGCCTAGACACCCCATCAGCCAACGACCTGCAGCAGGGAGGGAACTCATGACAATCATCGACCATCTGAGCCTCGGAGTTGCCGACGTTCCGGCGGCGCACGTTTTCTATAGCCGCGTCTTGGATACCTTCGGCATCCGCTGCCTGGCCGAGGGAGAGGGATTCGCCGCCTTCGGCCGCGACCGCATAGCCTTTCTGTTGCTGACTCCCTTCGATGGCGGACTTGCCTCGGCGGGCAACGGCGCTCACGTAGCCTTCGCTGCGCCGGCTCGCGAGGCGGTCGCAAGGGCCCATGCCGCGGGCCTCGACGCCGGGGCAATCGACGAGGGAGCTCCGGGTGTGCGTGCCGCCTATCCGATGCCCGGCGTCTTCGCCGCCTATCTGCGCGACCCCTGGGGCAACAAGATCGAACTGGTCCATGGCGTATTCAGCGCCTAATCACGGCCCGGCCGAGATCGAACGGCTGCGCACGCAAGTCGCCGCCTGCACGGCATGTGCGGACCTGCCCCTCGGGCCGCGTCCGATCGTTCAGATCGGTGCAGGCGCGCGCATTCTGATCGCGGGCCAGGCACCGGGGCGGCGGACGCATCTTGCTGGGCGCCCATTCGACGACGCTTCAGGGGTGCGGCTGAGACATTGGCTCGGCCTCGACGAGGCCACCTTTTGGGATCCTGCGAAGGTTGCCATCCTGCCTATGGGATTCTGCTATCCAGGAACCGGCCGATCGGGCGACCTGCCTCCGCGCCCCGAATGCGCGCTCCGCTGGCGGCAGCTACTGCTCGACGCTCTTTCCAATGTGCGCCTCACCGTGGTGATCGGACGCCACGCGCAGGCCTGGCACCTGCCGGAGACGATCGGTCTGTCACTGGCCGAGTCGATGCAGGACTGGCGCGCGCGCTGGCCCGGGACGATCCTTCTGCCCCACCCGAGTCCGCGAAATGCGGGCTGGTTCCGGCGCAACGCCTGGTTCGAAACGGAACTTCTGCCCGTCTTGCGCGCCCGAGTCGCCAGACTTCTCGGTGATTTGTCGTCCTGACGTGTTTCTTGGGAAGGACCAGTGCGCACGCTGCAGTTTGTCTTTGGAGATGCGGCGGATGCCGCTCTCCCCAGACGGCATCGCGATGTGCCATACCCGTGGTGTCGAAGTGCAAGCAGCAGGACTGAGTATCAATAGATGAGGTTTCAGATTAAATGAAAGCAATTGACTTAACTTAGGGTGGAGAAGGTTGGACGTCAGGCCCGTCCCCTCCGCCAACCTGCTTCGCGGCTTTCAGTGTTTTATGTTTTATGTCTACTTATTGGAAGTCTCTCATCGAACGAACAGCGCTATGTGGGAATGACGACCGATCTCAAACGGCGCCTCCAAGAACACAACGCCGGTAAATCTTACCATACCTCCAAATTCAAACCGTGGCGGCTGGTAACCTATGTCGCGTTTTCCGATCGGGCCAAGGCGGAATCTTTCGAGCGCTATCTCAAATCCGGCTCAGGTCACGCCTTCGCCAACAGACGCCTATGGTAGGGCTATGGCGTAAACGTAGTGATCATCACTACCGTTCGTGGTCCGCCACGTTCAGCATTGTCCAGCCCGGACAGTCAGGCGACAAGCCTCCCCGGCAAACGCCATCATGCACTGGCTTCCGCGCATTCAAGCGTCGAAGCGGCGCAGGCGCAGCGCATTGGTCAGCACGAACACGCTCGACAGCGACATCGCGCCGGCCGCAATCATCGGCGACAGCAGCGTGCCCCAGAGCGGGTAGAGCGCCCCGGCGGCGACCGGGATCAGCGCCACGTTGTAGGCGAACGCCCAGAACAGGTTCTGCCTGATGTTGGCGATCGTCGCCTTGGACAGCGCGATCGCCTTGGTGACGCCGTTGAGGTCGCCGGCCATCAGAACGACGTCGGCGCTCTCCATGGCGATGTCGGTCCCGGTGCCGATAGCGAGGCCGACGTCGGCCTCGGCAAGCGCCGGCGCGTCGTTGATGCCGTCGCCGACATAGGCGACGGCGCGACCGTCGCCCCGCAGCCGCCGGACCGCCCTTACCTTCTCGTCCGGCATGACCTCCGCCACGACGTCGTCGATGCCGAGTTCGCGAGCGATCGCATCCGCGGTCCTGCGGTTGTCGCCGGTGACCATGACGATTTTCAGGCCGAGTCCGTGGAGGGAGCGGATCGCGGCGGCAGTCGTCGGCTTCAGCGGATCGGCGACAGAGAACATCGCGGCGAGCCTGCCGTCGATAGCGGCGTAGAGCGGCGTCCTTGCCGCTTCGCCGGCGCGTTGCGCGGCGGCGGCCAGCGGCGCGACGTCGATGCCGGCTTCCGCGAGGAACCGGTCCGCGCCGACCAGAAGCCGGCGGCCGCCGACAGTGGCGCGGATGCCGTGGCCAGGCACGGCGTCGAACGCCTCGACGGGCGACAGCGTGGCGCCCTCCTCCCTCGCCGCGGCAACGATCGCTGCGGCGATCGGGTGTTCGGATGACGATTCCGCCGACGCTACGAGGGAAAGGATCTCGGCGTGGGCGAAACCCTCAGCCGGATCGAGATCGATCAGCCGCGGCCGGCCTTCGGTCAGCGTGCCTGTCTTGTCCAGGGCGATGGTATCGACGCCCCTCAGCGACTGCAGCGCCTCGCCGTTGCGGAACAGGACGCCCATCTCGGCTGCCCGTCCGGTTCCGACCATGATCGACACCGGCGTCGCCAGGCCCATGGCGCACGGGCAGGCGATGATGAGCACCGACACGGCGTTGACTAGGGCGAATGTGAGCGCAGGGTCGGGCCCGAACAGGAGCCAGATCAGGAAAGTCAGCACCGCCACGGCCATGACCGCCGGCACGAACCATGCCGTGACCCGGTCGACGAGAGCCTGGATCGGCAACTTCGAGCCCTGCGCCGCCTCGACCATGCGAATGATCTGGGCGAGCAGCGTGTCGGCGCCGACCTTGGTCGCCCTGTAGACGAAACTGCCGGTCTTGTTGATGGTGCCGCCGACGACATCGGCGCCGGCGCCCTTGGCGACCGGCACCGGCTCGCCGGAGATCATCGATTCGTCGACATAGGAGGAACCACTCACGACCTCACCGTCGACCGGGATCCTGTCCCCGGGGCGAACCCGAACGAGGTCGCCGACGCGGACGTCGGCAAGCGGGATCTCGACGAGGGCGCCGCCGCGTTCGACGTGGGCGGTGTTGGGCTGCAGCCCGATCAGCCGCTTGATCGCCTCGCTGGTGCGGCCCTTGGCCTTCGCCTCGAGGAAGCGGCCGAGCAGGATCAGGGTGACGATCACGGCGGAGGCTTCGAAATAGACGTTGGCCGTTCCCTCCGGGAGCACGGAAGGCATGAACGTCGCCACGACCGAATAGCCCCAGGCGGCGGTAGAGCCGAGAACGACCAGCGCGTTCATCTCCGGCGCGAGGCGGAGCAGTGCGGGGATACCCTTGCGGTAGAAGCGCAGGCCGGGGCCGAACTGGACCGCTGTCGCGAGCAGGAAGTAGGCTGTATAGAGCGTCTGCCGCCCCACGGTCATGAACAGCCAGTGGTGGAAATCGGAAAATAGGTGCGAGCCCATCTCCAGCACAAAGAGCGGCAGTGTCAGCGCCGCCGCAATCAGCACGTCGCGTCGGAGCGCATCGGTTTCCTCCAGCTTCGCCTGAAGGTGGCCTTCGTGCTCCCCGGCCGGTTCCGCAAGCCGGCGCACCTCGTAGCCGGCGTCGCGGACGGCGGAAGCAATCGCCTCATGCGCGACGTGGCCGGCCGTCGTGACGTGGGCGCGCTCGGTGGCGAGATTGACGCTCACTTCCGCAACGCCGGGAACGGCGGCGATGGCCTTCTCGACCCGCCTCACGCAGGATGCGCAGGTCATGCCTTCGACGCCGATGTCGAGTGTTTCGCCCGGCACCTCGTAGCCGGCGGAGCGGACCGCCCGGACCACGGCGTCCGTCGCAGGCCCGGTATCGTAGACGATGTCTGCACGCTCGGTCGCCAGGTTGACGGATGCGCTAAGCACGCCTGGGACCTTGGCGAGCGCCTGCTCGACGCGGCGCACGCAGGAAGCGCAGGTCATCCCCTCGATCGGAAGCGACAGCCGTGCGAGTTGGTGGTCGTGATTGTGGGGCGCGTTCATGTTCGAATCCTCGAAATGATCCGCCGAAACATGTAGACGTTCCAGTCATTGGAAGGTCAACAGGCCGTCACCACATATTTTCGCGATGGCGGCGGCTTTCTGCCTCTTGACCTTCCCCTTGCTGGAAGCCTGATGTGACGGAACGGACGTCGAACCGTTTAGATAGGACAGGACATGCTGAAACTCACCGTACCCGACATGAACTGCGGCCATTGCGTCAGCGCCGTCACCAAGGCGCTTAAGGGCGTCGACGCCGGCGCAGACGTGGCGGTCGACCTCGATACCAAGGTCGTGACGATCCGTTCGGACGCGAGCGGGGAAGCGCTCGCCGCCGCGCTGGGCAAGGCCGGCTACGAATCGCGGCCGGCCGCCTGAGCACGCACGGAGCCAGGTCGGTGTTCGCTCTCCCGTTAGGGGGGACCGCCGAACCCGGGACGAAAAGGACAGAGGAGCCGGCATCGATGAACATCGGCATCGCATCGCAGAAGTCCGGGCTGCCGCCCAAGACGATCCGCTACTACGAAGATATCGGCCTGCTTGCCGCCGACCGCGCCGGGAACGGCTATCGCGACTATTCGGTGGCCGACGTCCATCGCATGCGCTTTCTCAAGCGCTGCCGCAGCCTCGGCTTCTCCGTCGAGGAATGCCGGCAGCTGCTGTCGCTCTACAATGACAAGAATAGGGAGAGTGCGGAAGTGAAGGCGGTCGCCGAAGCCAAGCTGGAAGAGATCGAGCGCAAGCTTGCCGAACTTTCCGGCCTCCGCGATACGCTGCGCCATCTCGTCAGCTGCTGCCATGGCGACCACCGGCCCGACTGCCCGATCATCGACGGCCTGGCCGGCGAGGGAAAGTTCCAGTGAACCCGGTCGCCGGATTCGCTCATCGCAATTGATCCAAATCACTGCGGGTTCAAGCGCTCTGCTCTTGATATGTGGAAAAAGGGGATGTCGCGATGAAATGGATAACATCGAATGTGATCGGAGCGGCGATGCTGCTGGCGGCGGCGACAAGCGCAGGGGCCCAATCCATCGAGGCGATCGAGAAGGCCGAAGCGGCCGTGGTCGCCGCATGGAATGCGACGCCCCTCGCCTATCGAAGAGCGCTCTTCGTCGACCACGCGCAAGGGTTCGGCGTCTACCAGGCGCGTGCGAACGCGGTCTTCAAGAGCGGCGAGCCGCTGATCGTCTATGCCGAGCCGGTCGGCTATGCGTGGAAGGACAATGGCGACGGAACCTATTCGTTCGGCTTCAACGTCGATCTCCTGCTCAAGACCGGCAAGGGCGCGATCGTCGGCGGTCAGGAAAATTTCCAGACCCTCGAACTGACCAGCCGTTCGCTGAACCGCGAGTTCATGCTGACACTTACCCTCAATGTCGACGGTGCTCCCGCGGGCGACTATGTCGTCGAGTACCGGACACGCGACATCCACAGCAGCAAGTCGGCGGTGATCTCCCTTCCCTTCACCGTCGCGGATTGAAGAACCCGGAGCCGGCACGCTGCGGCAGTCGAGACGCCCCGGACGCAGCGGCGGGCCGGAGCGTTCGATCATGAAGTCGGCGCCGGCCGGGCGAGGACGCCGCCGCAAACCGGTGCCGGGCAGCCCGTGGTCGTAGGGAAGGTCAGGGGCAGCCCAGCGAGCGAGCGCACGGCGAGATACGCCCACGCCTCGGCTTCCATGGCATCTCCGTCGAAGCCCGCATCCTCGGCAAGGACAACCGTCGATCCGCGCGCTGCTGCGCCTTCGCGCAGATCGGCAAGGATGTGCGGGTTCTTTCGCCCGCCGCCGCAGACGATCCAGAGCTTCGGGAAGCCCGCTTGTCGCTCGGCGGATTTGACGATTGCCGCCGCCGAGACGGCCGCCAGCGTACGCGCACCGTCGGCGAGTTCGAGGCCCTCGGCGAGGTCGAGGGCAAAATCGCCGCGGTCGAGCGATTTCGGTCCGGGTCGGTCGAAGAACGGGTTGGCGAGATAGGCGTCGACGACGCGCCTGATCACGCCCCCCTCGCTGGCGATGGCGCCGTCGGCGTCGAAAGGGACGCCGCCCTCACGCGCCACCCACTGGTCGATAAGCGCGTTGCCGGGGCCGCTGTCAAAGGCGACCGGATCGGCATCGCGGTCGACGAAGGTGACGTTGGAAATGCCGCCGATGTTGACGAAGGCGATCGGCCAGCGGCCGGCGAAATCCGCCGGCAGCGAGCGGGCGAGCGCCGCGTGGTAGGCCGGCACAAGCGGGGCGCCCTGTCCGCCCGCGGCCATGTCGGCGGCGCGCATGTCGTAGACAACGGGAAGTCCGGTGCTCCCAGCGAGAAGCGGCCCGTCACCGAGCTGGACGGTCAGGCCGGCCTGCGGCCGATGCAATATCGTCTGGCCGTGGAAACCGATCAGCTCGGGTCGGAAGTCCTTCAGCGACGGACGAAAGCGCGCCACGGCCTCGGCGTGGCGAATGGTGATGTCGCGCTCCAGCGCAGCAAGGCCGCCCGGCCGCTCGTCCCGCACACGGATCGCCTTCGCCTCTTCGAGGCCTTCTTCGATGCGCCGTCGGAAGGCCGCCTCGTAGGGCACGAACATCGACGGCCCACGGCGCACGACTTCATCGCCGTCCGTCGACAGGACGGCGAGGTCGATGCCATCCATCGAGGTGCCACTCATCAGCCCGATCGCGCAGCGGATCGTCATTCGCGCCCTGTCGTCCTTGTGATTCTTGCCGGCGCGATGCTAAAGGCGCGCATCGCCAATGGCCACGGCCCCGCCGTCGGCCATCGTCCACCGAAAGCGCCGAGCCATGACCACGTTCAAGTCCGACTTCCTGCGCATCCTGACCGAGCGCGGCTTCATCCATCAGATCTCCGACGAAGCCGGCCTCGACGAACTCTTCGCCAAGGAGATCGTGACGGCCTATATCGGCTTCGACGCGACGGCAAAAAGCCTGCACGCCGGATCGCTGATCCAGATCATGATGTTGCACTGGATGCAGAAGACCGGACACCGGCCGATCGCCCTAATGGGCGGCGGCACCTCCATGATCGGCGATCCGTCGTTCAAGGACGAAGCGCGAAAACTGCTGACGCCGGAAAGCATCGAAGAAAATCTCGCCGGCATTCGCCGGAACTTCTCCAACTACCTGAGCTTCGGCGAGGGGCCGCAGGACGCGCTGATGGTCAACAACGCCGACTGGCTGATGTCGATCAACTACGTCGAATTCCTGCGCGACGTGGGCCGGCACTTCTCGGTCAACCGCATGCTCTCGTTCGACAGCGTGAAGACGAGGCTCGACCGCGAGCAGAGCCTCTCCTTCCTCGAATTCAACTACATGATCCTGCAGGCCTACGACTTCGTCGAGCTCAACAAGCGCTACGGATGCCGGCTGCAGATGGGCGGCTCCGACCAGTGGGGCAACATCGTCAACGGCATCGATCTCGGCCACAGAATGGGAACGCCGCAACTCTACGCGCTGACGACGCCGCTGCTGACCACGTCTTCCGGCGCCAAGATGGGCAAGACGGCTTCGGGCGCGGTCTGGCTGGATCCTGCGATGATGAGCCCCTACGATTTCTGGCAGTACTGGCGAAACACGGAAGACAACGACGTCGGCCGCTTCCTGAAGCTTTACACGACACTGCCGATGGACGAGGTGGCGCGACTTGAGGCGCTCGGCGGCGCCGAGATCAACGACGCCAAGAAGGTGCTGGCGACGGAAGTGACGGCGATGCTTCACGGCCGCGCCGCGGCCGAAGAGGCAGCCGAGACCGCGCGCAAGACGTTCGAGGAAGGCGCACTCGCCGAGACGCTGCCGACCGTCGAGGTCGGCACGGCCGAACTCCAGGACGGCATCGGGCTGCTTTCGCTCATCGTGCGGGCCGGGCTGGCCGCCTCGAACGGCGAGGCGCGCCGCCACGTGCAAGGCGGCGCCGTGCGCCTCAACGATCTGCCGATGTCGGACGACCGACGCATGATCACGCCCGGCGACCTGACTGCGGACGGCGTCGCCAAGATTTCGCTCGGCAAGAAGAAGCACATCCTGATCCGCCCGGTCTGATCCCTGCCCCGCGGGAGGATTCTCGCCGGCGCGTCCTCGCGCCGGCTCAGCCGCGGAATTCGAAGATCGAGCGGAAAATGCCGGGTGCGATCACCGAAAGCGGGTTGACCTGCAGGTTCGGCGAATTGGCGTCCCCGGCGAGGCGGAAGGTGACGCCGATCAGGCCGCGGTCGCTGCCGTTGCCGAGGATCTGGCCGAACAGCGGGATTTCGCCGAAGATCCGGTTGAGGCCGTAAGCCGGCATGAATGTGCCGGTCATGTCCATTTTGCCCTGCCGGTCGTAGAGCGTGCCCTGGAAGATCAGGCCGATCACCGGACCGCGCAGAACGCCACGCTCCAGCTTCAGACTGCCAAGCCCTTTTTCGATTATCGAAAAACCGCGCTCGAACTTGACGCGCGACGTATCGATCTCGCCGCGCACCGCCTGGTTCAGGCTACGCTGGTCGCCGGGCGGTGGCGTGGCGACTATCGAAGCGAGCTTCGGTTCGTTGACCACCCAGAAATCGGTGGCATCGACCTGCCCCTTCATCGGTCCGTCCGCTCCGCCCGCCAGACCGAGACGGATCGTGCCGCCTTCCATATACGGATAGATGTCGAGGAACTTCAGGATCGCGCCGGCGTCGTTCGACTGCATCTCCATCGTCCGGCTACCGTTCTCGCCGCCGCTGGTGACGGCAACGCGGCCGCCGCGCGACGTCACGGCGTCGAACTTCATACCCCTCATGACGGAGCCCGTTCCCGAGTAGGAGAGCTTCACGTCGTTCATACCGGCGCCGTTGAAGCCGGCGACCTTGTTCACCGCGCCGTTCACCGTCACCGCCGTCGAACCCGTTGCCTTGGCAGCACTTTCGGAATCCGAGAGATAGGTCTTGATCAGCGAGCGGGCGTCGAGGGACGCCCCGGCGACATCGACGTCGTAGCCCTTCCCATCCCGCCGGATGGTGACACGGACGTCGTCGCCGCGATTGAGCTTGACCGTGCCCAGCTTCGCCGACTGGAGATCGCCCGACAAAAGGACGAACTCGCCTTCGATCGCGAATGTCTGCCCCGACAGCTTGAAATCCCGGAGCGTCGTCCGCTCGCCGGTCGTCTCCAGGACGAACGAGGCCTTGGCGGCAATGCCCGGCCCCTTGCTCCAGCCGGCCCAGGGTATGGTGAGTTGCGTGTCCGTGAGGTCGGCTTCGATACGGCGGGGGGCGCCGGCTTCACCTTCGCCGAACTGCACCTTGGCCGGCCCGTCGAGCAGCATCGCAAGGCCGGGCGCGATCGCTTCCCGCGCCTTGTTGTCGAGCGTGACGGAAACCCGCCGCTCGCGCACCACCCCGCTCTTGCCGATCGGCTCGACCATGTCGATTTCCGCCGGAGCGCCGTTCAGCCTGGCCCTGGCCTTGATCACCGCGCGGGTGGGGTCGAGGGTGATCGAGCCCGTCGCCTCTGTGGCGATCTGGCCGTCAAAGGGACGCGCGACGTCGAGATCCTGGAAATCGAGCGCCACCAGCCAGCCGAGCTGGACATCGTCGCCGACCCCGTAGAGCGGGATGTCCGCCTTGACGTTGCCGGAGACCTGGCCGGAGAACTCGTCGGCGGTCATGCCGATGTGGCGCATCGCGTCGATCGGCTCGTAGGAAGCGAGTTCGGTCACCGCCTCCGCGGCGCCCTCCACGTCCATGTCGAGCTTGCCGATTGTCGGTTCGACATTTGCGTTGCGGATGGTCAACGTCCCGTCGCGGGCTGCGACCATGCGCCCGCTGGGAAGGTAGACCACGCCCGATGTCAGCCCGATGTCGACGTCGTTGCCGCGGAAGTCGATCCTGCCGATCGCATCGCGCATCGGCGGGATCCGGCCGGCCACGTCGAAACGGGCGCCGGCAATCTCGAAATGGCCGGAAACCTCGTCGCCGGACAGCGGTACGCCGTTTCCAAGCCGTCGCGGCGCCACTTCATATCGCAGGGAACTGTCCGAGACGGTGCCGCCGAACAGGTTGTTCATCGCCCAGTTGCGCGCCGTGCCCGCCGCCAGCCACGGCCACAAGACCTTGACATGCGCCACCGGCATCTCGGGAACATCCAACGCAAGAGAAATACCCGGCGCTCCATCTTCGACGAAATCGAAAGCCGCCCTTCCGGAGAGATCGCCGCCGGTGGTGCGGATGCGGAGTTCATCCATGGCAAGGCGGCGGGACGACGGGTCGTAGCTGCCGGCGATCCGCGACAGGAACTCGAGTGCGGGTTCCGTGGAATCGCCCGGCGACAGGTACGAGCCGTCGCTGACGAACTCGTAGCGGTAAGCCGGCCGTTCGCCTTCCGCGCGCGGCCGCGGGCCGACGGCGCCGTGGAACTCTAATCGCGATCGTCCGACCGTGAGCCGCGCGCGCTCGATCTCCAACTTGCCGCTGCCAGTGAGCAGCGACGCAGCGATCGCCACGTCGCCGGCGATGCTGTCCGCCTCGTCGATCCGAACCACAGCGTCGACGAGGGATGCGGCTACGTTGAAGCGGGAGGCTTCGCCCCGGATGCCTTCCTCGCCGCTGATGCGCAGCGTCAGGCTGCCGACGCCCGTTTCGTTTTCTCCCGCTTTCCCGGCCGGGGATTCGCCGCCTTCCGCGACCTGCACCGCCTCGACCGTGATGTCGAGCGCCGCAATACGCCGCGCGGCGCCGTCCCTGCGGGCCGTACCGGCGACCGTCAGCGCGCGACCAGCGACATCGGCATCGATCGCTACGGACAACTGGCCCGGGTGCTCGACACGCAGCGCCGCGCTCTCGATCGCAAGGGTCTGTCCGCCTCCATCGCCGCCCGGCAGGACGATCTCGACGCCGGAAAGCTCGATCGCATTTGTCGTTCCGCTCTCGATGGCGTCAATCGCCTGGTGCAGCGCGGTGAGAAGCGCCTGTGCCACGAGGTCGGGATCGACAAGGCCGTCGGCATTGGCGAGCGCGGCGGTCCAATTCCCCTCGCCTGCCGGAAGCGCATTCGCCGCGATGCGGGCATTCTCGATCCGCACGCTGCCGATCTCGACCCGGCCGGTCAGCAGCGCAAGCGGCCGCAGCCCGATGCGGACGCTTCCGGCCCTCAGCACCTCGTGCGTTGCCGTCTTGAACAGGGCATTCTCGATCTCGACGGCAAGGAAGCGCTCCCGGTCGAAGGAGAGCCGTGCCGGACCGAGCGACGCGTCCAGGTCGATGCCGAGCAGTTGCTCGACCGCCGTCTCGGCCTCGTCGCGGACGCTGTCGGTGCTGATGCCGGTGACGCCGACGAAGTAGATCGCGGCCGCGAGGAGGATCGCGGCGCATCCGAGCACACCAAAGGCAGCGCCGGCATAGCGCAAGCCAAGCGACGCCGTCGACCGCCGCTTCCACTCCCCCTGTCCCTGCGCGGACGGAAGTGTGTGAAGCTCGGCGATCTCCCCGCGCCTGAACTTGATCTTCTCGTGTTTCTGAACCTCTTGGTTCACATAATTCCTTTAACGGTCCGCAGCGGTGGACGAATCCCCGCCGACGTCATATTTGCCAGCCGCAGCGCGTAAGCGCAAACAAGGGCAAGGATATGACTGAGTTGGCAGCCGGCTGCTTGGCACCGGACTTCGCTCTCCCGCGCGACGGCGGCGGCACCGTTGCGCTGAAGGACTTCGCCGGCAAAGCGGTCGTGGTTTATTTCTATCCGCAGGACGACACCACGTCGTGTACCGCGGAGGCGATCGACTTTTCCGCACTCCTGCCTCAGTTCGAGGCTGCCGGCGCGGCGGTCGTCGGCATCTCGCCAGATATGCCCACGCGCCACGACCGCTTCAAGGCCAAGCACGGGTTGAGCCTCATACTGGGCTCCGACGAGAGCCGGACGGTTATCGAGGCGTATGGCGCCTGGGGCGAGAAGACCCTCTACGGGCGCAACTACATGGGCGTCATCCGATCGACGGTCCTGGTCGACCGCGACGGGCGCGTTGCACGAATCTGGCGCAACGTCAGGGTCAGGAACCATGCTCGGGATGTCCTCGGTGCCGTGAAGGCGCTCTGATCGGGAACCCATTGCCCGACGCGGCGTTTTCCACCCATCGAAAACTGACGCGAAGGATGGACCGATGCTGAGAGGACTCGTGCTCTGGATGCTGGGTATTCCGATCCCCATCATCATCCTGCTGTGGCTGTTCCTCGACTAGGACGCCGCTCTGACCCCACATCCCAGACCCGCCGCCGGCGGGTCTTTTTTGTCGCCGGACGGCGGTCGCGGCAGGCGGACGAACGCTGGCGCCGCGCTCGGATCTTCTGTCGCCGGACCGCTACGGGATCGGCATCACGACGTGTCGTGCGGCCGGAGCGAGCCGCGCACGCCGGGGAAGCGCATGACGAGGAGCAAGACGGGACGTTCCGCCGTGACCTCGGGTTGCGTCTGGTCGCCGGCATCGCCGTCCGCGTCGGCCAGGACGCCGAGCACGGCGGCGATCATGCGCAGGCGCAGCGCCAGGATTTCGGCATCGGCCGCGCCGTAACGCATGACGGACGGTTCGTCGAGGCAGTCGGCCCCGGTTGTCCCGGCGACGAAGGCGCGCGCGACGGCTTCCGCCCGGTAGAGGATGGCAAGGACGAGGAAGCGGACAGGCAAGGAGCGGCCGGCGGCGCGTTCGGCGAGGAGCGCCAGGACGAGAAGCGTCCGGGCGATGCCCCGGAATGTCCCCCTGTTCTCCAAAGCGCCTTCCATCAACGGGCCCTCCCTTGGCCGCTGGGATTCTACGGCGGACTTTTCGGGAGGGGGATAAAATGGCGCGACGAAAAGCGCCCGGCGTTTGATTTTGCTGGGGAATTTGTTCGCAGGGGGCGAAAGGGCGCGATTTTCTCCCCGCATTGTCTGTGCGGTAGTGGCGGCCGATCTCCCCCTCGTGGGGGAAATTGCCCGCGTCGCTGTCGGCGCTCGACACTCGCCCGCCGTCCCGCGCGGCCGTAGCGATCCGGCGTGGATTCCAGGGTCTCCGCTTCGCGGCGCCAACTCTCCCCGCAAGTGGGGGCGAGGAGGCAAAGCGGAGCGGAAGTGTCGCAGCGGCCTCGGGAGACCGGCATCGCGGCAGGCAAAGCTTTGTTAACCCTAACGATGTGTAATCAATTCCAGCCGGAAACAAGTCCACGGCATGGAAGTCGAGTGACGTGAAAGCATCCGCTCAGTCAGCAGTGTTTGGCAAGCGCCGGGAGCCCCATACGGTCATCATCGCCCGCGGCGACGATATCCGGCATTTCACCGTGCGACCGTGGATGGCTGCAGTCATCGGCTCGGCGCTCTCGGCGATCGCCATCGGCTATCTGCTCGCGACCTCCTATCTGGTGCTGCGGGACGACCTCATCGGTGCTGCGGTGGCGCGACAGGCGCGAATCCAGCAGTCCTACGAAGATCGCATCTCCGCACTCCGCGCCCAGGTCGACCGGATCACCAGCCGGCAGCTGCTCGACCAGCAACTGATGGAGAACAAGGTTTCCGAACTGCTGGCGCGTCAGAGCGTGCTTTCCCAGCGCCACGGCCGGATCGGCCCGATACTCGAACGCGCGGCCGGCGAGACCGGGCTGTTGCCCGCCGACGCGCCGGTTCCGGCCGAAAGGCCGCAGGTTCGCGCCGACGCGGGCACTGCCGCCATCCTCGGCTACGCGGCTTCCACCGACACGGGAGCCCTCCTTCCGCTGCGGACGGGCGACGTCGGCCGCGAGTCGGCCGCCGACCGGGCCGACAAGCTGTTCGTCGCCATCAATCAATCGCTGCGCGCGATCGAGGGCGAGCAGATGACCAAGATCACCACGCTCGCCGAGAACGCCACCGAGACGGCCGACGCGATCGCGCAGGCGCTCGAGGACGCCGGTCTCGAAATCGACGTCGACTATGGAAAGCAGGGCATCGGCGGTCCGCTGATCGCGCCGGACCGCGCCACCGAGTTCGACACGCGGGTGCGCGAGCTCGACGAGGCCCTCGACCATCTCGACGCGATGAAGAAGGAAGCGCGCCGCTATCCGATCGCCAATCCCGCGCCTGGCGTTTCCGTGTCGAGCGGCTTCGGAATCCGTCGCGACCCCCTCCTCGGAACGCCCGCCATGCATGCCGGGATCGACTTTCGCGGCGCCGTCGGCTCGCCGGCGCGGGCAACCGGCAAGGGCACCGTCGTCAAGGCCGGGTGGAACGGCGGCTATGGCCGGATGGTCGAGATCGACCATGGCGACGGCTTCACCACGCGCTACGCCCACCTGAGCAAGGTCCTGGTGAACGTCGGCGATAAGGTCAACGCGGGCGACGTCGTGGGCAAGATAGGCTCGAGCGGCCGGTCCACCGGCCCGCATCTCCACTACGAGGTGCGCCGCGACGGCGATGCCATCGATCCCGTCCGCATGCTGAAGGCGGGACGCAAGGTCAGCGCCTACCTCTGAAATCCCGGGATTCCCGGCAATCAGTCAATGTCTGCGATCGCCTGGCCGGCGCCGCCCTCGATGCGCTGCGACAACGACGCCTCCATGAACGGATCGAGGTCACCGTCGAGCACGTCAGAGGGGCTGGTGCTTTCGACGCCGGTGCGCAGGTCCTTGACCAGTTGGTAGGGCTGCAGCACGTAGGAGCGGATCTGGTGGCCCCAGCCGATGTCGGTCTTGGCGGCTTCCGTGGCGTTGGCCGCGGCCTCGCGCTTCTTCAGCTCTTCCTCATAGAGGCGCGAGCGCAGCATTTCCCAGGCCTTCGCCCTGTTCTTGTGCTGCGAGCGCTCGGCCTGGCAGGCGACCGCGATGCCGGTGGCGAGATGCGTGATGCGAACCGCGGAATCGGTCGTATTGACGTGCTGCCCGCCCGAACCGGACGAGCGGTAGGTGTCGATGCGCACGTCGGACTCGCTGACGTCGATCTGAATCGAATCATCGACGACCGGATAGACCCAGACGCTCGAAAACGAGGTGTGGCGCCGCGCGTTGGAATCGAAAGGCGAGATGCGCACCAGCCGGTGCACGCCCGATTCCGTCTTCAGCCAACCATAGGCGTTGTGGCCCTTGATGAGCAGGGTCGCCGACTTGATGCCGGCTTCCTCGCCCTCGTGGACTTCCAGCACCTCGACCTTGAAGCGGCGGCGCTCCGCCCAGCGCGTGTACATGCGCAGGAGCATCGACGCCCAGTCCTGGCTCTCCGTGCCCCCGGCGCCGGCATGGACTTCGAGATAGGTGTCGTTGGCGTCCGCCTCGCCGGACAGCATGGTCTCGATCTGGCGGGCCTTGGTCTCGCCGGCCAGCGACCTGATCGCCGCCTCTGCCTCGGCGACGACGCCGGCGTCGCCCTCTTCTTCGCCGAGCTCGATGAGGCCGATATTGTCCTCGAGCGCCTGGCCAAGGCCGCGGACCGCCCTTACTCCGTCATCCAGGTACTGGCGCTCGCGCATCAGCTTCTGCGCTTCCTGCGGATCATTCCAGAGACTGGAATCTTCCGCGCGCATGTTCAGGTAGTCTAGTCTCTTGATTGCCTGATCCCAGTCAAAGATGCCTCCTCAGCAGGCTTATCGCCTGCTTGATCTCGTCGACCAGGTTCTGCGTTTCCGTGCGCATGAATGCTGTCTTCCCGCTACCGGGCATGCCGGATTGAATCGGCGCGGAACATAGGGAGGCCCCAGCGGTGTGTAAAGGAAAATGGCGGCGTGACGGAACCGGCCACCGGCGCGGCGGTCAGTAGAGCCCGCCGCCGCCGCTCTGGATCGCCTTGTTGGCCTGCGGCGAGAGCGCCTCGCCAAAGCCGTTCGAGCCGTCCTCGCTCATGCCGATCACCCAGTAGCTGTCGGCCGGTCCGGTTCCGGGCTTGAACGCCTCCATGATGGTGCCGCCCTCGCCTTCGGCGGCCTGCATTCCGGTCTTGCGGTTGATGGCGATCAGCTTCATGCCTTCGGGCACCTGGAAGTCGACGATCGGCTTGTCCTTCAGCGCTTCCGCCATGAACTCCTTGAAGATCGGCGCGGCGAGGCCACCGCCGGTCGATCCCTTGCCGAGACCCTGGGGCTTGTCGTAGCCGAGATAGAGCCCGACGACGAGGTTGGGCGTATATCCGATGAACCACGTGTCCTTCTCGTCGTTCGTCGTTCCGGTCTTTCCGGCGATCGGGCGGCCGAGTTCGGCGACCGTGGTGGCGGTTCCGCGCGTGACGACGCCTTCCATCATCGAGGTGATCTGGTAGGCGGTCATCGGATCGAGAACCTGCTCGGCATTGTCGATCAGTTCGGGCTCGGGCTGGTCCATCCAGTCCTTGGCGACGCAACCTTCGCACGAGCGCTCGTCGTGCTTGAACACCGTCTTGCCGTAGCGGTCCTGGATACGGTCGATCAGCGACGGCTTTATCTGCCTGCCGCCATTGGCCATCACCGCATAGGCGGAAACCATGCGCATCACCGTGGTTTCGCCGGAGCCCAGCGACATCGCGATGTGCGGCGCCATCTTGTCGTAGACGCCGAACCGCTCGGCATATTCGGCGACCAGTTTCATGCCCATGTCGTTGGCCAGGCGGACCGTCATCAGGTTGCGCGAGCGCTCGATGCCGTTGCGCAGCGTCGACGGGCCTGCGGCCTTGCCGTCGTAGTTCTTCGGCGTCCAGGTCGAGTTGCCGATCTTGATCGTGATCGGACCGTCCATGATCACCGACGCCGGCGTGTAGCCGTTGTCGAGCGCGGCGGCGTAGACGATCGGCTTGAAGGAGGACCCAGGCTGGCGCTTCGCCTGCGTCGCCCGGTTGAACTCAGAATCGGAATAGGAGAATCCGCCGACCATGGCGAGCACGCGACCCGTATGCGGATCCATCGCCACCATGCCGCCGGACACTTCGGGTATCTGGCGCAGGTCGTAGATGCCCTCGCCGTCCGCGGCCTTCTCGACGAAAACGACGTCGCCTGGAATGAGGACCTCCTCAGGCGACGAAGCCTTGACGCGCTTGCCGTTGGAGACATAGCGCAACGCCCAGTTCATCCCGTCCTCGGAGAGGGTGGCGGTCTCGCGCGCCGCCTCGAGCGCCCCGGAAATCTCGCGCCGCGGCTGGAGGCCGACCGAGACGCTGTCCTTGGTGCTTTCGAGGACGACGGCCAGCCGCCATTCCGGCACGTCGTCGAGAGACTTGACCTTGGCGAGGGCTTCGCCCCAGTCGCCCGAGATGTCGATCTTTTCGCGCGGGCCGCGGTAGCCGCGCAGGCGGTCGAACTTCATCAGGCCGTTCTGCAACGCCTTGCGCGCGTACAGCTGGAGTTGCGGATCGAGCGTGGTGCGCACCGACAGGCCGCCTTCGTAGAGGGCGTCCTCGCCATAGCGGGCGATGATCTCGCGCCGCACCTCCTCGGTGAAGTACTCGCCGGCGAACAGGTAGGTGCCCTTGCGGCGCGGCGAGACGCCCAGCGGCTCGGCCTTGGCCTTTTCGCCCTCGGCGCGCTCGACGTAGCCGTTCTCGACCATCTGGTCGATGACCCAGTTGCGCCGCTCGACGGCCCGGTCGGTGTGCTTGAACGGATGATAGTTCGACGGGCCTTTCGGCAGGGCCGCCATGTAAGCCGCCTCGGCCACCGTCAGCTCGTTGACCGACTTGTCGAAATAGGTGAGCGCCGCGCCGGCGATGCCGTAGGCGCCGAGACCGAAGAAGATCTCGTTCATGTAGAGTTCGAGGATCCGGTCTTTCGAATAGGCCTGTTCGATGCGGAAGGCGAGGATCATCTCGCGGATCTTGCGGTCGTAGGTCTGGCTCGAGCTGAGCAGGAAGTTCTTGGCGACCTGCTGCGTGATCGTCGAGGCGCCGACCGGCCGCCGGCCGGAGCCGAGGTTCTGGAAATTGGTGACGATGGCGCGGACGAGGCCGGTCACGTCGATGCCCGGGTGCGTGTAGAAATTCTTGTCCTCGGCCGAGAGGAACGCCGCCTTGACGCGGTCGGGTACGGCCTGGATCGGCAGGAAGAGCCGCCGCTCGCGCGCGAACTCGCCCATAAGAGACCCGTCGCCCGCATGGACGCGGGTCGTCACCGGCGGTTCGTACTTCGCCAGCACCTCGTAGTCAGGCAGATCCTTGGTCAGCGCGCTGATGTAGATGCCCACGCCTGCCGCAGCGACGAGCGCCAGCATCACGCCCACGCCGAAGAAGTATCCGATGAGACGTATCATTCCCGCTCCAGTCCCAGCCCTCGTCCGCTTGGAATGCGGATGCTGCAGCTGATGCGCGCCGTAGCGGCGACAGCTTGACTCCGTCAACTCTTGTCGTGCCGATGTGGGCAAAATACGGCAGGACCGCGGCCAAGGTCACATCGCCGACCGCTGCAGGCCCGCCGTGTCGGCAATGCAACGATGGCGACGCCGGCAAAGACCTTCCATCCATCTCACCCGCCCGCACCGAGCTTGGCTTCGGCGAACAGGCCAACGGCTGTGGAAATGCTGCCGATGGCCTTGCGCCGCCATTCGCCGTTGAGAAGCTGCTCCTCGTCCTTGGGGTTCGACAGGTAGCCGAGTTCGACGAGCACGGACGGCACATCCGGTGCCTTGAGGACGCGGAAGCCGGCGGAACGGTGCGGATTGTTGATCAACTCGATGCTGCCGGAAAGCGCCCCGACGAGCGAACGGGCGAAGCGGATCGAGAAGGAGTGCGTCTCGCGGCGGATCAGGTCGACAAGGATGTCGGCGACCTGGTGGTTTTCTTCGACGATCTCGATGCCGGCGAGCTGGTCGGAGAGGTTCTCGCGGTCGGCGGTGGCTTCCGCCTCCGCGTCCGACGCCTTTTCCGACACCGTATAGACGGTCGCACCGCGGATATTCTTCAGGCGGATCGTATCGGCGTGGATCGAGATCAAAAGATCGGCCTCGTGCGAGCGGGCGATGCGCACCCTCTCGTCGAGGCGGAGAAAGACGTCCGTCTCGCGCGTCATGTAGACGTCATAGGAACCCGACGCCTCCAGGGCCGATTTGAGTTCGAGGGCAAATGACAGGGTGATCGCCTTTTCGACGGTTCCATTGACCCCTTCCGCCCCGCCGTCGATGCCGCCGTGACCCGGGTCGAGCACGACCGTGAAGCGCTTGCCGTCCCGAGGTGCCGTCTTGCCGACCCGGTCGCCTTTTGGCGTGCTGGTCGAGCCGGTCGTTTCCGCCTGGATCGCCAGTGCTGCGTCGAACGCCGCATCGGACGACGACACGATGTCGACCACCATGCGGTATCCGGGGCTGGCTTCGTTGGCGATCACGTCGACGCGCTCCAGCTCGAACGGACCCTTCGCGGTGAGAATCAGCCGCGAAACGCCCGCTTCGATGTTGCCGTAGCGCACGTTGGAAATCAGGCCGCGCGGCTTGAGATCCGCCGTGTCCAGGGAAAGACCTGTATCCGGCAAATCGATCACCAATCTGTGAGGCCCCCGCAGCAGGAACCATTTCGGCTCCGGCTCGGCGTCGAACTGGAGAACGAAACGCATGCGCGTCGCATCGCCAGCGAGCTTGAACGCTTCCGCAGTCACGGCATGCGGACCGGCATGCGCCAATGCCGTCACAAACAGCGTCGCCAAGGGCAGAACGCGGCAAAACGCCCGCAGAATGCGGTAAAACGCGCGGAATCCTGCAATTTCGTGACGATCCACGACCCGCTCCGCCTGTCCACCGAACCCGTATAAACGCAAAACGCCCGCTCCGCTCGCCGCTCGGCCGATTAACGATTCGTAGCGTCACATGGTTAAGCAAGCCTTTCCGCCCCGGACCGACGTCAGCCCTGCCATCCGGAGCGGAGGAAGCGAGGGGTTGCCTTGGCTTCCGGCAGATCATAAAAGCGGCACTGGACCACTGCAATGCCCGGTAACGACCGGCCGCCTCACCTGAAATTGTTCAAGGTCGTTGAGGTCCTGGCGTATCCGGGACAAGAGTGGTTCCGACAGGATTCTTCAGAGCTTCCGGTGACGCGGACGCCCTGACGTTCGAAAACGGCCGAGACAGCCTGTCTCGTGCCGGCTCATTGCGAGCAAATCAGCGGGTCCGGTTTCCGGACCTTGGTTCAAATGGTTCCGCAGGAACTGCGATGGCGTTAGCTGCAGCGAAGGAACGAGACGGGAAAACCCGCGCCATGACGGCGCCGGCCGGCTCCTCCGTTGCGTCACGCCCGCTATCGGCGGACTTCAATTTATCCGGCAAGGCCGAACGGGCGGATTCAGGAAGGGGCATTCATGCTCCCGAATCCCGACGCGCGGCTGCCGGGGAGACAGATAATGCCCAACAAAATGCTTATAGACGCCTCCCACCCGGAGGAAACACGCGTCGTCGTCGTCCGCGGTAACCGCATCGAAGAATTCGACTTCGAATCCCAGGACAAGAAACAGCTCAAGGGAAACATCTACCTCGCCCGCGTGACGCGGGTCGAACCGTCGCTCCAGGCGGCTTTCGTCGAATATGGCGGCAACCGCCACGGCTTCCTCGCCTTCAGTGAAATCCATCCCGACTATTACCAGATCCCGGTGGCCGACCGTCAGGCGTTGCTCAGGGCGGATGCCGAGGCGGCCAATTCCGAGGATGACGAGGACGAGGACGACGAGCGCCGCGACCGCGGTCGCGGACGTCGCCGCCGGCGCGGGCGCAATCGCGACCAGGAGAGGCGGGGCAGCGACCTGCAGCAGGCGGCGGCGGGCGAAACGGCGTCCCGCGCCGACGACGAGATCTCCGACGCGGGGGATGCGGAAGAACTGATACCCGCGGATCCCTTGGCCGAAACGGTAGAGGCCGGTGCCGCCTTCATCGAAGGCGCAGACGTCGGCGATGAAGGCGGCGTCGAGAACGCCTTCGCCGGCGGCGAGGAAGCGGGCGTCGAGAACGTCGCGACCACGCAGACGGACGAAGACGACAGCCGCGGGCCATCGTCCATCGCCGCCGAAATCGACGCGGATACGATCTCCGAGCCGGCTCCGGCCGGCGAAGATCGCGGCACCGTCGAGGAGATCAGCGGTTCGGGCGACGAGGACAGTGGCGTCGAATCCGTCGGGGCGGAAGACGCGCTCGAGGAAGCGCGCGAGCGGCGCCGTCCCATGCGGCGCAACTACAAGATCCAGGAAGTCATCAAGCGTCGGCAAATCCTGCTGGTCCAGGTCGTCAAGGAGGAGCGCGGCAACAAGGGCGCCGCGCTGACCACCTACCTGTCGCTCGCCGGCCGCTATTCCGTGCTTATGCCCAACACCGCCCGCGGCGGCGGCATTTCGCGCAAGATCACCAACGCCCAGGACCGCAAGCGCCTGAAGGAGGTCGTCCAGGACCTCGACGTTCCGGAGGGCATGGGCGTCATCCTGCGCACGGCCGGCGAAAGCCGCACCAAGGCCGAGATCAAGCGCGACTATGAATACCTGATGCGGATGTGGGAGACGGTGCGCACGCTGACCCTGCAGTCGACAGCCCCTGCCCTCGTCTACGAGGAAGGTTCGCTGATCAAGCGTTCCGTGCGCGACCTCTATAACAAGGACATCGACGAAATCCTGGTCGCCGGCGAGGACGGCTATCGCGAGGCCAAGGACTTCATGCGCATGCTGATGCCCAGCCATGCCAAGGTCGTGCAGCCCTATCGCGACACGGTTCCGATCTTCGCCCGCAACGGCATCGAGGCGCAGCTCGACCGCATGCTGCAGCCGCAGGTGACGCTGAAGTCGGGCGGCTACATCATCATCAACCAGACCGAGGCGCTGGTCTCGATCGACGTCAACTCCGGCCGCTCGACCAAGGAGCACTCGATCGAGGATACCGCGCTGCAGACCAATCTGGAGGCGGCCGAAGAGGTCGCCCGCCAGTTGCGCCTTCGCGACCTCGCCGGCCTGATCGTCATCGACTTCATCGACATGGAGGAGAACCGCAACAACCGGTCAGTCGAGAAGCGGCTTAAGGACCATCTCAAGAACGACCGCGCCCGCATCCAGGTCGGCCGCATCTCGCATTTCGGCCTTCTGGAGATGTCGCGCCAGCGCATCCGCGCCAGCGTGCTCGAATCGACGATGAAACCCTGTCCGCATTGCGGCGGCACGGGCCATGTACGCTCCGATTCGTCGGTTGCCCTGATGGTGATCCGCGCCATCGAGGAATTCCTGCTCAAGGACTCGCGCCACCACATCACGGTGCGGACGCCGACGGCCACCGCGCTCTACGTGCTCAACCACAAGCGCTCGAACCTGGTCGAACTGGAGCGGCGCTTCGGCCTGACCATCTCGCTCGAGGCCGACGAGACGCTTGGCGCGCAGCATTTCGCCATCTTCCGCGGCGCCGTCGCCGAGAAGCCGGTGGGCATGCCAGAAACACGGCCGATGCCGGTCGGCTATGTCGAGGCCGAGAGCATCGAGGAGGATGTCGTCGAGGAGGAGGAGGCCGAGGAAGCCGAAGCCGCCGCGGCGCCCGCCGAATCGACCCGCGCCGGCGAAGCCGAAAGCGGACGCGACCAGCGCAAGCGCCGTCGCCGCAGGCGGCGCGGCGGCCGTGACCGGGATCGTGACCGAGATCAGATCGCGGCGGCGCCCGCGACCGGATCGGCCCAGGAGCCGGACGTGGACGCCGAAGACGAGGGCGACGAGGAAGCCGCGGAGCCGGAAGCGGCAACCGCCGCGGCGGCCGCCGCCGAAGGCGAGCGCAAGAAGCGCCGCCGGGGCAAGCGCGGCGGACGCCGCAACCGCGACGAGGAAGGTAGCGAGGCCGGCGAAGCCGCGGCTGAAGAGGTTGTGGCCGAATCCGCGACCGAAGCTGCCGCCGAGGCGACGGCGGTCGCCGTCGTACCGGCGACCGAGCCGATCGAGGAAGCTGCACCCGCCAAGCCGAAGCGGACCCGCCGCAGCACCAAGGCGAAGAAGGAAGAGGCCGCAGCCGCCGAGACGCCGGCAGCCGAAGCCGCATCGAGCGAGGCGCCGACCGTGGACGTCGCCGCCGCGGTCGAGGCCCCCGCGGCCGTGGAAGAAGCGGTCGTGCCCGCCCCGGCGGACGCAGCCCCCGCCCGTCCTTCGCGTCGGCGGCCTGTGGAAGACGTACCGTCGGAGCCCGTCCTGATCTCCTCCGCACCCGACGCCGATCAGAAGCCGAAGAAGGCCGGCTGGTGGCAGAAGAAGGGTTTCTTCTGAGACCCGCAAGAATTACTTGAAGAAACCGGGGCAAGTCCCCGGTTTTTTTATTCGCGCGTCAGCTTCGTCCGCCCAGCCAGCGGCCGATCCGCTCGACGGCGGTGGCGATTTCGCGAGGATGTCCGGCATAGGACAGTCGCAGGTGGCGGTGGCCTTCGACGGGATCGAAATCCCGCCCCGGCGTGACCGCGACATGCGCCTCGGCCAGGATGCGGCGGGCAAAATCCATGCTGTCGTTGGTCAGCGCCGAGACATCGCAATAGGCGTAGAACGCACCGTCCATCGGCGCGGCAAGGCGAAAGCCGAGGCCCGGAAGGCGCTCGAGCAGGAGTTCGCGGTTGGCCGCGTAGCGGGTCTTCACCGCCTCCAGTTCCGCCGTCGCGGAAAACGCCTCGACGGCGGCGATCTGCGACAGTTCGGGCGCGGAGATGTAGAGGCTCTGCTGAATCCGCTCAATCTGCCTGACCAGCGGCTCCGGCGCCACCATCCAGCCGACGCGCCATCCGGTCATGCAGTAGTATTTCGAGAACGAGTTGATGACCGTGCACTCGGCGTCGAAGGCAAGCGCCGACACGTCGGGCGCCGAATAGGCGAGCCGGTGATAGATCTCGTCGGAAATGGCTGCGATGCCCAGGTCGCGGGCGGTGGCGAGGAGGTCTTCGAGGTCGGCGCGCGGGATGACGGCGCCGGTCGGATTGGCGGGACTGGCGAAAAGAACGCCCTTCAGCGGTCCGACGCGGTGCGCCTCGGCGATATGGGCCGCCGTCAGGTGCCCCGCCCCGTGCAGTCCGATCTCGACCACCTCGATACCGAGCGCCGAGAGAATGTTTCGATAGGCAGGATAACCCGGCGCAGCGATGGCGACGCGGTCGCCAGGGTCGAACATCGCCAGGAAAGCGAGGTTGAAGGCGGCCGACGAACCGGTCGCGACCACGACCCGCGGCGCAGGCACATCGATGCCGTAGTGCTCGCCGTAGTGTGCGGCGATCGCTTCGCGCAGCCGCGCCATGCCGAGGGAATCGGTGTAGCCGATGCGACCGTCCTCAAGGGCGCGCATCGCGGCGGCGCGCACCGCGGCCGGCGCCGGGTCGGACGGCTGGCCGACGGCCATGGAAATGACCGGGTGACCGAGGGATTTCAGGCGGTTCGCTTCGGCCAGGACGTCCATGGCGTGAAACGGCTCGACAGCCCCGCGCCGAGAAATCGAAACTGCCATGCGCCGGATCGCCTTTTGTCGTGAACCACTTGCCCGCCCGGTCGCACAAATGCCGGAATGCTGTGGAGATCACAAGTTCATGATGTTCGGAGCCCCTTCTTCCCAACGAATGAGCGCTGGTCTACCTGTGGCTCCAGCCATGCGGAAACCGTCGCCCAATATCCCGGCCCGGAGCCGGCTGGCACGCGCGCTCGTCGCCGCCGCGGTCTTCATCAACGGTGTCGCGTTCACGGCGCCCGCACAGGCCCAGCAGAACAGTGTGCCCGTCGTCCGCGATGCCGAGATCGAGGCGCTGGTGCGAGACTACGCACGGCCGATCTTCAAGGCGGCAGGGATCGCCAACGGCGGCGTCAACATCATCCTCGTCAACGACCAGCGCTTCAACGCCTTCGTCGCCGGCCGGCGCATGTTCATCAACACCGGCGCCCTGCTGCAATCGGAGACGCCGAACGAGATCATCGGCGTTATCGCCCACGAAGCCGGCCATATCGCCGGCGGCCACCAGGAGCGCCTGCGCGAGCAGCTTGCGCGCGCCCAGACCATGGCGATCGTAGCGGGCCTGCTCGGCGTCGGCGCGACCATTGCCGGTGCCGCCACCAAGAGCGGCGGTCTCGCCCAGGCCGGCAGCGGCATTGCGCTCGGCGCCACGGAAATGGCACGCCGTGGCCTCCTTGGCTACCAGCGCACGGAGGAGGCAACCGCGGATCGCTCGGCGCTCGAATACCTCGAGGCGACCGGCCAGTCTGCCAAGGGCATGCTTACCACCTTCGCCCGTTTCGCCAGCGCGCTTTCGCTGTCCGGCACCAAGGTCGACCCCTACCAGGTCAGCCATCCGATGCCCCGCGATCGCATCGCCAACCTGCAGACGCTCGCCCAGCGGAGTCCCCACTTCGACAAGAAGGATCCCGAGGGATTGCAAATCCGCCACGACATGATGCGCGCCAAGATCGCGGTCTACACGCAGGGCCAGGCGGCGGCGAGCCGGCTGCTCAGGAAGGACCCGCGCGGGCTGGCGATGATGTACGGCGACGCGATCGCCACCTATCTCTACGGCAATCCGAAGAGCGCCCTGCAGAAGGCCGATGCCCTGATCAAGGCGCATCCGAAGAACCCGTATTTCCGCGAACTACGCGGCGACATCCTGATCAAGGCCAACAAGCCGGCGGAGGCCGCGCAGGCCTACGCCAGCGCCGTGAAGCTCGATCCGGCGAAGTCGGGCATCCTGCAGGTCGCCTACGGGCAGGCCCTGCTCGCCATAGGAAAGCCGGATGCCGTGCAGAAGGCTGTGACGGAAATCCGCAAGGGATTGGACCGCGACCGCGAGAACATCAGTGCCTACAGGTATCTCGCCCAGGCCTACGGCCAACTGGGCGAAGTCGGCGAGGCCGAACTCGCCGCCGCGGAAGGATACTTCTATTCAGGCGTCTATCACGACGCGAAGGTCTTCGCCGCGCGGGCGCAGCAGAAACTCAAACGCGGCTCGCCCGCCTGGGTTCGCGCGCAGGACATCATCAACTACAAGGCACCCGGCAAGAAGAAGTGAGAACCGCTTCGCGCCGCAACAGCAAAACGGGACAGACATGACACGGGCAATCCTCCTCGGCACCACGGGAATCGCGACCGCCTTCGCGATGCTTGCCTTCGGGTATCTCTCGGGCAAGCCGCAGCCCGCGATCGCCGACGACACGCCCCAGATCATGGCCCAGGCGCAGGGCATCGACCGCAAGGAGGTCGAGGAGATCGTCCGCGACTACTTGCTGAAGAACCCGGAAATCCTTTTAGAGATGCAGTCGATCCTCGAGGAGAAGCAGAAGGAAGAGGAGCGCATCGCGCAACTCGACACCATCAAGGGCGCCAGGGATACGATCTTCAACGCCGCCCACGACGGCGTCGTCGGCAATCCCGAGGGCAAGGTCACCATCGTCGAGTTCTACGACTACAATTGCGGCTACTGCAAAAGAGCACTGGAAGACATGCAGGCGCTCGTCGCCGCCGATCCGGACCTTCGCTTCGTGCTGAAGGAGTTCCCGATCCTCGGACCGGATTCGCAGAAGGCTCACGTCGTCTCGCAGGCGTTCCACAAACTCATGCCCGAGAAGTACGGCGAGTTTCACACGCGCCTGATCGGCGGCCAGGGCCGCGCCGGCGAGGCGAGCGCGATCAAGATCGCACTCGAACTCGGTGCAGACGAGGCGAAGCTGCGCGAAGCGATGAAGGATCCGGCGATCACCGAGGTGTTCTCCCAGACCTACGATCTCGCCAACAAGCTGCACATCACGGGCACGCCGTCCTACGTGGTCGGCAACGAGGTGGTCTTCGGTGCGCTCGGCCGGGAAGTCCTCAGCGAGAAGATCGCCGCCGCCCGCGCATGCATCGCCGACGCGACCTGCTGATTTCCGTGGAGTAAGGCCGACAATCGTCCCGCTACAGTGGAAAACCGGCCCACGGCGCTCTTTCCGCGGCGAAACTTGACGACTATAGAGGGTTCGCGCGGCCGATTGCCGCGCGCGGAGAGGCTCGCGATTTGAAGACGGTCTTCGTTCTCAACGGTCCCAACCTGAACATGCTCGGCAAGCGCGAGCCGGGCATCTATGGCGGGACCAACCTGGCCGGGATCGAATCCGACTGCCGCACCCTCGCCGCGGAACTGGGCATGGGCATCGAGTTCCGTCAGTCGAACCACGAGGGCGCCCTCGTCGACTGGATCCAGGAAGCCGGCGAGAAGGCCGCAGGCCTGGTTCTCAACGCAGGGGCCTATACCCACACCTCAATCGCCCTCCACGACGCCATTCGCGCCGTGGCGCCGCTGCCGGTGGTCGAGGTCCACTTGTCCAACATCCACGCCCGCGAGCCGTTCCGGCATAAGTCGATGATTGCGCCTGTCTCGCTGGGGATGATCTGCGGCTTCGGACCGGCAGGTTATACGCTGGCGCTCAGGGCGCTCGCCGCGCGCATCTGACCGGGCGGCACGAAGAAGAGGAAAGCGACACGCAATGTCGATCAAGAAATCCGGTGTTGACCAGCAACTGATCCGCGACCTCGCGGGCATCCTGAACGACACCAATCTGACCGAGATCGAGGTCGAACTGGGCGATCTCAAGGTGCGCGTGTCGCGGCAGGCACAGGCCGTGCACGCCATCGCGCAACCCATGTCGGTGGCTGCAGCCCCGGCTGCCGTCGCTGCAACGGCTCCCACGGCCCCGGCGGCCGCAGCGGTTGCCGACACGTCGAAGAACGCCGTGACCTCTCCCATGGTCGGCACTGCATACGCGTCGCCGTCGCCCGGCGCCACGCCCTTCATCGAACTGGGACAGCGCGTCCGCGAGGGCCAGACGCTGCTCATCATCGAGGCCATGAAGACGATGAACCAGATTCCCTCGCCTCGCGCCGGCATCGTCACCGCGATCCTCTTCGAGGACGCGCAGCCGGTCGAGTACGGCGAGCCGCTGGTCATCGTCGAATAGGATCGGAGAGAACAGGCCGGTGTTCCACAAGATCCTGATCGCCAACCGCGGCGAGATCGCGCTGAGGGTGCTGCGCGCCGCCAAGGAGCTCGGCATCCGCACCGTCGTGGTCCATTCGACCGCCGACGTCGATGCCATGCATGTCCGCCTCGCCGACGAAAGCGTCTGCATCGGCCCGCCGCCGTCGCGCGATTCCTATCTCAACATCCACCAGATCGTCGCCGCCTGCGAGATCACCGGCGCCGACGCCGTTCATCCGGGCTACGGCTTCCTGTCCGAGAACGCGCGCTTCGCCGACATCCTGGCAGCGCACAAGATCACCTTCATCGGCCCGAGCGGCGACCACATCCGCATCATGGGCGACAAGATCGAGGCCAAGCGCACGGCCAGGAGGCTCGGCATTCCGGTCGTCCCCGGCTCCGACGGCGCCGTGACGGAGGATCGCGAGGCGGCGCGCATTGCCGCCGAAATCGGCTTCCCGGTGATCATCAAGGCATCGGCCGGCGGCGGCGGGCGCGGCATGAAGGTGGCTCGTTCAGCCGAAGACCTGCCCATCGCGCTGGCGACGGCACGCTCCGAAGCGGGCGCGGCCTTCGGCGACGATGCCGTCTACATCGAGAAGTTCCTGGAAAAACCGCGCCACATCGAGGTCCAGATCGTCGGCGACGGCGCCGGCAAGGCGGTGCATCTGGGCGAACGCGACTGCTCGCTGCAGCGCCGCCATCAGAAGGTCTGGGAGGAGGCGAACTCGCCAGCGCTGAATACCGATGAGCGTGCGCGCATCGGCGGAATCTGCGCACAGGCGATCGCCGATCTCGGCTATTCCGGCGCCGGCACGATCGAGTTCCTCTACGAGAACGGCGAGTTCTACTTCATCGAGATGAACACCCGTCTCCAGGTCGAGCACCCGGTGACTGAGGCGATCACCGGCATCGACCTCGTCCACGAGCAGATCCGCGTCGCCTCCGGCGGCGGCCTTTCGGTCCGGCAGGACGAGATCAAGTTCTCCGGCCATGCCATCGAGTGCCGGATCAATGCCGAGGACCCGCGCACGTTTACGCCGTCGCCGGGCACGATCACCCATTTCCACACGCCGGGGGGGCTCGGCATCCGCGTCGATTCCGGCGCCTATTCGGGCTACCGCATCCCGCCCTATTATGACAGCCTGATCGGCAAGCTGATCGTGCACGGCCGCAACCGCGTCGAATGCATGATGCGCCTGCGCCGCGCACTCGACGAATTCGTCGTCGACGGGGTCAAGACGACGCTGCCGCTGTTCCGCGACCTCGTCGGCAATCCCGACATCGCCAACGGCGATTACGACATCCATTGGCTGGAAAAATACCTGGCCGAAACGGCGTAGCCGCGGATGAGCCGGCCCTTCGCGCCCGGATACCGGATCCCGCCCGACCTTCTACTCAGGGCCTACGCCTCGGGCGTCTTCCCCATGGCGGAGCATGCCGACGACCCGGAGGTATTCTGGGTCCGGCCGGAAACCAGGGGCATCATCCCGCTCGACGCCTTCCACGTGCCGAAGAGCCTGGCGAAGACCATTCGCCGGGGCCGCTTCGAGATCCGCTACGACCACGATTTCGCCGGCGTCATGGAGGGCTGCGCAGAGACCGGAGAAGGCCGTAGCTCGACGTGGATAAACGCACCGATCCGCGAGGCCTACCAGGAACTCCATCGCCGCGGCCACTGCCACTCGGTCGAGGCGTGGCACGACGCCCGCCTGGTCGGCGGGCTCTATGGCGTCAGTCTCGGCCGCGCTTTCTTCGGCGAGAGCATGTTCTCGCGCGAGCGCGACGCATCGAAGGTCTGCCTGGTGCATCTGGTCGAGCGATTGCGGCGGCAGGGCTTCGTCCTGCTCGACACCCAGTTCACCACCGAGCACCTGAAGCGATTCGGCACCGTCGACGTGCCGCGGCGCAGATACGAGAAACTGCTGGAAGAGGCGCTGACCGGCGAGGCCAGCTTCAATCCCGCGAAAGCGTAGGAAGGCAAAGGTCGCTGGCCAGCGAAGCGACCGACCGCTCAGTTCGCCTTAGCCGTCTCCGGCGGCGGTACGTCCGACTGCTGCTTGCAGCTCTTCAGCCAGACGTCGTAGACGGCGTGCTCGACGGCATTCAGCCCAGGGCTCTCGGCGAACATCCAGCCGGTAAAGATGCGGCGGATCTTGCGGTCGAGCGTGATCTCGTCGACCTCGACGAAGGAGTCCGTCTTCGGCTCCTCCTCTTTCGGCCGCGAATAACAGACCCGAGGTGTCACCTGGAGGGCGCCGAACTGAACCGTCTCGTCAATGTAGACGTCGAAGGTGATGATTCGCCCGGTGATCTTGTCGACGCCGGTGAACTCGGCGACCGGATTGGCGATCCGCTCTGCATGGGCGACCGTCGACGCCAGCACGGCAACAGCGGCAGCGGCCACAACGGCTGCGCGGCGTCTCGTCATCGCGAAAAGGTATTCGGCCATCGGCATCAGGTAACCGTCGCGCTTGGCGGCCACAAGCGTGGCCGGCATGGATGATCGCCGGCGAGGCTTACGCGGGAATTGTGGCGACAAAAGACCGCGGCGGCGCTCAGGCACCCGGCGTCCAGGCGTCATAATCGCCGGTGACCTGCGGACGATGGCCGGCGCCGAGCACCGAGCCCTTCGGCCGGTAGGCGGCGGCGGTGCCGGTCAGGTTCGGCTGGTGCGGCTTCTGCCAGTCGCGCGGCTTGTAGTTCTCCTTCGACGGCGGCGTGTCGACGCGGTAGTGCATCCAGCCGTGCCAGCCCGGAGGGATCGCCGTCGCCTCGGAGGTGCCCGGGAAGATCACCCAGCGCCGCGTGCGGCCTTCGGAATCCTTGCCGCCTTCGTAGTAGACGTTGCCGAATTCGTCCTCGCCGACGCGCACACCCTTGCGCCAGGTGTGAAAGCGCGTGCCCAATGTCTGGCCGCTCCACCAGGTGAAGAACTGCAGCAGGAATTTCTTCATCGAAGGTCCTCGTCGCCGACCGCGCTGCGGTCACCGCCTTATGGCTTCCGCCGAACGCGCTGGCAAGGGGCAGCACGCCGCACTATCGTCGTGGTAGGCGGAGCGGTGCCCCATGGACCTGATGACGATCCTCGAGATGCTGAGCTACGCGGTCACCATCATCGGCCTGCCACTCGCCATCTTCGTCTTCCTCTACGAACAGCGCAAGGAACGCGAGAACGAGGAAGAGGAAATATACCAGCGCCTGTCGGACGGCTACACCGACTTCCTGCGGCTCGCCCTGGACAATCCGGACCTGAAGCTCCAGTCCCGCGAGGCTACCAAGGGTCTCTCCGAGGAACAGACGGAGCGTATGCTCACCATGTTCGGCATCCTGATCTCGCTGTTCGAACGCGCCTATGTCGTCGGCTACGAGCACGGGATGTCCGAGCGGAAGCTGCGCCGCTGGCGGTCCTGGGAAGACTTCATGCGCGAATGGTGCCGGCGCGAGGATTTTCGCAACGCACTGGCGCAACTGCTGCTGGGCGAGGATCCGGAGTTCGTCGCCTACATTTCCGACCTCGCGGAACGCGAAGCGGCGGCGGCCGGCGCGCCCGTCAGCGGAGCTACAGCTTGAAGCCGACATGGCTCCGGGCGAAGCCGAGCCGCTCGTAGAACCGGTGCGCGCCCACGCGGCTGTTGTTCGACATCAGTTGCACCTGCCGCGCGCCGGCCTCCCTCGCCCGTTCGATGGCGAAACGCATCATTGCCTCGCCGATTCCCCTGCCCCGCATGTCGCCGCGCGTCTGCACGGCCTCGACGGTCATGTTGGTGGAACCACGCGCCGACAGCGACGTGATCGTCGTCGTCTGGAAGGTGCCCACGACGGCGCCATGGAGCTCGGCGACGTAGAGCCGGTCGTTGGCGCTGGCGGCAATCCTGTCGAACGCCGCGAGATAGTCGGGCATGGCCGCCGGTTCGGCGCTGTCGCCGTGGCCGCCCAGCGAATCGGCGGCGAACAGCGCGGCGAGCGCCGCGACGTCTTCCCGGCGTGCCGGCCGGATCACCAGCGTCTCCGCCCCGCCGTCGCCCATCGAATCCTCCTTGCCAAGCGAAATGTCCCGGCGGAGCTTTAGCCGAGAACCGTCCCGCCGTCACACACCTCCCGGAGACCTGCCCATGACCAAAATCCGCCCGGCCGCCCTGCTTCTTGCCGTCTTGCTGGCGACCGCGCCTGCCATCGCGCAGGACGGGCCGACCGGTATCGCCTTCGCCGAAGCGCCGGAGCAATCGAGCGGAATATGCACAGGCGGCAATCCCGAACGGACGCTCGCCTGCGCGCGCGAAAAATGCGTCGCCGGGGGCGCCGAGTCACGCGACTGTGCCCGCGTCGCCTGGTGCTTCCCGGCCGGGTGGAGCGCTGACGTCTTCCTCCAGCACAAGGAAGGCCCGCACTGGCACGAGTATCTTTGCGGCTGGGACTCGAAAGAGGCCGTCGTGAAGGCAGCAGCGATCAAGTGCGACCGCTCGCTGCGCGACTACCTTGTCGAATGCACGACCGTCCGCTTCTGGGACCCGGACGGCAAGGAACTGCAAGCGAACTGAAACCATCCTGCGAACGCCGCGGTTGAACGCCTGCCGACGCTGCGTTACTCTTTTTGTGGAGGGCTGCGCCGGCCGTGCCGGCGCCTGCGAGGCGTGACGTCGATGAACGCGCTGGCCGGCCAACGGATTCTGCCCGAAATCGTCGAGGCGATCTACGATTCCGTGACCGACGGGACGCTGTGGCCGCGAACGCTCGGCAGTATCTGCGAGCTTTGCGAGGGGTGCCTCGCCATGCTTGCGGTCGTCGATACGCGTGGCGGCACGCTGCGCATGTCGGAGACCTGCGGCGATCCCGCGCTACTGCAGCCGCTGATGCAGGAGTACGGGTCGAAAGTCCCGTTCTACGCGGCGCTGCCGAGGATGGAGATCGATGTTCCGTTCACCGTCGATTCGGTTTATGCGCTGCAGGGGCCGGGAACGCGGCAGACGTGGCTCGACAGCCGCATCGCGCGCGAATGGGTCATTCCAAACCGCCTCGACGATTTCTTCTGGGTCGCCCTGATGAAGCGGCCGTCGCGCGTCGGTTCGCTGATGGTGGTCACCGACAAGGATCGCCGGCCGATCACGGCCGGCGACGTTGACCTTGTCGCGCTGCTCGCGCCGCATGTGCGCCGCGCCGTGATGATTTCCGATCTCTTCGAGACCGAGCGGCGGACGACCGCGCTGTTCCGCGCCATCGTGGATCACCTCGGCATTCCAGTGCTCATCGTCGGCGAGGATTTCCATATCCTCTACGCCAACTCCGCCGCCGAGGCGGTTCTCGCCGAAAGCGGGATCGTCGCGGCGGCGCGTGGCCAGCTGCAGTTCCGGTACCCCCACGCCCATGCCGCCATCGGTCGTGCCGTGGCGCTCGGCGTCCGCGATGAATTCGCCCTCGGTCCGGCCGGGATCGACGTGCCGCTCGCCGGTGCGCCGATCGCGGCCGTGGCCCATGTCCTTCCGCTGGCCCGTCGCGATCCCTCGTCACGGATGTCGTCGCGGGCCGCCGCAGCGATCTTCATTGCCGCACAGGGTGCATCGCCCCAGCCCGCAATCGAAGCAATCGGTGCGTTGTTCGGACTGACCGTCGCCGAGAAGCGCGTCGCGGCAAAGGTCGCGGCGGGCCTGACGCGCGGCGAGATCGCGCTTTCGACGGGCGTCTCCGACGGGACGGTCAAGTCGCAGCTCGCTGCGGTGTTCGACAAGACCGGTACCGGCGACCAGCGCCAGCTCGAACTCCTGCTGCGCGAACTGTCGCCGCCGGTGACGACAAAGGCCGATCGCCGCCGCAACAACTAATAAACAGCGGACCGCCGGCGAACGGACAACAAGGGAGGAAAAACCATGCCTGGATCATCAGCCAGATGCATCACCGCGGGCATCGCGCCAATGCGCCCAGCGATACTCGCAGTCATTCTGCTGGCCCCCGTCAACGACGCCGAAGCACGCCAGAAGAAGCCCGATTTCAGCCAGATCACCTGCGAGTGCTCGTGCGAGGTCAAGCGCGGCGATGTGGTGATGGTAGAAACCAAAGTCCTTGCCGCGCCGTCAAACGATCCCGGTCGGTGCGGCGGCTTCAACGGCGTGGCATGCCGCAACCAGCGACCCGACGGCGGCACGTCGCTGGGTACGCTGAAGAGTTGCCAGGGCGTCGTCGAGCATACCGGCGGCGGAGGTGGCAACACGGTTCCCGATATCGGCACGATCGCGCCGGACGCGGGGATCGCACCCGAGACAGGCAATACACCCGGCTCGAAGGCGCTGCCGAAGGGCTTGCCCAAGCTGAAGGGCACCATGCAATAGCGGGACGTTCCACCATCGCGCAGCCGTACGGCGCTCGACACGGCCAAGTCGGTCCGGTGGGGAGTACCGGTCCCGGCGGTACGCCCTATCGCCTCCTTCAGCGCCCCGCATCGGTCCGAGCCGAATGAATCCTGCCGGTCCTCACCCGCGCGGGAGATGAAACCGATCGCAAAAAGCCGCCTCGTGGGACGGTGCGGAAAAGCCGGCGCCATTCGGCCTTCGGGTCGAGCGCCGGTGACGAACTCCGAGGAGATGCGCCATGAGAAGAATCCTGTGTTGGACATCCGCCGTGCTGCTGACGACAGCGATGGCGACGCCGCTCCATGCAATCGACAAAACCACGACCGCCGGCCAAGCGGCGGCCAAGACGCTCCAGGCCGGCAAGCTGAAGGGCGGCCTCAAGGCCACGGGAGGAACGACCGGCGGTACAGTCGGCGGTGGGGCCACGGTCGCCGAGCTCTCCGCTTACGAGTGCCGGACGCTCGGCGGTACGGTCGTGGTGGTCGCCGACGACCGTTGCGGCGCCTCGCGCAAATACTGCCGGATGCCCGATACGCTTGCTGCGTGCATCGACGAAATCGGCGACTGACCGCCGTTCGGCGCCTTCGGGAACCGTGCGGCGATCAGGCGAGCCGACGTTCCAAGACCAGCGCGGGAATGCCGGATTGTTCGCGCCCGCAATTCGCCGTCCGCCCGGCCTGGACGAAGCCGGCCGCACGGTAGAAGGCGATCGCGCGGACGTTCGCTTCCTCGACCTCGAGCCGGATGCGCTCCGCTTCCGAAAAGCTATCGACGATCTCGTCGAGGAGCATGCCGCCGATGCCGCGGCCCTGCGTGGACGGACGGACGTAGAGCTGATGGAGCATCACCGTCTTGCCCTCGTCGATAGCGCTGGCGAAGGCCATGCCGCCGATGGCGGTGCCGTCGTCGGCGACGAGGAATTCGGAATGCGGCCGCTCGAGTTGGGTCTGGAGCGACGCGAGCGAGTGCCATTCGGCGGTGATCGCCGCGACACGCTCAGGCCCGTAGATCGGATCGTAGGTGGCGTGCCAGGTCTCGCCGAGCAGCGTACGGATGGCGTCGAGGTCGCGTTTCGACGCCGTTCGCACGAACATTGCTCAACCCTCGATGCCTAGCTTGGCCTTCACGAGGTCGTTCACCGCCTGCGGATTGGCCTTGCCGCCAGTCGCCTTCATCACCTGGCCAACGAACCAGCCCGCCATGGTCGGCTTGGCACGGGCCTGCTCGGCCTTGTCCGGATTGGCCGCGATGACCTCGTCGACGGCCTTCTCGATGGCGCCGGTGTCGGTGACCTGCTTCAAGCCGCGACTCTCCACCAGCGCCCGGGGATCGCCGCCCTCGTTCCAGACGATCTCGAACAGGTCCTTGGCGATCTTGCCGGAGATCGTGCCGTCGCGGATCAGGTCGATGATCGCGCCGATCTGGTCTGGCCCGACCGGCGATTCGTCGATCGCCTTGCCGGCCTTGTTCAACGCGCCGAGCAGGTCGTTGATCACCCAGTTGGCCGCCGTCTTGCCGTCGCGGCCCGCGGCCACCTTCTCGAAATAGTCGGCGATCGCCTTCTCCGAGACGAGCACCGAGGCGTCGTAGGCCGAAAGCCCCATGCCGGAGACAAACCGCGCCTTCTTGTCGTCGGGCAGTTCGGGCAGCCCGGTCGCGAGCGCGTCGACATAGGCCTGGTCGAACTCGAGCGGCAGGAGGTCGGGGTCGGGGAAATAGCGGTAGTCGTGCGCCTCCTCCTTCGACCGCATCGAACGCGTCTCGCCCTTGACCGGGTCGAACAGGCGGGTCTCCTGGTCGATCTTGCCGCCATCCTCGAGGATGGCGATCTGCCGGCGCGCCTCGTATTCGATCGCCTGGCCGACGAAGCGGATCGAGTTGACGTTCTTGATCTCGCAGCGCGTGCCGAATGCCCCGCCGGGTCGGCGCACCGAGACGTTGACGTCGGCGCGCATGGAGCCTTCGTCCATGTTGCCGTCGCAGGTGCCGAGATAGCGCACGATGGTCCTGAGCTTGGTCAGGTAGGCCTTGGCTTCCTCGGACGAGCGGATGTCAGGCTTCGACACGATCTCCATCAGCGCCACGCCCGACCTGTTCAGGTCGACATAGGACATGGTCGGGTGCTGGTCGTGCATCGACTTGCCGGCGTCCTGCTCGAGGTGCAGCCGTTCGATGCCGACGTCGATGTCTTCGAAATTGCCCTTGTTGTCGGGGCCCACCGAGACGGTCACGGTCCCTTCGCCGACGATCGGCTGCTTGAACTGGGAGATCTGGTAGCCCTGCGGCAGGTCAGGATAGAAGTAGTTCTTGCGGTCGAACACGGATTTCAGGTTGATCTGCGCCTTGAGGCCGAGACCGGTGCGGATCGCCTGGCGCACGCACTCCTCGTTGATCACCGGCAGCATGCCCGGCATTGCCGCGTCGACGAGGCTGACATTGGCGTTGGGTGCCGCCCCGAAGGCGGTCGAGGCGCCGGAGAACAGCTTCGACTGCGACGTCACCTGAGCATGGACCTCCATGCCGATAATCACCTCCCAGTCGCCGGTGGCGCCCGGGATCAGTCGCTTCGGGTCGGGCGTTCTTGTGTCGATTATGGTCATTCGAATGGAGGCCGCGGCGGTTTCTTGTCCGACCGTTCGCTAGAGGAATCCGGCGGCACTGGCAAGCACCGGCACGACTTGATCTATGTCAAGCGGGCGGGGCGATTCGGGTTGTAAATTCGCTTCCATAAGGTTTTGGAGGAAGCGATGGGCATCTCTGCAATGATGACGCGGATTGCCGCAAAGAGCGATCTGATCGAGCAGATGATGACGACGCTCGAAGTGCGCGACCGTTTCGCCGATCTGCCCGCCGGCGGCGAGGTCTTACGGAACGCAATGTTGCGGTGCATGTCCTGCGGCAAGCCGGACGCCTGCAGCGTTTGGCTCGCGGACCACGGCAGCGCCGAGGAAGCCCCTGACTTCTGCCGTAACCACGACCTATTCGCGCGGCTGCGCGAGCACTCGCAAGGATGTGCCGACTAAGCCGCGCAACGATCTCCCTCAAACTGGCCCGGCCTCAAAAGCCGGGCATTTTTTTGTCCCGCAATTCTTCCTCGCGCGGACGGGACATGCACGGCCACCGCGCTGTCCCGCCGAACATGCTCCGTATGCCGCCCTCAGGCCGTCGCGATATAGGCCCGGATCTCCTCAGCCTCGCGCTCGACGTCCTCGATGCGCCGCTTGACGACGTCGCCGATCGAAATAATGCCGTCGAGTTTGCCATCCCTTTCCACCGGAAGGTGGCGGAAGCGGCCACGTGTCATGATCTCCATCACCTCATGGACCGTGTGGTGTTCGTTGCAGATCTTGACCTTCGCCGTCATGCCGGTGCGGATCGGCTCGTCCAAGGCCTCATGGCCGTGCTTCGCGAGGATCCGGACAATGTCCCGCTCGGACAAAATGCCGACGATCTTGCCGTCGCCATTGGTGATGACGAGCGCGCCGACGCGGTGTTCGGCAAGCATCCGCACGGCTTCCGAAAGCTTTTCGTTGGGACCGAGCGTGAAGACGTCGTGCCCCTTCTGTTGCAGTATCGCTTTGACGGTCATGGCTTCCTCCGATGCACGTCAGGCCGCGTAGTCGCTCGTGGCCGGACCCTCCGCCCCTGACATCGTGCGCTCCGATTTCCGTCATTTCAAGTCCGCAGCTTCACTGCGGGGCCGAGCGGCGCCGCGGCACGAAAACGGCGATCCCGAAGAAGCCGACGACGAAGCCACCGACATGCGCTTCCCAGGCGATCCGGTCGGCGCCGGCGCCAAGTCCAACCAGGCCCGTAACCAGATTGATCGCCATCCAGACGGCGAGGAATGTCACGACCGAGCGCATCCCGAGTGCCGTGGAGGCTTTCAGCAGCGGTCCGTCGAAGGCCGATCGCCCGGCCGCCCGGCTGGCGCGGAAGCCGAAGCGGGCCGCCGCTCCCATCATGCCGGAAATCGCACCCGACGCGCCGATCAGCGGCGACTGGTCCGCCATGTGCAGCACGTAGTGCGTCGCCGCGGCGGCGATGCCGGTCACCGCCCAGAACAGGAGGAACCGGCCGACGCCCAGCCGGTTGGCAAGCGGCGAACCGAAGGCGGCGAGCCAGATCATGTTGATAGACAGGTGCACCACCGATCCGTGCAGGACGGTGTAGGTGAACGGCGAGGTGAATGCATAGACGTCGAGGTCGAACTGGCCGCTATAGCGGATCGGGATGAAGGCGGCGCGCAGCAGCAGGCCTATGTCCTGCTCGATCGTGAGGACGTAGAGGCGGACGAGGTGGACGACGATGCAGGTCGCCGTCAGCGCCACCACGATCGCGGGAACATTGAAGACCGGCTGCCGCTCGTCCCGCAACTGCCGGAAATCGTCTTCGTGGTCGCCTGTCATGAATACCGGATCCGTCGCTGGGGTGTCGTATTGCTCTAACGATCCGGCGGCAAAAGAAAAGCCGTCCAGGGTTTCCCCTGGACGGCCGGTCGAGCCCCCTGCTCACCCCGTATGTCCGTTTCCGGAGCTTCTTTGCGGCCGTGCTGTGCAGCCGCCCCCGAACGCAGTGACCTTGGCATCCCGGCATCGCGGCCGCAACGTAAACCATTCGTTAACCTTAACTGCCGGGCGCCGTGCATAAGGTTAACGAATACTGGCACGCGACGTGCTGCGAACGGCATGTAGAGCGCCATGAGAAGCGAATCTGTTCGCCGATGGCACAGGATGAAGCAGTCGGCGTGGGGATGCAGAGCATGAAGCAGAACGGATCCATTCAACTGTTCCAGTACTGGAATCGCCTGCGCAATGGCCGTCCGGCACCGAAACGCACTGAAATCGAGCCTTCGGATATCAAGTCGCTGCTCGCCGATACCTTCATCCTCGAGAAGGACGGGCGCGGCGAGGCCGTGTTCCGCCTCGCCGGGACGCGCCTTTGCGCGATCTACGGCCGCGAACTCAAGGGGTTTGCGTTCACCTCGCTGTGGAAGGAAAAGGACCAGCGGCTGATGGCGCGCCTCGCCTGGGGCGCGTTCGAGAGCAAATCGGTGGTCGTGGCGAGCTTCGAAGGCTTCACCCGAAGCCGCCGGTCGACGAGCTTCGAACTCTTGATCCTGCCGCTCGACTTCGGCGTCGATCAGGCGCGGTCGATGGGCATACTGACGGCGGCGGAACGCCCATTCTGGCTCGGCGTCGACCCGGTCGTCGAGGCCCGGATCGAATCGGTACGGGTCGTCGATGCCGATCGCGAGCCCATGTTCCTCAAGAACCGTCCCTCGATCCCTGTTCCAAACCTGGTGCCCGGCGACGGCAACATCACCGACGGTGCGATCGTCGCCGGATCGGGACGGAGAATCCGCCACCTCGTCGTCCTTGACGGCGGCCGCAACTAGAGCGTGTCGCGCTTGCTCCGATAGCCGTTTTTCGAAACACAAATTACCGGTTGTTAACGCTTTTGCGTGTATTCTTGATCTGAGGGTTCTCGCCATCGAGCGAGCAGATATTGAACGGGTCGAGGCAGGCGATGAGGTCAGCGGCGGTCGAGATTGCGCCGTCCAAGGCAGAGCGCCGGACTTTCCAGCGCGTGCGGGTCAAGATCTATGGCCGCTTCATGCTCGAAGACCGCTCTGAGCATCCCTGCCAGGTGATCGACATGTCTCCCGGCAACGTCGCGTTTCGCACCGACGCGCATGGCGAGCCGGGAGAGAAGGTCATCGCCTATCTCGACCATATCGGGCGCGTCGAAGGGGTCGTCACGCGCACGCTGAACGATGGCTTCGCTATGACGCTCGTGGCGTCGGAGCGCAAGAAGGACAAGCTCGCGGCGCAGTTGACGTGGCTTGCCAACAAGCACGAACTCGATCTTCCCGAAGACCGTCGTCATGAGCGCGTCGCGCCGCGCAACCCGATGAGCGTGCTGCAACTGCCGGACGGCCGCCAATACCAGTGCCGCATCATCGACCTTTCGCTGTCGGGCGCCGCGGTGGAAATCGATGTCAAGCCGGCGCTCGGTTCCCAGGTCATCCTCGGCACGATGCGCGGCCAGGTCGTCCGCCATTTCGAGGACGGTGTTGCCATCGAGTTCGCCGTCGTCCAGCGGCCGGAGTCGCTCGACGGAGAATTCAGCGGCCGCGCCAGCTGACGTTCTCTCCCCTCTCCTGAACCCTCCAGGGACCGGTCGCGTGCCGGTCCTTTCCTTTTTCTGCGCCACGCGCATCGCCTGCCCGCACGGCGGGATCGCTAGGATTTTAGGCAAAATAGGCTCAATACAATTTCAAAATTTAATACTATACGACTTTAAAGTAGTTCAATATTAAGAGGAAATGTACCTAAGTTCTATTCAAACTATACTTCGGTGTTTTGCGCCGAATAAATCCGAACCTGCCATTGTCTCCTCAAACGGGGAGACACGAAGATGCCGGGCAAGGGGAAAGGCATACTGTTTGCGGCAATCATGCCGCTGACGATCTGGGCCGCTGCGGCAAACGCCGCGCCGAGTTTCATGGCGACGGGAGGACGCACCACTCAGCCCGTCGGCCACTACGAATTCTGCCAGCGCGAGCCGCGCGAATGCATGCAGAAGTCGGCGCGTGCAGCGCCGGTCAATCTGTCACGAAAACTCTGGGCGGCGATGGTCGACATCAATAATGCGGTGAACGCCATGGTCGAGCCGCGCACCGACATGGAGATGTGGGGCCGCGAAGAGTTGTGGTCGTATCCGACGTCGGTCGGCGATTGCGAAGACTACGTGCTCGAGAAGCGGCGCATGCTGATGTCGCTCGGCGTGCCCGCCGGCAACCTGCTGATCACGGTCGTTCGTCAGCCCAACGGCGACGGGCATGCAGTCCTCACCGTCAACACGAGCCTCGGCGACTTCGTGCTCGACAACCTCGAGCCGAGGGTCCTCGCCTGGAAGGACACCGAATACACGTTCCTGAAGCGACAGTCCGCGCAGGATTCAGGCTCGTGGGTGTCGATCAACGACGGCCGCGCCACCGCTGTCGGCAGCGTCAAGTAGCGAGACAACCCGACAACCCGGTCGAGTCCCCACCCTCCCCGTCCCCAACGACCGGGTTCAGGAGCCGGCCCAGTCCCCGGGCCGGCTCCGCCTTTTTCAGCCGGAGTCGCATGCCGGCCCGCAGACGTCAGACCTTCTTCAGGTTCTTGCGGAAGCGGGCTCCGTTCGCCACGTAGTGGGCGGCCGAACCGCGCAGCCCGGCGACGGCGTTCTCGTCGAGCGTGCGCACGGCCTTCGCCGGCGTTCCCACGATCAGCGCGTTATCGGGGAATTCCTTGCCCTCCGTTACCAGCGCGCCGGCACCGACGAGCGAATTCTTGCCGATCCGCGCGCCGTTGAGGATGATCGCACCCATGCCGACAAGGCTGCCGTCGCCGATCGTGCAGCCGTGGAGCATCGCACGGTGACCGATCGTGCAGCCCTTTCCGATCGTCAGCGGGCTGCCGGGATCGGTGTGCATCACCGTATGCTCCTGAACGTTCGTGTCTGCGCCGATGACGATCGGCTCGTTGTCGCCGCGGATCACCACGCCGAACCACAGGCCGACATTGCGGCCGATCGTAACGTTGCCGATCACGGTCGCGTCGGGCGCCACCCAGTTCGTCTCTTCGTCCTCGAAGACGGGGTGTTTTCCGTCCAGTTCATAGATCGGCATTGGCAAGTCCTCTTTCGCGTCGCTGGCGCCGCGGCAACCTAAGTGGACACGCCGGCAACAGGCAAGGGCGAGCCATCTCACCTGACGGCCCGAATGGCGTGTTTACGCACCGTTTACCATGATTGCCGCACTGTCGGGCCAAGGGTTCGGACGCGCCGCCCGTACCGCTGTCAGGGAAACAATGAGACCAGCTCAAGCCATCGGCAACGATCAGGTCAGGCCGATCGATTCGGCGTTCATGCTGCGGGTTTTTTACGCCTTCGCCATCCTGGCCCTGTTGTCGGTGGCCATCAGCCTGGCGGGAAAATGGTTTGGCCGCTCGATCGCCATGGCCGGCCACACGGACGACACGACCGTCTTCGAGGTCGTGCTCGGAAACGACGTGCTGGCTGTGCCGGCCAATGCCATCCGCTTCGAGTCCGCCCGGCGCAACGGCGTCGCCGAACGGCTCGATCTGTACCTGCACTGGCCGGACATGACGGGCTATTCGCCTGCAGCCGCGGCCGACTTCAACAGGCCCGGAGACCAGGGACGCATCCTGTTCCTGCGATTCGAGCCGCGCACCATGTCGCGCGACATGAGCGGCCGCTACGATCCCATCTACAGCAAGCTCGTCGATCCCGCCGGGACGCCGGGGCCGGCGGGTGTGACCTTCCACCGGTTCAAGGACAAGGCCGGTTATCTCGACGAGGTCCTTGCCGTGGCGGGAACCGCCGGTGAGCCGCTGGTCGCCCGCTGCCTCACCGGGCCGGCGGCGGAAAACTCGTTCGCGCCCTGCGAGCGCGACCTCCATGTCGGGGATTTCCTCAGTCTGACCTACCGCTTTCCGCTAGGCCTGCTTTCCGACTGGCAGACACTCGACGCGGCCGTCAGGGACAAGGCGGCGGCGCTCATACGCACAAGCCGCTGACTGCACGATCTCAGGCGAGGTCGACGTCCAGAATCGCCATCGAGAAGTTGTAGTCGCCCTCATCCTCGTCCCTGAACACGATCCCGAGGAATTCGTCGCCGATGTAGACCTCGGCCGAATCGTCCTTGCGCGGACGGGCCTTCACCTTCAACTGCGGGTTCTGGAAGGTCCGTTTGAAATAGGCGTCGAGCTTCTTGATCTCGTCTGGCTTCACAATCTTCTCCCATCGGGGGTCGCTTCGCGGTGCTGGCTTCTGACACGCGAAATAGGCTGCTGTAAAGCCGCGGCAACCCGATGGCGGCAAGAGGGCGGCCGGACGCCAGCCGCCCTTCGCTCAGATGTCGAAGGTGACGACGTGGTCCATGGTCTGCGACGGCAGCAGCTGGTCCATCTGCCGGGCCGGCTGACCGCAGCCGGTTTCGCCGACCACGCGCGCCGGCACGCCCGCGACCGTCTTGTTGTTGGGCACGGGCGACAGCACCACCGAGCCGGCGGCGATCTTGGCGCAGTGGCCTACCTCGATATTGCCGAGAATCTTCGCGCCGGCGCCGATGAGGACGCCGTAGCGGATCTTCGGATGGCGGTCGCCGCCTGCCTTGCCGGTGCCGCCGAGCGTGACACCGTGCAGGATCGAGACATTGTCCTCGATGACGGCCGTCTCGCCGACGACGAGCCCGGTTGCGTGATCGATGAAGATGCCCTTGCCCATCTTCGAGGCGGGATTAATGTCCGTCTGGAACACGACCGACGAGCGGCTCTGCAGGTAGAGGGCGAAATCCTTGCGGCCCTGGTTCCACAGCCAGTGCGCCAGCCGGTGGGTCTGGATGGCATGGAAGCCCTTGAAATAGAGGACCGGCATGATGAATCGGTCGCAGGCGGGATCGCGGTCGTAATAAGCCTGGATGTCGACACGTACGGTCGAACTCCAGTCCGGCTCGTCGCGCAGCATCGCCTTGAACGTGTGCTGGATGAGATCGGCGCCGATATCCTGATGGTCGAGCCGCTGGGCGATGCGGTGGATGACAGCGTCCTCGAGCGATTCCTGGTTGAGAATCGTGGCATAGAGGAATGCCGCGAGCAGCGGATCGCGTTCGACCGCCTCCATGGCCTCGTCGCGGATGGCCCGCCAGATCGGATCGACCGGCTGAAGTTTCACGGTGCGTTGCGCGTGGCTCTGGCTCATCGGGCTCTCCCTGCCGGCCGCTCGGTCTTGAGCGCGGGCGGAACATACGCCAAAACCGGTTGCGATTGAATTGTAATTTCCTGAGCGTTCCGTGAAGTGGGATTTGACGATGGAATTTCAAGCCGGGATGGAAAACGAGCCGTTGATGGTCGTCTGCTCGGGCGGCGTCGCCACGATCACGCTCAACCGGCCGGAGCGGCGCAACGCCATCACCCAGGCGATGTGGCATGATATCGCCGTTCGCGTAAGATCCTGCGCGGCAGACGACACCAACCGCGTCATCGTGCTGCGCGGTGCCGGCAGCGACTTCTCCGCCGGTGCCGATATTTCGGAATTCTCGACCCTGCGCGCCGGCGGCGCATCGGCGCGCGCCTACGAAGCCGCCAATTCGGCCGCTTTCGCCGCGCTCCGCGAGGCAAGGCTGCCAGTGATTGCCGCAATCCGCGGCATCTGCTTCGGCGGCGGATTCGGCCTGGCGGCGGCCTGCGACCTCAGGATCGCCGCCGACGACGCCCTCTTTTCCGTTCCGGCCGCCCGTCTCGGCCTGGCCTATCCGGCGGACGCCATGGCCGATATCGTCGGCGCGCTCGGCCAGCAGATGGCGAAGTACCTCGCTTTCTCGGGCGCGCGGATCGACGCGGCAACCGCACGCGATGCGGGCTTTGTTCTCGACGTCGTCGAGCCGGACCGGCTGGAAAGCCGGGTCGCCGGCCTCGCCGCTGCTATCGCCGAAAACGCTCCGCTGTCCGTGCGCGCGTCGAAGGCGTCGATCAGGGCTGCCGTCTCGGGCCGCTCGGAAGACGTCGACGACGCGCGGGCGCTGGGCGACCTAACCTTCGACAGCGCCGACTATGCCGAGGGCCGCGCAGCCTACCTGCAAAAGCGGCGGCCGGCATTCGAGGGACGTTGAGTCCCAGCCCGCGAAGCGGGCGACCGACGGAGCCCCGGCGCCTACAGAGGATGCCTCGCCAGGAAGTCGAGGACACGGGCCTTGAAGGCCCTGTCGCCCACCGCCAGCATGTGATCGCGACCCTCGATGGCGAAGGCCTCGGCGTTCGGCATCATCGCGGCGAGCGTATCCGGCGAACCGCCGATGTCGTCCCTGGTGCCGACGGCCACCAGCGTCGGCTGGTAGATGCGGTGCATGTCGGCTTCCGTTAGTTCCTGCCGCGACGAGGAAATGCAAGCCGCCAGCGCCCGCCGGTCGCTGCGCGTCTGGTCGGCGAAGGCGCGAAAGGCGCGGCCGCGCGAATCGGTCACCGTCGCCGGGTCCTCGGCGATCAGCGCATCGGCGATCGGACCCCAGTCGCCGACGCCGTCGACCATGCCGCTGCCAAGACCGCCGAACACCAACGTCGCCACCATTGCCGGCTCCTCGAGGGCAAGGAACGCGGAGATGCGCGCGCCCATGGAATAGCCCATCACGTGGGTCCGCTCGATGCCGAGATGGCGCAGGAGCGCCGCCCCGTCGCCGGCCATCTTGGCGGGGGCATAGTCGGAGGGATCGTAGCTCTTCGTCGACGCGCCGTGACCGCGATTGTCGATGGCAATAGCGCGATAGCCGGCATCGGCCAGCGTCTTTACCCAGCCCGGCGCCACCCAGTTGACGTGATGGGTCGAGGCGAATCCGTGGATCAGCAGGATCGGATCGCCGGCGCCGCGGTCGAGGAAGGCAAGATCGAAACCGTCGTGGGAAAAGTGCTTCATGCGGGCGACCTAGTCATCGCTGACCGGGCCACTGCCCGCCTGGCCGGGACTGCCCTCGCCGGCGACGCCGTCGATGGCCGGATGGTGGACGCGGTCGCCGTCCTCGATACCCAGGCGCGCGGCAATGCCGGCCTTGACCTCGAAGACGAAACGCACCGGCACGTCCGGCGAGATCGTGGCGAGCGATAGCGGTTCTCCGCGGCGGATCGCGCGGACCCGCCCGTCCGGGCCGATGAAGATCAGATCGAGGGCCAGCGGCGTGTCCTTCATCCAGAATCCGACCTGCTGCGTTTCGCTGAAAACGAACAGCATGCCGTGATCGTCATCCATGTGTTCGCGAAACATCAGTCCTTGCTGGCGCTCGCTTGGCTCGTCGGCAATCTCGACCGAAAAGGACCGCTCGCCGCCGTCGGTAAGAACGATGAGGGGCGCGGGATCGACGGCGCCAAGGCCGGCCCCACTATCGTGCGGAGCGGTCGGCCGCAGAAGCGCGTAACCCGCAACAGCAAGGAGGGCCACGGCGACTGCCGCTGCATACCAATATATACGAGACATGGATTACCCGTGCGTGCGCTGCTCAGTGCGATATCGGCAGCGTACCCATATCCGGATGAATTTCGGCGGCCATAAGGCCCTTGTCGCCGCGGCCGAAGCGAACGAGCACGACCTGCCCGGGACGGAGTTCAGTGATCCCGTAGCGGCGCAGCGTCTCCATGTGGACGAAGATGTCCTCCGTCCCCTCGCCGCGGGTCAGGAAACCAAAACCTTTGGTGCGATTGAACCACTTCACCAACGCACGCTCGAGACCGCTCTCGGCAGTGACCGCCACATGCGTGCGCGGCGCCTGCTGTTCGGAAGGATGGATCGCCGTCGTGACGTCCATCGAGATGACGCGGAAAGCCTGGAGCCCGCGGTCGCCCTGCCGGACCAGGCAAACGACCCGAGCGCCTTCAAGCGCTGTCTGGAAACCGTCGCGGCGCAGGCAGGTGACGTGCAGGAGGATGTCCCCGATACCCGGTAGATCCGGCAGGATGAAGCCGAAGCCCTTGGCGACGTCGAACCATTTAATCGCGCCCGAAACCTCGAACAGGCCGAGGCCTTCCACGCTTTCGTCTCGGGTCGACGCCGTGTCGTTCGACGCGTCACGCCCCATGAAAGAGGCTTTCTCCCCCATCAGAACGCACCCTTTCCTCGATTACGCCGCCACTGATTCTCTGTCTCAGAATAACATCGCGGCGGCGCTTATATGCAAGGCTCGGTTTCGGGTTTTTCACCGAATAGGACAGCCGAATACTGGCCGTGATCTTGGCCCCGGTTGCCCAACGCCGCGCGTCCGCCCTATGGTCGGAACCTGAGTCCGACAGCCGGGAAAAACCTCATGCGCTATCTGCACACCATGGTCCGCATCACCGATATCGAGGCCTCCCTCGATTTCTATTGCAGGAAGCTCGGGCTCGAGGAGGTGCGCCGCTTCGAGAGCGAGAAGGGCCGTTTCACATTGATCTTCCTCGCCGCGCCCAAGGACAAGGCGACCTCCGCCGCGGCGCGCGCGCCCGAACTCGAGCTCACCTACAACTGGGACCCTGAGGTCTACACGGGCGGCCGCAACTTCGGTCATCTCGCCTATAAGGTCGACAACATCTATGAGACCTGCCAGCGCCTGATGGATATGGGCGTGACCATCAACCGGCCGCCGCGCGATGGCAACATGGCTTTCGTCAGGTCGCCCGACAACATATCGATCGAGCTCCTCCAGGAAGGCGAAGCCCTGCCGCCCCAGGAACCGTGGGTATCGATGCCCAACGTCGGCGCCTGGTAGAACAGCAGGTCCTGCACCTTTGCCGGCTTGCGCTCCATCGGGAGCGTGATAACAGGTCTCCCAGCGACAGCTGGGGGACACTCATGAAGGATGTGCTCAAGGAACTCGAACGCCGCCGCGAAATCGCACGCGCCGGCGGCGGCAGGGAACGCATCGAGGCCCAGCACAGGCGCGGCAAGCTGACCGCCCGCGAGCGCATCGGCATCTTCCTCGACGAAGGATCGTTCGAAGAGTTCGACATGTTCGTCGAGCACCGCTCCACCGATTTCGGCATGGAGAAGACCAAGATCGCCGGCGACGGCGTGGTCACCGGCTGGGGCACGGTCAACGGCCGCACCGTCTTCGTCTTCGCCAAGGATTTCACCGTGTTCGGCGGCTCGCTGTCGGAGGCTCACGCCGAAAAGGTGATGAAGGTCCAGGACATGGCGCTGAGGAACCGCGCCCCGATCGTCGGCATCTACGATGCCGGCGGCGCGCGCATCCAGGAAGGCGTCGCGGCGCTCGGCGGCTATGCCGAGATCTTCCAGCGCAACGTGCTTGCTTCGGGCGTCATCCCGCAGATCTCGGTGATCATGGGCCCCTGCGCCGGCGGCGACGTCTATTCGCCCGCCATGACCGATTTCATCTTCATGGTGCGCGACACGTCCTACATGTTCGTCACCGGTCCCGACGTGGTGAAGACGGTGACCAACGAGACGGTGACGGCCGAGCAGCTCGGCGGCGCCTCGGTGCACACGACCAAGTCCTCGATTGCCGACGGTGCCTACGATAACGACGTCGAGGCGCTCCTGCAGATGCGCCGCCTGATCGACCTCCTCCCGGCTTCGAACACGGCGGAGATTCCCGAGATCGAGTGTTTCCAGTCCGCCGACGAAGCGGACCTCTCGCTCGACCGCCTGATCCCCGACAATGCCAACAAGCCCTACGACATCAAGGAACTGATCCTGAAGACCGTCGACGAGGGCGATTTCTTCGAGATCCAGGCGTCATTTGCCAAGAACATCGTCACCGGCTTCGGCCGCGTCGAGGGCCGCACAGTCGGCTTCGTCGCCAACCAGCCGATGGTTCTGGCCGGCGTGCTCGACTCGGACGCTTCGCGCAAGGCCGCGCGCTTCGTCCGCTTCTGCGACTGCTTCAACATCCCGATCGTCACCTTCGTCGACGTGCCCGGTTTCCTGCCCGGCACGGCGCAGGAATATGGCGGCCTGATCAAGCACGGCGCCAAGCTGCTCTTCGCCTATGCCGAGGCCACGGTACCGAAAGTCACCGTGATCACGCGCAAGGCCTTCGGCGGCGCCTACGACGTCATGGCGTCGAAGCACCTGCGCGGCGATATGAACTATGCCTGGCCGACGGCGCAGATCGCGGTGATGGGCGCCAAGGGCGCCGTCGAGATCATCTACCGCAAGGACATCGCCGATCCGGAGAAGATCGCGGCGCACACGAAGCGCTACGAGGACCGTTTCCTGTCGCCCTTCGTCGCCGCCGAGCGCGGTTATGTCGACGAGGTGATCATGCCGCATTCGACGCGCCGGCGCATCGCCCGCGCGCTCAGGATGCTGCGCAACAAGGACCTCGACAACCCCTGGAAGAAGCACGACAACATCCCCCTTTGAGGAGGGGAGAGGGAGGAACCGATGCGAAGCGCCGCGCCAGCCCTGGGGAGCGCGTCGCGCCGGCCCGGACCGGGGCGCGGCGGACGCTGGTGCGCGCATCGGATCGGGGCGGCAGCAGCGTTGGGGATGGCGATTCTTTGGGCAGGGGCCGGTGCGATGGCGGGCGAGGCAGCCGGACCGCTTCTTGTGCCGTCGGGCCAGGAGGTGCGCTATCTCGACACCGTGCACTCCGCGCCGGGGCCGGAGGGGCTGGCGATCCGTTTCCGGTTCATAGCCCCGGCCATCGCCCGCGAGACCGGCACCATCGGCGCCGAAGCCGCGCAGGCCGACATGGAATGGCTTTGCACCAACTTCGCCCTGCCGCGCCTGCCTGCGGGCGGCCCGGCCCCGTCGCAGATCATCGTCTCGCTGTCGGACCGCCCGGTGGCCTTCGGCGAACCGGCGCCGGACGCCACGCAGTTCTTCGAAGCCTACACCGTCGCCGACGGCATCTGTGTCTGGGAGGCGTTCTGATGGCGGCTCGGAATATCGGTCCGGGCCGGGGCCCGGGGCGGCGGGGTGATGCGGACGAGTCACAGCTTGGCATCTTGCGCAACCTCAGGTGGGATGCGCGGCCCGCCTCGGCTATGATCGCCCGAGGCGGCGGCGACGCGGCCCAATTCGCAATTGACCGGCGGGAAGATGCCACAGGCGCGCCCGCCCCATCGAGCAGGAGAAAGACATGTCGAAAAAAGCGCTCTTCGCCAGCGTTCTCATCGCCTTCGTGGCCGCCTGTGCCGCCAAGGAGAAGGAAACCGTCTACGCCGAGCAGCCGGTCACGGCCGAGCCGGTCTTCACCGGCAAATACGGTAGCTGATCCTCGCGGCCGGGTCCGGGCGTCGTGCCCGGTCCCGGCCCCTCAGGCCGCCTCCGACCGGGGGGGCGCGCCATGCTGAAACACCGCGGCTTTCCGGGCCGCCTTCCGGGGACCGATCATCAGTTCGTCATCCGCCGCGCCAACCCGAAGGGTGCGACACGCCTGGTCGCGCGCGAACGCTATCGCGACCGCAGCCCGGCCGACCGCCGCGCCGACCTCGCCTTCATGGCAGCCCTCTGGGACCATTTCGGCGAGGCCCCCTTCGAGCGCGGCAACCTCGATGCCGGGCGCCTGGCCTGGCTTTTCGGGCGTGAGGTGATCCCGGCCGAACAGCCGTTCGACCCCGAAAGCTACGAGGCCCTCCTGCGGATCGACCTGGCCCGCGCCCGCGCAGCCTTCCCCGAGGCATTCGAGGCGGAGGAATAGGCGTGTTTCAGCTTGCAGCAAGGGGCTTTGGGCGCGAATTTGCCGATCGTTTCCGCATGGGAAACTTTGCATTTGCGCAAACGCGGCGCCGTGGCCATCCTGCATGTGGGGCGGCACCCTACAGCAAGCTTTACGCCCCGATTTGTCAAAACCGTTACCCTTCCCCTTCTCTACGGCCTGATCCCACCGGGGTCAGGCCATTTTTGTCCGCGGCGGCGAGGCTGCCGATGCTTCGGCGCCGCGGCGCCGATGGCGCGCCGGCGCGACAAATTTGCTTTCACTTCCCGCCGCTTTCAGTAGAATATGTGGAAACAACAACGCTTGCTGGAGGAAGAGCAGAATGCGTCTCATCAAGTCTTTCGTCGCGATTGCCGCGGTCGGTCTCCTGGCCGGATGCCTCGAGAATGACGCCGAACGCGGCGTCGTCGGCGCCGCTGGCGGCGCGGTCGTGGCCGACGCCATCGGCGGCAACGCCCTCACCGGCGCCGTTGTCGGCGGCGCGGCGGGCGTCTTCTGCGACGACGCGGGCATCTGCCAGTAATTCATCGAACCGGGTCGCGGCGCGGCCCGGCCTGCTGCACTTTCGGGCCACCGGAGCAGAACGCTCCGGCGGCCCTTTCGTTTTCGCGGCCGGACGAAAGCCCGGCGCGGTCTGAAAAGGGGACGGAGATGTTCAAGAAGATCCTGATCGCGAACCGGGGCGAGATCGCCTGCCGGGTCATCAAGTCGGCCCGCAAGATGGGTATCCAGACCGTCGCCGTCTATTCTGATGCCGACCGCAACGCGCTGCACGTCAAGATGGCCGACGAGGCCGTGCACATCGGTCCCCCGCCAGCCGCGCAATCCTACATCGTCATCGACAGGATCATGGAAGCGATCCGCAGGACCGGCGCCGAGGCGGTTCATCCAGGATACGGATTTCTGAGCGAGAACATGAAGTTCGCCGAGGCTCTTGAGAAAGAGAATGTGGTTTTTGTGGGCCCGCCTTCGCCGGCGATCGAGGCGATGGGCGACAAGATCACCTCGAAGAAGATCGCGATGGAGGCGGGGGTGTCCACCGTCCCCGGCTATATGGGCCTGATCGCCGACGCGGACGAGGCGGTGAAGATCAGCCGCGAGATCGGCTATCCGGTGATGATCAAGGCGAGTGCGGGGGGCGGGGGCAAGGGCATGCGGATCGCCTGGACCGACGAAGAGGCGCGCGACGGCTTCCAGTCCTCGAAGAACGAGGCGGCGGCCAGCTTCGGTGACGACCGCATCTTCATCGAGAAGTTCGTGACCCAGCCGCGGCACATCGAGATTCAGGTTCTGGCCGACAAGCATGGCAACTGCGTCTACCTGCATGAACGGGAATGCTCGATCCAACGCCGCAACCAGAAGGTGATCGAGGAGGCGCCCTCGCCGTTTCTGGACGCGGCGACCCGCAAGGCGATGGGCGAACAGGCCTGCGCGCTGGCAAAGGCGGTGGGCTACACCTCGGCCGGCACGGTGGAGTTCATAGTCGATGGCAACAGGAACTTCTATTTCCTTGAAATGAATACACGTTTGCAGGTCGAACACCCGGTGACCGAACTGATCACCGGCGTCGATCTGGTGGAACAGATGATCCGCGTCGCCGGCGGCGAAAAGCTGCCCTTCCGGCAGTCCGACCTGAAGATCAACGGCTGGGCGATCGAAAGCCGGCTCTATGCCGAGGATCCCTACCGCAACTTCCTGCCCTCGATCGGCCGGCTCACCCGCTATCGCCCGCCGGCCGAGACGGCGACCGCCACGGCCGTGGTGCGCAACGATACCGGCGTCTACGAGGGTGGCGAGATCAGCATGTACTACGACCCGATGATCGCCAAGCTCTGCACCTGGGCGCCCTCGCGCGGCGCGGCGATCGAGGCGATGCGCCAGGCGCTCGACACGTTCGAGGTGGAGGGGATCGGCCACAACCTGCCGTTCCTCTCGGCGGTGATGGACCATCCGCGCTTCGTCGAGGGTGCGATCACCACCGCCTTCATCGCCGAGGAATATCCCGAGGGCTTCCAGGGTGTCACGCTGCCCGAAGGCGCGCTGCGGAAGGTCGCGGCCGCGGCGGCGGCGATGAACCGGGTGGCGGAGATCCGGCGGACGCGGATCACCGGGCGGCTCGGCAACCACGAGCGGCAGGTGGGCGACGACTGGGTCGTCAGCCTTCAGAACGAGGCGATCACGGTGAAGGTCGCGGCCGACCGCGAGGGCGCCACGGTGCATTTCGATGACGGGACCACCCATCGCGTCACCTCGGACTGGACGCCGGGCCAGTCGCTCGCGCGGCTCCTGGTCGATGGCGAGGCGGTGGTGCTGAAGGTCGGCAAGATCCCCGGCGGCTTCCGCATCCGCACCCGCGGCGCCGACCTCAAGGTCCATGTCCGCACCCCGCGCCAGGCGGAGCTGGCCCGGCTGATGCCGGAAAAGGCCGCGCCCGACACCTCGAAGTTCCTGCTCTGCCCGATGCCCGGCCTGGTCGTGAAGATCAGCGTCGAGGAGGGGCAGGAGGTGCAGGAGGGCCAGGCGCTGGCCACCGTCGAGGCGATGAAGATGGAAAACATCCTGCGCGCCGAGCGGAAGGGCACCGTCAGGCGCATCGCCGCCCGGGCCGGCGCGAGCCTCAAGGTCGACGACGTGATCCTGGAGTTCGAGTGAGGATGACGTCCCGGGCCGGAGCCGACCGCTATCCCCTTGGGGGAATGCCCGCCGCGACGGGGGCCTTTGCGGCCCTTCAGGCGGTGGCGGCCTGGCATGCCGGGGTCTTCGAATACCCGCTCGACGACGTCTACATCCACCTTGCGATGGCGGAGAAGATCGCCCAGGGCACCTATGGGGTGAACCTGGGCGATCCGGCCTCGGCCTCCTCCTCCATTCTCTACCCGTTCCTCCTGCTGCCTTTCCCGGGGACCGAGGCCCAGCGGCTCCTGCCGCTCTTCTGGAACATCCTCGCGGTCGCGGGCGCCGGCTGGGTCTGGGGACTCATCGCCGCAGCGGCCCGGCTGGCGGGTGCGGCCGGAATGGCCATCGTCGTCGCGGGGCCGGTGTTCCTCAACATCCCGGGCGTCGGCTACACCGGAATGGAGGCGGCGCCGCATCTTCTGGCGAGCCTTGTCGTGGTGCTCGGCCTCTGGCTGGCCCTGAACCGGAAGGGGGCCGCCTGGTGGCTGGTCGGGGCCGCGATCGCCGCGCCGCTCTTGCGCTATGAGGGGCTGGCGCTTTCGCTCGCCGCTGCCGCGACGCTGTGGCTCTGGGGACATCGGCGCGCTGCCGGCGTGATCGCCTGCGGCGCGCTCGGCGCGGTCATCGGCTTCAGCGTCTTTTTCCTTTACCTCGGTCTCGACCCGTTGCCGGGCTCGATCCTCGCGAAGATCGGCACTCTCGACCCGCAGGGCGGCATCGGTTCCCGCCTGCTCGTCGGTCTCCTCGCCAACCTGATCAAACCGGCGGGAGCGATCCTCGCTGGTCTCGTCGTTGCCGTTGTCGCCACGGCGGTGGCCATCCCAGCACTCCGGCGCGGACCCGCCGGGGCGATCGTGGCGACCGTCGGGGTGGCCGCGTCTGCGCATCTCGTCTTCGGTCAGGTCGGCTGGATGCACCGCTACGAGCCCTATATCATCGTGAGCCTCCTCGCCGCTTTCCTCCTCGCCGGATCGGCGGCCGGATTCCGTGCGGCGCGGATCGCGCAGGGCGCGGCACTTGGCACGACGGCGGCTGCCGCGATCGCCTATGGACCGACGCTCTGGGGCGCCTATGTCTGGAACCCCCGCGCGATCCACCTCCAGCAGGCCCAGATGGCACGGTTCGCGCAGGAGTATCTCAAGGCCCCGGTGGCGGTGAACGACCTTGGCCGGGTGGCCTGGGGCAATCCGGAATACGTCCTCGACATTTCGGGGGCTCGGCTCTGCCGAGGCTCGACGGATCCGCTTCGGCGCGGTCCCGCCGGGGGACGGCTGGGCCGGACCGCTTGCCGCGCGGCACGGCGTGCGGGCGGCGATGATCTACGACACCTGGTTCGCCTCGGCCGCGGGCCCGGACTGGGTGCGGGTGGCAACGCTTTCGGTCATCCGGCCAAAAGGCGCGATCGCCGCCTGGAACGTGGCGATCTACGCGACCGACCCGGCCTACGCGGCGGAATTGCGCACGCAGCTCGCGGCCTTCGCGCCGACCTTGCCCGAGGGCGCCGTTCTCGGCCCGGAGGTCGGAGCGGCAGCACTCGAGGACAAGGCGCGACCCCGGACCACGGTGAACGCCTCGCTTCCCGCCGATGTGCTGGCCGCGCTCCGCGCCATGCCCCGTGGCGCAGAGCGAACCCGGGCGGCCGAGTCGGCGCGGCGCCGGGGCAGGGCGCCGCTCGACCCGTTCTCGGCCGCGCAGACCGCTTTGCTGACCGCGCGGTTCGAGGCCGAGTGGGCTGCGATCCGGGCGGGTGCGGTGCCGGGCGCCGACGTGCTCGGGCCGGGCGGGGCGGAGGTCGGGCGATGATCCCGGCTCAACCGCCCGCCTGGCCCTCGCGGATCTCCTGCTGGCGAAGCGGGAACTTGTCGATCGCATGGACGATCTCTCGCACGCTCCAGGGCAGCGGCTTGCGCTGCTTCACCGCCCCGTCCTTGTCCAGAAGCACCATCGAGAAGCCCCGCGGCCGCAGCCGCCGCCGCGCGTCCGAGGCGCTGGCGGGATCGGTGTCGGTCAGGACGACCACATCGCGCCGGACCAGTTCGGCGGGGTCTTCGGCGAGATTGCGCATCTGCGCCTGGAAGGCGGGGTCGTTCGGGCTGTCGGCGAAGACGACGATCGGGCGCTTCAGCCAGAGGAAATCGGCCAGCGCCACGCCCTCGGCCGGGATCGGCGCGAGCATGGGCGGCGCGGCCTCCTGGCCTGCGGCGGCGGTGGCGAGGATCGCGGCGGCGAGGATCGCGGCAAGGGCGGCGCGTGGTTTCATCGGCATTCCTTCCTGCCAGATATAGGCGGAACGGGCGGGATGCCAAAGACTTATGCCGGACCCCGCGCTTGGCGGCCCGGCTACGAGGAAAGGACGGACGATGAGCGAGAAGATCGAGACATGGCGGCACCTGGCCGAGAAGGAACTGAAAGGCAAATCGCCCGAGACGCTGGAGTGGGAGACGCTCGAAGGCATCCGCGTCAAGCCGCTTTACACCGGGGCCGACACCGCGCGCCTTGCGCACATGGGCACGCTTCCGGGGCTCGCCCCCTTCACCCGCGGCGTGCGGGCGACGATGTATGCCGGCCGGCCCTGGACGATCCGGCAGTATGCGGGCTTTTCCACCGCCGAGGAATCGAACGCCTTCTACCGCAGGAACCTCGCCGCCGGGCAGCAGGGCGTGTCGGTCGCCTTCGACCTGGCCACGCATCGGGGCTATGACAGCGATCACCCGCGCGTCGTCGGCGATGTCGGCAAGGCCGGTGTGGCGATCGATTCGGTCGAGGACATGAAGATCCTCTTCGACGGCATCCCCTTGGAAAAGATCAGCGTTTCCATGACGATGAACGGCGCGGTGATCCCGATCCTGGCGAGTTTCATCGTCGCGGGGGAAGAGCAGGGCGTGGCGCGGGCCGACCTTTCGGGCACCATCCAGAACGACATCCTCAAGGAGTTCATGGTCCGGAACACCTATGTCTATCCACCCGAACCGAGCATGAGGATCGTCGCCGACATCATTGAATTCACGGCGAAAGAAATGCCGAAGTTCAACTCGATCTCGATCTCCGGCTACCACATGCAGGAGGCCGGCGCGAACCTCGTGCAGGAACTGGCCTACACGCTCGCCGATGGTCGCGAATATGTCCGCGCGGCGCTGGCGCGGGGGATGAACGTCGACGACTTCGCCGGGCGGCTGAGCTTCTTCTTCGCCATCGGCATGAACTTCTTCATGGAGGCGGCGAAGCTCAGGGCGGCGCGGCTGCTGTGGCACCGGATCATGTCGGAGTTCCAGCCGAAGAAGCCCGCCAGCCTGATGCTGCGGACCCATTGCCAGACCTCGGGCGTCTCGCTCCAGGAACAGGACCCCTACAACAACGTGATCCGCACCGCCTATGAGGCGATGGCGGCGGCGCTCGGCGGCACGCAATCGCTCCACACCAATGCACTGGACGAGGCGATCGCGCTGCCGACCGAATTCTCTGCCCGAATTGCGCGCAATACGCAATTGATCTTGCAGGAGGAAACCGGGCTCACCCATGTCGTCGACCCGCTCGCCGGGTCGTATTACGTCGAAAGCCTCACCGCCGATCTGGCAGACCGGGCCTGGGCCCTGATCGAGGAGGTCGAGGCGATGGGCGGCATGACCAGGGCGGTCGCCTCCGGCATGCCGAAGCTCAGGATCGAGGAGACCGCCGCCCGCCGCCAGGCGATGATCGACCGCGGCGAGGAAGTCGTCGTCGGCGTCAACAGATACCGCCCGACGAAGGACGACCACATCGAGGTTCTCGATGTCGACAACATCAAGGTGCGCGAGGCGCAGGTCGCACGACTGGAGCGGATTCGCGCCAGCCGTGACGCCGCGGCCTGTGCGGCGGCGCTGGCGGAGCTGGAGCGGCGGGCGCGCGACGGCGGCAACCTGCTGGAGGCGGCCGTGGAGGCCGCGCGGGCACGGGCGAGCGTGGGAGAGATCAGCATGGCGATGGAAAAGGTGTTCGGCCGTCACCGGGCCGAGGTCAGGACGCTCGCCGGAGTCTACGGCGCGGCCTACGAGGGCGACGAGGGCTTCGCCGCGATCCAGAAGGACGTGGAGAAATTCGCCGAGGAGGAGGGGCGCCGGCCGCGGATGCTGGTCGTCAAGATGGGCCAGGACGGGCATGACCGGGGCGCCAAGGTCATCGCCACCGCCTTTGCCGACATCGGCTTTGACGTCGATGTGGGGCCGCTGTTCCAGACCCCCGAGGAGGCCGCGCAGGACGCGGTCGACAATGACGTCCATGTCATCGGCATCTCCTCCCAGGCGGCGGGGCACAAGACGCTCGCGCCGAAGCTGATCGAGGCGCTGCGCGAGAAGGGGGCCGGAGACATCATCGTGATCTGCGGCGGGGTCATCCCGCAGCAGGACTACGATTTCCTCAAGGCCGCCGGGGTCAGGGCGATCTTCGGACCGGGCACCAACATCCCGGCCGCCGCGAGGGATATTCTGGGGTTGATCCGGGCCGCGCGCGGCTGATCTGGAACGGTTCTAAGAATCATTCTAGAAACAGATCCAGATCAAGGCCGGGCGTGTCAGAAGCCGCCACAAGCGAGCCGGAAACGCGCCCGATCCTGGAGATTCACATGAAGAAGGTTCTGCTCGGTCTTGTGGCCTCGCTCCTGTCCGGTGCGGCGATGGCCCAGACCGATGATCTGCGCAGCCTCGCGAAGGAAACCTTCGCGCCCTTGCCCTCCACCGTTCCGGCCGTGGCGGAGAACCCGATCACGCCGGCCAAGATCGACCTCGGCAAGGCGCTCTTCTTCGATCCGCGCCTGTCGGCCTCGGGGGTGTTCTCCTGCAACTCCTGCCACAACCTCGCCACCGGCGGCGACGACAACATGGAGACATCGGTCGGCCACGGCTGGCAGAAGGGTCCGCGCAACAGCCCCACGGCGCTCAACGCCGTGCTGAACGAGGCGCAGTTCTGGGATGGCCGCGCCGCCGACCTCAAGGCGCAGGCGAAGGGTCCGGTGCAGGCCGGGGTCGAGATGGCCAACACGCCCGACAAAGTGGTGGCGACGCTGAACTCGATGCCGCAATACGTCGACTGGTTCAAGGCCGCCTTCCCCGCGGAAGCCGAGCCGGTGAGCTTCGACAACATGGCCAAGGCGATCGAGGCCTTCGAGGCGACGCTGATCACGCCGGCCCCATTCGACGCCTGGCTGAACGGCGATGACGCTGCGATGACCGCCGATGCCCAGGCCGGGCTCAAGCTCTTCGTCGACAAGGGTTGCTCGTCCTGCCATTCGGGCGTGAACGTGGGCGGCCACGGCTACTATCCGTTCGGCCTGGTCGAGAAGCCGGGCGCCGACGTGCTGCCCGAAGGTGACAAGGGCCGCTTTGCGGTCACCGAGACGGTGGACGACGAATATGTCTTCCGCGCCGCGCCGCTGCGCAACGTCGCGCTGACCGCGCCCTATTTCCACTCCGGCAAGGTCTGGGACCTGAAGGTCGCGGTGGAGATCATGGCGGAATCGCAGCTCGGCGAGGCGCTGACGGACGAGGAGGCCAACCAGGTCGTCGCCTTCCTCGACAGCCTGACCGGCAAGCTTCCCGAGGTGACGGTTCCGGTGCTGCCGGCCGAAACCGCGGCGACGCCGCGGCCGACCGCGGAGGTCCTCGCGAAATGAGTCCCTGCGGCCGGGCCCCCGCCCTCAAGGGTGCGGGGCCCGGCCGCCATCAGCCAGTCCGCCCGTCAGCCCGGGCGGAGGCAGCCTTGGAGACGCGGCTGCCGGTCGTGCCGGAGCGGGTGCCCGGTCGGGCTGCACGTCGCAGCACCGCATAGCCGAGGAGCGCCGAGAGGGCGGACCCGGTCAGGACACCGAGCCTGACCTCGTTCATCCGGGCCTGATCGGTGAAGCTCAGCCCGCCGATGAAGAGCGACATGGTGAAGCCGATGCCTGCAAGGCAGGCGAGCCCGTAGACATGGGCCCAGCCTACCCCCTCGGGCAGGCGCGCCAGGCCCAGCCGCACCAGCGCCCAGGTCGTCAGGAACACCCCGGCCTGCTTGCCGATGACCAGCCCGCCGGCGATGCCGAGCGGCAGGGCGGAGACGAGGCTCGACAGCGTCAGCCCCTGGATCACGACGCCCGCATTGGCGAAGGCGAAGACCGGCACGATCAGGAAAAGCACGTAAGGCGACAGCGCATGTTCGAGCGAATGCAGCGGTGACTTGCCGTATCTGTCCCTGAGCGGCACGAAGAAGGCGGTGACGACGCCTGCGAGCGTCGCGTGCACCCCCGATTTCAGCACCAGAACCCAGAGCACGACGCCGAAGAGCACGACCGGCGCGATCCGGTGCACGCGCGCCCGGTTCAGCAGGAAGAGGCCCGCCAGCGGAATGAGCGCGAGGACGAGGTAACCCGGCTGCAGCCCGTGGGTGTAGAAGAGCGCGATGATGAGGATCGCGCCCAGATCGTCGAGGATCGCGAGCGTGAGCAGGAAGATCTTCAGCGTCGCGGGCGCCCGCTTGCCCAGAAGCGCGAGCACGCCCACCGCGAAGGCGATGTCGGTCGCGGCCGGGATCGCCCAGCCGGCGCGCGCCGCGGGGTCCGGCCAGGTGAAGGCGAGATAGACCAGCGCCGGGGCGATCATGCCGCCGATCGCGGCCATCCCCGGCAGCATCACGTCGGCAGGGTTCCTGAGCTTGCCCTCCATCATCTCCCGCTTCAGCTCCAGGCCGATCAGGAAGAAGAAGACCGCCATCAGCCCGTCGTTGATCCACCGGATCAGCGGTTTCGACAGGCCCTCGCCATCAAGAAGCACCGAAAAGGGCGTCATCAGCCAGCCCTGATAAGCGCCCGAAAGGCCGGAATTGGCGACGATCAGCGCCAGGAGCGCCGACAGCATCAGGACCACACCGCCCGCGGCGTCGTGGCGGAAGAAGCGGGCGAGGCCGCGGATCAGGCTCATGGTGTCCGTTTCTGGCTTGGCATCCGGTGACACTTGGCACCGCAGCCGTCCGAGTCAACCGCCGCCGGCCGCATCAATCGGCCCTTGCGGCTTTTTTCCCCGTGCCTAGGATGGATTCGGGGAGAGACATGAAGGCAGTCTTCGATCATCTCGCGATCTCGGCGGCGTCGCTTGAACAGGGGGCGCTCGCGATCGAGGCCATGCTGGGTGTGGGGCTGGAGTCCGGCGGCAAGCACGCGTTCATGGGCACCCACAACCGGCTTCTGAGCCTCGGGCCCGGGGAATACCTGGAAGTCATCGCCATCGATCCCGAGGCGCCCCCGCCCGACCGGCCGCGCTGGTTCCGGCTCGACCGGTTCTCGGGGCCGCCGCGGGTGACGAACTGGGTCCTGCGCATCGATGATCTGGATGCAGCACTTGCCGAGGCCCCGCCGGGGGCGGGCCGGCCGGTGGCACTGGAACGCCCGCCCTTCCGCTGGCGTATGGGGGTGCCGGATGACGGCGCATTGCCCTTCGACGACGCCTTTCCAGCGCTGATCGAATGGCAGGGAAGCCTCCATCCTGCGCGCGCGCTTCCCGACCGCGGCTGCCGGCTCTTGCGGCTGGAGGTTTCCCACCCCAAGGGCGACCGGCTTCGCGCGGCGCTGCCGATCGCCGACCGGCGCATTTCCATCGTCACCGGCCCCAAGGCGATCCGCGCGGAAATCGCCACGCCGCACGGCGAATGGTGGATCGAGTGATCCCGCGGCCCGCCGAGGCCGCGGACATTCCCGGCCTCGTCGCTTTCTGGAACGCGATCATCCGCGACACGACCATCACCTTCACCAACCTTCCCAGGACCGAGGAAGGGCTTGCCCGGATGATCGCGGACAGGCGCGCGCGGGGGCGGGAGGTCTTCGTGGTGCGCGACGGCGACGATGTCGGCTTCGCGGCCTATGACCAGTTCCGCGATGGCCCCGGCTATGCCCATGCGATGGAGCACACGATCCTGCTTCCGCCCGCGCTCTGCGGCCAGGGTGCGGGCCGGGCGCTGATGGCGCGGCTGGAGGCCCATGCCCGGGCCGGACAGGCGCATACGCTCTTTGCCGCCGTCTCCGGCGAAAACGGGGCGGCGATCGCGTTCCATGCGCGGCTGGGGTTCGAGGTCTCGGCCCGCTACCCCGAAGTGGGGCGCAAGTTCGGCCGGTGGCTCGACCTCGTGCTGATGATGAAGCGGCTCGGCTGAGCCGGAATTCCCCTTTGCCCCCGATGACATCTTGCTGCGCCGCGGCTAGTGTTGCCCCATGTCGATCTGGACCCGCATCGCCGACGCCCTCGCCGCCCTTGCCAAGGGCGAGGGACTCGCCGCCGTCTTCGACCGGCTGAAGACGCCGCCGGAACGCTCGGTCGGCTTCACCATCGCGGTGATCGCGCTCGGCGCGAAGATGGCCAAGGCCGACGGGCAGGTGACCCGCAACGAGGTCGCGGCCTTCCGCGAGGTCTTCGCCATCCCGCCGGCGGAGGAGGCCAATGCCGCGCGCGTCTTCAACCTTGCGCGCCAGGACGTGGCGGGGTTCGACCTCTACGCCGGCAAGATCGCGGCGATGTTCGGGCCGGGTGACGCGGTGCTCGTCGACCTGATGGAGGGGCTTTTCCACATCGCGGTGGCCGATGGCGACTATCACCCGCACGAAGACAGCTTCCTGCGCGAGGTGGCGCGGATCTTCGGGCTCGGCGACCGCTGCTTCCGCTCTCTGCTGTCGCGCTTCGTGCCGGATGCCCCGCGCGACCCCTGGGACGTGCTGGGGGTGGCCCACGATGCGCCGATCCCGGAGGTGCGCGCGGCCTGGCGCCAGGCGGTGCGCGACAGCCATCCCGACCGCATGCGCGCCCGCGGCCTGCCGGACGAGGCGCTGAAGCTCGCCGAGCAGCGGCTCGTCGACATCAACCGCGCCTGGGAGGAAATCCAGGCGCGCGAGGCGGCGTGAGGCGATGCGGCTGGCGACCTACAATGTCGAATGGTTCACCAACCTCTTCGACCGCGATGGCCGGCTCCTGGAGGACGGCGGCTGGTCGGCGCGCTACAACGTGACCCGCGCCGACCAGCTCGCCTCGCTCGGAATCGTCTTCACCGCGATGGACGCGGATGCGGTGATGATCATCGAGGCGCCCGACAACAACCGCCGCCACAAGACGGTGGCGATGCTCGAAAGCTTCGCCGCGCGCTATGGGCTGCGCACCCGCAAGGCGCTTCTGGGCTTCGAGAACGAGACCCAGCAGGAAATCGCGCTGCTCTACGACCCCGACCGGATCACCGCCGAGCACGACCCGATCGGGCTGCCCGGCGAGGCGGTGGAGGGCGTGGCGAGCCCACGGTTCGATTCGGTCTACCGCATCGACCTCGACATCGACGCGACGCCCGAGGTCGTGCGGTTTTCGAAGCCGCCGCTCGAGGTGGCGCTGACCACCGCCGCGGGCGCCAAGCTCAGGCTGATCGGCGTCCACATGAAGTCGAAGGCCCCGCATGGCGCCGAGGGCGAGGCGCAAATCAAGCGGCTTGCGATCGAGAACCGGCGCAAGCAGCTTGCCCAGTGCATCTGGCTCAGGGAACGCGTGCTCGAGCATCTCCGGGCGAAGGAAAGCCTGATCGTGATGGGCGATTTCAACGACGGCCCGGGGATCGACGAATATGAAAAGCTCTTCGGCCGGTCGGGGGTGGAGATCGTGCTGGGCTGGGACGAACCGCGCGAGATACGGCTTTTCGATCCCCATGCCCATGTCGCCTTCGGCAAGAAGCTCGCGGCGATGCCGTCGACGGCGCGGTTCTACCTCGACGACAAGGGCGCCTTCTTCTCGGCGCTGCTCGACTACATCATGGTCTCGCCCGACATCCGCGCGAAGGGGCCGCGCTGGCGCATCTGGCACCCGTTCGACGACCCCGGCTGCTACCGCGTCCCGGAACTGAGGGAGGCGCTGCTGACCGCCTCCGACCATTTCCCGGTGACGATCGACGCCGATCTGTGAGGGCGGCCTGTAAAAGCCGCCCGCCGGTGTCTATATTCGCGCCATGAACCGCATCGCCAGCGCCCTTGTCGCCCTGACCGTCGCCGCGACGCCGGCGGTCGCCGAGGATGCGAAGCCTTCGGCCGAGGAAGGATTCAGCCTGCTCGAAGAGGGGGCGAAGATCATCCTGCGCTCGCTCATGGACGAGGTGGAACCTGCGCTCAAGGACATGCACAAGCAGTTCGGCGAAGCCGTGGGCGAGATGGGGCCGGCGCTGCAGAAGCTCGCCGAGATGATCGGCGACATCCGCAACTACGATCCGCCCGAGATGCTGCCGAACGGCGACATCATCCTGCGCCGCAAGACACCGCTTGTTCCGGCGCTGCCGGAACCGGGCCCGAACGGCGAAATCGAACTCTGACCCGGCTCAGGCGGCAGCGACCGTCACCTGCGCGGTCGCGCCCAGCGCCTCGGCGAGCGAGGCGAAGCGGGCTTCGGCGACCTCGCCGAAAAGCGCCCGTGTCTCGGGGTTGAGCCGCAGGTCGAGAACCTTCTTCTTCTGCCGCCAGATGATCTCGCCGGCGTCCTCGGGCGAGCGGACCGCGAACATCGCCCCGAAGCGCATCGCCTTGCCGAGCACCTCGGCCTCGCGGAGCTGATGGTCGTCGAGAAGGGCGAAAAGCGGGGCCATGCGCGAGCCTGCGCGCGAATTCTTGTAGCGGTGCAGAAGGGCGAGGCCGAGATAGACCCGCTCGGGGTGGCTGAGCCCGCCGAGGTTGGCCCGCGTCGCGTTGTCGAAACAGGCCTCGGCGCGGTAGTCGGGATGCGCCCGCCAGGTCGTGTCGTGCAGAAGGCAGGCGGCCTTCACGATCCTCAGGCGGTTCTCGGGCAGGTCGCGGAAGATCGGCAGGATGAACTGGAAGAGCTTCTTTCCGAACCCCGGCATCCGCGCCATCGTCCGCTCGGCATGGCGGCAGGCTTCGATCAGCGGGTCGCGCAGCCTCAGCCGTTTCGGCATCTGTTCGTAGAGAAGCCCCTCGCGGATGCCGTAGGAGGAGACGTCGATCTCCTTCGGGTGGAAGGTCAGGACGATCTGTCGCAGCACCTGCGCGGCGATCGGCACCAGGTCCATCCGCGCCGCCGACATGCCGGTCTTGGCCCTGAGCGTGGCGATGTCGGCCTCGGCGATCCAGTTGGCGGTCTGCAGCACCGATTGCGGGCCCATCCGGTATTCGTGCAGCACCGTCAGCGGATAGGCCCGCCGCTCCATGTCGAGCCGGGCGAAGGCACGCCATGACCCGCCGACGAGGTAGAACCGTTCGTGCCCGCGTCCGATCTCGTCGGCCAGCGCCTCGACCGTGTCGCGGATGTGGCGCGCCAGTCCCTTCTTGCCGCCCGCGACCTGTTGCAGCCGGAACGGCCCGAGGGCCGAGCTGACGCGCCGCCCGACCGCCCCGCCCGAGACCTCGGCCAGTTCCATCGAGTTGCCGCCGATGTCGCAGACGATGCCCTCGGCCTCGGGCCAGCCCAGAAGCACGCCCTGCGCCGACAGCCGCGCCTCTTCCTGCCCGTCGATCACCCAGAGCCGCAGCCCGGTCTCGCTTTCGACGAGCTTGCGGAATTCCGGCCCGTCGGTGGCCTCGCGCACCGCCGCTGTCGCGACGCAGGTCAGGGGCGGCAGCTTCATGCCCTTCGCCAGGATCGCGAAGCGCTGGAGCGCGGCGAGCGCCCGGCGCTTGCCATCGGGGCTGAGCCTGCCGGTCTCTGCCAGCCCCTGGCCCAGGCCGGCCATGATCTTCTCGTTGTAGAAATACGCCGGGCTGCGCGCCGCGCCGTCGAAGACGACGAGCCGGACCGAGTTCGAGCCGACGTCCACCACGCCCACCCGGTCGAGCGCGCGCGCCGAGGGGTCGTCGAACAACTGCCGGCCGAAGGGGCTCCAGTCCTCGCCACGCGCTCGGGTTTCGGCGGTCATGGCATTCATCCCTCCGGCTGGCTCGGTCGCGGACATCTCTATCCCTCAATCGCTTGCATGGGCAAGCTTCGGCACGTCCTTCGCGCCGGCCGACCCGCGGCCCGAAAGCGAGGGGTTTTCCATGAAGAAGCGATGGCAGGAAAAGAGGTCGTCGCGCCCCTCGGGCAGGTCGCGGAGATAGCGGCCGTCGGGGCCGAGCACCCAGCTTTGCGCCTCGTCGGCGAGGTTCGCGGCCATGATCTGGCTAACGATCTGCGCCTTCACGGTATCGTTCCTGATCTCGACCAGCGTCTCGACCCGGCGGGTCAGGTTGCGCCCCATCCAGTCGGCCGAGGAGATGAAGACGCGGGCCTTCTTCGAAGGCAGCCCGTGGCCGTTGCCGAAGCAGACGATGCGGGAATGTTCGAGGAACCGCCCGACGATCGACTTCACCCGGATGTTGTCGCTCAGCCCCTTGATGCCGGGGCGGAGCCCGCAGATGCCGCGCACGACAAGCTGGATCCGCACCCCGGCCTGCGAGGCGGCATAGAGCGCGTCGATCACATCGGGTTCGATCAGCGAATTCAACTTGGCCCAGATTTCCGCCGGCCGCCCGGCGCGGGCGTGCTCCGCCTCGGCGGCGATCAGCTCCAGAAGCCGCGGCTTCAGCGTGATCGGCGAGATGGCGAGGTTTTCCAGATGCTCGGGCTGCACGTAGCCCGACAGGTAGTTGAACACCTTGGTCGCGTCGCGCCCCAGCGCCGGATCGGCGGTGAAGAAGGAAAGGTCGGTGTAGATGCGCGCGGTGATCGGGTGATAGTTTCCGGTGCCGAAATGGGTGTAGGTCACCAGCGCGTCGCCCTCGCGCCGGACCACGGTCGAGATCTTGGCGTGGGTCTTGTAGTTGATGAAGCCGTAGACGACATGCGCACCCGACCGTTCCAGCCGGCGCGACTGGCGGATGTTGGCGGCCTCGTCGAAGCGCGCTTTCAACTCGACGAGGGCGGTCACCGACTTGCCCGATTCCGCCGCGTCGCAGAGCGCGGCGACGATCGGGCTGTCCTGCGAGGTGCGGTAGAGCGTCTGCTTGATCGCCAGCACGTTGGGATCCGCCGCCGCCTGGTTGAGAAAGCGGATCACCATGTCGAAGGTCTCGTAGGGGTGGTGCAGCAGCATGTCCTTCTGGCGGATCGCGGCGAACATGTCGCCATCGTGGTCCTGCACCCGCTCCGGCACGCGCGGGCTGAACGAGGGCCATTGCAGGTCGCGCCGGCTGTCGAGCACCAGTTCCTTCAGGTCGGCCATGCCGACCATGCCCTTGACCTCCACCACCTCGTCGGGGATCACGCCAAGCTCGTCCATGATCAGCGCACGGATGCCCTCGGGCGCGCCGGCGGTGATCTTCATGCGGATCACCTGGCCACGCCGGCGCCGCTTCAGCGCCGTCTCGAACTCGCGCACCAGGTCTTCGGCCTCGTCCTCGACCTCGATGTCGCTGTCGCGCAGCACCCGGAACGTGCAGTGCCCGGTGTCGCGGTAACCGGGGAAAAGCGAGTGGAGGTGCAGGAGAAGCAGTTCCTCCATCGGCAGGAAGCGCCGGCCGCCCGGCATCGCCACGAAGCGGTTGATCTGCTGCGGGATCGGCAGGAGCGCCTGCAACCGCCGCTTGTCGGTCGCGCGTTCCAGTTCCAGCGCGAGGCAGAAGCCGGTGTTGGGGATGAACGGGAAGGGATGCGCCGGGTCGATCGCAAGCGGCGAGAGCACCGGGAAGACCTTGTTGAGGAAGTAGTCGGCCAGAAACCCTTCATCGCGCTTGGTTAGCTTCGAGCGGGTCAGAAGGACGATGTCGTTCGCCTCAAGCCCGCGCTTGAGCTTGTTCCACACCGCCTGCTGGACCTGCATCAGCCGCCGCGCATCCGCATTGATCAGGCCAAGCTGCTCGGCCGGGCTTAGCCCGTCGTCGGAGAAGAGCGCATTGCCCTCTCGCACCAGCTCGCGCAGGCCGGCCACGCGCACGGTGTAGAATTCGTCGAGGTTGGTGGCCGAGATCGACAGGAACCGCACCCGCTCCAGAAGCGGCACGCGCGGGTTGCGCGCCTCATCCAGCACCCGCCAGTTGAAGGCGAGCCAGGACAGCTCGCGGTTGAAGAAGCGCCGGGGGCCGGCGGTCTCGGCGGGGGCGAGCGCGACCGGGGCGGGGAACGGGGCCTTGAGGAAATCTGCCTGTGTCATCGGCGGCTTGGGGCTTTCGACCGGAACGGTTTCATGGCGCGCACCGCCATCATGGCGTCTGCCGGCCGGACAAGTCCAGCACCTCGCGCGCGATCTCGCGGGTGACCGGCCCGCCCCGGGCCAGCGCACGGGTATCAAGCTCGGCCACCATCGCCCGGGCGGCGGCGAAAGAGCGGTCCATCCGGTTCACCAGCCAGGGGATCAGGCTTGGCGCGACCGCGATCTGGCGGTCGGCGAACAGCTTCACCAGCACCGCCGACAGGAGCCTGTCGTCGGGCGGCGCGATCCCGGCCAGGGCGGTGGCCTCCATCCGGCTTGCAAGGTCGGGCAGGACCAGCCCCCAGCTCCGCGGCGGCGCCGAGGCGGTGATCAGCAACCGGCCGCCGCGCGCAAGGACATGGTTGTGGAGGTGAAAGAGCCGGGTTTCGGCGGCCTCGTCTCCGGCGACCTTCTCGGCATCCTCGACGACGACCGCCAGCGCCTCGGGCGGCAGATCCGGCAGGGCCGCGGCCTCCAGCACCACCGCTCCGGTTTCGGTTGCCCAGACCTGCGCGAGATGGCTCTTGCCTGCGCCCTCGGGTCCGATCAGCAGGAGCTTGCCTGCCGGCCAGCCCCCGGCGTCGATCTGGGCCACCGCCAGCGCATTCGCCGGCGAGACGAAGAAGTCCCCGCGCCCCAGTGCGGGGCGCACCGGCAGGTCGAAGGCCAGTTGCCGGGGCATGTCAGGCCTCGTCGCTCTTCGACAGGCCCTGGTAGAGCCGGCTGCCGAGATACTGCGCGATGGCGAAGCGGATCAGCACGCCGATCGCGGCGGCGACCGGAACCGCCACAAGCATCCCGGTGAAGCCGAAAAGCGTGCCGAAGGCCGAGAGCGCGAAGAGAAGCCAGACCGGGTGGAGCCCCACCGAGCCGCCGACGAGCTTCGGCGTGATGATGTTGCCTTCGAGGAACTGGCCCACCGCGAAGATACCGGCGATGGCGGCGATCTGCAGCCAGTCGCCCCAGAACTGGAAGAGCGCGAGCCCGATCGCGAGCGTCCCTCCGATCAGCGCGCCGACATAGGGAACGAAGGTGATGAGCCCTGCGATCGCCCCGACGATCAGCCCGAAGTCGAGACCGGCAAGCATGAGCGAGACCGAATAGAAGGTGCCGAGGATCAGACAGACCGACACCTGCCCGCGCACGAAGCCCGCGAGCACTCGGTCGATGTCGCGGGCCAGAAGGCGCACCGTCTCGCGGTGATCGAGCGGCAAAAGCGCGTCGATCCGTTCCACCATGTTGTCCCAGTCCAGAAGCAGGTAGAACGCGACGACCGGCACGACGACGATGAACACGACCGCGTTGATGACCGACAGGGCCGAGGACAGCAGCCCCGTCGCAAGTTCTCCGCCCTTCGCCTGGATGGTCCTGCCGATCGAGGCGAGCGTTTCGCGCAGCACGCTCTCCTGATCCATGAGCGAGGGGAAACTGGTGGTGAGGAACCCTTGCAGCTTGTCGAGGATCGCGGGTGCCGCATTCACCAGTTGCCCGAGCTGGCGCACCAGCATCGGCACGATCAGCAGCGCGAGCAGGATGAAGAGCACCAGCGCGATGATCGAGATCGTGGCAGTCGCCGCCGTGCGGCTCAGCCCGATCCGCTCCAGCCGGTCGGCCACGGGATCGAGGAAATAGGCGACGGCGCCGCCCACCAGGAAAGGCAGGATGACATCGCCGAGCCCCCAGAGCACGGCCAGGAACACCGCCGCGGCGATGCCCCAGTATTTCACCTGTTGCCGAACCGGCAGCGACATTCGGGTGCTTCCTTCGCTCGCGACCTTCATGGCCCAAGGGCGGCGGCCGCGCAAGCGGGGTCGCCGCGCTTTTCCTTGCAGCGAATCGGCAAGAGCGTATGCTGCCGCCGTCCTAGGGATTGCCGCAGTGCAGAAACACAGCGATTTCGCAGAGTTCACCGAGATCACGCCGGTGGCGGAGATCGACTCCGCCCGTCACGGCTGGCGGGCGAAATGCCTCCAGCGGCTGGTCCGGCTCGACCTGCCGGTGCCGCGGACGGTGGCGCTGCCCTGCGACACCGTGCGCGCCATCGCCGCCGGAGTCATGCCCGATACCGAGCGGATCGCGGCGGCCTTCGCCGGCGCGCTCGTCTCGATCCGGCCATCGCCCGCCAACCCCGACTGGGGCGGGCCGACGACGGTGCTGAACGTCGGCATGAACGGCGCCAAACACGCCGAAATCGCTGCGGTGCACGGCGCGGCGCAGGCGAACGCGCTCTATCTCGGCTTCGTGCAGTCCTACGCGATCCACGTTGCCCGGCTCGATCCCGACATGTTCACCGCCGAACCCTCGTCCGAGGCGCTGGCCGCCGCGCTTGCGGCCTACGAGGCGGAGATGGACGAGGACTTCCCGCAATCCCCCGCCCGGCAGATGGGCGAGGTGCTGCGCTCGATGGCGCGGGCCTGGGAGGGGACCACCGCCCGGCTGCTGCGCGAGGCGAAGGGGGCACCGGCAGACGCGGCGCTGGGCCTCGTCGTGCAGGAGATGGCGCAGGCGCTGGGTCCGGGCCTCTCCGGCTCGGGCACGATCCAGCTCATCGAACCGGTCACCGGCGCGCCGCCGGTGACCGGGCGCTTCCGCGGACTCAACCCCGCGAACCGCAAGGCCGAGGAAACCCTCTACCTCGTGAAGGACCGCCGCGGCCATTCGCTCGAGGAGGCGGCGCCCGAGGTCTTCGCCGCACTCCAGGCCCAGTGCCGGACCTGCCGCGAGAGGCTCCGTGAGGAGATGCAGATCGAATTCGCGCTGGAGAACGGCGCGCTCAAGGTGATCGACGCGGTCAAGGTGCAGCGCTCGTCGCGCGCCTCTGTCCGCATCGCGGTGACGCTGGCGAAGGAACGCATCATCACCCGCGAGGAGGCGATCCTGAGGGTGGAGCCGCGGGCGCTGTCGGAGCTTCTGCACTATCAGGTCGATCCGCGCGCGCCGCGCGACCGGGTGGCGCGCGGCATCGCCGCGAGCCCCGGCGCCGCCTCGGGCCGGATCGTCTTTTCCGCCGCCGATGCGCAGGCGTCCGCGGCGCGCGACGAACGCTGCATTCTCGTCCGCCGCGAGACCGCGCCCGAGGACATCCGCGGGATGCACGCGGCGGTGGCGGTCCTGACCGAACGCGGCGGCATCACCAGCCACGCGGCGGTCATCGCCCGCGGCCTTGGCCTGCCCTGCATCGTCGGCGCCTCCGAGCTTTCGCTCAACCCGCGCGACCGGGTGCTGGCGACGCGCTCGGGCCGGACCTTCCGCGAAGGCGACGTGATCACTGTCGACGGCACCAACGGCGAGGTGCTCGCCGGTTCGGCCGAGATGCTGGAACCGGCGCTCGACGAATGGTTCACCACACTCCTGCACTGGGCCGACAACGTCCGCGACATCGGCGTGCGCGCGAACGCCGACACCCCCGACGACGCCCGCACCGCGCGGATGTTCGAGGCCGAGGGCATCGGCCTTTGCCGCACCGAACACATGTTCTTCGACGAAGACCGCCTGACCGTGATGCGCGAGATGATCTTCGCCGACACGGCGAAGGACCGGAAGGTGGCGCTGGACCGGCTCCTGCCGATGCAGCGGGCCGACTTCATCGCGCTTTTCGACATCATGGCGGGGCTGCCGGTCTGCATCCGGCTCTTCGATCCGCCGCTGCACGAATTCCTGCCCCATGACCGGGAAGGCATGCGCGAGCTGGCCGAGGCGCTTGACCGGCCGCTCTCGGAGGTCACCCGGCGGGTGGAGGCGCTGAGCGAGTTCAACCCGATGCTGGGGATGCGCGGGGTGCGGATCGGCGTGACGGTGCCCGAGATCTACGAGATGCAGGCCCGCGCCATCTTCGAGGCCACCATCGAGGCCTCGCGCCGCGGCGCGCCGGTGGTGCCGGAGGTGATGATCCCGCTGGTGTCGGCCCGCCGCGAGGTCGAACTCGTCAAGACGCGGATCGACGCCGTGGCGGCCGCGGTGCGCACCGCCACCGGGGCAGAGTTCACCTACCGCTTCGGCGTGATGGTCGAAACCCCCCGCGCCGCGCTCAGGGCGGGCGAGATCGCGCTGCACGCGGCCTTCCTGTCGTTCGGCACCAACGACCTCACGCAGATGACCTACGGCCTGTCGCGCGACGATGCCGGTCGCTTCATGGGCGATTACGTCCAGCAGGGCGTCTACCCTGAGGACCCGTTCCACGTTCTCGACGAGGACGGCGTCGGCGAATTGTTGCTCATGGGAAGCACGCGCGGGCGCCAGATGCGACAGGATGTGACGATTTCCGTCTGCGGAGAGCACGGCGGCAACCCGGAATCTATTGCCTTCTGCCGGAAAGCGGGCTTCGATTACGTCTCCTGCTCTCCGTTCCGGGTTCCGGTCGCGCGCCTGGCGGCGGCGCATTTTGCGCTCGCCGATCGCCGGCGGGATCAATAATAATCCATATGGATCAATGGCATGGCCTCGATCCGCCGGGCGGATGCCATGCCCGGCGCGCGGTCCTGGCCGCCTTCCGGGTCGCCTTGGCCAGCGGCGGCAATCGGCGGCTTTCCGACCGTGCCGGGGGGCGCGGGTGGACGGAAGCCCCCGTTTCGGCTATGTCGCCCCGGTCATTGCCTTGGGGGGCTGTGGCTCGACGAAGCAATTCGGGAACGGAAAATGTCAGTGCTGAAGTGCTTGACCGGGAGCATGGTCGTGCTTCTTGGCCTCGCCGGAGGCTTGCATGCCGAAATGACGGTAAGCCAGTCGAACGATCCCGCAGCCGCGATCGGGATGAACCTGACCGCGCTTCTGGGACAGGACCGCGCGGGCCTCGGGGCCGTGGAAGGCGATCGCCTTGCGGCGATCGTGACGCCGCCGGTGGCGGAGAAGAAGGCGAAACGCAAGGCCGGCGCACCCGTCGTCATGGACGAGGCCTGGCTTGCCGCGCAACCGGCGGTCGAGGGCGGGGCGGAATTCCAGTGCCTCGCCTCGGCGATCTACTTCGAGGCCCGCGGCGAAGGCGTCGCCGGCCAGGCGGCGGTGGCCGAGGTGATCCTCAACCGGGTGGAAAGCCCGAGTTTTCCGCGCACCATCTGCGGCGTGGTGAACCAGTCGAACGGGCAGGGCTGCCAGTTCTCCTATACCTGCGACGGCCGGGCCGACCGCATCAGCGACCGCGCCGCCTGGGCGACGGCCGGCAAGATCGCCAGGGCGATGATGGACGGCGCGCCGCGGGCCCTGACCGAGGGGGCGACCTACTTCCACACCCCCGCCGTCCGGCCCTCGTGGTCGCGCCGGTTCGAGTTGACGGCGCGGATCGGCCGCCACATCTTCTACCGCACGCCGATCGTCACGGCGATGAACTGAGGCCGCTGGCGGCGCCCGATGCGCCGCCTTCGCGCTTCCGGTGCGGGACCGTCGCGCTATGATGCGCTGATCCCGGCCGGAGCCACGCCATGACCGATGACCATTCCCCCGCCTTCGGCCCGCTTGACGCGCGCGCAGGGGCATCGACCGGGCCGAACCCGCCCGACCGGCTCAGCCTGCGCGACCATGTCGTCGCGGCCGAGATCGGCGCCTTCCAGCACGAGCGCGGCCGGGAACAGCGGTTGCGCTTCAATGTGGTGGTGGAGCTCCTGCCTCAGGACCGGCCGGGGGACGACGATGTCGACCGCATCCTCTCTTACGACCGGCTGACCGAGGCGATCGCGGCCGAGCTTCGGGCCGAGCGGCTGAACCTTCTCGAAACGCTCGCCGAGCGCGTCGCCGCCCGCATCCTCGCCGAACCACAGGCGGCGCGCGTGTTCCTGCGCGTCGAGAAGCTCGACCTCGCCCCCGGCGCGCTGGGGGTGGAGATCGTGCGCGACCGTGCCGCCCCGGCGGCGGAACCCGCGGGGCAGGGCGCGCGGCCGGTGGTGCATCTTCTGACCACGCCCGCCCTGCCGGCGCCGGCCGAGGGGCCCGCCGTCCTGGTGCCGCCCGCGCCGTTCCTGCCGCTGCCGCCGGCGCCGGCGCCGGCCGTGGCGCGGCGGATCGCGCTGCTGGCGCTGGAACAGGCCGCCTGGTCGCTGGCCGCGCGCGACGAGACCTTGCGCGTCGTCGCCACCCGGACCGAACTTGACTGGGCGCTGAAGCGCGGCCAGCGGGTGCTCTGGGCGCCGGCGAAGATGGTGCTCGACACACCCGGCGCGCCGGAGGGGGCTGACCCTGCGGCGCTGGCCGTCTGGCTCGCCGGGCTTCTCGACGCCGGGCGGCTGGTCGTTCACGGGACCGTTGCAATTCCGGCGGGTTGCCGCGTGCCGGTCACCCGGGCCTGAAACCGCGGGCTTGCCAAGCGCCGCCGCCCGCGCCAAGAGGCCGGCATGGACTATTTCCGCCCCATCGCCATGACCGATGCCGCCCGCACGCCCGGCGCCCTGCCGTTGGCCGGCGGCTGGTGCTGGTTCGACCGGGCCGAGCACCTGACCCGCGCCGGCTCCCGCGGGCTCGTCGCCGCCGCCGACCTGCCCGACCCGGTGTGCGCGCGGCTCACCGCGCCGCGCCCGCCGCTTGCCGGGCTCGCGCTCGACCGCCCGCGGCTGATGGGCATCCTCAACGTGACGCCCGACAGTTTCTCCGACGGCGGGCGGTTCCTTGGCCGGGACACCGCCCTGGCCCATGCCACGGCGATGGCCGGTGCCGGCGCCGACCTGCTCGACATCGGCGGCGAGAGCACTCGGCCTGGGGCCGCCGACGTCACTGAGGCGGAGGAGATCGCCCGCACTGCGCCGCTGATCGCCGCGCTCTGCGCGGGCGGGCTTGCCCTGCCGGTCTCGATCGACACCCGCAAGGCCGCGGTCGCGCGCGCGGCGCTCGACGCCGGAGCGTCAATGGTGAACGACGTGGCGGCGCTGACCTACGACCCGGCGCTGGGCGCGCTGGTGGCCGGGCGCGACATGCCGGTCTGCCTGATGCACGCGCGGGGCACGCCGGCGACGATGCAGGACGATCCGCGCTACGATGACGTGCTGCTCGACGTCTACGACTGGCTGAGCGAGCGCATCGCCGCGGCCGAGGCGATGGGCATCGCCCGCGACCGCATCGTCATCGACCCCGGGATCGGCTTCGGCAAGACCGCGGCGCACAACCTTGCGCTGATCCGCGGGCTCTCGCTCTTTCACGGGCTGGGGGTGCCGGTGCTTCTCGGCGCCTCGCGCAAGCGCTTCATCGGCACCTACGGCGGCGGCGCTGCGGCGACACGGGCCGATCTGCGCGGCCCCGGCACCGTCGCGGTCACGCTGGCGGGGACGGCACAAGGGGTGCAGATCCACCGTGTCCATGATATTGTCGAAACCAAACAGGCGCTCCGCCTCTGGCAGGCGGTGACGTTCGGAGAAGAACCATGAGCAGGAAGCTTTTCGGCACCGACGGCGTGCGCGGCACCGCCAACCATCACCCGATGACCGCGGAAATCGCGCTCAGGCTCGGCGCGGCCGCGGGACGCTACTTCCGCACCGACCGGCGCAACGGCCACCGCGTCGTCATCGGCAAGGATACGAGGCTTTCGGGCTACATGCTGGAAAACGCGCTGACCGCCGGGCTGACCTCCACGGGGATGAACGTGCTGCTGCTCGGTCCGGTGCCGACGCCCGCCGTCGGCTACCTCACCCGCTCGATGCGCGCCGACCTCGGCATCATGATCTCGGCCAGCCACAACCATGCCCACGACAACGGCATCAAGTTCTTCGGCCCCGACGGATTCAAGCTTTCGGACGATGCCGAGGCCGAGATCGAGCGCATCCTCGCCGGTGAGATCGCGCTGGCCCGGCCGCAGAACATCGGCCGCGCGAAGCGGATCGACGACGGCCGCGGCCGCTATGTCGAATATGCCAAGACGACCTTCCCCGCCCGCGGCAAGCTCTCCGGGCTCAAGGTGGTGATCGACTGCGCCAACGGCGCCGCCTACCGCGCGGCCCCCGAGGTGCTGTGGGAACTGGGCGCCGAGGTGATCCCGGTCGGCGTCTCCCCCGACGGCCACAACATCAACGAGCTGTGCGGTTCCACCCATCTGCGCACCGCAGCCGAGACGGTGGTGGCGCACGGCGCCGACCTCGGCATCGCGCTCGACGGCGACGCCGACAGGGTGATGATCCTCGACGAGACCGGTGTCGCCGCCGACGGCGACCAGATCATGGCGCTTTTCGCCGCCCGCTGGGCCGAGGAGGGGCGGCTGAGCGGTGATGCACTCGTCGCCACGGTGATGTCGAACCTCGGGCTCGAACGGTTCCTGCAAGGCCGCGGGCTCCGGCTCGAGCGGACGGCGGTGGGCGACCGCTATGTGGTGGAACGGATGCGCGAGGGCGGTTTCAACCTCGGCGGCGAACAGTCGGGCCATATCGTCATGACCGACTATGCCACCACCGGCGACGGGCTGATCGCCGGCTTGCAGTTCCTCGCCGCGATGGCCGAGACAAGCCGACGCGCCTCCGAGCTGGTGCGCCAGTTCGAGACGGTGCCCCAGATGTTGAAGAATGTAAGGTATGCCGCGGGGCAGGAGCCGCTTTCGGCCGAGAATGTCCGGAAAGTGATCGCCGACGCCGAGGCGCGGCTGAACGGTACGGGCCGTCTGCTGATCCGCAAGTCGGGCACCGAGCCGCTGATCCGGGTGATGGCGGAATGCGAGGACGAGGGGCTTCTGACCGAGGTCGTGGACGGGATCGTCGCGGCGGTGGAACAGGCGGCGTGAGGGGCCGAAAGGGCCGGGACGAGCCCGGCCCTCGGCGGTGTCGCGGTCTCAGTTGCGGCTCTTGTCGACCATCTTGCCCTTGGAGATCCAGGGCATCATCGCCCGCAGCTTCTCGCCCACCTTCTCGATCTGGTGTTCGTCGTTGATCCGGCGGGTCGCCTTGAAGAAGGGCTGGCCGACGGCGTTTTCCTGCATGAAGTCGCGCACGAACTTGCCGGTCTGGATGTCGCGCAGCACCGCCTTCATCCGCGCCTTGGTCTCGTCATAGGGCAGGATGCGCGGGCCCGAGACATATTCGCCATATTCGGCGGTGTTCGAGATCGAATAGTTCATGTTGGCGATGCCGCCCTCGTAGATCAGGTCGACGATCAGCTTCACCTCGTGCAGGCATTCGAAATAGGCCATTTCCGGCTCGTAGCCGGCTTCCACCAGCGTCTCGAAGCCCATGCGGATCAGCTCGACCAGACCGCCGCAGAGCACCGCCTGCTCGCCGAAAAGATCGGTCTCGCATTCCTGGCGGAAGTTCGTCTCGATGATGCCCGAGCGCCCGCCGCCGATGGCCGAGCAATAGCTCAGCCCGATCTCCATCGCCTTGCCGGTCGCGTCCTGGTGGACGGCGACGAGGCAGGGCACGCCGCCGCCCTTGACGTATTCGCCGCGCACGGTGTGGCCCGGACCCTTCGGCGCCATCATGATGACGTCGACGCCCTTCTTCGGCTCGATCAGCCCGAAGTGGACGTTGAGCCCGTGGGCGAAGGCGATCACCGCGCCTTCGCGCAGGTTGTCGTGGACGTATTTCCTGTAGGTCGCGGCCTGAAGCTCGTCGGGCATGGTGAACATGATCAGGTCGGCCCAGGCCGCCGCCTCGGCGATGCCCATGACCTTCAGCCCTTCCTTCTCGCATTTGGCGGCCGAGGGTGAACCTTCGCGCAGCGCGATGACCACGTTCTTGGCGCCGGAATCGCGCAGGTTCAGCGCATGGGCATGCCCCTGCGACCCGTAGCCGAGGATGGCGACCTTCTTGTCCTTGATCAGGTTGATGTCGCAGTCGCGATCGTAATAGACGCGCATCGGGCGCTCCTTTCTTGTTGCCGGTGGCGAGCATAGGGGCAGGGCGCCGATTTCTCGTGCAAAGTTTGACGTTTTTCGCAGGATCGGCAAATAATCATTCTTGGAATAGCTGCAACCAGCGAGAATCATGCAGATCGACGACACCGACCGCCGGATTCTCCGCCAGCTTCTCGCCGATCCCGGCGTTGTCACCGCCGACCTGGCCGCGCGCGCCGGCGTCACCGCGGCGACCTGCTGGCGGCGGCTGGAGCGGCTTTCGGCGGCCGGCGTCATCCGGGGCCGGCACGCGGTGATCGACTGGCGGGCGCTCGGCTGGGCGGTGGAGGTCAGCCTGCGCTTCACGCTCGACAAGACCCATCCGCGCGCCTTCGACGAATTCCTCGACGCCGCCCGCAAGGTGCCCGAGGTGATCGAGATCCAGACCTTCCTCGGCCGGGTGGACGTGCGGCTCAACGTCATCGCCCGCGACATGGGCCACTATCAGGAGATCTACCGCGACCGCATCCTGACGCTGCCGCATATCGCCGACATCGAAAGCCTGATGCTCGTCTCCACCATCAAGCGCACCGGGAGTCTTCCGTTGTGAGCCTGCCGCTGTGATCGACCTCGACGACACCGACCGCGCCATCCTGCGCCTGCTCGTCGCCGACGCCGGCCAGAGTGCGGGTGCGGTCGGCCGCGCGCTCGGCCTCAGCCAGCCCGCCGCCTGGCGCCGCATCCGCCGGCTGGAGGAGGCGGGCGTGCTGGCCGGGCAGCGGATCGAGCTTGACGCCGCCGCGCTCGGCTTCACCGTCACCGTCTTTCTCGGCGTCAAGCTCGCCACCAAGGGCCGCGTCAGCCTCGAGGATTTCGAGCGTGCCGCGACCGCCATCCCCGAGGTGCAGACCGTCCAGCACGTCCTCGGCCTTTTCGACTACCGGCTCCGCGTCACCGCCCGCGACCTCGCGGATTTCGAGCGGGTGCTCCGGCGGCGGATCATGACGCTGCCGGGCGTGGGCAACGTCGAGGCGAACGTGCTCCTGTCGGAGGAACGCCGCCCCGGGCCGCTCGGGTGATTGCCGCTTTGCCTTTGCCCGGGCCCTGCGCTACTCCGGGTGGGACAGAGGAGGAGGTCGCCCATGCCCGCATTGCTGCCCGACGTCGATCCCGACGGGCTCGAGGAATTCTCGGTCGTCTTCACCGACCGCTCGCTCAACCACATGAGCCGGGCGTTCCAGGAGGTGATGCGCGACATTTCCGCGATGCTGAAGGAGGTCTACAACGCCGACGCGGTGGCGCTGGTGCCCGGCGGCGGCACCTGCGCGATGGAGGCGGTGGCGCGGCAGTTCGCCGGCGGCGCCCGGGCGCTGATCGTCCGCAACGGCTGGTTCTCCTTCCGCTGGACGCAGATTTTCGAGGCGGGCAGCTTCGCGGCGGAAACCCATGCAGCACTCGCCCGCCGGTCGGGCAACGAGCCGCAGGCACCCTTCGCGCCCGCGCCGATCGAGGAGGTCGCGGCGAAGATCGCCGAGATCCGGCCGGATGTCGTCTTCGCCCCGCATGTGGAAACCGCGAGCGGCATGATCCTGCCCGACGACTACCTCAAGGCCTTGGCCCGCGCCGCGCATGAGGCGGGGGCGCTCTTCGTGCTCGACTGCATCGCCTCGGGCGCGGTCTGGGTCGACATGAAGGCCGCCGGCGTCGACGTGCTGATCTCGGCGCCGCAGAAGGGCTGGTCGGCCTCGCCCTCGGCCGGGCTGGTGATGTTCTCGCAGGCGGCGCTCGACCGGATGGAGGCGACCACGTCGTCGAGCTTCGCGCTCGACCTGAAGAAGTGGCGGGCGATCATGGCGGCCTACGAGGCGGGCGGCCACGCCTATCACGCGACCCTGCCCACGGATGCGCTGAGGGCCTTCCGTGACACGATGGCCGAGACGAAGGCCTACGGATTCGAGCGGCTGCGCGAGGCTCAGTGGCGGCTCGGCAATGCGGTCCGGGCCGAGCTTGCCGGCCGCGGCATCCGCTCCGTCGCCGCCGAGGATTACGGCGCGCCCGGCGTCGTCGTCAGCTTCACCGACGACCCCGAGATCCAGAGCGGCAGGAAATTCCTCGCCAACGGCGTGCAGATCGCCGCCGGCGTGCCGTTGCAGGTGGGCGAGGGCGAGGGCTACCGCAGCTTCCGCCTCGGGCTTTTCGGGCTCGACAAGCTCTATGACGTGGACGGTACCCTCGGCCGGGTCCGGCGCGCGCTGGAGGCGGCGGGGCTCTGAGCCCCGGTCACGGGGCCCGCGCTCCGAACCGGGCCGGGGCCGGCAGCGCTCTCGCCTTACGTCCTTCGGCATCTTCCGTTGCAAAATATCCCGGGGGAGTCCCCGCTTTCGCGGGGACGGGGGCAGCGCCCCCTGAAGCGCTCCGCCTGTCCCGGCGCGCCGTCTCAGCGCATCCCGAGCCCCGCCTTCATCAGCGCGTGGCGCACCGGTGCCACCGAATAGAGCGCGTTCAGCACGCCCGCCCGCAGGTCGCGCAGCGGCCGCGCCGACAGCATCGAGGTGCGGTTCAGAAGGTCGATTCCGATCACCCGCGCCTTCACCTCGGGCCAGCGGCGGCGGTTGTAGGCGGAAAGCATCGCCCGCTCCCCCAGCCGTTCCGGCGCGGTGGTGGCAAGGTCGAGAAGGCAGGCAAGGTCGGCCAGCGACATGTTCAGCCCCTGCGCGCCGATCGGCGGCACGACATGCGCCGCCTCGGCCAGAAGCGCGGTGCGCTCGCCGTCGAAGCGGTCGGCGATCTGGGCGATGATCGGCCAGACCGAGCGGCGGGTGACCAGCGTGAGCGGGCCGAGAAGGCCCGCGGACCGCGCCAGAAGTGACGCCTCGAACTCGGCCACCGGAAGCGCGGCGAGCCGGAGCGCCTCGGGCCCCCGCTCCATCCAGACCACGGCCGAGGAGGGCAGGCCGCCGCGATCAGGCAGGGGGACAAGGGTGAAGGGCCCGCCCGAGCGGTGGATCTCGGTCGAGACATTGCCGTGCGGCACCGGATGGGTGACGGCGAAGGCCAGCGCCTTCTGGCCGTAGCGCATGGTCGTGGCGCCGATCCCCACCGCCTCGCGCACCGGGCTCGCCCGCCCGTCGGCGGCGATCAGGAGACGCGCGGAAACCTGCGCCCCGTCCGACAGCGTGACGCGCGCCTCGCCCTCGCGGGTCAGCACCGACCGCGTCGCCGTGCCGGGGCGGAAATCGACGTTGGGCAGGAGGCCCAGACGCGCCACCGTCTCGCGGCGCAGAAGCCAGTTGGGGAAGTTCCAGCCGAAGGGCTCGCCGCCGATTTCGGCGGAGTCGAAATCCCTGAGGATGCGGGCCTCGGGCGTCTCGCCGCCGGCATCGACGATGCGCATGATGCGGAGCGCCGCGCCGTGGGGGGCGATCCGCGTCCAGAGACCGGCCGCCTCCAGCATGCGCCGCGCCGGTTGCAGGAAGGCGGTGGTGCGCAGGTCCGCACCCGCGTCCTCCTCCTCGGTGACCGGGGGGGCGGGATCGACGCAGACCACCCGGAAGCCGGCGCTGCCGAAGGCCGCGGCGGCGGTCAGCCCGGCGACCCCGCCGCCGGAAATCAGGATGTCGGTCGTCTCGCGCATGGTGCCTCCGTCCGGAGCGGAGGATAGCCCGGCCGCGCGGCGCCGTCCAACGCCGGCTGCGGCTCCCGCTGCGGGTCGCCTGCTATTTGCCGATCGTCAGCGCGATCAGGAGCGCGAAGGCCACCGGCACCGCCGCGAGCGCCACGAGGCCGAGGGCGACGAGGCCCCAGAGCTTCACCGCAAGGATCAGCGCCGCGACCGGCAGGAGGGCGAGCGCAAGACGGCCGAGGGTCCGGGAAAGGGCGGTCGCGCCGCGGCGGCGGGACACGTGGTATTCGGCCCGGCGCGGGGCGTCGGCGAGTGCGGTCATGGTGGTCTCCGGTTCGCTGCGGCGGGGAAGAGGGGGATGCGCCGCGCCGCGCAACCGGTCGGAATGCCGCAGCGCCGCCGCCGCGGGCTCAGCGCAGCCGGGCGAGGAAGGCCGCGAGGTCGTCGGTGTGGTGGTGGATATGCGGCGCGGGTTCCGGCAAGGGGGCGACATGGACGGTGCGCATCCCCATCTCGTGCGGCGCGGCAAGGTTGCGCGGATCGTCCTCGAACATCGCCGCGTGGGCGGGCGCGATCCCGCCGGCGGCAAAGACCGTCTCGAAGGCGCGGCGGTCGGGCTTCGGCCGGAAGCCCGCGTGCTCTACCCCGAAGACGGCGTCGAAGGCGCCGGACAGGCCGCGCGCCTCCAGCACGCGGCGGGCATAGGGCGCCGAGCCGTTGGTGTAGACGACGCGGCGGCCCGGCAGCGCGGCAATCGCCCGGGCGAGCGCGGGATCGGGCGCCAGGTGATCGAGCGCGATGTCGTGGACATCCTCGAGATAGGGCACCGGATCGACCCCGTGCTCGTGCATCAGCCCGGCGAGCGTCGTGCCGTAGAGCCGCCAGTAGTCGGCGCGCAGCCGGTCGGCCTCCTCCCGCGGAACGCTTAGCGTGGACATGACATAAGCCGTCATCCGCGCCTCGATCTGGTCGAAGAGCCGCGCGGCCGGCGGATAGAGCGTGTTGTCGAGGTCGAAGACCCAGGTCTCGACGCCGCGGAAGTCTGGGATGCTGGCGCGTTCCGGCATGGGCCCTGCCTACACCCGGGCCCCGCTGCCCGCAACGCTGCCCCAAGCGCCGGCCGAAACGCCGCCTTGCCAAGCCGCGGCGGCCCGCCTAGGCTCCCGCCCCTCTGTCGGGGAAGGGACCGGATGCAGAAGGACGCCTACGCGCTGATCCTCGAGGCGATCGACCAGGGCATCTACCGCCCCGGCGACCGGCTGGTGGAGGCCGAGCTTGCCGAACGCTTCGGCGTGTCGCGCACGCCGGTTCGCGAGGCGCTCCAGCGGCTCGAGACCCAGTCGATGCTGACCCGCGACGGCCGCTCGATGATCGTTGCCTCGCTCGATCACAACCAGTTGGCCGAGCTTTACGTCGTGCGCGCCGAGCTGGAGGGGCTGGCCGCGCGGCTGGCCGCCAGACATGCCGCGCCCGAGGAGGTGCGGGTGCTGAGCGACATGGTCGAGACCGACCGCGAGATTGTCGACGACCCCGACGAGCTGTCGCGCGCCAACCGCCGCTTCCACAAGCAGATCCACCTCGCCTCGCACAACCGCTACCTCGTCCAGCAGCTCGACCTCGTCCACCGCTCGATGGCGCTTCTCGCCTCGACCTCGCTGGCCGCCGAAGGGCGGGGGCGGGCGGCGCTCGACGAACATGCCGAGATCGTGCGCGCCATCGCCGCGGGCGACGGCGAGGCGGCGCAGGCTGCGTTGCGGGCGCATATCTCAAAGGCCTTCGAGACGCGGCTGAAACTCGATGCCGGGGCGGTCAAGGGCAAGGCCGGCGATCGTTGAGCCGAGAACGTAGGGCCGGCGCGGCGCGGCGGCGTCCGCGGGCCGGCCGTTCGCGCCGCCGCCGCTGATCAGCGTCAATTGCCGCTGCCAGGCCGGACGCTGCGCCGGCTGGTCGGCGGGCTCGCTCGCCCCGGACGCCGGTGCAGAGAGGTGCAGCCGCGGCTTCACCGCCACCGGCGCCGGGAACGGCACGACCGCGCCGAGGAGCGCCGCCGGCACATGGACGGGCTGGGACAGGACGAGGACGGGCAGGAGTTCCGTCTCGCCGAGCCGGGCCGCGACGACGCCATGCGCGGTCTTGTCCCAGTAGAAGGGACGGGTCACGCATTCCTGCAGCGCCTTCCATGCCGAGAACGAAGCCAGCGGCACGTAGAGATGCAGCGTCGGCACCCATTTCATCAGGTGCCGGTGCTCCGCCCCCCGCGTGGCCCAGAACCCGGCCGCCAGCGTGACGACCTCTGCCGCCGCGAAGAGCGCGCCGAGGAGCGCCATCACCCAGCCGGGCAGCGCGCCCGCCAGGGGATGCGCGAGGCCGAACGTGAGCGCCCAGAAGGTCCAGAGGACGGGGGCGAGAAGCGCCTGCGACACGCTGCCGAGAAGCAGGATCTGCACCGCGAGGAAACGCTTCGGCCCGAGATCGCGCCACAGCCGGCGGGGCGAGCGCATGTGGCTTGCCCAGGTGATCGCGAACCCCTTCTGCCAGCGCGACCGCTGGCGAATCCAGGCGACGGGGCGCGAGTTCGGTTCTTCCTGCGTCACCGTGTCGATGACTTCGGTGCGATAGCCGTGCCGCGCCAGCCTGAGGCCGAGGTCCGCATCCTCGGTCACGTTGTGCGCGTCCCAGCCGCCGAGCTCCTCGAGCACCTTGCGGCGGAAGAAGAGCGTGGTGCCGCCGAGCGGCACCACGAGGCCGAGCCGGGCCAGGCCGGGCAGCAGCGTGCGGAACCAGACGGCGTATTCGATGGCGAAGCAGCGGGTGATCCAGTTGTGCCGCGCGTTGTAGAAATCGAGGATGCCCTGGAGGCAGACGACCTCGGGCGAGGCCACGGCGAAGCGGCCGACGACGCTGCGGATCTGCCCCGGGTCGGGCGCATCCTCGGCATCCCAGATGCCGACGATCGAGCCGCGGCAGAAGTCGAGCGCATAGTTGAGCGCGCGCGGCTTGGTGCGGATCGGCCCGCGCGGCACCACGACCACGCGCATCCAGCGCGGGAGCGTGCGGCGGGCGAGGGCGTCCTGGGTGGCCAGGTCATCCTCCTCGACCACGAGCAGAACGTCGAGCAGTTCCTTCGGATAGTCGATCCGCCCGATCCGGCGGATCAGCCGGGGCGCGATGTCGTCCTCGCGGAACAGGGGCACCATGACCGAAACCACCGGCAGCCGGGCAAGCGCCGGCTGCGGCCCGACCGGGCGGCGGGCGTCGCGCGCCCGGCCGCGGACCTCGGCCGCGAAGGCCGCCGCCTTGAGGCCGGTGAAGGCGAGAAGCGTCAACACCGCCCAGAGCGCGAGCAGCGCGAAGGTGAGGCGCGGCAGCGCGACAAGTCCCAGGGCGATCAGGCCGAGCGCGCCGGTGACGATCCGGGCCGACCGCCCCATGTCCAGTGTCCGGCAGCTTTCCCCCTCCGGCACCCGCGTCTCGGCCTTGCGGACGAGCGTGGTCTGACGCATGGCGATGAGCGCTGCGTGGATGTCGCGCTCGGGCGCAAGCGCCATGATCACCGGCCCGAAGCCCGCAGGCAGGCCGGCGCGGGCGCGGGCGAAGTCCTCCGGCCGTGCTGTGGCAAGCACGGTTGCGCCGCCGATCCGCCGCCAGGGCAGGAGCCCGTGGGCAAGGCAGAATTCCGGGCCGAGCCGGTCGGCGAGCCGCGCGTCGGGCGGTTCGGCCACGAGATCGACGGTCTTCGCCCCCCACTGGATCGCCAGCGCCGCCATCAGGTCGGCCTCGCTGACCCAGCCGTGGGTCAGGAGGATGTCGCCGATCCGCGCCTCCTCGCGGTCGCGCAGCGCGAGCGCCTTCAGCATGTTGCCGGGCTAGACCGCCTTCATGTCGATGAGGATCTGGCCGAGCGGCCGGCGCCCGGCTGCCGCGCGCCGGGGCCGGGCGCGGGGCGCGAAGACGGCCAACGCCGCGGGCGCTGCCGCCGGGGGCGAGAAATCGGGCGTGACGAGGCGAAGGTGCGGGGCGGAGGGCGACATGGCTGTCCGGAGGGAACCAGATGCCCCGACCCTGCGGGCGCAGGGTTAACGGCAGGTTAACAGAACCGGTCGGATTTGCGGAGATTTGACGATATTCCCCGCCGCCGAGCCACCCCCGGGGGTCAGCCGGCGCGGCGCGCCTGCATCGCCTCGGCGAAGCGTTCGAACAGATAGTAGCTGTCCTGCGGGCCAGGACTCGCCTCGGGATGATACTGCACCGAGAAGACCGGCCGCCCCTCCATCCGGATGCCGCAGTTCGACCCGTCGAAGAGGCTCACATGCGTCTCCTTCACGCCCTTTGGCAGGGTCTGGCTGTCCACCGTGAAGCCGTGGTTCATCGAGGTGATCTCGACCTTGCCGGTTTCCAGGTCCTTGACCGGGTGGTTCGCGCCGTGGTGGCCGTGGTTCATCTTGACTGTCTTCGCCCCCAGCGCGAGCGCGAGCATCTGGTGGCCGAGGCAGATGCCGAAGAGCGGCAGGTTCTTCGCGAGAACACCCTGGATCATCGGCACGGCATAGCTTCCCGTCGCCGCCGGATCGCCGGGACCGTTCGAGAGGAACACGCCCTCGGGGTCATGCGCCAGCACCTCCTCGGCCGTCGCCGTCGCCGGCAGGACGGTCACGTCGCATCCCACCGAGGCGAGGCAGCGCAGGATGTTGCGCTTGGCGCCATAATCAAGCGCCACCACCTTGAATCCCGCGCCCTCCCGCCGGCCATAGCCCTCGGGCCAGGCCCAGCGGGTCTCGTCCCAGCGGTAGCCCTGCGCGCAGGTCACCTCCCTGGCGAGGTCGAGGCCGACGAGCCCCGACCAGGCGCGTGCCTTCGCGACCAGCGCGCCGATGTCGAAATTCCCCTCCGGATCATGGGCCAATGCCACATGCGGCGCGCCCTGCTGGCGGATCGCCCGCGTCAGCCGCCTTGTGTCCACCCCGCCGATGCCGATGCGGCCCCGCCTGGTCAGCCAGTCCACCAGCGGCCCGGCGGCGCGCCAGTTCGACGGCTCGGTCGGGTCCCACTTGACGACCATCCCGGCCGCGACCGGCTCGGCCGCCTCGTCGTCCTCGGGGGTGACGCCGGTGTTGCCGATATGGGGGAAGGTGAAGGTGACGACCTGGCCCGCATAGGACGGGTCGGTCATGATCTCCTGGTAGCCGGTCATCGCCGTGTTGAAGCACAGTTCCGCCACCGTCTCGCCGGCGGCGCCGAAGCCGCGGCCGTAGAAAAGCGTTCCGTCGGCAAGGGCGAGGCAGGCTGTGGGTCTGTCCTGAGGCTTCGGGTTTGCGGGCATGGCGACTCCCCCGGTCACAAATCCCGCGGAACCTAAGGGCGCGGGCGGGGATGGTCAAGGGCCCGCGCGGGTTTTGGCTTACGTAGAGATTTCAATATGTTATCGAATTTTACCCCGGTTGTCACCCGGCGCCGTTGCGGCTATGTTGGGGTCTTCGGAACGCTCAGGGGATGGAGACCCGATGGACATGCGCGAACGGATCGGCGCGGCGTTGAAGGATGCGATGAAATCCAGGGACGCGGCCCGGCTGTCGACGCTGCGGCTCATCAACGCAGCGATCAAGGACAAGGACATTGCCCTCAGGGGCGAAGGCGGGGATGCCACGGTCGGCGATGCCGAGGTGCTGGGCATTCTCGGCCGGATGGTGAAGCAACGGCAGGAATCGGTTCGCGCCTACGAGGAGGGCGGGAGGCTGGAACTGGCCGAGAAGGAGCAGGCCGAGATCGGGGTGATCGAGGAATTCCTGCCGCGCCAGCTCTCCCCCGAGGAAGTGCAGGCGGCAATCGCCGCCGCCATCGCCGGAACCGGCGCGACCTCGATCCGCGACATGGGACGGGTGATGGCCGCGCTGAAGGCGAAATACACCGGCCAGATGGACTTCGGTGCGGTGGGGCCGATGGTCAAGGACCGGTTGGGCTGATCCCCGGTCCGGCCGGCGTGGCCGCGGCCGGCCGGAACCCGGCCGCGACGCCGGCGTTGGCAGGGACAGGATGGAGGAATTCCAATGCCCGCCAAATCCAAAGCCCAGCAAAAGGCCGCCGGCGCCGCCCTGTCGGCCAAGCGCGGCGAGACCAAGGTGTCGGACCTCAAGGGGGCGTCGAGAGGCATGCACGAATCGATGTCCGAAAAGGAGCTCGAGGAGCTTGCCGAGACCAGCCGCAAGGGCCTGCCCGAGCACAAGGACAAGAAGAAGGACAAGGGCTGAACCGGAGCGTTCGGCAGTTCCGTCGCCAGGGCGTTACCGCGGCGCGGCCCGCAGACTGGCGAGGGCCTCGATCAGCTCGGTCCCGAGCGCCACGCGTTCCTCGGGGCTGAGGAAGGCGCCGATCTCCACCTCGCGGCCGCCGCCCTTCAAGGTCAGGTAGTGCTCGACCGGGCCGCCGTCCGGGTGCATCTCGACCCGCACCCAGTGCGGTTCGGCGGACCAGACCCGGGTCCGCCCGGAGGGCTCGCGCCGCACCAGTTCGGCGCGGCCTCGGGTCAGGGTCAGTTCCTCGGTCAGCCGTCCGTCGCGGCTGCTGCGGCGGAGCGCCCACCACAGCCCCGCAACCGCCGCCACCGCGAAGGGCAGCAGCCCCCACATCACCGGCGAGCCCAGCACCGCGATCATCGGCAGCGTGATCAGCCCGGCAAGGCCGCCGATGCACCAGACGAAACCCTCCGCCGTCAGCGACCGGTGCGGCCGGAGGATCAGGCGGCGGGTCTCGGGGTCGGGCTCGGTCCAGCGGTAGGGCATGGGCCTCCGGTCAATGTCAGCAAAAAGGCCCCGGATTGCCGGGGCCTTCGAGGTTTCGCGCGGCCCGGCTCAGTGGGCGCGGCTGTGGTCCCAGTCGCTCGGCTTCGGCAGCGTCTCGAACGTGTGGGCAGGCGGCGGCGAGGGCAGGGTCCACTCGAGCGTGTCGGCGTAGGGGTTCCAGTAGTTCGCCGCGGTGACCCGCCTGCCGAAACGCAGCGTGTAGAACACGATGCCGAGGAAGAAGACGAAGGAGGCGAAAGACAGGAACGCGCCCATCGACGAGACCCAGTTCCAGTAGGCGAAGGCCTCCGGGTAGTCGATGTAGCGGCGCGGCATGCCCTGGCGGCCGAGGAAGTGCTGCGGGAAGAAGGTCAGGTTGGCACCGATGAACATCATCCAGAAGTGCAGCTTGCCTGCCCATTCGGGGTATTGCCGCCCGCTCATCTTGCCGATCCAGAAATAGGTTCCGGCGAAGATCGCGAAGACGGCGCCAAGCGACATCACATAGTGGAAGTGCGCCACGACATAATAGGTGTCGTGATAGACCCGGTCCACCGGCGCCTGGCTGAGGACGACGCCGGTCACGCCGCCGGTGGTGAACAGGAACAGGAAGCCGAAGGCCCAGAGCATCGGCGTCTTGAACTCGATCGAGCCGCCCCACATCGTCGCGATCCACGAGAACACCTTGATCCCGGTCGGCACCGCGATGACCATCGTCGCCAGCATGAAGTAGCTCTGCTGGGTCAGCGACATGCCGACGGTGTACATGTGGTGCGCCCAGACGATGAAGCCCAGGAACCCGATCGCCACCATCGCATAGACCATCGGCAGATAGCCGAAAATCGGTTTCTTCGAGAAGGTCGCGATGACATGGCTGATGATGCCGAAGCCCGGAATGATGATGATGTAGACTTCCGGGTGCCCGAAGAACCACAGGATGTGCTGGTAGAGGATCGGGTCGCCGCCGCCCTGAGGCTGGAAGAAGGTGGTTCCGAAGTTGCGGTCGGTGAGCAGCATGGTGATCGCGCCGGCCAGCACCGGCAGGCAAAGCAGGATCATCCAGGCGGTGACGAAGATCGACCAGGCGAAGAGCGGCACCTTGTGCAGCGTCATGCCCGGCGCGCGCATGTTG
>JAUQYA010000002.1 GCA_030837785.1 Albidovulum sp.
CAGATAGGCCGCGTTGGCCTTGTCGACCGCCTTCAGGAAGGTGACGATCTTGTCCTTGTTGGCCTGGCCGAACTCGCGGTTCACGACCCAGCCGTCGAAGGTGGGAAAGCCCCACTCGGCGGTCTGGTCGGCACCGATGACGAGCGTGCCCGTCTTCAGGATCTCGGACTGGACCGGCTGCCAGACCCAGGCCGCGTCGATCACGCCCTGTTCCCAGGCCGCCGCGATCTGGTCGGGCGGCATGTTCATGATCGTCACGTCGGTCTCGGCGATGCCCTCGTGCTGGAGCGCGCCCATCAGCGAGTAATGCGCGGTCGATCCGACCGGCACGCCGATGCGCTTGCCCTTGAGATCGGCGAGGCTTGCGATTCCGGAACCGTTGTGCGCGATCAGCGACTCGGCCTTGCCGATCACGTCGGAATAGGCGATCAGCTGGATGTCGACCCCCTGGCTGGTCGCGATCGCCAGCGGCGAGGAGCCGAGTTCGGAAAGGACGACATCTCCCGACGCCATCGCCGCGATCACATCGGTGCCCGCGGCGAACTTGCGCCATTCGATCTCCCAGCCGGTGTCCGCCGCCAGCGTGTCCGACGTCGACAGAAGCTGCATCGGTATCGGGTTGCCGAAATGGCCGATGATGATCTTCTCGGCCGAGGCCGCGCCCGCCAGCATGGCAAAGGCCGAAACGCCGATCGCGAGATAGCTGAGTGTCCGTTTCATGGTTGGTTCCCTCCGTGTTGTTGTCGTCGTCATGTCGGGCAGTTACATTGCCGCCCGCTTCGTCCCCGCACCACAGCCGAGCGCGAAGTCCCTGATCGCCTCGACAAGCACGTCGAGCGTGTCGAAGGCCACCGCGCCCCCGGCGACCGCGTCGGCGATCAGCGAGAACTCGGTACAGGCGATCATCTGCACGCGCGCGCCCCCTGCAAGCAGGAATGCAGACGCCGCGCCCAGCACCGCGCGGGCGGCCTCGTCCGCCCCTCCCGCCTTGATCCGACGGATCGCGGACAGTAGCGCCGCCTCGTCTTCGGGGTAAAGGGGCTCCAGCCCCGCCGCCTCCATCCGCGCCTCGAAGAGCGCGGTCCTGCGCACCGCCGGAGAGGCGAGGATGCCGACCCTGCCGCCGGTGCCCGCAAGGGCGCGCGCCCGCGCGACCGCCAGCGTGACCATGTCGAGAAACGGCACCGTCACGGCATCCCTGATCGCCGGGGCGAAGTGATGGGCGGTGTTGCAGGGCATCGCAAGCGCCTCCGCCCCGGCCGCCTGAAGCCCGCGCGCCATCGCCGCCAGCACCGGCGCGGGATCCTCGCCACGGCCCTCGAGCAGCCAGGCGATCCGCGAGGGAACCTGCGGGTTCTGGTCAACGACAAGGTGGATGTGGCCGGAATCGTCCTTAGCCCCGGCGGCCCGGATGACCCGCTGCATCAGAAGCACCGTCGCCTCCGGCCCCATGCCGCCGAGAATGCCGACCGTCCTCATGCGCCCTCCGGCGTCGCCGCACTATGGCTCATGCGAAGGTACCCGGATAGCCGAACAGCGCCGCAGCCCCCCCGGTGTGAAGGAAGACGATGCGCTCGCCCTTCCCGAACCGGCCCTTGCGACAGTAGTCGATCAGCCCGGCCGCGCCCTTGCCGGAATAGACCGGGTCGAGCAGGATGCCCTCAAGCTCGGCGAACATCCGGATCGCCTCGATCGTGTCCGCCCGCGGGATGCCATAGCCCTCGCCGACGTAGTCGGTATCGGCCACCACGTCCTCGCGCCGCACGACGCCCGGGCAGCCCAGCTTCTCGGCGGTGCGCTGCGCCAGCAGGAAGACGTTCTCCTCCTGTTTCGGCTTCGCCGCCCTGACCCCGAAGCCCAGAAGCGGAATCCCGGCATTGATCGCCTTCAGCCCGACCACAAGCCCCGCCTGCGTCCCGGCGCTGCCGGTTGCCGTGACGATGTGGTCGATGCGCAACCCGCGGTCGTTGGCCTGCCCGACAAGCTCGAAGGCGCAGTTGACGTAGCCAAGCGCCCCGGTCGGGTTCGATCCGCCGCCGGGGATGGTGTAGACGCGGCGCCCCTCGCGGCGGAACGCCTCGGCCGAAAGCTCCAGTTCCCGGTTCATGTCGAGCCCGCCCGGCCGCGTCTCGGTGGTCGCGCCGTGGAGGTGATCGAGCAGGACGTTGCCGTTGCCGGTATAGTTGGGGTCACTGGAGCCGGTGCGGTCCTCCAAGAGAAGGTGGCATTTCATCCCCAGCCTCGCCGCGAAGGCCGCGGTCTGGCGGGCGTGGTTGGACTGGGTCGCGCCTTGGGTCATCACCATGTCCGCGCCCTCGGCCAGCGCCTCGGCCATCAGGAACTCGAGCTTGCGCGTCTTGTTGCCGCCGGTCGAGAGCCCGGTGCAATCGTCGCGCTTGATCCAGATCTCCGGCCCGCCAAGCTCCCGGCCGAGCCGGTCGAGCCGTTCGAGCGGCGTCGGCAGATGGGCGAGAAAGATGCGCGGGAAGCGGGCGAGGTGCATGACGAATCCTTCCTTAACTTGCATGTCACAAATAACACGCGGGGATTCTCTCGCCAAAATGCGAAATTCTTGATATATTATGCAAGAATTGCATGTAAGGGGGCGCCATGCGGCTGGAATGGCTCGACGACATCCTCGCCGTCGCGCAGGCCGGCTCCTTCGCCGAGGCCGCCGACCGGCGCCGGCTGACGCAGTCGGCCTTCTCGCGCCGGATCCAGAGCATCGAGGAGTATGTCGGCGTCGAGCTTTTCGACCGGGGCCACAAGCCCGTCCAGTTGCGCCCGACCACCGAGGCGCAGCGCGAGCAGATCCAGCAGCTCGCGACCCGGCTGCGCCAGCTGGTCGAGGAACTGCGCCACGGCGAACGGCAATCGCAAAACCGCGTCGTGATCGCCAGCCAGCATGCGCTGACGACCTCGCTCACCCCGGGCCTGGTGCGCGACATGCAGGGCGACCATGCGGACATCCACGTGCGCCTGCGCTCGGCCAACCTCGACGAATGCATCGGGCTTCTCCTCTCCAAGCAGGCCGATCTGGCGCTGGTCTACAAGGTTCCCGGCGAAGGCCCGCCGATGGAGGCCGACTACATCGAGACCATCGAGGTCGGCACCGACCGGCTGGTCCCGGTCGCCGCGCCGGCCGTGGCGGCGGGGCTCGCCGGAACCGGCGGCGACCTGCCGACCGTCGCCTATCCGGCCGACGTCTATTTCGGCACCGTCTTCGACCGCTACATCGCCCCCCGGATCGAGGCGGGCTTCACCCTCACCCCCAGGGTGGAGACGGCGCTGACGCTGGCGGCGGTGGAACTCGCCGGCGCCGGGATCGGAATTGCCTGGGTGCCGCAGTCGCTGGCCCTGCGCGGCGTTCCGGCGGGAACCCTCCTCGACCTCGGCCATGTCCTTCCCGGCTGCGATCTCATCGTCACCGCGGTCCGGCTGACCGGCGGTTCGGGCGCCGCCGGAGACGCCCTGTGGTCGATCCTCGACGCGAGGGCAAGGCGCCTTGGCACCGCCACTCCCGCCCCGGATCATCGGCTCCCGGGGGCCGGACACGATCCCGATGGTGCCCCCGGAGGGGCCTGACCCGCTCCGGCGCCCCCAAGCCCGGTCGCCCGGCCATAGCTCCCAGGACTGAAGCCGAGGTAGAGACCGGCCGTCACCGCCACGAAGCCGACATGGATCATCCATCCCGCGCTGTAGCTTCCCGTCCGGTCATGGACCAGGGCGAGAAGGAGCGGGGCGCGCGAGGCGATGAGAAAGCCGCCGCCCTGCATCAGCGCGGCGAGCGTTCCGGCCTGTTCGGGAAGCGGCAGGTGGTCGAGCGCCGTCACCATCGCCAGCGCGAAGCCGCTGCCGAGGCCGGCGCCGCAGATGCCCATTTCGACAAGACGCTCATCGGCATGGACTGGTTCTGCTACCGGTTCGGCCCAACCCGCAACGACCGCATCCTCGCGGACCGCCGCGCCAAGCGGGAGCCTGGCATCGACGCGCGCCGCCAGTCGGCCCGCCAGATCGCCCAGATGCTGCGCCTCGGCGTGACCCATATCCGCAGCCATGTCGATGTCGACACCGAGATCGGCATTGCCGCCATCGAAGGCGTCATCGCGACGCGCGAGGCCGTCCGCCACCTGGCAGGCCGACTGGCGGCGCACTATCTCGCCCAGCGCAACGGCATGCCGACCGATGCGATGCCCGCTGTCGATTGGGGGCTTGGGCGTCCGCCGCAAATATCGTATACAATCCTCAGGGCGCAAAGCTTTCGGAAAATCGCCTTTGCATTGACGGCACGGCGCGCGTATCGGACAACCGAGTTCGGCATTCTGGATCAGGACAATCATGGCGGCCAGCGAGAAGAGCGAAAAGTCGACGACCTCCAAGTCCGATGCCGTCTACCGCACCCTCAAGCGCGCGATCCTCGATCAGGCGCTCGCCGCCGGCACCAAGCTGCCGGAGGATTCGATCGGCGAGCGTCTCGGCGTCAGCCGCACCATCGTCCGCCAGGCGCTGGCGCGGCTGAGCGGCGAGGGCCTGGTCGAACTGCGGCCGCACAAGGGCGCCTGCGTGGCGCAGCCGAGCCTCCAGGACGCGCGCAACATTTTCGCCGTCCGCCAGGCGCTCGAAGCCCTTGTCGTCGACACGCTCGCAGGCAAGCTGACGCCGCAGCAGCTTCGCCGGATCGAAGCCCATGTCGACGCCGAAGACCTCGCCCGGGCCAGCAATTCCGCCAATTCCATCCAGCTCGCCGGCGAATTCCACGTCCTTCTGGCGCAACTGACGGACAACGACGTTCTGGCGCGCTACGTGACCGAGGTCGTCTCCCGGTCGTCGCTGATCCTCTCGCTCTATGGCCGGCCGCATTCCTCCGACTGCGCGGTCTCCGAGCATCGCAGGATCATCGAGGCGCTGGTCAATTCCGACCACAAGACGGCCTGCTCGCTGATGCACGAGCATATCGACGCCATCACCACCCGCGCCCTGCTCAAGGGCAATCCGGAAAAGGATTTCCCCGACCTTCTGGTGGCTTATGCCAAGGCCGAGGGGCTTTAGAGCGCCGCCCGTTTCACGCTGAAGCGCGGGCGTCGCGGCCGGCCCGCCCATGCCCTGCCACGGGCAGCGCCCGCCCCCATCCGCCCCCCTCCCCCTCCTTCGAGCGCGCACCGGGTCCGCACATCAGGTTTGCACATGGGCGGGATCTCCCTGCCCGCGCCGGCCGGACGGGTGATCCCAGGCGATGCCCCCGCACCGATTTGTGTGCTATATTGATATAAAATTGCATACACATATTGACAGGATCGTATCCCGTATGGAACCCTGCCCGAAAGATCCGAGAGGGGGCCATGACCGAAATCTCCAAGTCGCCTGCGATCTCCATCCGCGAGGTCGCCAAGAGCTTCGGCAAGGGCATCCATGCGATCCGCGTGCTCGACGGCGTCTCGCTCGACATCGGCAGGCGCGAGTTCTTCACGCTCCTCGGCCCCTCCGGCTGCGGCAAGACCACGCTTCTGCGGCTGATCGCCGGCTTCGAGACCTCCGACAGCGGCTCCATCGCCATCGAGGGGCAGGATGTCACCGCCGCGCCGCCCTTCCACCGGCCGGTCAACACGGTCTTCCAGAGCTACGCGCTCTTTCCCCACCTGACCGTCCGGCAGAACGTCGCCTTCGCGCTCGACGAACAGAAGCTGGCGCGCGACGCCATCCGCACGCGCGTCGGCGAGGTGCTGGAAATGGTGCGCATGAGCGCCTTCGCCGCCCGCCGTCCTGCCGAACTTTCGGGCGGCCAGCAGCAGCGCGTGGCGCTTGCCCGCGCGCTGGCGCCCCGCCCCCGGGTCCTGCTGCTCGACGAGCCGCTCTCCGCGCTCGATCTCAAGCTTCGCAAGGAAATGCAGATCGAGCTGAAGCTGCTTCAGGAGGAGGCCGGCATCACCTTCCTCTTCGTCACCCACGACCAGGAGGAGGCGCTGACGCTGTCCGACCGGGTCGCCGTCATGCAGTCCGGCCGCATCCTGCAGATGGGGCCGCCGCGCGAGATCTACGAGGCGCCGACCCATCGCTTCGTCGCCGACTTCATCGGCGACATCAACCTCATGGACGGCGAGGCGCTCGCGGGCGGCGGCATCCGGCTCGACGCCGGCGCGGTGCTGCCGCTGGCGCATGGCAGGGCCGGCAAGGTGACGGTGGCAATCCGCCCCGAGCGGGCGCGGCTGGTGCCGGCGGGCGCGGGCGCGATCGACGCGACCGTCGTCCATTCTGCCTATCTCGGCTCGGCCATGCTGCACAAGCTGAGCCTGCCCGACGGCGGCAGCTTCCTGCTGCGCCAGCCGGATGCCTCGGGCCTTCCGGGCGGCAACGGCGCGACGGTCGGGCTCGCCCTGCCGGCCGAGGCGCTGCGGGTGCTGGACCGATGACCACCCCTTCCCTGGCCCGCACCGCGCTCCTCATGTCGCCGGCGCTTGTCGTCATCCTCTTCCTGGTCGGCGCGCCGCTCGGGCTGATGGCCTGGATCTCGCTTCTCGACAAGGGCGGCAACAGCGGCGTCGACTGGGCCTCGGCCGCCTCGCCCGCCAACTACGTCAGGCTCGCCTGGGAGGAGGATTTCGACGGCACGATGATCCTCAATACCAGCTACCTGGCGATCTTCCTGCGCTCGGTGGTGCAGGCGGGTGTCACCACCGCCCTCAGCCTGCTGTTCGGCCTGCCGGTGGCGCTCTGGATGGCCGGCCTGTCGCGCACCGGCCGCGAGATCATGCTGCTGGTCATCACCATTCCCTTCTGGACCAACCTCCTCGTGCGCAACTACGCTTGGCTCATCATCCTGCGCGAGGACGGATGGACCGCGCAGTTCGTCAACGCGATCCTGCCCTTCGGCCCGGTGCAACTGCTCTACAACGACATCGCCGTGGCGATCGGGCTCACCTATTCCTTCCTGCCCTTCATGATCCTGCCGCTCTATGCCGTGTTCGAGAAATTCGACTGGCGGCTCCTCGAGGCGGCGCACGATCTCGGCGCGAACCGCCGTCGGGCGCTGACCCGCGTGGTCCTGCCGATCGCCACCCCCGGCATCGTTGCCGGCTGCCTGCTGGTCTTCATCCCCTGCCTCGGCGCCTTCGTGACGCCGGCGCTGCTCGGCGGCGGCCGCACGCTGATGCTCGGCAACGTCATCCAGATGCAGTTCGGCGCCTCGCGCAACTGGCCGTTCGGGGCGGCGCTCGCGGTCGTGCTGCTCGCGGTCATGCTGATCGCCATGACCGGCATGGCGCTGTGGCGCAACAGGAGGACGGCATGACGCCCGCGCGCTTTCCGCTGACGCGCGAGGTCACGGCGCTGGTTCTCGTCTATCTCTACGTGCCGGTCTTCGTGCTGATCGCCTACAGCTTCAACGCCAACCGCACGGCGACCGTCTGGACCCACGCCTCGCTCGACTGGTACGGGCGCATCTTCGTCAATCCCTCGATCCGGGCGGCCGCGGCGAATTCGCTGATCCTCGCGCTCTCGGCATCGACAGCGGCGACGATCCTCGCGCTGATGGCGGCGCTTGCGACACGCCGCGCCTTCCGCGGCCGCGGGGTGTCCGAGGCGGTCCTCAACATGCCGCTGATCCTGCCCGAGATCGTCGTGGCGGTGGCGACGCTGCTGCTCTTCGTCTCGCTCGGCGTCCAGCTCGGGCTGACGGCGATGATCCTGGCGCACACCGCCTTCTGCATCCCCTTCGCCTATCTGCCGATCCGCGCCCGCCTCGAAGGCATCAGCGGCACCTACGAGGAGGCCGCGCAGGATCTCTACGCCAACCGTCTGCGCACCTTCCGCCGCGTGACGATGCCGCTTCTGTGGCCAGGCGTGATGGCCGGCTTCACGCTCGCCTTCGTCACCAGCCTCGACGATTTCCTGACGTCGTTCTTCCTCGCCGGCCCCGGCACGACGACGCTTCCGGTCTACATCTTCTCGGCGATCCGCGCCGGCATCACGCCCGAGATCAACGCGATCTCGGCGGTGATGCTGATCGTCTCGGTCCTGCTCGTCTCGTTGTCGTTCTTTCTCGGCCGTCTGCGCCGTTAACCCTGGAGGAGTCCTTCATGCCCTTGAAATCCCGTATCGGCGCGGCGCTTTTCGCCTTCGCCGCCCTCGCCTCGCCGGCGGCGGCGCAGGATGCCGAAAAGACGCTCTATTTCTACAACTGGACCGACTACTATCCGGTCGAACTGCTGGCGAAATTCGAAACCGAAACCGGCATCAAGGTGATCCTGGACGGCTTCGACAGCAACGACACGCTGCTGGCCAAGCTGCAGTCGGGCGGCGCGTCCTATGACGTGATCGTGCCGAGCGACTACATCATCCCCGGGCTCATCAAGGACGGGCTCCTGCTCAAGATCGACACCAACCAGATGTCGAACTACGTCCACATGAAGGACGCCTTCAAGAACCCGGATTTCGACCCCAAGCACGAATATTCGGCGCCCTATCTGTGGGGCGTGACCGGCCTTGCCTACGACAGCGCCCAGGTCGAGGGCGGCGAGATCGAGGCGAGCTGGAAGGAATATTTCGAGCCGCGCTCCGAGCTTGTCGGCAAGATCGCGGCGCTGGATACGGCAAGCGACGAAATCCTCGCCGCCTCGCTCTATCTCGGCATCCCGCAATGCACCGAAAGCAACGAGGACGCCGCCAGGATCCTGGCGCTGCTCGAGGCGCAGAAGGAAAAGCTGAAGCTCTACAGCTCCGACAGCACGGTCGATCGCCTGGCCTCGGGCGAGGTGGCGATGTACCACGTCTGGAACGGCGCCACGGCGCGCGCCACCGCCCAGCGCGACTCGATCCGC
>JAUQYA010000114.1 GCA_030837785.1 Albidovulum sp.
CCAGATCGAGCGGTTCTTCAGCAAACTCAAGCACTTCCGCGCCGTCGCCACCCGCTATGACAAACGTGACGACAACTTCCTCGCATCCGTCCAACTCGCCTCAATCCGCATCTGGTTGCGCGCATATGAGTCGGTGACCTAGAGATCCGGCAGCGCGACTTCCAGGTAGTGGACGGCAATCCGCACCATGCCACCTGCAAAGTCACCGCCCGTCGCGTCAAGCTGCATGGCGGTGGGCGCGTAGAACGCAGTCGGCTGGCCAAGGACGCCGCGCGCGAATGCGCCCGCGGTCTTCCCCAGCCCGGTGCCGTAGCGCCCCACCGCCCCGGGGTTGCCCAGGGACCAGTTCGTGAGCGTGCCGGTGATGTTCGATACCACCCGCGCCGTCGCCCCGATGACCACCGCATTTGCCGGAATCATCACCGCCGTGGTCGAAACCGGACCCGCCGTCACCGTATGGTCAAGTTCGGCCACGTGGCACGAAAGCCCGGCGTTGTGGGGCGAAAGCGTCGCCATCCCTGCGCGCCAGGTGGCGCCATCGAAGATCGCGATGACGCCCTCGTCGAGGATCATTGCTCGCCAGCCGCGCCGGGGGATGACGAAGTCCCACCCACCGTTCGTGCCAATCGCCAGCTTCCCGTCCTGCCCGGCCCATTCGTTGACCGCGCCGGGGGGAACACCGTGGCATGCGCCATCGACAACAACCGCCGGCGGGGTCGCCTGCGACCGGCTGACAAGCGTCAGCTCGACCAGGCCGTCGAGCCGTGTCAGGGCGGCATTCACCGTCACATGCTTCTGCGCCTGCGAAGGTTGCAGAAGCGGCAGGCCGAGCTGATTGGTATCAGACATCGATCATGATCCTCCTGAAGGGGCCGGGCCCGAAACTGTCCGACAGCTGGGCCACATGGATTTCGAAAGGAAGGGCGACCGCATCGGCCACCTGCATCCCGGCGGGATAGGCCCAGAACGGCTGACCGACCGTGACCTCGCGCCGCACCAACGCGCCCTGGACCACGCGAACCAGATAGGCCTCTGCGGTCTCGCCAAGCGGCACCTCGACGCCGGACCAGTTGTCGCCATCAATCCGCGTCCGGCGAATCCATCGCAGGTCCAGGTCGCCCCCGCCGTTGCGTCTCACCTTAAGATGCGCCGGCGAATACGGGCGGAGCCCCACACCTGCGAAGGCTTCGACCAGATGCAGATAGGACGGGTCGTCATAGCCCCGCTGCGACGGACCGATGCGGTAGTGCCGTGCAAGGTCACGTTCCGAAACGGCCAGATCGATCTGCTTCGGCGCGCCGTTCATCAGCACGACGTAGCTGCCCGCGGGCCAGCTTGCAGGCGCGACGGCATCGGTTCCCGCCTGTCCGCGCAGCCGCTGCGTCAGGTCGTAGACACCGGGCGCAACCAGCGCCGCCCCGGCGAACTGGAACAATTCCCAGTTTGCCGAACTCCCGTCCCCGATCGCCATGAGATTGGCGCCGTTCAGAAGCTGCTCGGGCCCGACCGACGCCAGCGCCCCGCTGACCTTGACCCTGAGCGCTGGCCCGCGATCCCATAGGCCGGGCGCCGCGGCTGCCAACGCCGTCTGCGCCCGCCCGACCACCGACCGGGCGGCGATGAGCTTGTTCAGCACATAGCCCGAGTTGCTGTCGGCGGAATACACCGCCGCCGACCCGGGCCAGGGCGTCGCGGTCACCGCCAGATGCGGCACGTGCGGCACCTCGGTTCCCCGCATCAGCGGCAGGTCGAGGAACAGTGGGAAGACCGGCAGGGGGGCAGCGAAGGTCCGCGGCGTCACCCGCTCCTCCGCCTCGTCCGATGGATCATAGACCGCGGGCTCCACCCGCACCGCCTCCATCGCCACGGCACCGGCCTGCTCCACCCGGTCGATCCGGTAGTGCCCGCCGCCAACCGCCACGACATCGCCCGCGCCGAGATGGGCCAGCGACGGCGGCAGCGCGAACCGCGCACCGTCGCGCGACACCCTCGCCTCGGCCAGCCAGCGCTCGACGATCCGCTGCCCTTCCGACCGGGTCAGCGCCAGCGACAGTTCCGACTGCGCGATGCCCCGGGTCTCCTCGTCGGGAAAGATCGCCTCGACCGCGCGCGCCTCGTAGTCGCCTTCGGCCTCGACGTAGGAAAGCCGCACCCGCCCGGCGATCTCGGCCGCGGAGACGCGCGACGTCTCGACCCAACCGTCGGTCTCCTCCCCCACGGCAAGCTGGTCCGCGCCGATCGTTGCGACAGCCAACCCGTCGCGCATCCGGAACCGCAGCACGCCGTCGCGCTCGGCCACATCGAAACCATAGGCCAGCATCAGGGGTTGCAGCGCCGAGCGGGCGCTGCCGCCGTCGCCCACCGAATAGCCGCGCACCAGCCCGTGCAGCCCGCCCACGTCGATGTCCGCCCCCCCCGACCGCCCGCAGATCTCCGCGACCACGCTCGATAGCGGCTGGGCCGAGACCCGCCCGGTGATCCAGTGCCCGCGCGGATAGTTGTCGCCATCCGCCCAGACATCGACATTCGCCGGAAACTGCGGAAAGGGCCGTGCGTCCCAGGCCCAGACATAAGCGCGGTCCATGTCCACCATCGGCCCGCCGTATTCGGCCGAGATCGGGTTGTTCGCCGGATCGCGCCAGTGGTCGATCACCGCCCGCAGATACTGCATCTGGATCAGATCGTCGCGCCGCCCGTTCGAATAGCCGGGCAGGACCGATTCCGACGACTTCGGGTCAAGGAACTTGTTGGGCTCGTTCGTGCCCTTGTCGATGGCGGCGCAGCCGAACTCGGTGAACCAGACCGGCTTGGACTGCGGCACCCAGGCGGTTTGCGCCCCCTTCACGCCGCCGATCCGGTCGTGATGCGGGTTTTCCCACCAGGACCGGATGTCCTTCACCCGCCAGACCCAGGGCTCGCCATAGGCGCCATCCTCGATGGGCGTCCGGATCTGCGCGTCGCGATGGGCCTGGCTCGCGTAGTACCAGTCGTACCCCTCGCCCCCGGCGACATTGGCCTTGAGGTAGTCGAGGTTGTAGATCGACCCCCAGCGAGCATCGGCATGGTCCTGCCCGTCGCGCCAGTCGCTGAGCGGCATGTAGTTGTCGATCCCGACGAAGTCGATCGCCGCGTCCGCCCAGAGCGGATCGAGGTGATAGCGCAGGTCGCCCTCGGGCGTCTGGTAGCCGAAGTATTCCGACCAGTCGGCGGCATAGCCGATCTTGGTGCCCGGGCCGAGGATCGCGCGCACCTCGGCCGCCAGCGCCCGCAGCGCCGCCACCGCCGGGAACCCATCGCCGGCGCCACGGATCTGGGTCAGCCCACGCATCTCTGATCCGATGCAGAAGGCGCCGACGCCGCCCGCGGCCGCGCAGAGATGCGCATAGTGGAGAATGAATCGGCGATAGGACCATTCCGCCGGGCCGGCATAGCTGACCACCGTTCCACTGACCGAGAAATCGGCCGGCTGGGCCGTCCCGAAGAAGGCTGCAACCTGCCCCGCCGCCGCGGCGGTTCGGTCCGGCGTGCCTGCCCGCCCCGGCGCGGTGGACAGCGTGATCCGCCCCCGCCACGGCAGCACCGGCTGACCGGCGGCCCCGGTCCAGGGATCGGAAAGCCCGTTCCCCGCCATCTGCTCCATCAGGATGAACGGATAGAAGACGACGTTCTTGCCCTCGGCCTTCAGCGCGGCGATCGCCTCCGCCACCGCCCCGTCGGCCGGCGTGCCGCCGTAGACCGGCCGGCCGGCGTCGCGGATCACCTCCTCGGCCGCAGATCGCGCAATGGCGCCCGCCCGCCAGGGCATCCCCACGCCGTCGAAACCCTTGTCCTCGACCTTGGGCTGCAACCGGCACTGCCCGCAGCGCAGGTCGTCCCCGAACCAGGACACGACGAGCGATACCGAACCGCAGCCCGGCAGTTCCTCCGCCAGCGCCTCGAGCGAGACGGCGAAGTCGGTCTTGCCGGCGGGGGAATGGATGTTGGCCGACCGGTTCTCGCCCGGCCCGGTCGAGTAGTGGACCGGCGTCGTCGCCAGCGTGTATTCGCCCGTCCCGGGGATCATCGCCACACCGCCGATGCCACGAACCAGATCGGTTGCCGCGTCGATCTGCGGCCCCTGCGCCGGGCGCAGCACTTCGAAGGAAAACTGTGGAACCCGGTTGCCGAACTGCCCCAGCGGCATGTCCTCGAAGACGACATAGGCGATGCCGCGATAGGCTGGCACCCGGCCGGTCCCCTCGACCGCCTCCATCTTCGGGTCCGGCAACTGGTCCTCAGACCCGCGGTAGACACGCATCGTCACGTCATCGCGCGAAATCTCCACCCCGTCGGCCCAGACGCGGCCCACGCGCGTGATCTCGCCCTCGCAAAGCCCGACGGCAAGGCTCACCGTGTAGGAATATTCGGTGACCTTCGGCGTCGATGGCGCCCCCTTCCCGCCGCCGCCCGAGGTCGTCGCCGTCTCAAGGAAGCGCGAGGCCCAGATCACCTGGCCCGACACGCGCATCCGGCCCCAGACCTGGGCCACGGGTGCCCCTTCCGAGGCACCCGTCAGACGAAACCGGTCGATCCGCCCCGTCTCCACCGGCTGCGAGCCCTGGCCCATCAGCCGCTGGTCGATGACCCGGCCCAGCGTCGCGCCAACCGCGCGCCCGATTACCGCCCCCGACAGGCCGAGGACCGAACCGCCGAACCCCGCCCCGATCGAGGCGCCGACGGCCGAAAGCAGAATGGTGGCCATGCCGACCCTCCTTCAGGGGAATTGGAACCGCGCCACGATCCGGCGTGCCCAGGGGGCGGAAAGCGCGCTTTCCACCACGAAATGCCCGGAATAGGCATGAATGAACGTCGGGCTGCCGCCCCTCTCGGCGGCGATCCCGAGGTGCTTGGCCACCGCCCCCGCCCGCATCCGGAACAGCAGAACCTCGCCGGGCCGCACGGGCCGGTCCGGCGGGCATTCGATCAGGTGCCGCCCTGCCGCCCGCCACAGACGCTCGTCGCCCTCGGGCTCCGACCAGTCCTCGGTATAGGCCGGCACCGGTTCCGGCTCCGCCCCGTAAAGCTCGCGCCAGACCCCGCGCAAGAGCCCGAGGCAATCCGCCCCAGCGCCACAGGTCGCGGCTTGGTGCCGGTAGGGCGTCCCGATCCATCCCCGCGCGATCTCGACCGCACGCGTACCCGTCGTGCTCATCCCCGGCGGCTCCCGCCATCGTTGACCGCCGCGCCGACCGGGTATGACATCAGCCAGTCTTCGCCCGGAATGTCCGGAAAGCCGCGGAAGTTGTCGTAGTTGACGAACTTCAGCCGGCAGGTGTCCGGCCGCTTGTCGCACCCCGCCTCGATCCGCATCAGGTCACCGGGCCCGGGCGCAACGCCCAACGCCTGCCACAGTTCCACCTCGCGGATATCGCCCTTGCGCAGCCGGTCGTTCTTGATCGCGCCGACGAGCCCCGCCGCCGGACCCGTCCGCACCTCGAACCGGCCCTTCTCGAACCAGCGGTCGTCGTAGCCGGCAAATCCGGCGAAGCGGAACACCCGTGCCCCTTCGACCGCCTCCACCACCCGTTCCTCGGCATAGCCGGGCCGGTTCAGGTCGAACCGGCAGCGCCGGTCGCCCAGCACCGCCGACCAGCGGGCGTGATAGATCAGCCCCTGCGGCTGGTTCAGCCCCTCGGCAAGGCCGCGCAACTCGGCATTGAACGCCCCGCCCTTGCGGACGACCTCGCCCAACGTGCCGCGGAACTGCAACGTGCGCACCGCAACATCGGCCCAGTTGACAAGCCAGCCCCGCACCTCCGCCCCGTCGTAGCGACCCGCGAGGACATCGGCCTCGGTGATCGCGTCCGACCGCAGCGCCCCGAAAGCCTCGGTGTTGTCGACGGCCAGCCCGGTGGACTGCTGGATCGCCTTCGCCGTCAGGCCCGACCCGGCCCGGAAGGTGATCCCGTCGAACGCCAGGTCGCGGTCGTGGTCGGTGAAGCCCAGCACCGCTCCATCCTTGCGGGTGACCGCGAAACAACGCGCAAGCGTCGTCGCCTTGCCCGCCAGATGGTCCTTCAAAGCCTGCGGATAGCCCATCACAGACGCACCTCCACCACCGGCACCTGCGGCACGTCGCCGGCCTGGAACGAGGCGACCGAGACCTGGATGCGATCGGTATCGAACCGCACCGGCACGTCGAACTCGAACCCGGCGGTGATCCGCTCACCGACCGCCGGCGGGCTCGCGAAACTCACCAGGCCGGTCTCGGTGTCGACGGTGTAGTGCACGCCTTCCTGCAACTCGTCGCCCTGAAGCCCGATGCGCACCGTCCCGGCGACCGGTTTGCGGATCACCCGCACCTGCGACGCCGCACCCGAGGCATAGGTCTTGACCAGTTGATAGCCCGCCGTCACCCCGTCGCCCACGCCGATGGCCTGGTCTTCGAATGCCACGGGCGCAGAGGGCCGCGCCGACTTGTAGTCAGCCCAGTCCCTCCAGCGGAACCCGCAAAGCTGGCCCTGCCGCGCCTCGAAGAAGGCGATCAGATCGGCGATGTCGTCGAGGCTTCTCAGCCCCACGCCCGCGTCATAGCGCCGCCGCGTCTCGGCCCAGGGGGTGTTGCGCTCCTCGAACCCGTTGGTCAGCGCCACCACCTCGGTGCGCCGCTCGGGGCCTCCGACCGAACCGAAACTCAGGTTCACGGGAAAGCGCACTTCGTGAAATGCCATTGTCTCGCTCCTCAGCGGTTCCTGTCGCCGCGCGCCAGCGCGCGCGCCATCTGCGCGGCAATCTGGCTCTGGCTGCGGGCAAAGCCCTGCACATCGGGCGTCGTGACGTTCATCACGATGCTCACCGGCCGCCCGCCGCCCTGCGCCTGCACGCCGAGCCGGCCGTCGGCACCGCGTGCCAGCGGCATGATCGCCTCGGGCCCCGCCTCACCCATCAGTCCCCGGCCGCTCCTCATCGGGAAGGTCGTGGGCTGGGCGACAACGCCGCCCCGCGCAAAGGGCATTACCCGGCCCTGGGCAAAACTCCCCCCCTTTTCGAAGGGGAAAAGCCCGCTCAGAAGCCCGTTCATGCCGCCCGCGATGGCGCCGCCCAAGGCCTCCTGCACCGGCTTCATCGCCACGCTGTAGGCGCTCGCCGCCATCGACTGTGCCACCTGCCTGAGCGCGTCCGACAGCTTCATCCCGTCGAAGACCAGCCCGTCGAAGGCCCTTCGCAGACCACCGCCGATGCCTTTCGACAGCGTGTTCACCTCGCGCCCGGTGAAGACCATGCTCTCCCGCATCCGGCCAAGCTCCGCATCGAACGCGGCCGCCATCACCTGCGCCCCGCCAAGGCTCGTCTCGAGCGCCGCCGCCTGCGCGGCAAACCCCTCGATCCCGCCGGCCCCGTCCAGTCCGTCCGTCACTGCCATGTCAATCTTCCTTCGTCCGTTCGGGCACGCCGTCGGGCCAGGCCCGCGCCAGTTCCGCAAGTCGCGCGCGGTCCAGAGGCGGCACCGCCCGCGGATCGCCCAGCATCAGCACAAGTTCCGCCGGCGTCAGCCGCCAGAACTCCGATGGCGTCAACCCAAGCCGCCCCATCCCCGCCCGCATCAGCCCCGGCCAGTCGAGCCCGCTCATCCTGCGTCCGGCACCGTGAAGGCGCGGGCCAGAAGCGCCGCCGCCGCCCGTGCCGCCGCCACTGGTCCGCCGCCGATCTCGACCCTCAGAAGGTCGGCGGCCGTCCCCTGCCAGCCGCCGCCGCGCAGGCCCGCGACGATCAGCATCAGCACGTCGCGGGTGGAAAACCGCCCCGCCTCGAACCGCTCCACCAGGTCGATCAGCGTCCCCGCCACCAGCTCCGCCTCCAGCTCCGCCAGGGCCCCCAGCGTCAGCTTCGCCGCGTGGCGCTCCCCGTCGAGCGTGACCTCGACCTCTCCCGCCCAGGGGTTCGCCATCAGATCGCCGTGAAACGCAGCGCCCCGGCCGAGGCGAGCGACAGCTCGTAGGTTGCCTCGCCGTTGTAGCTGCCGGCATATTCGATCGCGGTGATCTGGAACGGCCCCTCGACGATGCCGAAGTCCGGGATGATCACCTGGAACCGCTCCACCGACCCGGCAAAGAAGATCGCCCTCGCCCGGTCGTCGGTGGAGCTGTCGACGAAGACGCCCGAGCCCGAGACGCTGGCCGAACGCACCCCGGCGCCGCCCAGAAGCTCGCGCCAGCCGCCCTGGCTCTCGAGGCTCGTCACATCCACCGTCTCGGCGTTGAAGCTGATCCGCGTCGCCCTCAGCCCCGCGATCGTGGTGAACTGCCCGCCCCCCGTCAGGTCGAGCTTGACCAGAAGGTCTTTTCCGTTCTGCGCAGCCATGTCCGTTCTCCGATTTGTGCAAGAACCGGGAAGTCAGCGAAGAACCGACACCCGATCTAGTTTGAAAAGTGCAATTGTCAGCAATTGCACCGGCCCCCCCGGCCGGCCCACGCGGTTCACGCCAGGTGCGGGCTCAGTCCTCGGTCCGGGCGCGGAAGGTCAGGTCGATGCGCCGCATGTCGGCCTTCTCGACCCGCCGGGCGCGCGCCTTCAGGAACCACAGGCCCACCAGCCGCCCCCGCCCCAGCACCAGCGTCGCCCCGGTCAGCGCGTCCGACACCGCCGCCGCGGCTGCCTTGGCAGTCTGGAAGCCCGCCTGGTCGGTCACGACCGACACGACGAATTCGTGAAACGCCCCCCGCCCCACCTGGTCCGAGGCATCCCGCGCGTCCTCCGGCCCGATCGAGACATAGGTACCCGTCACCACCCCCGGCGGCGCCGAATCGTAGATCGCGCCTGCGACCAGCGCGTCGAGCGCGCTGTCGGCCATGAGCCGCTGATAGATCGCCGCCTGCAGGGCGGCCGCCGCTCCGTAACTCATGCCAGCACCTCCTCCTGCGCGAAACAGGTCAGGTAATGCCCCTCCGCGTCCTCCTCGGCGACGGCGGTAATGCGAAATACCCGTGCGCCGTCGCGAAGGCGCTGCTCGGGCTTCGGCCGCGACGGCGCCCCCTGCGGCGCCGCCCGCACGGTGATCCGGTAGGGCACGGACGACAGCGTGACGAACTCGCCCGCCCGCTCGCGCCCCGCCCCCGCCTCGACCCGCGCCCAGAGCGTGCCGAGCGCGACCCAGATCAGCCCGTGTCCGCCCGCGCCGTCCGCCACCCGTTGCGCCTCCTCGAGCACCAGCTTGCGACTGAGCCGCGGCGCGGTCATGCCGAACCTCCCCCAAGCGTCCGCACCGTCCGCCACCGCTCGATCAGCGCCATCACGCCGAAGGGCATCGCCTGCGGCGCGCCGGCCTCATGGCGGAACTCGTGGTAATGCGCGGCCAGCAGGAACAGCGACTGCGCCAGATCCGCCGGCATGTCCGCCCAGGCCGGCCCGAACCCGGCGGTGAACACCACCTCGACCGTGCCGCCCACCGGAATCCCCGGCAATAGCGCGCCCGCCGCCACGATCTTCGGTCGCTGCGCATCCCGCACCAGCCGGTAGCGACCCGCGTCGATGACCTCCGCTGCGCCTGTGCGGTCTCTCACCGTGACAGAGGCCACCGCACTCACCGGCGCCATCGGCAGCGCCTGTGCATCGGGCCAGCGCCAGCCCTGAAGCTCCAGAAGGAAATCCCGCGCGATCAGCGCCTTGCCGATCCGCCCCTCGATCGCCGCAGTCGCCGCGCGCAGATAGCCCCCGACCAGCGCATCCTGCGCGCCGTCATCGGCAAAGCCGGTGCCAAGCCGCAGATGGTCCTTGAATTCCGCCACCGGCAAGGCCGCCAGCGGCACCGCCGTCACTTCGCTCAGCATCATGGAAGTCTCCGATAGTCACGCCTTCCCCCCGCAGGGTTCGGGCGCGGGTCAGCCCCGCATTGCTCGGACGGAGGGAGCAGCTAGACAACACGGGGGGTATGGGCGACCCGCGCCCGGGCGGCCGGGGCCCGAGGGCCCGACCGATCCGCGCCTCTTACGAGACCGCGAATTTCAGCAGCTTGATCGCCGCGAAGTCGCTCACGTCGCCGCCAACGCGCTTGGAGGCGTAGAAGAGCACATGCGGCTTGGCCGAGAACGGGTCGCGCAGCACCCGCATGTCGGGGCGCTCCGCGATCGTGTAGCCCGAGCGGAAGTCGCCGAAGGCGATCGCATGGGCGTTGGCGCCGATGTCGGGCATATCCTCGGCGACAAGCACCGGGTAGCCCATCAGCCGCGCCGGCTCCCCGGCAGCGAGCCCGTCCGACCACAGGAAGCGGCCGTCGGCATCCTTCATCTTGCGCACCGCGCCGGCGGTCTTGGAGTTCATGACGAAGGTCGCGTTGGCGCGATATTCCGCGTTCAGCGCATAGACGAGGTCGATGATCGCGTCCGAGGCGTTGGTGGCCGCGAAATCGCCCGCAGCACCCGTCGGCACATAGCCGAGAGTCCCCCAGGCCCAGGCGCCGTTGGCAACGGTGCCGTGCGACAGGAAGCCCCTGGGCTTGTCCACGCCGTCGCCCGACACGAAGGCCTGCGCCTCGGCGCGGGCGAAGCGGTCGGCAATCCGCTCGGCAAGCCACCCCTCCACGTCGAAGGCGCTGTCGTCCAGCAGCCGCTGGCTCGCCTTCGGCATCGCCGCCAGCTCATGGAGCGGGATCGAGATGCGATCGATCTGCGGGGTCGAGGTCTCGGTCAGCGCCGCCGTCTCGGTAGCCCAGCCCGACCCCAGATCGGTATGATCCACCAGCACGTCGAAGGACGTTGCCTCCACGTTCACCACGCTGGCGACGGCGCGCAGCGACGAGGTCGCCTTGAGGACGCCCCGGATCCGGTCCGAGGTCTCCGGGTCCACGAGGAAACCGCCCTCGGCATTGACCTGGGTGTTGAGCGCCTTGCCCTCGAGGACAAGCCCGCGCAGGCCGTCGTCGTCGCCCGAGCGCAGATAGGCCCCGAAGGCCTTCTTATGCGGCGCGTCGAGATCGACGGCGGTGGACAGCGCCGGACGACCGGCGGTGAAAGATTTGCGATCCAGCATGGTCAGTCGCTCTTCCTGTTGTTGCAGCTTCGATGTCATCTCGTCCTGAAAGCCCTTGAACTCACTCAGGAACCCCTGAAGAGCAGACTTCACCTCCTCGGCCGGTGCGCCAGACACGCCTTCCCCGGCCCGAGCCTTCGTCTCGGTCGTCTTCATACCCATCACCTCAGTCTGGGGTTGGTCGGGCGGGCCGCTAGGCGCGCCCCGCCAGCGTCCGGCGCGCCTCCTCGAACAGCGCCGCCAGCTCGCGCAGGGCCGCCGCCTCAGGCGTGTCGCCCTTGGCCGAGACCCGCGCCTCCGGAAGCATCGGGAAGGTGACAAGCGACACCTCCCAAAGCTCCACCTCGCGAAGAAGCCTCTGCCCCTTCGCGTCTTTCTCCGCCGTCACCGTGCGGTAGCCGATCGACAGCCCGTCGATCGCGCCCGCCGCGACCAGCGCCGCCGCCTCCCGGCCCTTGTCGACCTCGGTAAGGATGCGGCCCTTCACGCGCAGCCCCCGCCCGTTCTCGGCGATCTCGTCCCAGACGCCGATCGGCTGGCCGGCGTCGTGCTGCCAGAGCATCCTCACCGCGCGGCCCTCCGCCTTGAGCCGCTTGAGCGACCGCCCGTAGGCTCCCGGCAGCACCACGTCGCCGCCCTGGTCAGCCACCCCGAAAAGCGAGGCATAGCCCTCGATCCGGCAGCCGTCGGTCAGCGAGATCGCGTCACCCGGCTGGCAGAACTTGGTCTCCAGCCCATAGTCGATTGTCGTCATGTGCCTCTTCCTACTTCGGCCCGAACTCGATCAGCGATTGCGCCGCCTGGCTCAGGATCACGCCGACCACCCCGAAGACCGTCATCCACAGACGCTTCTCCACCCCGCCGATCATCGCCTCGATCCGCTCCAGCCGCTTCTCGACCGTCTCGAACTGTAGCGCCATGATCCGGTCCACCGTCTCGAAACGGTGCTCGTGCGCGCACTCGAAGGGTTCCTTGAGATAGCGCGATCCCGCCATCTTCATGCCTCGTCCGGAAGCTTCGGCAGCCCGAGGATCGCGCGTTTCTCGGCGTCGGTCAGGAACAGCGCCTCGCCGACGCGGCTCCACTGCTGGTCACGCTCACCCGCAAGCGCCGGCACCTGGTCAAGATCGGGCCTGAGCTCGACCTGGCTGCCCAAGTGCGTCGACAGCCAGTAGCTCACCGCCGCCGTCACGCGCGTGGCCAGCGGCAGGACCGTCAGCCGGTAGAACGCCCGGTTCGCCTCCTGGTAGTTGGCATAGGTCGCATCCCCCGGAATGCCCAGAAGCATCGGCGGCACGCCGAAGGCCGTGGCGATCTCCCGCGCCGCCGCTTCCTTGGTCTTCTGGAACTCCATGTCCGACGGGCTGAACCCCATCGGCTTCCAGTCGAGCCCGCCCTCCAGCAGCATCGGCCGGCCGGCATTGCGCGCGCCCTGATGGTGCATCTCCATCTCGTGCACCAACCGGTCGTACTGGTCGGGCGAAAGCGCCCCCTGCCCGTCCGCTCCCTTGTAGACGATGGCGCCCGACGGGCGCGCGGCATTGTCCAGAAGCGCCTTCGACCAGGCCGAGGCCGCGTTGTGGACATCCACCGCCACTGCCGCCGCCTGCATCGGTGAAAGGCCGTAATGATCGTCCTGCGGATGAAACGACTTGATGTGACAGACCGGATCGACCGGCCCGGTCATGTCGAACCGGTGCTTGCGCCCGCCCACCGCATAGTCATAGGCGACGGGCCAGCCATCCGCGCCCGGCACCAGGCTCATCCGGTCCGACCTCAGCACATGCAGCTCCGCCGGAAGGCCTGCGCCCCCCACCGCCTCGACATAGCCGTTGCCCGACAGCAGCAACTGGCCATAGAGCGCCTCGAACAGTTCCGCCCGCCCCTGCCCCGGGTTGGGCCGCCGCATCAGTTCGATCACCGGATGCGCGTCATAGCGCCGATCCTGGTCCTGGCAGACCAGCGGCAACGCCGCCGCCGCCTCGGCAACCAGCTTCACCGCCCGGAATCCGACCGGATTGCCGGAAAACCCCGTCCGCGTCAGGCTCGCCGTGTCGCGGGGCGACCAGACCACGCGGCCCGACGATCCCCAGGCGATCACCCGCCCCGTGGCCGAGGCCTTCTGCTCCGGCACCGCGCCCTCGGCGCGCCGGAAGATGTTCCATGCCATCCCGCTTCTCCTGTCTCGGCCATCCGTCCGGGACCGCGCCGAAGCGCGCTCCGCCTTCACCCTGGCCCAAATATCCTCGGGGGTCGTCCGCTGGTGCGCCATTGGGTCGAGACCCAATGGACGACGGGGGCCGACCACCCCGGCCTCACAGGCTCCGCACCTGCGGCCGGCGCCATTTCGCCGCCGGTTCCACCATCAGGTCGGTCAGCGCCCAGACCAGCGCATCCACCCGGTCGGGAGAGCCCTGCCCCTCGTAACCCGTGACCGTCATCCGGCACATCTGGTCCTCCAGCGCGTGGAACCCCCGCACATGATGCACGCGGCCCTGATCGTAGAGGGCTGCGACCGGCTCGGCCCGCGCGCACTTCCCGCGCGAGGCGCGCACCGCTCGGAACGGCACCATCGGGTCGATCTGCCGGACCACCGTCTCGACCAGATCGCCGCCCTGGTTGACCTCGGCCACCAGCCGCTCCGCGCCGTGCCGGTCCATCGCGGCGATCGCCGCCCGTGCCCAGTCGGTGGGCGAGGCGCCCCGGACCGAGGCATCCTCCAGCACGAAGGCGCGCCAGTCCGCGGGCGGCCCCTCGGTCACCGCGCCGGCCACGATGATCCCGCACTCGTCCGATCCGGCGTGGCCCGTCACCGGCGGGTCGACCGCCACGACGATCCGGCTGAAGCCCCCCGGCGCCGCCTTGCGCCCGGCGTCCAGCCGCCCCGTGGTCCACAAGGCGCCCTCCGCCTCCTCCAGCAGGATACCGTCCAGTTCTTCCCGTTCCGTCCGCGTGCCGGCATAGCGCGTCCGCACCTCCTCCAGGAACGACGCCGCGAGATAGGCCCGGTTCGCTTCCGTGGGCGCCTGGGTGAGCACCGTCGAAGGATTCGTCACGATTGCCTTCAGCACGCCGACATTCCTCGGCGTCGTCGTCACCACCTGCCTGGGATGCTCGCCAAGCCGCAGCGCGAACTGAAGCATGTCCCAGGTCTCCTTCGCCTTCTTCCACTTGGCCAGCTCGTCGACCCAGGCGGCGTCGAACTGCGGCCCCCTGAGGCTGTCGGGGTCGAAGGCCGAATAGACCTCGGCCACCGCCCCGTTCGGCCACACCAGCCGCTTGCGCGTGGCCTCCCATGCCGGACGCCGGTCGGGCGGCGAACAGGCGAGGATGCCGCTCTCGCCAAACACCATCACCTCCCGCGCCTGGTCGATGGTCTCGCCCACCAGCGCCACCCGCCGCGCCCGTCCCGGATCGCCGGCCCGCGATCCCTCGACCTGCGCCCGCACCCATTCCGCCCCGGCACGGGTCTTGCCGGCGCCGCGTCCGCCCATGATCACCCAGGTCTTCCAGGCGCCCTCGGGTGGCAACTGGTGCGGCAGCGCCCAGAACTCGAAAAGCCAGGGCAGCGCCATCAGCGCATCGTCGGTGAGCCCGGCAAGGAAGGCATCAACCGTCTGCGGCGTCGCGGAGGCGAGCCAGCCGGCGGCAGATCTCATCGCGGGCGGCGTCGAGGTCGAGCGCACGTTCGCCCGCCCCGCCTCCGTCACGGTCTTCCCTGAGTTTTGCAACTTTCGCCCTTTCCTCGAACACGATCTGCAGGGCCGAGCGGAGGTCTCGCATGACCCGCACCCCGTCCTTCAGCTCGCTCAGGTCGCCTTTCCGCACCCGGTCCATCGCGGTGTGGATTTCCACGACGATTTCGTCCAGAAGCCCCATCGCCTCGGTCACGAGGGGTCTCGTCATCGGCTCTCCGGCCGGTGTCTCAACGATCATTCAGCTTGCGCCCGCCTGTCATGCCAGCCCGCACGAGCGAAATGAAAAAGCGGCCCCGGGGTCGCCCGCCCCGCGCCGCTCTCGCACTTCTTCTAGCTTGCCCGAAGGAATACCCTCGGCCGTTCGCAAAGTCAAGAAAAATAGTGTTTTCAGAAGGTTAACGCGGCGCGCGGTCATTCGCGCCAAGGCCCTCAGTCGCCGCTGCCGTCCTGCTCCTGCCCGGCCTCGAGCGCCCGCCATTTGGCGACGTTGTCGTTGTGCTCGGCCAGCGTTTCAGCAAACACATGCCCGCCCGACCCGTCCGCCACGAAATACAGGTAGTCCGTCGCCTCCGGGTGCAGCGCGGCAAGGATGCTGTCGCGGCCCGGATTGGCGATCGGCGTCGGCGGCAGCCCGTCGATCACATAGGTGTTCCAGGCCGTCCGCCCCCTCAGCTCGCTCTGCCTGAGCCCGCGCCCCAGCACGCCCTGCCCCTTTGTCAGCCCGTAGATCACCGTCGGGTCGGTCTGAAGCTTCATGCCGTCCCTGAGCCGGTTGAGGAACACGCTCGCCACCATCGGCCGCTCCTCGGGCACGCCGGTCTCCTTCTCGACGATCGAGGCCATGATCAGCGCCTCCTCCGGCGTCGCATAGGGCAGGCCCTCGTCGCGCGCTGGCCACAGTTCGGCCAGCACCGCCTCCTGCCGCCTGCCCATCTCCTCCAGAAGCGCGCCGCGCTCGGCGCCCCGCACCACCTCGTAGCTGTCGGGCGAAAGATGCCCCTCTGCCGGCATCTCGCCGGGCTCGCCGGACAGGAACTCCGCCCGCTTCAGCGCCTCGACCACCTGCCAACTCGTCACCCCCTCGGCCAGCGTCACGCGGTAGCGGACGTCGGGGTCTTCGCTGCGCGACAGATAGTCGGCCGGCGCCTCGCCCGCCGCGGGATCGAACTTGACGACCTCGACATAGGCATCCGTCGCCGGATCAAGCTCGCGGATGATCACGTCTGACGCGGCCACCCCGATCCGGTAGTTCACCTCGGTCCCGCAGGTCGACTGGCCGCTTGCGGTGATCGCGTCCACGATCTCGCGCATCGAGGCCTTCGGCCGGATCAGGAACGACCCCGCCTTCAGGCTCTCGGCCTTCTCCTCGTAGTCCGCCCCGACACGGAAGATGTATTGCGACGCGATCGCCCCGCGGTCGGCCAGGGTGCCGGCCACCCCGCGGAAGCTCGACCCCCGCTCGACCTTGAAGCAGATCGCCTCCGCCAGGGGCCCCGGCCCGGCGTATTGCCGCTGCCCCCAGGCAACGACACCCGCCGCCGCCACCAGGATCAAAATGGCGATGGTCAGAAAATTGGAGGCGATGTTGCGCCACATCAGGCGCCGACCCGGCCAAGGACGAGCGAGGCATTGGTGCCGCCGAAGCCGAAGCTGTTCGACAGGGCCACGTCGATCTCGCGCCTGACCGCCCGGTTGGGCGCGAGGTCGAGCTTCGGCTGCACCGCCGGGGTGTCGAGGTTGATCGTCGGCGGCGCCACCTGATCGCGGATCGCCAGCACGCAGAAGATCGCCTCCACCGCGCCCGCGGCCCCCAGCAGGTGCCCGATCGACGACTTGGTGGACGACATCGTGGCCTTCGCCGCCGCGTTCCCCAGAAGCCGCTCCACCGCGCCCAGCTCGATCGTGTCGGCCATCGTCGAGGTGCCGTGGGCATTGATGTAATCCACCCGGTCCGGCGTGATCCCCGCGCGCGCCAGCGCCGCGGTCATGCAACGGAAGGCGCCGTCGCCGTCCTCCGACGGCGCGGTGATATGATAGGCGTCGCCGGAAAGCCCGTAGCCCAGCACCTCGGCATAGATGCGCGCGCCCCGTGCCTTCGCGTGCTCGTATTCCTCCAGCACCACGACACCCGCGCCCTCGCCCATGACGAAGCCATCGCGGTCTGCGTCATAGGGGCGCGACGCCTTCGTCGGATCGTCCGCCCGCTTGGTCGACAGCGCCTTGCAGGCGTTGAACCCGGCGATGCCGATTTCCGAGATCGGGCTTTCCGCGCCCCCCGCGACCATCACGTCGGCGTCGCCCCACATGATCAGCCGGGCCGCATCGCCGATGGCATGGGCGCCGGTCGAACAGGCGGTGACGACCGCATGGTTCGGCCCCTTGTAGCCGTAACGGATCGACACCTGGCCCGAGATCAGGTTGATCAGCGCGCCCGGGATGAAGAAGGGCGAGACCCGCTTCGGCCCCCGCTCCTTGATCAGCACCGCCGTTTCGGCAATCGAGGTGAGCCCGCCGATGCCCGAGCCGATCATAACCCCGGTCCTCAGCCGCTCCGCCTCCGGGGGCGCCTCCCAGCCGGCGTCCTTCACCGCCTGGGAGGCCGCCGCCATGCCGTAAAGGATGAAATCGTCCACCTTGCGGCGGTCCTTCGGCTCCATCCAGTCGTCGGGGTTGAAGCTGCCGCCGGTGCCGTCGCCGAACGGGATCTCGCAGGCATAGGTCGTGACCACGTTCGACGTGTCGAACCGGGTGATCGGCCCCGCCCCCGACAGCCCCGCGATCAGCCGCTCCCAGGTCTCCCCGACCCCGCAGGCCAGGGGCGTGACAAGGCCCAGCCCGGTGATGACAACCCGCCTCATCGCGTTCCCCACTCCTCCTGCGTCCGGCCCTAGATACACGGGCCGGACGCGGACCGGCAAGGGCCGTTCCGAGCCAGAGGCGGGCTCTCGCCTTCGGGCACGCGGTCAGAGGAACTCGGCCACATGCGCGGTGTCGGGCCGCGCCGCCGCCAGCGCCTCCCTGAGGTCGATCGTCCGGTTGTAAAGCGCTCGCCCGACGATCGCGCCCGACACCTCGCCGAGAAGCCTCAGCCGCGAGATGTCGTCGATCGTCCGCACGATCCCGCTCGCGATCACCGGCGTCTGGGTGCGCTCGGCGATGGCGGAGACGAGGCCGAGTGCCGCATCAGATTCCCGGATGTCGTAGCCGATGTCGGTGACGATGATCGCGGCGAAGGGCGTGCCCCGGAACGCATCGATGAAGGCTTCCGGCGTGTGCGAGGCCTGCACCTTCCACATGTGCGTCATCACATGGCCGTTCCAGACATCGATCGAAAGGACGATCTGGTCGGGATGGCGGGTGGCGATCTCCTTCACCAGATGCGGGTTCTGCGCCGCCAGCGTGCTGACCACGATCCGCCCCGCGCCGAGGTCGATCCATTCCTCGATCCGGTCGCGGGAGCGGAAACCGCCGCCAAGCTGCACCGGGATCCCGGCGCCCCGGATGATCTTCAGCATCAGCTCGTGGTTGACGTTGCTGCCCTGCATCGCGTCGAAATCGGTGACATGCATCCATTCGGCCCCGGCATGGGCGAACTCCTGCGCCTTGGCGACCGGATCGACATGCCAGACCGAAGGCTCCTCGACCCGCCCCCGCGGCAGGCTGACACAACGGCCGTTCTGGATTTCTATGGTTGGATAAAGGATCATCGCGCGCCTCCTTGCGGGCGTCGCGCGACGACCCCTCCCGGCGCTGCCCGGCGCTGCCGCCGGTCCGGGAGGCGATGCCCTGTGCGCGCGCCTCGCCTGCCGATGGTAGCGCCGCCGCGTCCGAAGCCAAAGCCCGAATCCGGGCCGGCCACGGATTCCGCGCGAAGGCCCGGCGCTTCCGTCACTCCGGTCCGCCGCGCCGAAGCTCAGCCGCCGAGATGGCTCTCGATGAACCAGAGATCCTTGTCGAGTGCGCGCGACAGGCCGACGAAAATGTCCATCGTCCCCTCGTCGCCGGCGTCCGAGACCGTCTCGATCGCCCCGCGCACCTTCTCGCCCAAGGCCGCCATCCGTCCCGAAATCGCCGCGACATGGTCGCGGTCGGCCACGAGGTCGGTCGGATAGGCCTCGACCGTGACCGCCCCGGCAACCGCCTCCAGCGTACCCAGGGCAACCCCGCCAAGGATCTGCACCCGTTCGGCGATCGTGTCCTCATGCCCGGCCAGGCGGCCGTGGGCCACGTCGAAAAGTTCGTGAATGCCGATGAAGTTCGGCCCCTTGACGTTCCAGTGCGCCTGCTTCAGCGCGAGCCTGAGCGCGATCATGTCGGCGAGCCGCGCATTCAGTTCCGCCACGCTGGCCGCGACGGCATTGTCGTTCAGACCCTTGACCGGCATCGGAAATCTCCTTGTTGTCCCGGTCAACGCCCGTGCCCCGGTGCCGGTTCCGGCCCTCCGCCCGCCACCAAACGAAAAACGGCGCCCGAAGGCGCCGCTTCAAACCCGGACGAAGCCTGCGCTCAGGCTGCTTCGGTGATGAATTTCACCGCGTCGCCGAAGGTCTGGATCGTCTCGGCGGCGTCGTCGGGGATCTCGATCCCGAACTCTTCCTCGAAGGCCATGACCAACTCGACCGTGTCGAGGCTGTCGGCGCCCAGGTCATCGATGAACGAGGCGCTCTCGGTCACCTTGTCCTCTTCGACGCCCAGGTGCTCGACGACGATTTTCTTCACGCGATCGGCGATGTCGCTCATGTCAATTCCTCAAATGATGCGGTTTTCCCGCGTCCTCGTTCCTTGCTCGTTCAGAGCGGCTGTGCCCCCGCCCCAAAGCGAAGGATGCCGAAAACGCATGGCGCGCGCCCCGGCAGGTCGTCGCCGCCTATAGCACAGTCTATTCCCGAGGCAAACGCTTTCGCAACGCCGAAACCGCCCCTCCTGCGGGGGGCGCGAACACCCGCGCTCAGACCATCGCCATGCCGCCGTTGACATGCAGCGTGGCGCCCGTGACATAGCCCGCCTCGGCGCTCGCAAGATAGAGCGCGGCCGCCGCGATCTCCTCCGGCGTGCCCATCCGCCCGGCCGGAATCTGCGTCGCGATCCGCGCCTTCTGCTCCTCGTTCAGCTTGTCGGTCATGGCGGTGGCGATGAAGCCCGGGGCGATGCAGTTGACCGTGATCCCCCGGCTCGCCACCTCCTGCGCCAGCGCCTTCGACATGCCGGCGATCCCCGCCTTGGCGGCGGCATAGTTGCCCTGGCCGGGGTTGCCGGTGGTGCCGACGATCGAGGTCACGTTGACGATCCGTCCCCAGCGCGCCTTCATCATCGGCCTCAGCACCCCGCGGCAGAGCCGGAAGGCCGAGGTCAGGTTGATGTCGATGACCGACTGCCAGTCCTCGTCCGACATCCGCATGAAGAGATTGTCCCGCGTGATGCCGGCGTTGTTCACCAGGATGTCGACCGAGCCCATCGCCTCGGCCGCCCGCTTCGGCAAGGCCTCGACCGCCGCCGCATCCGAAAGGTCGCAGGCCAGCACATGCGCCCGCCCGCCCAGTTCCTCGGCCAGCGCGGCAAGCGGCGCCTCGCGCGTTCCCGAAAGGCCGACCACCGCACCCGCGCCGTGCAGCGCCCGCGCGATCGCGCCCCCGATCCCGCCCGAGGCCCCCGTCACCAGCGCCGCCTTCCCCGTCAGATCGAACATGGTCTTCCCTTCCGTCCTGCTTTCATTCCGGCCCGAATGTCCCGGGGGTCCGGGGACGGCGCCTTCCCGACGGCGCTCCCCGGACGGTGCCCCCGGGCGCCCCTATCCCTTCGCCGCCGCCACGTCCTCGGGCGTGCCGACCGCGCGCGTCTCGGCCTCCTTGACGATCCGCCGGATCATGCCCGAAAGCGCCTTGCCCGCACCGATCTCCCAGAACTGGGTCACGCCCCGGCCCGCCATCCACTCGACCGACTCGCGCCAGCGCACCGAGCCCGTCACCTGTTCGACCAGAAGCGCGCGGATCAGCACCGGATCGCTCACCGCCTCGGCGCGGACGTTGGCCACGAGCGGCACCGCCGGCGCCTCGATCCGCACCTCGTCCAGCGCCGCGGCCATCACCCGCGCGGCCGGCGCCATCAGCGCGCAATGGAAGGGCGCCGAGACCGGCAGGAGGATCGCCCGCTTGGCGCCCCGCGCCTTGGCGATCTCGACCGCGCGCTCGACCGCGGCCCGGTGGCCGGAAACGACGACCTGCGCGGGATCGTTGTCGTTCGCCGCCTGGCAGACCTCGCCCTCGGCGGCCTCCTTCGCGACCGCATCGGCGGTGGCGAAATCGAGCCCCAGGAGCGCCGCCATCGCGCCGACGCCGACCGGCACCGCCTCCTGCATTGCCCGCCCCCTGAGACGCAGAAGCCGCGCCGTGTCGGCGAGCTTCAGCGCCCCGGCGGCGCAGAGCGCGGAATACTCGCCCAGCGAATGGCCGGCGACGAAGGCTGCCGAAGTGACCGCGATCCCCTCCGCCTCCAGCGCCCTGAGCGCGGCGATGGAGGTCGCCATCAGCGCGGGCTGGGCATTCTCGGTCAGCGTCAGCACCTCCTGGTCGCCCTCCCAGACCAGGCCCGAAAGCCGCTCGCCCAGCGCCTCGTCGACCTCGTCGAACACCGCCTTCGCCGCCGGATAGGCCTCGGCCAGCGCGCGGCCCATGCCCACGGTCTGCGCCCCCTGTCCCGGAAATACGAATGCGCGCGTCATGGTCCCTCCTGGCGAAATCCCCCCACCTCTACCCGCAGCGCCGGCTCGCGGCAAGCAACGGGCGGCTGGCAAGCGGGCGGCGCCCGTTCGCGCCTCGGCGCTGGGCGGGGGCGGGCCGGGGGCGGGCCGGGCGCGGGCCGGGCTTGCATCCTGCGGGCTTTGCTCTATAAGGCCGCATCCTTCCGCAATCACCGGAACCGGCGGAGCCTCTCGTGGCGGGGCGCGGAAGGGTCACCCCGCCTATGAAGCCGCCCGAGACGAAAGGGATCACATGCCGCTTTACGAGCATGTCCTCATCGCGCGTCAGGATCTGTCCAACGCGCAGGCCGAAGGCCTGATCGAGCACTTCACCACGGTCCTCGCGGACAACGGCGGCAAGGTCGTCGACAGCGAATACTGGGGCGTGAAGACGATGGCCTACAAGATCAACAAGAACCGCAAGGGCCACTACGCCTACCTGCGTTCCGACGCGCCCTCGGCCGCCGTGCAAGAGATGGAGCGTCTGGCGCGCCTGCATGACGACGTGATGCGCGTCATGTCGGTCAAGGTCGACAAGCACGAGGAAGGCCCCTCGATGCAGATGCAGAAGCGCGACGAGCGCGATCGCGGTGACCGCGGTGATCGTGGCGACCGCGGGGATCGCGGCGACCGGGGTGACCGTGGCGATCGCGGCGACCGTGGCGGTGATCGCGGCGATCGTCGCGACCGCCGTTGATCTGAAGCTCGAGGAAAGGATCACAACTCATGGCGAACAAACCGTTTTTCCGCCGCCGCAAGGTCTGCCCCTTCTCGGGCGACAACGCGCCGAAGATCGACTACAAGGATGTCCGTCTTCTCCAGCGCTACATCTCCGAGCGCGGCAAGATCGTGCCCGCCCGGATCACCGCCGTCTCGGCCAAGAAGCAGCGCGAGCTTGCGCGCGCCATCAAGCGCGCCCGCTTCCTCGCCCTGCTGCCCTATGCCGTGAAGTAAGGGAGACCTCAGATGCAAGTCATCCTTCTGGAACGCGTGGCCAAGCTTGGCCAGATGGGCGAGGTCGTCAAGGTCAAGGACGGCTACGCGCGCAACTACCTCCTGCCGCAGGGCAAGGCGCTGCGCGCCTCGGACGACAACATCAAGTCGTTTGAATCGCGCAAGGCCCATCTCCAGGCGCAGAACCTCGAAACCCGCAAGGAGGCCGAGAAGGTCGCTGAAAAGCTCGACGGCCAGATCTTCGTCGTGATTCGCTCGGCCTCCGACGCCGGCGCTCTCTATGGTTCGGTCACGCCGCGCGATGCCGCCGACGCCGCCGAAGCGGCGGGATTCGGCGTCGACCGCAAGCAGGTCGTCCTCTCCCGGCCGATCAAGGAGCTTGGCCTCCACGAGGTCGAGGTGGTGCTGCACCCCGAAGTCTCGGCCCGGATCAGGCTCAACGTCGCCCGGTCCGCCGAAGAGGCGGAGCTTCAGGCCACCGGCAAGTCGATCCAGGAACTTGCCGCCGAAGCCGAGGCCGCGGCCGATTTCGAGATCGCGGAACTCTTTGACGACATCGGCGGAGCCGCCGGGGACGAGACGGCGGAGTAATCCGCCGCCGGTCCGCAGCCAATCGCCGCGCCGGTCCCGCCGGCGCGGTTTTCTTTTTCCGCCGACGCCCATCTCGCGGTTGCAAGGATGTCGCGAAATCGTCACAAAGCGTCGCACAACGCAAGGTGACTCGGGGGGCCCCGCCCCACGACCAGGCAGCCGGCGCGCTGCGACCCGGACACGAGGAAAGACACCCATGTCGATGATCGCCACCGTCGTCAAGCCGATGCACCGCGAGGGATACCGCTTCGTCGCGGCTTTCGCGGCAGTGACCTTCGTCCTCTTCCTCGTCTGCCAGCCGCTCGGCTGGATCGGGCTCGGCCTCACCGTCTGGTGCTACTACTTCTTCCGCGACCCCGACCGTGTGACGCCGGCACGCGAAGGCCTCGTCGTCTCGCCTGCCGACGGCGTGGTGCAGATGATCGGAGACTATGCCCCGCCCGAGGAGCTTGGCCTCGGGACCGAGCCGATGCTGCGCGTCGCCGTCTTCATGAACGTCTTCAACTGCCACGTGAACCGCGCCCCGGTCACCGGCCGGATCGAAAGGATCGCCTACCGGCCGGGCAAGTTCTTCAACGCCTCGCTCGACAAGGCCAGCGTCGACAACGAAAGGAACGCGCTGGCGATCCGCATGGAGGACGGCCGCGCCATCGCCGTGGTGCAGATCGCGGGCCTCGTCGCGCGCCGCATCGTCTGCGAGGTGGGCCAGGGTCAGGCCCTGCTTGCCGGCCAGCGCTTCGGCATGATCCGCTTCGGCTCGCGGCTCGACGTCTACCTGCCCGCCGGCACCGCGCCCCTCGTCGCCGTGGGCCAGACCGCGGTGGCAGGTGAAACCGTGCTGGCCGACCTCGCCTCGGATGAACCCCGTCGCGCGGGGGCGGTGCGGTGAGCGAGGAGGACCCCGACCTCCCGCGCGAGGCCGAGGGCGACAGCCTGCCCTTCCTGACGCTGGTGCCGAACATGGTCACCACGCTTGGCCTCTGCTCGGGGCTGACGGCGATCCGCTTCCTGATGGCCGGGCAGTTCCTGACCGCGGTCTGGCTGATCCTCTTCGCCATCGTCATCGACGGGCTCGACGGGCTCATCGCCCGGCGGCTGAAGGCCACCAGCGATTTCGGCGCCCAGCTTGACTCGCTCTCCGATTTCCTGAATTTCGGCGTGACGCCCGGCTTCCTCGTCTACCAGATGGCGGTTGCCCCCGGCGAACGGGCCGGCGGCTGGATCTTCGTCCTCGTCTACATCGTCTGCTGCTGCATGCGGCTTGCCCGTTTCAACGTCGCCCAGAACCGGGCGGCGACCAACGGCGACTCCAGGCCGGCCACCCATTTCACCGGCGTCCCCGCCCCGGCCGGGGCGCTGATGGCGCTGCTTCCCGCCTTCATCTCCTTCGAGACCGGCATCAGCCTCGCCGATCACCCGACGCTGGTGGAGCTTTACATCGTCGTCGTCGGCGTCCTGATGGTCAGCCGGCTGCCGACCTTCTCGCCGAAGTCGATCCGCGTCCCGCGGGAGAAGACTGTCTGGATCATGATCGGCCTTGCCCTCCTCGTCGGGATCATGCTTGCCGAAATCTGGCGGGCGCTGATCGTGATGATCCTGCTCTACGCCATCTCGCTGGTGCATTCCGCAGCCAGGGTGTTTCTCAACCGCCGCCGCCCGCGGCCATGACCGACAAGGGGACTGACTTGGAACTTGCCGCCGTCAAGACATCCTACCGCTACTGGGCGCCGATCTACGACCTCACCTTCGGCCGGATCAGCCAGGCCGGCCGGCGCCGTGCGGTCGAGCACATCAACCGCCGTGGCGGCCGGGTGCTGGAAATCGGCGTCGGCACGGGCCTTTCGCTCGACCGCTACGCGCCCCATGTCGAGGTGACCGGGATCGACGTCTCCACCGATATGCTCGACAAGGCGCGGGCGAAGGTGGCCGAGAAGGGGCTTGCCAACGTCGTCCGCATCAGCGAGATGGACGCCCGCGCCCTTGCGTTCCCGGACGGCCATTTCGATACCGTCGTCGCCATGCACGTGATCTCGGTCGTGCCCGAGCCCGAGAGGGTCATGGAGGAGATGGCCCGCGTCTGCAAGCCGGGGGGCGAGGTTCTGATCGTCGGCCACTTCGCCCGCGACAGGGGCCTGCTCGCCTCGCTCGAGCGGCTTTTCGCGCCGCTGGCCGGTGTGATCGGCTGGCATTCGGACTTCGCGCTTTCCCGCGTTCTCGGCGTGCCATCGCTCAGCGTCGCCACATCGCGGCCGGTGCCGCCCTTCGGCATCTTCACCTTTCTCGTCCAGCGGAAGCGAGAGGCGGCGCGGGTGGCCGCCTGAGCCGCAAGGTCAGCCCCGCGCTACCGCTGTGCGCGCGCTTTCCAGAACCGCGCGGAACGCCGCCAGCGCCGCATCGGGCATGTCGCGCAATCCCGCGACGACCTCTTCCGCCCAGTCGAGATAGCCAAACCGGCGCATCCGCGGCCAGTCGTGCGGCGGCGTATCGCCGACCGAGCGGACGTTGCTGATCTTGTCGCAAAGCTTGACCAGCGCCGCGCCCGGGGATTTCGCCGGCGCGGTGGCGACCTGACGTCGCTTGCGTTCCGCCGGATCGAGGCTCTTGTCGTCCGTCACTTCCGCCACAAGGGCACGAACCCGGGGCCCGAACGCCGCCCCGATCTCGCCGAGGCTGGTCGGCGGGCAATCCTCCACCGTGTCGTGAAGCCATGCCGCCACGACGACCTCCTCCGCCCCGCCGAACCCGGCGACGAGGCCGGCAACCTCCTCGATGTGCCTCCAGTAAGGCGTCCCTGCCGCGTCCTTGCGGGTCTGCCCGTGATGCCGGGCAAGGGCGAAGGCACGCGCCTTCGCGATGAGGGATGTCTCCATTCGCTCTCCTTTCGTGCGCCGACGGTGTCGCGCCGGTTCCGGCCGCAGGGCGCGGGCGGACAGCGGGGCGAAACCCGTGGCGCAAATGCCGATGTGATTGGGAAAGGGCATGATCATGCCCGCGACCACCCTAGCAACCCGCGGGCGCAGGTCAAGCCTCCCCGTGATCCCCGAAACCAAAGGGCCGCGGAGCGATCCGCGGCCCTGGTGTTTCCGGTCGGCCGGCGGCCTCCGCCTCAAAGTTCGTCGAGCGCCTCGACGGCCTTCTGGAGCTCGTCCTTGGAGACTTCCTTTTCCGCCACCTTGGCGCCGGCGAAGACGAGATCGACGACCTTGTCCTCGAAGATCGGGGCACGCAGCTGCTGCTGCATCTGGGGGTTCTTCTGGACGAAGTCGAAGAAGGCGCGCTCCTGCCCCGGATACTGCCGGGCCTGCGCCAGCACCGCCTGGGTCATCTCGGCGTCGGTCACCTCGACCTTCTCCTTCCGGCCGATCTCGGCCAGGAGAAGCCCCAGCCGCACCCGGCGCTCGGCGAGCTTGTTGTGCTCGTCGCTGGGCTCGATCGACCCGTGGTTGTGGCCATGCTCCTCGGGATGTTCGTCATGCCAGAGCTGATGGGCGATCTGGTGCGCCTCCGCCTCGACGAGGCTCGGCGGCAGGTCGAACGTCACCAGCTTGTCGAGCGCGTCGAGAAGTGCGCGCTTCATCACCTGGCGCGCCGCGCCGGCATATTCCGCCTCCAGCCGCTCGGCGATCTGGCCCTTCCGCGCCTCGAGGCTTTCCGCCCCGAACCGCTTGGCCAGTTCGTCGTCGATCTCGGCCGGCTTCGGTCCCTTCACCGCCTTCACCGTGCAATCGAAAACCGCGTCCTTGCCGGCCAGATGCTTGGCGCCGTATTCGGCCGGGAAGCTCACCTTCACCGCCACCTCGTCGCCGGCCTTGGCGCCGACGAGCTGGTCCTCGAAGCCGGGGATGAACGAGCCCGAGCCGAGTTCAAGCGGATAATCCTCGCCGGCGCCGCCCTCGAAGGCCTCGCCGTCGATCTTGCCCACGAAGTCGATCACCACCTGATCGCCTTCCTTGGCCTTGGCGCCCTTCTTCTTGTCCTCGAAGCTCTTGGCCGAACCGGCGAGGTTCTCGAGCGCTTCCTGGACGGCGGTGTCGTCGGCCTTCACCAGGAGCTTCTCGAGCTTGATCCCCGAAAGCTCCACCTCGGGGATCGCGGGCAGCGCCTCGTAGGACATTTCCACGACGACGTCCTCGCCCCGCTTCCAGGTCTCGCCGCCCTTCATCTCGACCTTCGGCTGCAACGCCGGGCGGTCGCCGGTTTCGTCGAAGTGCTTCTTCATCGCCCCGTCGATCGCATCCTGCATCGCGTCGCCGAGAAGCCGCTCGCCGAACTGCTTGCGCAGGATCGGCATCGGCACCTTGCCCTTTCGGAAACCCTTCATCTCGATCTCGGGCTGCGCCTCGACGAGCTTGTCGTTCACTTTCGTGTCCAGAACCGCCGCGGGCACCGTGATCGTGTAGCTGCGCTTCAGGCCGTCTTTCAGGGTCTCGGTGACCTGCATTCCTTCGTCCTTTTCCTCGTGGTGCGGGTGGAGGGACTTGAACCCCCACGCCCGTGGGCGCCAGAACCTAAATCTGGTGCGTCTGCCAGTTTCGCCACACCCGCAATGCGCAAGAGCGGCCCGGTCAGGGACCGCTCCCCAAATCCGCGCCCTTCTAGCAAGAGTCGCCCCCGCATGCGAGGGGAAAAAGCCGCCCCAGAAATTGCTCGCCGTTAACGCAATCTTGACATAATCTGAAAGAAAAAATCGAGGCAGCATACAGAGGGGGACCCCATGTCGGACAGAACGACGGGTCTTGTGCACGGCGCGGAAGACGCCGGCATGCGCCGGAAGGCGACAGGCTTCACGGTGACGGGGATCGCGGCCGGGACGGTCATCCTGACGCTGGACGGGGCGCTTCCCGTCGATTTCATCGAAGCCGGCGACAGGATCATCACCCGCGAGGGGATGCGCGTCGTGCGCGCGATCACGGTGCACCGCTATTCCGGCCCGGCGATCCGCATCGCGGCGGGCGCGCTCGGCCACGAAAGGCCCGAACAGGATCTGATCCTGCCGGCCGAGACGCCGGTCCTGATCCGCGACTGGCGGGCAGAGGCGCTTTTCGGCGCGCGCCAGGTCGTCGTCCCGGTCGAACGGCTGGCCGACGGCGAAAGCGTGGCACCCGTCGCGGCGCTCTCGCTCCGGCTCTATGACCTGAGGTTCGACACCGCCCAGGTGATCTATGCCGAGGGGCTGGAAATCGCCTGCGCCGCCGAGGGCACGGCCGACGAGGCGCGGCTCGCCGCCGAGTAGGCCCGGGGCCGAGCAAGACCGGGGCCGAGTTAGACCGGGGCCGAGTAGGACCGGGGCCGGTCGCCCGCCTCTGCCGGCGGAAGCGCTCCGCGCGGGGGTATTTCCGACAACGAAGACGCGCCCGAGGCTCAGAGTCCGAGGCCGCGGTAGACCGCCGGCAACTGCTCCGGCAAGTCCTCGGCGATCAGGCCGGGGCCGAAGTGCCGGGCGCATTCGACATGCAGCCAGGCGGCGGTCTCGGCCGCCTGCATCGGGTCGAAGCCGCGCGCCAGCAGCCCGGTGATGAAGCCCGCCAGAACATCGCCCGCTCCTGCCGTCGCCAGCCACGGCGCGGCGCGGTCGTAATGGGCGGAGTTGATGCTGCACCGGCCCGAAGGATCGGCGATCACCGTGTCCGGCCCCTTGTAAAGCACCACGCAGCCGGCGCGGGCGGCGGCCTCGCGCGTGGCGTCAACCTTGCTGTAGGCCGGGCCCTTGATGGCGGGGGCGGCAAGCCTTGCGGCGATGTCGGGGAAAAGACGGGCGAATTCGCCAGCGTGCGGGGTCAGGACGCAAGCGCCGTGCAGGGCGGCGAAAAGGTCCGGCTCGCGAGCCAGGATCGTCAGCGCGTCGGCGTCAAGGACGGTCGGCGTAGGGTGGGCAATCTGCCCACCTCGGGCGCGGCGCGTGGGCAGATTGCCCACCCTACCCAGCACCGCACCCACCAGCCCCGCCTCCCGCTCGCCCATTCCCAGCCCCGGCCCGAGGCAAAGCGCGTTGATCCGCCCGTCCTCCAGCACCGCCGCCAGCACCGCCGCATCCGCCACCGGCCGCAGCATCACCGCATCTAAGCGAGCGGCGTTCTCGGGGATCGCTTCGGTAGGACACCCCACCGTCACCACCCCCGCCCCGATCCTGAGCGCCCCTCGCGCCGCCAGCCGCGCCGCCCCGCCGCGGCCAGAGGGGCCGGAGAGGATGAGGGCATGGCCGTGGGAGTATTTGTGGTCCGAGCGAGCCCAACGTCGGTCCTTTGACAGAATCCCTGGCCACACCCGATCAATCAGTCCCAACTGCGGCCAGCCCTGTTTCAGGCCGATGTCCACCACCTTCAGCTTGCCGCAAAGGCGCGGCCCGTCCGCAAGCACATGCCCTGCCTTGAGGCCGTGAAAGCTGACGGTCAGATCGGCTGCCAGTGGCTTCGGCCATCCGGGTTCGGCTTCCAGAACCCGCCCGCTATCGGAGCAGAGCCCACTGGGGACGTCCACGGCAACCCGCCGGAAGTGGACGTCGAAGGCATCATCGTCGAACTTAGCCTCCTGGGCTATCAATCCCGCCTCTTCCATCGGCCTGGTCAGTCCCGTTCCAAACAACGCATCAACAATGACGACATGTTCGGGATTGATCCCTTCGCCTTCCTCGGGTCCGTCATACATCGCGGTTTCGACCCAGATCGCCGGATCATCCTCCGCGTCGAGGCTGTGGACATGCACGTCACCCAGCGCACACCAGTGCAGATAGTTTGTGCGCGCGTCCGGCGGCAGGCGGTCAGCATCTCCGTGCAGCAGGACTCGGATCTCCCACCCCCACTCCTTCAGCAACCTTGCCACCACAAACCCGTCGCCGCCGTTGTTGCCCGGCCCGCACAGCACCACCGCCCGGTGCGAGGTCGCCTTCAGCTCAGGCCATTCCTCGAAGATCGCCTCGACCACACCCCGCCCGGCGCGTTCCATCAGCTCGAGCCCGGTCACCTCTCCCGAGGCGATCGCCGCCTGTTCGATGGCCCGCATCTGCGCGGCGGTCAGGAGTTCGGTCATGTCGGGGCCCCCGGATTTTGTCGATCGCACGTTTTGCGGGCGGTCCGCACAAATTCTGTGCAGCCGCCCCGGAATCCCCCGAAGGCCGCCCTGCCCCCGAAGCCTAGCCAATTGTCCCGGCCCGGCGAAAGTGGTGACAGGGGCCACTCGCAGGAAAAAGCCCCGGGGGAGTCGCGGCCCATGAAAAAGATCGAAGCCATCATCAAGCCCTTCAAGCTCGACGAGGTGAAGGAGGCGCTTCAGGAGGTTGGGGTGCAGGGGCTTTCGGTGATCGAGGTCAAGGGCTTCGGCCGCCAGAAGGGCCATACCGAGCTTTACCGGGGCGCCGAATATGTCGTCGACTTCCTGCCCAAGGTGAAGGTCGAGGTGGTGCTGACCGACGACATGGTCGAAGCCGCGATCGAGGCGATCATCTCGGCCGCCCGCACCGACAAGATCGGCGACGGCAAGATCTTCGTCACCCCCGTCGAACAGGTCATCCGCATCCGCACCGGCGAGACCGGCGAGGACGCGATCTGAATTGCCGGCATCCGCCCGGCCCACGCTCCAGAAGAAGGACAGCACGAGATGAGCGTAAAGAACGCCCTGAAGCTCATGAAGGACGAGGAGGTCGAATATGTCGACGTCCGCTTCACCGACCCGCGCGGACGGCTCCAGCATGTGACGCTGATCGCCGACCTCGTCGACGAGGACTTCTTCGAGGAAGGCTTCATGTTCGACGGCTCCTCCATCGCCGGGTGGAAGTCGATCGACCAGTCGGACATGAAGCTCATTGCCGACCCGAACTCGGTCTACATCGACCCGTTCTACGCCGAGAAGACGATGTGCATCCACTGCAACGTCGTGGAGCCCGACACCGGCGAACCCTACAGCCGCGACCCGCGCGGAACCGCCGTCAAGGCCGAAGCCTACCTCAAGGCCTCCGGCATCGGCGACACCGCCTATTTCGGCCCCGAGGCCGAATTCTTCCTCTTCGACGACGTCCGCTATTCGGTTGCGCCGAACAAGGTCTCCTACCAGATCGACGCCGAACACGCCGCCTGGAACACCGACGCGGAATTCGAGACCGGCAACCTCGGCCACCGGCCGACCTACAAGGGCGGCTACTTCCCGGTGAACCCCGCCGACGAGGGCCAGGACATCCGCTCCGAGATGCTCTCGACGATGAAGCGCATGGGGCTGAAGGTCGACAAGCACCACCACGAGGTGGCGACCTGCCAGCACGAGCTGGGGCTGATCTTCGGCGGGCTGACCGAACAGGCCGACAACATCCTGAAATACAAGTATGTCATCCACAACGTCGCGGCAGCCTATGGCAAGACCGTCACCTTCATGCCGAAGCCGATGAAGGGCGACAACGGCAGCGGGATGCATGTCAACATGTCGATCTGGAAGGACGGCAGGCCGCTCTTTGCGGGCGACAAGTATGCCGACCTTTCCCAGGAGGCGCTCTGGTTCATCGGCGGCATCCTCAAGCACGCCAAGGCGCTCAATGCCTTCACCAACCCGGGCACCAACAGCTACAAGCGGCTGATCCCCGGGTTCGAGGCGCCGGTGCTGCGCGCCTATTCGGCCCGCAACCGCTCGGGCTGCGTGCGCATCCCGTGGACCGAAAGCCCCAAGGCCAAACGTGTCGAGGCGCGCTTCCCCGACCCCTCGGCCAACCCCTACCTGTGCTTCGCGGCCCTGCTGATGGCGGGTCTCGACGGGATCAGGAACAAGGTCGACCCGGGCCCCGCCTCGGACAAGGATCTCTACGACCTGCCGCCCGAGGAACTGGCCGAGATCCCGACCGTCTGCGGCAGCTTGCGCGAGGCGCTCGAGGAACTGGAGAAGGATCACGACTTCCTTCTGGCGGGCGACGTCTTCACCCGCGACCAGATCGACGGCTACGTGGCGCTGAAATGGGAAGAGGTCTACGCCTACGAACACACGCCGCATCCGATCGAATACCAGATGTACTACAGCTGCTGACCAGCAACGGAACCATCGCGGCGAGGGGCGCCCTGCGGGGCGCCCCTTTCCTTTGCCCTGCCGCGCGACCTCCCAGAATTCTTGCCAAATCCGGCGGAATCCCGCCGCAATCCTTCGTTAACCCTGTTCCGCAACAAGTTGCGTCAGAGGGGGTCTGGCATGACGGGACTGCGACAGGAACGGCAACCGGCGGCACCACGGCCCGCCGTCATCGCGTGGCCACACGGCACAGGGCGCGATCCGCGCCGCGGCCACTGGATCGAGGCGACGATGCGGCGTGTCGAACTTCCCTGTGTGGTCGATCTTGCGAAGCGCCCGGGCGCGCTGGAGAGTCTCTCGCGGATTCTGGGGCAGTAAAGGCGCCGGCTACACGTCAGTAAAGCCCGCCCGCGCTCAGCGTGCCGAAATCGGCCTTCTTCGGGATCACCTTCGTCTCGCCGGTCGATGTGGTGACGGTCGTGCCGCCGCCCTCGTCGCCGCCGGTCTCGCCATAGGCATAGAGCGGCAGGTTCTGGCCCATCGCGAACCCTCCGTCCACCATCGCGCCGATGCCGAAGATCGGGGTCATGCCGTCGCGGAAATATTCCGCCTGGACGAAATCGCCCGACGCGTCGTCGGCCAGGCGCTCACCGGTGAAGCGGTTGATCTTGATGAAATGGCCGCCCGGCGGAACCCTGAAGTCCGATCCGCCGTATTTCTTCACCGCGTCCTTCATGAAGGCATTGAAGACGGGGACGCAGAGCGTGCCGCCGAAGGCGCCGGGACCGAGCGTCCGGGGCTGGTCGTAGCCCATGTAGCAGCCGGCGACGATGTTCGAGGTGAAGCCGATGAACCAGACGTCCTTGGCGTCGTTCGTCGTGCCGGTCTTGCCCGCAACCGGCACCGGCAGCTTCACGCCGGAGCCCGAGCCGCGCAGCACCACGCCCTGCATCATCGAGGTCAACTGGTAGGCCGTGACCGGGTCCATCACCCGCTCGCGGTCCGAGGTGATCCGGGGCGCGACGCCTGGATCAAGGCTCGCCAGCCGGCAGTCCGCGCACTGGCGCTGGTCGTGGCGGTAGATGGTCTTGCCCCAGCGGTCCTGCACCCGGTCGACCAGCGTCGGCTCCACCCGCTCGCCGCCGTTGGCGAACATCGCATAGGCCGCCACCATCTTGAACAGCGTGGTTTCCTGCGCGCCGAGCGCGTTGGCGAGGAAAGGTTCCAGATGATCGTAGACGCCGAAGCGTTCGGCATAGCCCGCGACCGTCTGCATGCCGATTTCCTGGGCGATCCGGACCGTCATCAGGTTGCGCGACTGCTCGATCCCGGTGCGCATCGGCGTCGGCCCGTAGAACTTGTTCGACGCGTTCTTGGGCCGCCAGAGGCCCTGCGGCGTGTCCACCTCGATCGGCGCGTCGACGACGATGGTCGCGGGCGAAAAGCCGGAATCGAGGGCCGCGGCATAGACGAAGGGCTTGAACGACGACCCCGGCTGGCGCTGCGCCTGCGTCGCCCGGTTGAAGACCGAGGACTGGTAGGAAAAGCCGCCCTGCATCGCGATCACGCGGCCGGTGTTGACGTCCATCGCCATGAAGCCGCCCTCGACCTCGGGCACCTGCCGGAGCGACCAGCGCTTGAACGACCCGTCCTCGTTGGCCAGCGCCGCGACCATCACGACATCGCCGACCGCAACAAGGTCGCCCGCCGTCTTCGCCTTCGGACCGAGCTTGCCATCCGCAAGGCGCTTCCTCGCCCAGGTCACGTCCTCGGCGGTGATCCAGTGGCCGTCCTCGTCGTCCGAGACGCCCTCGATCCCGATGCGCGCCGACTTTTCGCCGACCTCCAGCACCACGGCGGGCAGCCAGCCCGGAATGTCGCGCGGCGCCTCGGTCCCGGCCAGTGCCGCCCGCCAGGCCGCGTCGGACGCCAGCGCCTCGGCCGGCAGGGTCAGCCGGGTGCCGCGCCAGACGCCTTGCGAGCGGTCGTATTTCTCCAGCGCCTCCTGCAGCGCCTCGGCGGCGGAAAGCTGCATCTCGGGGTCGACGGTGGCACGGATCGACAGCCCGCCGCCGAAGAACTCCTCCTCGCCGAAGCTCTTGGAAAGCTGCCGGCGGATTTCGTCGGTGAAGTAGTCGCGCGGCGGAAGAGCGCTCTTGAACGACGGGTATTCGCCGCCCTGCACCGTCTTCAGGGGCGCCGCCAGCGCGGTGTCCAGCGCGGTCTTGTCGATGTAGCCGTTCTGGAACATCTCGTGCAGCACGTAGTTGCGCCGCTCGATCGCCGCTTCGCGATTCTTGACCGGATGGTAGCTGTAGGGGGCCTTCGGAAGGGCGGCCAGATAGGCGGCCTCTTCCGGCGTCAGTTCGGCAAGCGTCTTGTTGAAATAGGTCTGCGCCGCCGAGGCGACGCCGAACGACAGGAAGCCGAGGTCGATCTCGTTGAGGTAAAGCTCCAGGATCTTGTCGCGCGGCAGCGTGTTCACCAGCCGGTTGGCGAGCACCAGTTCCTTGATCTTCCGCTCGGCAGTCCGCTCGCCACCCAGAAGGAAGTTCTTGGCCACCTGCTGGGGAATCGTCGAGGCACCGCGCAGTGTCTGGCCGCGGGTGCGGATCGCATCCCAGAGCGCGCCGATCATGCCGCGGGTGTCGAAGCCCTGGTGGGAATAGAAATTCTTGTCCTCGGCCGAGATGAACGCTTCCCTGACCAGCGGCGGAATCTCCTCGATCGGCGCGAAGATGCGCCGTTCGGTGGCGAACTCGTCCATCAGCCGGCCCTCGCCGGAATAGATCCGGCTGATCGTCTTCGGCGTGTAGCGGGCAAGGTATTCGTGGTCGGGCAGGTCGCGGCTGTACATCCAGAAGATCGCCCCGACCGTCAGCGCGGCAAAGGCCAGCCCGGTGACGAGCCAGCTGAAGATGGCGCCGATAAAGGACAGGACAAAGCGGATCACGCGAGACTCCCGGCAGGACGGAGCGTCTATACAGTGCACCGGCAATCGGGTCAAAACAACTCGGCGAAAGCACGCGGGCCGGGCAAAACATCGCCCGGAGACGTGCGCCTACTGCCGGATCAGCTTCGCCTCGGCGGCATCCTCCCGCGCCCAGACCCCGAGGGCGGCAAGGATCGCCTCCTGCATCAGCGCCCTCCACGCCGGGTCGGATAGGCGCTCGCGGTCGGCCGGCGACGACAGGAACCCGACCTCGAGCAGGACAGAGGGGATGTCGGGCGACTTCAGCACCGAGAAGGCGGCCTGCTGGATCGGATGGCGGTGCATCCGCCCGCCCTTCCCCCTGATCGCCGCCGCCAGCGCCCCGGCCAGCCGTTCCGACCGCGGCCTTGTCTCGGTCCGGGCCATGTCCATCATCACCTCGGCGACCAGATCGTCCTGCTCGGCGAGGTCGACCCCGGCCAGAAGGTCGGCGCGGTCGTGGCGTTCGGCAAGGCGGGCCGAAGCCGCATCGCTCGCCTCGTCGGCAAGAAGATAGACCGTGGCACCCGTCGCCTCGCCCTCGGCCAGCGCGTCGGCATGAAGCGACAGGAACACATCCGCCCCGGTTGCCCGCGCCACGCTGATCCGGGTTTCAAGCGGCACGAAGACGTCCTCCTCACGGGTCAGCGCCACGGTCATGCCGGCGCGGCGCAGCACCTCCGCCAGTTCGCGGGCAAAGCCCAGCATCACCCCCGCCTCGTCGACCGGCCCGGCCTCGGCGCCGGGGTCGATGCCGCCGTGACCGGGATCGAGCACGACGACAAGCGGCGTCTCGCCGGTCTGCCGCCGCCGCGGCGCATCGACCACGGCCGGTTTCGGCAGCGCCCAGCGCGCCACCTCGGGCACGCCCGCCGCCGTCGCCGCAGCGAAGGCGGCGGGGTCTTCGGGCAGAAGCCTCAGCCGCACCTCGCCCTCGCCGCCCGGCGCCACCCGTTCCTCGGCGGCCGCGATCCGGTAGGGGCCGTCCAGTTCGGCCACCAGCCGCGACCAGCCCTCGCGGATCGGCCCCCAGGCAAGGCCCACGACGCGGTCCGAGGTGTCGAGTGCTGCCGGCCGCGAGGCGCCGAAATCGACCTCGGAGAAATCGAGCACGAGCCGCGGCGGCGTGTTCAGGAGGAAGGCGCGATAGGGAACGGCCGTGGAGATGGCGAGATCGACGGCGACGCCCCCGCCCTCGTCCGTGACCCGCGAGGCGGCGGGGTCGAGATGGGCGAGCGCGGTCAGCTCGGCCGCGGCAGCCGGCGCGCCGGCAGCGGCCGCGAGGCAAAGGAAAAACGCCCGAAGGATCATGCGACTGCCCGTTTTCCGCCGATCATAGACCCGCGCCCGCCCCGCCCCCAAGCGCTAACCGCGCGCCTTCATGAACTCGTGAAGCCGCCGCAGCCCCTCGGCGATGTCCTGAGTCGAGCGGGCGTAGGAAAACCTGAGCGTCCGCCCCCCGCGCACCGGGTCGAAGTCGAGCCCCGGCGTCACCGCCACACCCGCCCGATCGAGGATCTCGGCCGCGAAGGCGCGGCTGTCCGCCGTCAGGTCCGACACATCGGCATAGATGTAGAAGGCGCCATCGGGCGGCGCGATCCGGGTGAACCCGGCCTTCGGCAGTTCCGCCAGCATCAATCGGCGGTTCTCGGCATAGACCGCGCGGTTGGCTTCCAGTTCCGCCGCGCAGTCGAGCGCCGCCAGCGCCGCGACCTGGCTCGCGTGGGGCGGGCAGATGAACATGTTCTGCGCCAGCCGCTCCACCACCCGGACATGGGCGGGCGGCACCACCATCCAGCCGATCCGCCAGCCGGTCATCGAGAAATACTTCGAGAAGGAATTGATGACATAGACCTCGTCGGTGACTTCCAGCGCCGTCACCGCGCGGCGGTCGTATTGCAGCCCGTGGTAGATCTCGTCCGAGATGAGGGCGATCCCCCGCGCCTCGCAGAGCCCGGCAAGGGTGGCAAGCTCCCCCTGCCCCAGCATCGTGCCCGACGGGTTGCCGGGCGAGGCGACGATCAGCCCCCGCACGCCGTCCGGCACCTCTTCGGGCCGAGGCTGGTAACGGTTCTCGGCGCGCGTCGGAATGCCCACCGGCGCGACCGACATCGCCCGCAGGATCTGCCGGTAGGAGGGATAGCCGGGTTCGCCCAGCGCCACCCGGTCGCCCGCGTCGAAAAGCGCCGCGAAGGCCAGCAGGAACGCCCCCGACGAGCCGGCGGTGACGATCACCCGCGCGGGGTCGAGATCGACGCCATACCATTTCGCGTAGTGCCGGGCGATGCCTTCGCGCAAGGCCGGCAGGCCGAGCGCGACGGTGTAGCCGAGCGCATCCTGCTCCATCGCCCGCGCCAGCACCGCCCGCGCCGCGGCGGGGGCGGGCGTGGAGGGCTGGCCCACCTCCATGTGGATGATGTGGCGGCCTGCCGCCTCGGCGGCGCGGGCGGCCTCCATCACGTCCATCACAATGAAGGGATCGACCATCCCGCGGCTTGATGTGCGCATCGTCGCCTCATTATCCTGGCTCCGAACAGGGCCGTTCATCCCAGCCCCGGGGGCCAAGGTCAATGGGCCGCACCACGCCCCGCCTTGCGCTGCCCGGGAAATCTGCGATGGTCGCCCCCCGATCCGACCGGCACGCCGAATGCGTGCCCCCGACCAGAGGCCACCCATGAGATTTGCCGCCGCATTCGTTCCCACAGCGCTTGCCCCCCTTGCCTTCGCCGCACTTCTTGCGACCCCCGCCGCCGCCTTCGACGTGACGCGGATGACCGACGCCGAACGCCAGGCGTTCCGCGCCGAGGTGCGCGCCTATCTCCTCGACAACCCCGAGGTGCTGGCCGAGGCATTCGACGTGTTGCAGAAACGCCAGACCGAGGCGGCCGCAGAGGGCGATGCGAGCCTCGTCAAGACCAACGCCGAGGACATCTTCAACGACGGCCATTCCTTCGTCGGCGGCAACCCCGATGGCAGCCTGACGGTCGTGGAATTCATCGACTACCGCTGCGGCTACTGCAAGAAGGCGCATGCCGAGGTTGCCGAACTGGTGCAGTCCGACGGCGACATCCGCTACATCGTCAAGGAATTCCCGATCCTCGGCGAGGAATCCGTCACCGCCTCGCGTTTTGCCATCGCCGCGCTTCAGACCCTTGGCACAGAGGCCTACGAGAAGATCAACGCGGGCTTCTACGAAAGCTTCCGCGGCGAGGTGACGCCCGAGACGCTCGCCGCCTTCGCCGCCGACCTCGGGCTCGACGGCCCGGCGATCCTGGCGGGGATGGACGCGCCCGAGGTGATGAAGATCATCGAGGAAAACCACCTCCTGGCCCAGAGGATGCAGATTTCCGGCACGCCGACCTTCGTGATGGGCGGCCAGATGCTGCGCGGCTACGCCCCCCTGGAGACGATGCGCGCGATTGTCGCGGACGAGCGCGGCTGACGGGGGCGGCTGACGGGGGCGGCGGGCGAAGCCGCACGCTGGCGCTTGCAGTCGCAGCTCTTCGGCGCAACCATCCGGGCCGCGAACGACCCGCCCGGAGGAAACGCATGTCACCCCGCCGCCGCACCACCCCGACCGTCCCGGTTGCCGCCCGCGATCCCCACGAAGCCCACCGCGCCTCGACGACGCTCGAGCTGTTCTTCGACCTCGTCTCGGTCATCGCCATCGCCGCGGTGACGGCGGGGCTGCACCATGCGATCGCCGAAGGCCACGGGATTGACGCGCTGCCGCGGTTCGTCATCCTCTTCCTCGCGGTCTGGTGGGCCTGGATGAACTTCACCTGGCTCGCCTCGGCCTTCGACAACGACGACGGGTTCCACCGTATCCTCACGATGATGATCATGGGGGGCGCCCTGATCTTCGCCGGCGGTGCTGCCCATATCTTCACGACGCTGGATTTCAGCTTCGGCCTTCTCGGCTGGATCGTCATGCGGGCGGGCATGATCGGCCTGTGGCTGCGGGCGGCCTCGGGGCCTGCGGAATACCGCACGACCTGCCTGCGCTACGCCGGCGGAATCGCCCTCGCGCAGGTCGGCTGGACGCTGACCTACTTCACCACCGCGCCGGGCTCGCCTGCCTTCTTCGCGGCCTGCGCGCTGTGCTTCCTGCTGGAGTTCGCGGTGCCGCCCTTCGCCGAAAGCGCCCGGGCGACGCCCTTTCATCGCCACCACATCATCGAACGCTACGGCCTTCTGATGATCATCTCGCTGGGCGAGATCGTGCTGTCGGTCTCGCACGGGTTCGCCTCGCTCTTCGGCGTGCACCCGTCCGCGGCGGTCGCGCTCACCTCGGTCGCGGCCCTCGTCATCGTCTTCGCGGTGTGGTGGATCTATTTCTGCGAGGAAGAACACCTGATCACGACGCGGTTGGCGACGGCGCTCGTCTGGGGATACGGCCATGTCCTCATCTTCATGGCGACGGCGGCTCTCGGCGCGGCGATCGCCGCTGCGGTCGACGTCGCCACCCACCACGCCGAGGCCAGCCCGCAGGACGTCTCGGCATGGCTCGGCGGCGCCCTTGCGCTCGGCTCGGCCGCGCTCTGGGTGACGCGCGACCGGGTGCTCGACCTCGCCCCGCGCTACCGGCTGGCGCAGCCGGCGATGGCGCTGGTCTTCGCCGCCGCAGGCGCGGCGGGCCTGCCGGTCTGGACCTTCGCGCTGCTTGCCGTCCTTGCGGTGATCTGGTGCGCGCCCGACACCCGCCGCAGCCATACTGCCGCAGCCTGACCCTGCCATGCCGCTTGCGGACCATTGCCCCGGCGCGGAAAGGGGCTAGATAGTCTGGCGAACAGACGAAAAGAGCATGCCATGACGGACGACGCGCTGGTCATCTTCACCCCCTCCGGCAAGAGGGGGCGTTTTGCGCTCGGTACGCCGGTGCTGACCGCGGCACGCCAGCTCGGCGTCGACCTCGACAGCGTCTGCGGCGGCCGCGGCATCTGCTCGAAGTGCCAGATCACGCCGGGCTATGGCGAGTTTCCCAAGCACGGGGTCACCGTGACCGAGGACGCGCTTTCGGAATGGAACGCCGTCGAGGAACGCTACGACCGCATCCGCGGCCTGAAGGAGGGGCGCCGGCTCGGCTGCCAGGCCAGGATCATGGGCGACGTGGTCATCGACGTGCCGCCCGAAAGCCAGGTCCACCGCCAGGTCATCCGCAAGTCCGCCACGGCGCGGGCGATCATCATGGACCCGGCGACACACGCCTATTACGTCGAGGTGGCCGAGCCCGACATGCACGAACCCTCGGGCGACTTCCAGCGTCTTGCCGCCGCCCTGAAGGAGCAGTGGCAGATCGAGGGGCTTGAGGCCGAACCCGCGCTTCTGCGCCGCCTGCAACCGATCCTGCGCAAGGGCGAATGGAAGGTGACGGTGATCCTGCACCGCGACCACCACCACCGCCCCCGCATCCTCGACATCCATCCGGGCTTCTGGGAAGGCAGGCTCTACGGGCTGGCCATCGACCTCGGCTCCACCACCATCGCGGCGCATCTGTGCGACCTGAGGAATGGCAACGTGCTCGCCTCCTCGGGGCTGATGAACCCGCAGATCCGCTTCGGCGAGGATCTGATGAGCCGCGTCAGCTACGCCATGATGAACCCCGGCGGCGACCGCGAGATGACCAACGCCGTCCGCAGCGCGATCAACGGGCTTGCCGCCACGATCGCCGCCGAGGCCGGGATCGAGCCGCGCCAGATCGTCGAGACCGTCTTCGTCTGCAACCCGGTGATGCACCACCTGCTTCTGGGCATCGACCCGGTCGAACTTGGCCAGGCGCCCTTCGCGCTGGCCACCTCGGAAAGCCTGTCGATCCCGGCGCGCGACCTCGAGCTCGACGCGATCCACGAGAACGCCCGCGTCTACGTGCTGCCCTGCATCGCCGGCCATGTCGGCGCCGACTGCGCCGCCGTGGCGCTGTCGGAAGAACCCGACAAGTCCGAGGAGATGGTGCTGATCGTCGACGTCGGCACCAACGCCGAGCTTCTGTGCGGCAATCGCGACCGGGTGCTCGCCTGTTCCTCGCCCACCGGGCCCGCGCTCGAGGGCGCGCAGATTTCCTCGGGCCAGCGCGCCGCACCCGGGGCGATCGAACGGGTCGAGATCGACCCCGAGACGAAGGAGCCGCGCTTCCGCGTGATCGGCAGCGAGATCTGGTCGGACGAGCCCGGCTTTGCCGAGGCGACCGCCGCCACCGGCATCACCGGCATCTGCGGCTCGGGCATCATCGAGGTGGTGGCCGAGATGCGCATGGCGGGGCTTCTCGACGCGGGCGGGCTGATCGGCTCGGCCGAGCAGACCGGCAGCCTCCGCTGCGTGCCGCAGGGCCGCACCCATGCCTATGTGCTGCACGACGGCACCGCCGGCGGCGGGCCGCTGATCACCGTGACGCAGGGAGACATCCGCGCGATCCAGCTGGCGAAATCCGCGCTCTATGCCGGCGCGCGGCTCCTGATGGACGAGCTTGGCATCGAGCGGGTGGAGCGCGTGGTGCTGGCCGGCGCCTTCGGCGCGCATATCTCGCCCAAACACGCGATGGTGCTCGGCATGTTCCCCGATTGCCCGCTCGACAAGGTCGTCTCCGCCGGCAACGCCGCGGGCACCGGCGCGCGGATCGCACTGTGCAACATCGGCGCCCGCTCCGCGATCGAGGCGGAAGTCAAACGCATCCACAAGGTCGAAACCGCGATCGAGCCGCGCTTCCAGGAACATTTCGTCGCCGCCAACGCGATCCCGCACGCGACCGCGCCCTTCCCGGAACTGGCGAAGATCATGACCCTGCCCGACGTCGCCTTCAACGCCGCCGCCGGCGGCGGCGAGGGTGGCCGGCGGCGGCGGCGCGGCTGAGCCCCGCAGGGCGCGCGCGCCGGTCGGCTCAGGCCTCCCAGTCGGCCAGGAGCGCGGCAATCTCCAGGGGCTCCGACTGCGACCCCGCGCCGATCCGGCCCGGGGTGCGCGACAGGCGCGGCGCCGGCGCGGGCTGGACCATGCCGTCATGGATGACATAGGTCGCGCGGGCGGCGTTGTGGGGATGGGCGGGCGCCTCGGCCAGCGTCAGCACCGGCACCGCGCAGGCGTCCGATCCGGCGAAGACCGCGGCCCAGTCGTCGCGCGTCCGCTCCGCGATCCTTGCCGCGACCCGCGCGGCCGCCTCCGGCCAGCGCGCCCGGTCCATCTGGGCGGGCATCGCGGCGGCGTCGATCCCCGCCAGCCGCAGGAACTCGGCCCAGAACTTCGGCTCGATCGCGCCCACGGCGAGAAAGCCGCCGCAGCGGCATTGATAGCAGCGATAGAACGGCGCCGCCCCGTCGAGGTGGTTCGCCTCGCGCGCCTCGGACCAGAGCCCCTCGGCCGCCATGCCCTGGATCATCGCCATCTGGTGCGCCACGCCGTCGCTGATCGCCGCGTCGACGACCTGTCCCCGGCCGCTGCGGCCCGCCTCGAGGAAGGCGCAGGCCATGCCGAAGGCGAGATACATTGCGCCGCTGCCGAAATCGCCGACGAGGTTGAGGGGCGGCACCGGCCGTTCCGCCGGGCCGATCGCATGGAGCGCGCCGGAGAGCGCGATGTAGTTGAGATCATGCCCGGCCGTCTTCGCGAACGGGCCAGACTGGCCCCAGCCGGTCATCCGGCCATAGACAAGGCGGGGATTTTCCGGGAAATCCCCGGGCCCGAGGCCGAGCCGCTCCATCACGCCGGGCCGCAAGCCCTCGATCAGCCCGTCGGCGCAGCCGATCAGCCGCCGCGCCGCGCGATGCCCCGCCTCGGACTTGAGGTCGAGCGTCACGAAGCCGCGGCCGCGGTCGAGGATGTCGCGGGAAAGCCCGAGCAGGTGGCGGTTGCCCGGCCGCTCGATCCGCACCACCTCGGCCCCCATGTCGGCCAGCACCATCGCGGTGAAGGGTGTGGGCCCCAGCCCCGCGATCTCGACGACCCGCAGGCCAGAAAGCGGCCCCCTCACGCCGAAGCCTTCTCTTCCAGCATCAGCCATTCCTCCTCCGCCGCCGCCAGCGCCGCCTGCCGCTCGGCCAGCCCCTCCGAGGCGCGGCGGAACCTGTCGGGCGCCTTGCCGAACAGCTCGGGGTCCGACAGGAAGTCGGCAAGCTTGCCGATCTCGGCCTCGAGCCGCTCGATGATCCCCGGCAGCGCGTCGAGCCGGTGGCGTTCGGTGAAGGTCAGGCCCTGGGCGGGCTTCTTCGCTCTCGGGTCGGGGGCGGGCGCCGCCTTTGCGGCCGCCCTGGCGGGTGCCACGGCAGCGGCCTCGGGCCTCTGCACCTGATAGTCGGTCCAGCCGCCGGCATAGACGGTGACGCGCCCGTCGCCCTCGAAGGCCACCGTCGTCGTCGCCACCCGGTCGATGAAGTCGCGGTCGTGGCTGACCAGGAGAACCGTGCCGTCGTAGTCCCCGAGCACATCCTGCAAGAGGTCGAGCGTCTCGACATCGAGGTCGTTGGTCGGCTCGTCGAACACCAGGAGGTTCGACGGCCGGGCCATGATCCGCGCCAGAAGAAGCCGCGCCCGCTCGCCGCCGGAGAGCGAGCCCACCGGCGCCCGCGCCTGCGCCTCGTCGAAGAGGAAGTCCTTCAGATAGGCCACCACATGACGCGGCTCGCCCCGCACCATCACCTGATCCGGCCGGCCGGAAACCGCCATGCCCGGGTCGTTCACCAGCGCATCCCAGAGCGTCATGGCGGGGTCGAGCGCGGCGCGCGCCTGATCGAAGACCGCGATCTGAAGGTTCGTGCCGTGCCGCAGCGTGCCGCTGTCGGGCGCCATCTCTCCGGTCAGGAGCTTCAGCAGCGTGGTCTTGCCGGCGCCGTTCGGGCCGACGAAGGCCACCCGGTCGCCGCGCAGGATGGTCAGGTCGAGAGGCTTGAGGATGCGCCTCCCGCCGAAGGCCTTGGCGATCCCCTTCGCCTCGATCACCAGCCGGCCGGAAACCTGGCCGGTTTCCAGCGCCATCGCCGCCGTGCCCTGCCGCCGGATCATCGCCGCCCGCTCCGCCCGCATCGCGTCGAGCGCGCGCAGCCGTCCCTGGTTGCGCCTCCGCCGGGCGGAAATGCCCTCGACCGCCCATTTCGCCTCGGCCCTGATCTTCCGGTCGAGCTTGTGGCGCGCAAGGTCTTCCCCGGCCCAGACGGTCTCGCGCCAGTCCTCGAAATCGCCGAAACCCTTCTCGTTGCGGCGCACCGCGCCGCGGTCGATCCAGAGCGTCGCGCGCGTCAGCGCCCTGAGGAAGGCGCGGTCGTGGCTGATCACGACGAAGGCCGCCCGGGTCTCGCGCAGGCGCTCCTCGAGCCAGAGGGTCGCCTCGATGTCGAGATGGTTGGTGGGCTCGTCAAGCAGCATCAGCTCCGGCGCCTCCGCCAGAAGCCGCGCCAGCGCCGCGCGCCGCCGCTCGCCCCCCGAGGCCGCGGCGACCGGCGTCGCGGGGTCGAACTTCAGCCCCTCGGCCACCACCGCCACCCGATAGGCCTCATCCTCCGGCAGGCCGGCGGCGGCGAAGGCGCCGAGCGTGGCGAAACCCGCGAAATCCGGCTCCTGCTCCATGTAGCCGGTGGTGACGCCGGGCGCCGCCACCCGCTCGCCCGCATCGGCCTCCACGATCCCCGCCATGACCTTCATCAGCGTCGACTTGCCTGAGCCGTTGCGCCCGACCAGCGCCAGCCGGTCGCCGGGCTGGATGGTCAGGTCGAGCCCCTCGAACAGGGGCGTGCCGCCGAAGGTCAGGGAAATGCCGGAAAGCTGGAGAAGGGGTGCGCGCGCCATGATCCCCGTCAGCTAATCCGCCGCCCGGCGCCCGTCAACCGGCGCTTCTTCGTTGCCGAAATACCCCGGGGGTGAATGCGGGCCTGCCCGCAGAGGGGGCAGCGCCCCCTCCCCCGCCTCGCTACTCGGCCGCTGCCTTCGCCGCGTCGATCTCGGCGGCCCGCGCCTCGACCAGGGCGACGATATGGTCGATCATCTCGGCGTTGGTCATCTTGTGGCTCTGCCGGCCGGCGAGATAGACCATGCCCGTCCCGGCGCCGCCGCCGGTGAAGCCGATGTCGGTCATCAGCGCCTCGCCCGGGCCGTTGACCACGCAGCCGATGATCGACAGGCTGATCGGCGTCCTGACATGTTCGAGCCGCTTCTCCAGCGCCTCGACCGTCCTGATCACGTCGAACCCCTGCCGCGCGCAGGAGGGGCAGGAGATGATCTGCACCCCGCGCGTCCTCAGCCCGAGCGACTTCAGGACCTCGTAGCCGACCTTCACCTCCTCGACCGGATCGGCCGAGAGCGAGACGCGGATGGTGTCGCCGATGCCCATCCAGAGGAGGTTGCCAAGGCCGATGGCGGATTTCACCGTGCCCGACATGAGGCCCCCCGCCTCGGTGATGCCGAGGTGGATCGGCGCGTCGGTGGCCTCGGCGAGCTGCTGGTAGGCGGCAGCGGCGAGGAAGACGTCGGAGGCCTTGCAGGAGATCTTGAACTCGTGAAAGTCGTTGTCCTGCAGTAGCTTGATGTGGTCGAGTCCGGATTCCACCATCGCCTCGGGACAGGGTTCGCCGTATTTGTCGAGAAGGTGCTTCTCGAGACTGCCGGCGTTGACGCCGATGCGGATCGAGCACCCGTGATCCTTCGCCGCCTTCACCACCTCGGCCACCCGCTTCGCGTCGCCGATGTTGCCGGGATTGATCCTGAGGCAGGCCGCCCCCGCCTCGGCCGCCTCGATGGCGCGGCGGTAGTGGAAATGGATGTCGGCGACGATCGGCACCGGGCTTTCGCGGACGATCTCGCGCAGCGCCCGCGTCGAAGCCTCGTCGGGGGTCGAGACGCGGACGATGTCGGCCCCGGCATTGGCCGCGCGGCTCACCTGCTCCACCGTCGCCCGCACGTCGGAGGTGATGGTGTTGGTCATCGTCTGCACGGTGATCGGCGCGTCGCCGCCGACCGGGACGTCGCCCACCATGATCCGGCGGGACTTGCGCCGTTCGATGTTGCGCCAGGGTCGGATCGGATTGTGGGTCATGTCAGCCTCGGCACGCGTTCGCTCGGGCGATAGATAGACCGCCCGGCCAACGACGGCAATGCGGCGGGATCACTCGCTGGCCGGCGCCTCGGGCGCGACGGCGGCGGCATCGGCCACGGCGGTCGAGTATTTCGCGAGGTCGGCGTCGCTTTCCAGGTCGGCCAGCGCGTATTTCGCGGTCAGCGCCGCGGGCGACAGCACCAGGTTCTTGGTGACCGAGCCGCGGGCACCGGCGGGCCCGTAGGTCTGGCCGTTGACGGCGAAATAGACCGCACCCGACTCGCCCACCCGCATCACCGGCGGTTCCTCGAGCTTGGGCAGCGCGTAGCGCTCGCCGGCGTCGAGGATCTTCTCGAAGATGACGGTTCCGTCCGCCGCCTGCACCCGCACCCAGGCCGGGCGCACCGCCAGAAGCTCCACCTCGGGCGCGTCGGCGGCGACGACCTGCACCGGCGTCTCGCCGAGCGCCGGCTGCGGCTGGGCCTGCGCGACCTCAGCCGCCTGTGTCTCCGCCACCGGCAGCAGGCCCACGCTCTGCGGGTCGATCGCCGCGATCGGCCCGTCGCGCGCCACCAGCACCGGCACGTCGAGCGCCTGCGGCCGGTAGAGCCGGTCGAGCGCGTCCGGTGCGGGCGGCAGCACGTCCTGTCCCGGCAGCGCGGCCAGCGCGACCTCGCCGCTGTCCTGCTGGTCGGCCAGCGTCTTGCCGGCGCCGGCCAGCGGGTCGAGGTCGGCGACGACGCCCGGCGCCTGGTCGACCGGGGCGAGCGTGACCTTCTGCACCTCCTGCAGCACCGACCAGCCGCCATAGCCGATCCCGCCGATCAAGAGGAGAAGGACAAGGATGGAGCCCACCGCGCCCGGCTGGATGCCCGACCAGATCGCCTCGCCGCGCGGCACGAAGCTGGCGTTGGGGTTGGCGAGCGGATCGGCGTATTCGACCTTCCGCCGCGCGACGACCGGGCCGGAGGCCGCCGCCGACATCCCGTGCGCGACGGTGAAGTTCGCCTCCTGGCAGAAGCGGCGGAACGCCGTCTCGGGGTCCATCCCGAGGTAGCGCGCGTAGGAGCGCACATAGCCGGCCACGAATCCCGGCGTCTCGAAGGCCGAGACATCGCAGTTCTCGATCGCCGCGATGTAGCTGGCCTTGATCTTCAGTTCGCGCTGAACGTCGAGGAGGGACTTGGCGAGCGTCGCACGTTCCCCGCGCATGATGTCGCCGAGCCGCAGTTCATAGTCGTCAAACCCCTTGGGTTTGTCCGAATCCTGCGCCGAAGGTGGCACCCTCCGCCCGATCATTCCCACTGCCCCGTACCGTTGTCCCCAGGCGGCCGACGATTCGTCTTACCCCTGCCGTCCTATTGGGAATTTCATACCACACGGCAAGGGCGAATGCGACGGCGGATGGCGTCAGGCGGACAGTTCGGCGCGATTCAGCGCGCAATGTGCCCAGAGTTTGTCCATCGCGCGGACGAGGCGCTCGATGTCCTCGGCCGTATGCACCGGCGAGGGCGTGAAGCGCAGCCGCTCGGTGCCCCGCGGCACGGTCGGGAAGTTGATCGGCTGCACATAGATCCCGTAATGCTCCAGAAGCATGTCGGAGATCTTCTTGCAGTGCACCGGGTCGCCCACGTGCACCGGCACGATATGCGTGCCGCGGTCGATGATCGGAAGGCCGAGCGCGCGAAGCCGCGCCTTGAGGATGCGGGCGCATTCCTGCTGCCCGTCGCGCAGGTGCTGCGCCGTCTTGACGTAGCGGACCGCAGCCGCCGCCCCCGCCGCGACCGCCGGCGGCAGCGAGGTGGTGAAGATGAAGCCCGGCGCGTAGGAGCGGATCGCGTCCACCATCTTCGCCGAACCGGCGATGTAGCCGCCCATCACGCCGAAGGCCTTGGCGAGCGTCGCGTTGATGATGTCGATGCGTCCCATCAGCCCCAGCTTCTCCGCCACCCCGCCGCCGCGCGGACCATACATGCCGACGGCATGGACCTCGTCGAGGTAGGTCAGCGCGCCGAAGTCGCGCGCGGCGTCGCAGATCGCCTCCATCGGGCAGATGTCACCGTCCATCGAATAGACCGACTCGAAGGCGACGAGCTTCGGCGCCGCCGGATCGTCGGCCGCCATCAGCGCCCGCAGGTGCTCCACGTCGTTGTGGCGGAAGACGCGCTTGGCCCCGCCGTTGCGGCGGATGCCCTCGATCATCGAGGCGTGGTTCAGTTCGTCGGAATAGATGATCAGGCCGGGAAAGAGCTTCGGCAGGGTCGAGAGCGTCGCGTCGTTGGCGATATAGGCCGAGGTGAAGACGAGCGCCGCCTCCTTGCGGTGCAGGTCCGCGATCTCGGCCTCCAGCCGCTTGTGGTAGACCGTGGTGCCCGAGATGTTGCGGGTGCCGCCCGACCCGGCGCCGGCCGCGTCCAGCGCCTCGTGCATCGCGGCAAGCACCGCCGGATGCTGGCCCATGCCGAGGTAGTCGTTGCCGCACCAGACGGTGATTTCCTTCTCGGTCCCGTCGGGACGGGTCCAGATCGCCTTGGGGAAGCGGCCGTTGCGGCGCTCGATGTCGATGAAGGTGCGGTAGCGGCCCTCGTCGTGCAGGCGCTGGAGCGCCCGGTCGAGCTGAGCATCATAGTCCATCTGCAATTCCCCCGGCTTCCTGTCCGTCCCCGGGCCATAGGCCCATGTCGCGCTGGCGTCCTTGATAACGGTCAAATCCTCGCCGCACGAGGGTACAATTTGCCGCGCATGGGCGGGTGGCCTCGGGGGGTGCCGCCCCGCGAACGCGGGGGCCCGTCTGGACATTGGCCGCCACGCTGCTACCGTCCGGACCAGATCCAGAAGTGGAGAGCCCCATGAGCCTCGACACCGTCCTGTCCCGCATCGACGAGACCCTTCCGCAGGCGATGGACCGCCTCTTCGCGCTCCTGCGCATCCCCTCGATCTCCACCGACCCGGCCTACAAGGCGGACTGCGCAAAGGCCGCCGACTGGCTGGCCGAGGATCTCCGCAGCCTCGGCTTCGACGCCGCCGCGCGGGCCACGCCCGGCCATCCGATGGTGGTGGGCCACGGCGGGACCGGCGGCCGGCACCTCCTGTTCTACGGCCATTACGACGTCCAGCCGGTCGATCCGCTCGACCTCTGGCACCGTGACCCGTTCGACCCGACGGTCGAGGAGACGCCGAAAGGCCCGGTGATCCGCGCCCGCGGCGCCGCTGACGACAAGGGGCAACTCATGACCTTCGTCGAGGCCTGCCGGGCCTGGAAACACGTCCACGGCACCCTGCCCGGCCGGCTCACGATCTTCCTCGAGGGCGAGGAGGAATCCGGCTCCCCCTCGCTCGTCCCCTTCATGGAGGCGCACCGCAAGGAGCTGACGGCCGATCTCGCGCTGATCTGCGACACCGGGCTCTTCGATTCCTCCCGCCCCGCGATCACGACGATGCTGCGCGGGCTTCTGGGCGAAGAGATCACCATCACCGGCCCGGACAAGGACCTGCATTCGGGCATGTACGGCGGCGCCGCGATGAACCCGATCCGGGTGCTCGCGGGGATCATCGCCTCGCTCCACGACGAGAACGGGAAGGTCACCGTGCCGGGCTTCTACGATGGCGTGCAGGATCTGCCCGAAGCCCTGCGCGCCCAGTGGCAGGCGCTCGCCTTCGACCACCAGAGGTTTCTCGGAGACGTCGGGCTTTCGGTGCCGGCGGGCGAACACGACCGGACGCCGCTCGAAATGCTCTGGTCGCGCCCGACGGCCGAGGTCAACGGCATCTGGGGCGGCTACAGCGGCGCGGGGTTCAAGACGGTGCTGCCGTCCCAGGCCCACGCCAAGATCTCCTTCCGGCTGGTTCCCGGCCAGGACCCGCACCGCCTGCGCGACAATTTCCGCAACCATGTCCGCACCATGATTCCCTTCGACTGCCAGGTGGCCTTCCACGGACACAACGCCAGCGAGGCGGGCGTCATGGACATTTCCGACCCCGCCTTCGAGGCCGCGCGCAAGGCGCTCGGCGAGGAATGGGGCCAGCCCGCCTCCTATGTCGGCTGCGGCGGCTCGATCCCGATCGCGGGCTATTTCCGGTCCGTCCTCGGCATGGACGCGATGCTCGTCGGCTTCGGCAAGGATGATGACCAGATCCACAGCCCGAACGAGAAGTACGACGTCGAAAGCTTCCACAGGGGCATCCGCTCCTGGGCGCGCATCCTCGCCGCGCTGCAATGACGTCTTCCACTCCTGCCCGGTCCGCCGCGGCCGGGCTTGCGATCCGCGATGCCGGCCCGGGCGACGAGGCCGCCTGGCGCACCCTCTGGGCGGGCTACCTCGCCTTCTACGACCTGGCGCTTCCGCCCGGGGTGACCGCTTCGACCTGGGCACGGCTGATCGACCGGAACTCCCCTCTCAAGGCGCGGCTCGCGCTGCGGGACGGGCGCCTCCTCGGCTTCGCCATCCACCAGCACCACCCCTCGAGCTGGGTCGCGGGCGACGACTGCTATCTCGAAGATCTCTATGTCGATGCCGGGGCGCGCGGCGCGGGCGTCGGCAGGGCACTCCTCGAGGATCTGATTGCGCTGGCCCGCGCGCGCGACTGGCACCGCCTCTACTGGCACGCCGATCAGAAGAATGCCCGCGCCCGCGCGCTCTATGACCGCTATGCCGCGGACGACGGCCATATCCGCTACCGGATGACGCTCTGACCCGCCGCTGCTTCGTTGCCAGATACCCCCGCCGGAAGCTCCCGCCCCCGCCGCAGGCCCGGCGGCGGGCACCTCACAAGAGACGGGGGCCCGAAGGCCCCCGCCGATCCCTCCCGGCGCCGATCACTTGACGCCGATCACCTGACGACGGTCACCTGACGACGGTCACGGACAGCACGTCGCGCGTCTCGTTCGAACTGCCGGCGTTGCTGTTCTTGTCCCACAGCACGCTGACCTTCTCGCCGACCTTCAGGCCGGGATCCTTGAAGGCGCCGGGCAGCATGTAGATCGTGCCGTCCTCGAGCGTGAGGGTGCGCGCCTTCATGTCGAAGGACTTGATCATGCCGGTCGTCGTCTCGGAGGCATAGGCCACCGAGGTTGCGCCGAGCGCGGTCACGAGCACGAGGGGAAGAATCTGCAAACGCATCTGCGTCACTCCGTCCGAGGCCCCGCCCGCCCGGGCAGGGCCACCTTGCGAAACCGTCCCGGTCCGTCGCGTCGGCGGGTTCCGTTTCCGCCCGGCGGGCCGCGGCTTCACGACGCAAGATAGGGGGCCGGGTCAGGGCCGGAAGGGGGCCGCACGCCGGGTTGATCGGCGGTGACGGCGCCGTGACGGATCGCGCCCCGGATCGGCAGGCTGTTGCCGGACGCCGCATTCCGTCGGCAGGGGCCAGCCGGCACGAGGACCTGAACGGAAAGGAATGGCGCGGTTGACGGGGCTCGAACCCGCGACCCCCGGCGTGACAGGCCGGTACTCTAACCGACTGAGCTACAACCGCGCATCCCCGCCCGGATCGCCGCCCGAGCGTGGAGCGTGTAATAGGCATCCCCGCCCCCCCCGTCAAGCGCAGCGGCGCACTTTCGCCAGAGGAATTTC
>JAUQYA010000115.1 GCA_030837785.1 Albidovulum sp.
CGCGCGGCCAGGATGAAGCGCTCATGGAACGCCCACTCCTCATCCGACATCAGGTCTCGTGCCAAGCCGGTCTCCATAACAGATACCAGCTTGAATCACGATTAGCGCGCTCTGTGAATCCCTTTTGTCAACACGGCCTAGACGACTTCCGCAGCTCAAACAATATCCAGACGAGCACGATGATTGCCATCATCGGCCACTGGCGCCAAGCGTATCCTGATGACTTCGCAGTGATCCATGACGCATCGTCTTCCTTTCTGCGGGACCGGGCGATGTGGGACATTGTCACAGGTGTGGAAAATCCAGAGGTCAAACTCAAGGCGGGAGATGGCAGCCTCGTGCCACACCCCCTGCGGGTTGTCTCGACAGAAGCAAAGGACTCCCGAGAAAGCTATCCGATACAATTCTGCGACATCCTCGCCGGCCTGACGGCCAAGCACTTCAATCCAAACCTGGGTGACGATGAACGGGCCTTCATGAACGAATTGATCGGTGATGGGCTGGGCAACATTTCGTCCAACAGGTTGATCCCAAGCGCGGAGTTTCCGGTTCGGTTTCCGCCCAAGAAACTCGACGGACCCGACGTGGTCGATCAGATGGCGGAAATGCTTCGCGGACACCTTGGATAGTCAGGTTGCCGCGAAGCGAGCAACAAGACTCAAGTGGGTCGGTTGCATGAGGGCTTCCCGCATGAAGACGGCATGGTGCTGATCGATCGCGTTTTTCTCGCACCCCGCAGCCCAGGTCTGCGTCCTCACGTGTTGGCGTCGGCGCCTCCGTAGCAGAAAGTGATCGTCTCCTTGGCTCGCGGGAGAAGGGGAACGCGACACGTTTGCCTGAGGGGCGGCGAGCGTCGCCGCCCGGAGACAGGAGAACTGCATCATGACCTACTACCAAGGGCGCATCGCGCGCCTGACCCATCTCGACCCCTTCACCGTCGAGACGCTGATGATCGAGGAAAACCACACCCTCGACCACCTGACCGACGACGACTTCCGCGCCTTCATCGGCTCGATCGAGGCCGTCGCCGCCAACGAGGGGATCACCGCGGCGGCGTGGATCGCCCGCGAACGGGCGGACATGGTCGCCGCCGGTCTGATGGCAGACGACCGGGCCGACATCACTGAGGGGGACGCGGCATGACGCGGCGCGCGACACTGCGGGAGGAGGTCGCCGAGGTCATGGCCACGTACGTCAACCCCCTCGAACCCGAGGGCCTCGACACGCCGCTCGACGACGCCGCGGCAGATACGACCGAACCCGAGGCGACCGAGGAACTTTCGCCTGCCATCGAGAAGCCCAAGAGCAACGACGGCCGCGCTGCGGTTGTCGCGCGCGATAGCGCGTCAGACCGCGGCGCCGTCGGCCGTCTGGTGGCTGAACTGCTCGCCGATCCCGGCCTGAGCTACGTGGGCATCGTGGAAAGGGTAGTCGCGGCGCACCCGGCCGCCAAAACCACAGTCAGGTCGGTGGCAAGCACGGCTTGCGTCATGCGGAAGCAGGGCGTTGATGTGCCCGTGCGACGGAAGCCAGCGAAAGGCTGATTGACGCCTATCGGCAGCGCAAGTGGGTCCCGTCGCGTATGCTGCGGGACCTTATCAATTGTGCTTCTCAGCCCGCTAGGCTCTCGACCGCAGTCCGCTCCGCTAGAGTCACGTACACTTGTCGGGCAATTGCCTCGGCGAAGACGCACGGCAGGGCATTGCCGACTATTTCGCACGCACGCTCGAAATGCGGGGTCTCGAACCGGTAGTCGGCGGGGAAAGTCTGTAGAAGCGCTGCCTCTCGAAGCGAGATGGTCCGCTCCTTTTCCGGGTGCCCAAAGCGGCCCTTGCTGAGCGTCGTGCAACCTGCCGTGATCGTGACGGACGGTTCGTCCCAGACCATTCGCCCGTAGACATTAGGGAAGCCGTCATAGCCGTCCTGATGGCAGGGAACGCGAAGCTCCTCGGGAATATCCCGCCAGCTTCCACCTGGTCTAGCGCGCCTCAGTCGCTCGACATTTGCAGGCGAGAGTTGCCTGACCACATGCCAGTCGACGGCCTGCGCGCCGCCGTGCTCCTTCGCCTGAGTGAAAGTCACGGGCTCGGCCAAGCCGCTGATCGCGTCCCGGACCGTCCTCCACTTAGGCAGACCGTCAGCGCCCGTCCGGGAGTGCGTTGCGGCGGGCATGTCGATGTGGAACCCGAGGCCCGCCAGCAGCACTAGTCGCCGCCGCCGCTGTGGGACCCCGAAGTCTGCCACCTGCAAGACTTGCCAGTTGGTGACGTATCCGAGTGCGTGCAGTTGGTCCAAAAGTGCGTCGAACAGCGGGCGGCCCTTCTGGGCGAGGCCTGGCACATTCTCGACCATGATCGCACGAGGGAGAAGTTCGTCGGCCAGCCTGCCCACCTCGCCAACAAGCGAGTTGCGTGGGTCGTCCTTTCTCCACTTGGACGTGAGGCTGGAGAAGCCCTGACACGGCGGGCAGGCTGCCAGGGCGTCGACTCTTCCCCCTGCGAGTGGTAGTATCATGGCACCGTGCACGGTGCGCACGTCCTGTCGAAACACTTGGACGGTCGGATGATTGGCCTTGAACGTCGCCGCGGCGTGCGGCTCGACCTCGACAGCCGCCACCGTCCGGAAGCCGGCCTCCCTCAGGCCGACGGCGAGGCCGCCCCCGCCCGCAAAGACCTCAACTGCAGTGAACTGCCTCCCGCTCATGACGCCTTGACCGCCAGTTGCCTCTGCCGATCCGCCTCGGCCAGGAACTCCTTGTGCATGTGCTGCGTCCTCCTCAGAAATGCCGTCCAGGTGATGTGCTCGACGACACGCTCCTGCTTGTAGGACTCGAAAGCTTTCGCCTGCGCCCCGGTCAGCCCGAGCTCGTCGCAGACCAGTGTTACCGTGAACCCCTTGTAAATCTTCTTGAACTCCTCGTGTCCGGCGAGGTTGAGGAACTTGTCCATGTTCTCGATGTAGACTTGGATCCGATCCCACTCGTCATTCTTGAGTTTGTGATCTGGCTTCTTGATTTCGATGATCTGGAGGCCGAAGTCGTCCGCAGACAGGACGAAGTCGGGACGCTTCGTCTTTGCGGTGTCGTCGAAGTTGTTGAGCTTGATCGCTTCGCCGGTCTCTTTCTTGAAGAACTTCTCGAACTCGGTCTTCAGTGTGGAAAGCGACTGGTTGGCAGTAATCGGCGACCAGAGCGGGTTAATCAGCCACGGCGCCTGCTCGATAGAGTCTTGGAGGGCCTGCTCCAGGGACGCTCCGTCGTCCTTCAACTCCATGATGCGCTCGATAACCTGCACGCGCTTCTCAGCTATCATCCCGTAGGACGACAGCTCAGCGACCCTCGCTGTACGCAGGATGGTGGCCATGACAGCGATCGGGGCTCGGTCCTCGCTGGCGGCCTCCTTCAGCGCCTCGTCGAGCTGCACGTGCGGGCCCAGCATGAGGCTCAACTGGACCAGGGAGTCTACATGCTCCGGGTCCTTCGCCTCGCCGGGTCGTAACCGCTCACCCATCAGCTTGGCGAGCCGCATCGTCGTGTCACGGACCGGCTTCCAGCGCTCACCGGGGTAGGCTGCGTCGACTCTGTTCTTCACGTCGCCCGTCTCGAGGAACTCCTCCCAGACCTTCTTCTTCAGTGGCTCGCGGGCCTGTGTCCCGATCAGCTCCACGATCTTCTGACCCCAACGCTCAAACTCCTGACCGAGTTCGTCAGACCACAGGATGTCGCGCCTGTCGGTCTGGATCAGGTCTTCTCCTTCGTCGAGCCAGTCAGCGTGCAGTTCGCCCACAAGGTAGCTGCGCACGTTGTACTCGCCGGTGAACCCGGACTTGCGGTTGAAGACGGCAGTCTGCGCCGCAATCTTCCCTCGGCAGTAGATGCGAATGCCCGCCATAAGTTCGTCGCGGTAGGACTCCTTCGCGTACGCAACCCAGCCAGTAACGGGATAGAAGCGACCGTCGGTGAACACGAAGCCCGCCTCGGCACCTGCGACCGCGTTTCCGTCTTCACCCGTGGCGCTGAACTTGTTGCGCTCGGTCAATTCCACAGCCTCGGTCGTGGGCCCGCCCAGTGTCAACTTTGTGTTGGGCATGGTGTCGATGACGAAGTCGCCGACGACCTGCTCGCGCCCGTCGGTTCCTGGCGCGAGGTTCCCGTCGACTAGCCTGATCTTCCAGTTCGCTGTCGCCATGCCGAACCGCTGCGCGAGCTGACGGGAGAACGACGCCATGTCGGGCACCTGTCTTCGGATGAAGTCGGTCATGACGAAGGTGGAGCCCGAGGTCGGCTGGACCGTGTCGTCGAGAGAGCCCACGGTCGGCGCGTAGTCGGCGTCGTTGTCCGACAAAATCTCGCTCCGCTTCATGGTGAAGTGGGCAGTTTTATAGCCCCTCGCGGGCTGTCCGTGCTGGTCGACGCCGTCAACTTCCTCACCGCCGGAGGAGATGACCTCAATAGTGTTGCAGATGCCGAAAGGTGCCAGCTTGCCAACGCCCTTTCGGCCCATCACGCGGCGGTTGTACTTCTTGCTGCGGTCGCCGCGCTGCGGGTCTTTTCGGCGCTCTCCGCCCACCTTCAAGTAGAACTGGTTCACCACCTCGGGCGGCATGCCGCAGCCGTTGTCACTGACCCTGATTGTGTATCCGGAGTCGGTGACCTGGCCCTTGGACAGCGAGGCCAGCATGGCACCCATCGGCGCTTCGACGGTCACCTCGGTCGCGTCGGCGTCATAGCCGTTGGCGACCAACTCCGCGATGACAGCCGAGACCCGATCGTAGAGCTTCACGCCGAGCTTATCGACGGTCATCCTCGAAATCGTCATCACGTACTTGTCGGCGGACATTCGTAAATCCCCTAAGGCCAATTCATCAAGCAGCCTGGTCAGTATCGGCGGGCGCCCCGTCGTCCTGTGACCTCATCGTCCGATACTTTCAGGCCGATCAGCCGCAGGCCCTCTAGGACGATGCTCCGCTTGGTCTGCCCCGTCTGGGCGGCGCGGACATCGAGTGCGCGCTTCACGCGGCGCGGCACGGTGACCTGCAGGGGCACTTCGTCAGCATCGCCGTCGTGGTCGGCGTCGGTTGGCGCAGCGTCGTTCTTCTTGGCTGACATGCGTCCGCTCTCCTCATGAAAGCAGCATTTCATGATTAGAGATTCGGGGGAAGGGGCTAACGTGCTGTCAGGGCAGGATTTTCAGCCGGTGGTGGAACCGTGACAGCAATTCGCGCCAACAAGCACTGTGCGGTGCCCGAAAACTGTATCTATACTGTGTTTGAGTAGCTCGCACCGGGCGGCGGCGTCGCCTAAGTGCTTGATTTTCTTGGCTCCGGCGGTAGGGATCGAACCTACGACCAATTGATTAACAGTCAACTGCTCTACCGCTGAGCTACGCCGGAACACGGGGGCGCGTATAGCAAGGCCGGGCGGGGGCGTCCAGAGGGTTTGGCGGAAAAATCGCCCCTGCGATCGCCCCGGCCTCAGACGCGGTGGAACCGGCTCAGGGCGGTGATCGGACCTTCCGCGCGGGCGAGGCTTCTTTCCGCAAGATCAATGAGATGTGCCAGCACGTTGCGGGCCGCGGCGGGCATCAGCGCCGCCGGCGTCTCGGTGTAGATGGCGCACGCCAGCGTCGGGGCATCGGCCGGGCCGCAGCCGAGCGCGGCGAGGATCGTGGCCTCGCGCGCCCGGCGGTGCGCGGCAAGGTCCGCGATCCGCGCGGAAGGGTCGACGACGGGGTCGCCGTGGCCGGAATAGAGCCGGGCCGCCCCCAGCGCCGCGAGCCGGTCGAGCGAGGCCATGTAGGCCCCCATGTCGCCGTCGGGAGGCGAGATGAGCGAGGTCGCCCAGCCCATGACGTGATCGCCGGCGAAGACCGCGTCCTCCCAGACGAAGCTCAGGTGGTTGCCGAAATGCCCCGGCGTGTGGAGCGCCCGGACCCGCCAGCCCGCCCCCTCGACGATCTCGCCGTCGGCAAGGCGGATGTCGGGGGCGAAACCCGCGTCCACGCCCTCGCCCCCGGCGATCGCCCCAAGGGCGGCCAGCCGCTCCATCGTGGCCGAGCGTCCTGCCGTGGCGGGGCCGAAGGCGAGGACCGGCGCGCCGGTCAGGCGGGCGAGCGGCCGGGCGAGGGGGGAATGGTCGAGGTGCGCATGGGTGACGAGGATCTGGCCGATCCGCTCGCCGGGGCGAAGCGCTGCGAGAAGCGCCGCAAGATGCGCCGGATCGTCGGGGCCGGGGTCGATCACCGCCACCCTGCCTTCGCCCAAAATGTAGCTGTTGGTGCCGTGGAGCGTCATCACCGAGGGGTTGGGCGCCAGAACCACCCTGAGCCCGGGCGCGACCGCCTGGACCTCTCCGGGCAGGGGGCGGATTCGGGGGGCCGCGTCCATCTTGCGCTTTCTCTCCTGGAACTGGCCCGCTAGGTTTGGCCCATGATCTCGGCCCTGATCAAGCGCATCCTGCCCCGCAGCCTTTACGGGCGCGCGGCACTCATCCTCGTCGTGCCGATCGTCACGCTCCAGCTTGTCGTCTCGCTCGCCTTCCTGCAGCGTCACTTCGAGGGCGTGACGCGGCAGATGACGCGCAACATCGCCTACGAGATCGCGCTGATCGCGCGCGAGGTCGCGGCCTCGGCCGATGGCCGGACGGCGGCGTCGGCGGCCGGGCGGCTCGGGGGCGAGCTGGCGATGGAGGTGGCGCTGCCGGCGGGGCGCGGTGTGCCCGCGGGGGATTCGCGCGTCTTCTACGACCTCTCGGGCCGGGTCATCATCGCCACCCTGCGCGAGGCCTTCCCGGCGATCGGCGGCATCGACCTTTCCGACCTGCGCCGGGTGGAGTTCACCCTGTCCACCGCCTTCGGACCGATGGAGATCGGCTTCGACCGCAGCCGCGTCTCGGCGTCCAATCCCCACCAGCTTCTGGTGCTGATGGTCTTCACCGGCCTTCTGATGACGCTGATCGCCTTCCTGTTCCTGCGCAACCAGCTCCGGCCGATCCGCCGGCTGGCGCGGGCGGCGGAGGCCTTCGGCAAGGGGCGCATCGTTGCCTACAAGCCCTCGGGCGCGACCGAGGTGCGCTCGGCCGGCAATGCCTTTCTCGACATGCGGGCGCGGATCGAGCGGCAGATCGAACAGCGCACGCTGCTGCTGTCGGGTGTCAGTCACGACCTGCGCACCCCGCTCACCCGGCTCAAGCTCGGGCTTGCCATGCTCGACGAGGAGGAGGCCGCGCCGATGATGCGCGATGTCGACGACATGCAGCGGCTTCTTGACGGCTTCCTCGCCTTCGTGCGCGGCGATGCCACCGAGGAACTGGCCGAGAAGTGCGACCCGTTGCCCTTCGTCCGCTCGGTCGTCGAGGATGCCCGGCGGACCGGCCAGGCCGTCACGCTCCATGCCGTCGAGGGCGCGGGCGAGGTGGCGATGCGGCGGGGCGCGGTGCGCCGCGCGCTCGAGAACCTGATCGGCAATGCCACGCGCTACGGCACCAGGGCCGAGGTCTCGCTCGCCATCCTTGAACGCGCGGTCAGGATCACGGTGGAGGATGACGGCCCCGGCATTCCGCGCGACCGGCGCGAGGAGGCGATGCGGCCCTTCACCCGCCTCGACGACGCGCGCAACCAGAATCGCGGCACCGGCACCGGGCTTGGCCTTGCCATCGCCGCCGACATCGCGCGCGGCCACGGCGGCACGCTCAGGCTTGGCGACAGCGCCCGGCTTGGCGGGCTGAAGGCCGAGCTTGTGCTGGCGCGCTAGGGCCCGGCCATGAGGAACCGGGCGAGCGCGACCCAGGCGGGAACCGACAGGAGGGCCGCCGGCAGCAGCCACCAGCCGCTGGCCATCCGCCGCTCCTCCGGCACGGGTTCGGGCGGCGCGGGTTCGGGCGGCGCGCCAGCCGGATCGCCGGCATCGAGCGGCGTGATTTCCTGAAGATACCAGTAGGCCAGAGCATCCGGACGCGCGTGATCCGCCTTGCCCGGCCGCCGCGCGGCGCCCGATCTGTCCACCATGACGATTTCCCCCTCACCAGGGGACGGGATAGCCCGAGTCGGCTTTCCAAAGGGTTACCCTGGCGCGGGTTTGGTAGGCCCGGAGGGACTCGAACCCCCAACCAAGGCGTTATGAGCGCCCTGCTCTGACCATTGAGCTACAGGCCCGGCCGGATCATCGGTAGAAGCCCCGCGTGCCGCGGTCAAGGCGGGTTGTCGGGCGCCGCGCCCCTGCCGTGGCGGGAGTTGCGAAGCGGGGGGCGTTGGTCTATCGGGGGCGCAGGATCCGGTCAGGCCAGCGGGGGGCATCACGATGAGCGAGGCAAAGACGGGGCTGACCTATGCCGACGCCGGCGTCGACATCGACGCGGGCAATGCGCTGGTCGAGCGGATCAAGCCCGCGGCGAAGCGCACCGACCGGCCCGGCACGGTCTCGGGCCTCGGCGGGTTCGGCGCGCTCTTCGACCTCAGGGCCGCAGGCTACCGCGACCCGGTGCTGGTCGCCGCCACCGACGGGGTGGGCACCAAGCTCAGGATCGCCATCGACACCGGCAACGTCGGCACGATCGGCATCGACCTTGTCGCGATGTGCGTCAACGACCTCGTCTGCCAGGGGGCGGAGCCCTTGTTCTTCCTCGACTATTTCGCCACCGGCAGGCTCGACGTGGGGCAGGCCGCGCGGATCATCGAAGGCATCGCCGACGGCTGCGCCCGGTCGGGCTGCGCGCTCATCGGCGGCGAGACGGCCGAGATGCCGGGGATGTATCACGGCGGCGACTTCGACCTCGCCGGTTTTGCCGTCGGCGCGATGGAGCGGGGCCACGACCTGCCGCGCGAGGTGGGCGAGGGCGACGTGCTTCTGGGTCTCGCCTCCAACGGGGTGCATTCCAACGGCTATTCCTTCGTTCGCAAGGTGGTGGAGCTGTCGGGCCTCGGCTGGTCGGCGCCCGCGCCCTTCGCGCCGGGATCGCTCGGCGAGGAGCTGCTGGCGCCGACCCGGCTCTACGTGACCGCGGCGCTGGCGGCGATCCGCCGGGGCGGCGTCCATGCGCTCGCCCACATCACCGGCGGCGGGCTGACCGAGAACCTGCCGCGGGTCCTGCCCGACGGGCTCGGCGCCGCGATCGACCTTGCCGCCTGGGAGCTGCCGCCGGTCTTCCGCTGGCTGGCGGAAACTGCCGGCATGGCCGAGGCGGAACTGCTCAAGACCTTCAACTGCGGCATCGGCATGATCGCCGTCGTGGCGCCGGAGCGGGTGGCGGATGTGCGGCTCGCGCTCGAGGCCGAAGGCGAGACGGTGACCGAGATCGGCCGCGTCACCAGCGGGCAGGGGGTCGCCTACCGGGGCCGCCTCCTGTGAAGCGCGTCGCCATCCTGATTTCGGGGGGCGGGTCGAACATGGTCGCGCTGGTCCGCAGCATGACCGGCGACCACCCGGCGAAGGCCGTGCTGGTGCTGTCGAACGATCCCGCGGCGGCCGGGCTGGCGAAGGCGCGCGAGATGGGGGTGGCGACGGCGGCCGTCGACCACCGGCCCTTCGGGGCCGACCGGGCGGGGTTCGAGGCGGCACTTCTGACGGCCCTCCTCGGGGCGCAACCCGACATCCTCTGCCTTGCCGGATTCATGCGGGTGCTGACCCCCGGCTTCGTCGAAAGGTTCCGGGGGCGGATGCTGAACATCCACCCCTCGCTCCTGCCGAAGTTTCCCGGCCTGCACACCCACCGCCGCGCTCTGGAAGCGGGCGACGCCGAGGCCGGATGCACCGTCCATGAGGTGACGGCGGAGCTTGACGCGGGGCCGATCCTCGGCCAGGCGCGGGTGCCGGTGCTGCCCGGCGACAGCGAGGCGACGCTCGCCGCGCGGGTGCTGGAGCAGGAACACCGGCTCTACCCCGCGGTGCTGCGCCGCTTCGCCGCCGGCGACCGGAGGCCGGTCTACCTGTAGGCGCGCGAGGGGATGACCGGCCCGGCACGGCGCAGGACGTCCCGGCATCCGATCCGGCGCGGGGCGGCGCTAACAGCCGTGGCCGGGCCGCAACTCAAGCTTCCGCATGGGCCGCACTGGATCCCGAAGTTGCGGGGGTGTTCGCAAGAAACGCCCTTCGGGAAGGAATTCAAGGGGCCGAATATGTACTACCCTTGGTGCACAGGGCGGACAGGCCGGCAGTGGCCGTTCTTCCTGACGAGGTTCACCCTTGGGAGGTTGGTTAGACACTGGCGAACACCTTCGATGATGGCCACGACGCGGTGATGCCGAGGAACTACCGGGCGGTGGTTCCGGAAGAACAGGATAGCACGAATATCCCTGCCATCCCGCATCGTGACGAGGGTGGCGGCCGTTGCCGCGCTTCAACCCGTGCCTGCCGCGGCCCCCCTTCGACCGTCCGCGCCGCCGCATCAATCGGGCCGACAGGCGGCGATTGACACCAGCCCCGCCGCGCCGGCGGCTGGCGATCCGCCGGGGCTCTTCCCTTTCCCGCGCCGCTCGCCTAAGAGGGCTCATCGACGGCGGGCCGGCCCCCGCGCCAGACGGATCATCCATGAAGACGATCACCACGACCGAAGACCTTGCCCGCTTCTGCGATGCGGCCAAGGCCGCCCCCTATGTCACGCTCGACACGGAATTTCTTCGGGAACGAACCTATTACTCCAAGCTTTGCCTGATCCAGATGGCGCTCCCGGGCACCGACGGGGAAGCGGTGCTGGTCGATCCGCTCGCCGACGGCCTCTCGCTCGAACCGCTCTACGACCTCTTCCGCCACGAGGCGACGGTGAAGGTCTTCCACGCCGCGCGGCAGGATCTGGAGATCTTCTTCGTTGAGGGCAACGTCTTTCCCCGGCCGCTCTTCGATACCCAGGTGGCCGCGATGGTGTGCGGCTTCGGCGAGCAGGTCGGCTACGAGACGCTGGTGCGCAAGATCGCGCGGCAGGGCCTCGACAAGACCTCGCGCTTCACCGACTGGTCGCGCCGGCCGCTGTCGGAGGCGCAGAAGGTCTACGCGCTTGCCGACGTGACGCATCTGCGCCCGATCTACGAATTCCTCGCCCGCGAGCTTCAGCGCACCGGGCGGACGCAATGGGTGGAGGAGGAACTGTCGATCCTTCTCGACCCGGAAACCTACATCACCCGGCCCGAGGACGCCTGGCTTCGCGTCAAGACCCGCACCACCTCGGGCCGCTTCCTCGCCATCGCGCGCGAGCTCGCCCGCTTTCGCGAGGACTATGCGCAAAGCCGCAACGTGCCACGGTCGCGGGTGTTCAAGGACGACGCGCTGCTGGAGCTTGCCTCCACCAAGCCCACCACGATCGAGGAACTCGGCCGCTCGCGGCTTCTTTTGCGCGAGGGGCGCAAGCCCGAGATCGCCGACGGGATTCTCGCGGCGGTGGCGGCGGGGATGGCCGTCCGGCCCGAGGACTGCCCGAAGGTCGAGGACGGGCGCGACCAGCTTCAGGTCGATTCGGCGCTGGCCGATCTCCTGCGCGTGCTCCTCAAGGCCAAGTCCGAAAGCGCCGGCGTGGCGCAGAAGCTGATCGCCACCTCCTCCGATCTCGACGCGCTCGCGGGGGGCGACCGCTCGGTCGCGGCGCTGAACGGCTGGCGCGGCGAGGTCTTCGGCCAGGATGCGCTGCGGCTCTGCCGGGGCGAGATCGCGCTTTCGGCGAAGGGCGGGGCGGTCAGGGTGGTCACCGTCTGAGGGCGCCGGTTCGTGGCGGCGCTCAGCGCCGGCTGGAACGGCTGTTCGCGGCCCCGAGCACGACGATCTGGGTGACGTTCGCCAGCTTGATGTCCGACAGATATGCGGCCGCCGTCACCTCGCGCGACTGCGGCGTGGAGACGCGCGTGCCGCCGTGCGGCTGGTCGACGACGAAACGGTAGGTCAGCACGCCATCGACCGGCTCGCCGTTGTTCTCGGCCACCAGTGCGGCGTCCCACCAGCCCTGCGTCGGCGGCAGGCCGGTCGCCCGCACGATCGCGCCGCCGGGCTGGCGGGCGACCTCCATGTCGGTCACGTCGGCCACCAGCACCCGCGGGTCGCCGGGCCGCCCCGGCACCACGGACTCGGTCGCCACCACCGTCGTCGCCTGCGACCGTCCGAACCAGTTGAACGGGTTGAGCCGGCTTTCCCGGATGCGGCCGCATCCCGCCAGCACCAGCGCGAGGATCAGAAGTCCGCTGACAGGCAGTCTCATCGTTCGGCCGCTCCCTACCCAGGTCTCCGCCTGCCTAGCCCATTCGGAAGGCCCTGAAAAGAGCGCCGATCACTGGACCTTGCGCGGCCAAGCGACTAGGTGAGGGGGGCGAACCCGGAGAACCGCATGGCCACCGAAGCCTTCGAGGAGATCGCCGAAACCTTCGCCTTCCTCGATGACTGGGAAGACCGCTACCGCCATGTGATCGAGCTTGGGCGCGCGATGCCGGCGCTCGATGCGGCGGTGAAGGTGCCGGCGACCAAGGTCGAGGGCTGCGCGAGCCAGGTCTGGCTGCTGCCGCGGATCGCGGGGCAGGGGCCCGCCGCCCGGTTCGACTTCGAGGGCGACAGCGACGCGATGATCGTCCGCGGCCTGATCGCGATCCTCCACGCGCTCTATTCCGGCCTCCCCGCCGCCGAGGCGGCGCGGATCGACGCGCAGGCCGAACTTGCCCGGCTCGGGCTCCAGGACCACCTGTCCTCGCAGCGCTCGAACGGGCTGCGCGCGATGGTCGGCCGGCTGAGGAAGCTTGCCGCCGAGGCGGCGGGGTAGCGCCCTCAGAGCTTCGCCAGCGTCCGCTTCAGGTCGCCGTAGCCGGTCAGCCGCCGCTCGTAGGCGAGGCCGAGCCGGGCGGCGCAGTCGCGCGCCTTGGCGTCGAGCGCGGGGTCGTCGGTCTGGGCCTGGTAGACCAGCTTCTCGTAGTTGCCGAACATCATCGGGATCAGCTCGGGGTGGCGGTCGAAGCCCATCGGGCGCCAGACGAAGGCGTCGAACTGGCGGCAGAGGAAGTCGGTCAGGTAGAAGGCCGTCGCCTCTTCGCGGGCGGCGAAGGCGGCGTTGCCCTCGAAGAAGGAATAGCAGTGCGGCCCCTCGACCATCTCGACGCCAAGCGCGTCGCAGCGCGCCTTGAGCCGGCCGCCGGTGCCGCAGTCGGCATAGACGACGAAGATGCCGTCGTAGTCGGCCCGGTGCTTCACCACCGTCGCCTCCACCGCCTCGGTGATCCGGTCGGGCCAGAGGTGCAGGTTCGCCGGCAGGCAGGTGAGGTCGAGGTGGGTCCAGCCGTTCGCGGCCTTGAGGTCGAGGATCTCGCGCGCCAGCGCCCCGCAGGCGATCAGGAGGATCCGCCCCGACCGGCTCGGCGCCTGGCCGCGTTCCGTCAGTTCCTCGTCGGAGGGGATCATCGCGGCCTTCCCAGCGCCCGCCAGGCGAGCGCCGCGACCATCAGGACCGGGATCAGCCAGGGCCGCAGGTCCGCCGGCAGCGCCATCAGCAGGAATACCGTCGCCGCGCCGAGGACCAGGACGGCGAGGACGATCAGGGCGAAGCGGGCAGGGGTGAGGCGGGCAGGGGGCACGGGACATTCCTTTCCCCCTCAACATGGGGTCCGTTCCCGTCGTTGCAACGGGCCGCCGCCCCGCCGGGGGCGGCAGCCGGTGCCAGGCGTCCGGCTCAGCCGGCCGCGAGCTTGTTGTGCTTGCGGGAGATGAAGTCCTTCGCGGTCTGCACCGCCACGGCGGCGTCGCGGCAATAGGCGTCCGCGCCGATCGCCCGGCCGAACTCCTCGTTCAGGGGGGCGCCGCCGACGAGAACGATGTAGTTCTCGCGCATGCCCTTTTCCTTCATCGTGTCGATCACGACCTTCATGTAGGGCATCGTCGTGGTCAGCAGCGCCGACATGCCGAGGATGTCGGCCTCTTCCTTCTCGAGCGCCTCGAGGTATTTCTCGACCGGGTTGTTGATGCCGAGGTCGACCACCTCGAAACCGGCGCCTTCCATCATCATGCCGACGAGGTTCTTGCCGATGTCGTGGATGTCGCCCTTGACGGTGCCGATCACCATCTTGCCGACCTTCGGCGCGCCGGTCTCGGCAAGAAGCGGCTTGAGGATCGCCATGCCGGACTTCATCGCGTTCGCGGCCAGGAGCACTTCCGGCACGAAGAGGATGCCGTCGCGGAAGTCGGCGCCGACGATGGTCATGCCGGCCACGAGCGCCTTGGTCAGCACGTCGTAGGGGGTCCAGCCGCGGTCCAGGAGGATGCGCACGCCCTCCTCGATCTCTTCCTTGAGACCGTCATAGAGGTCGTCGTGCATCTGCAGCACAAGTTCCTCGTCGTCGAGTTCGCTGAGGATGATGTCTTCTTCGTCGGCCATTGCGTGTCTCCTGACGGTCGTTGCCCCGTTTTGCGGCGAGAGCGCCGGATTCACTTGGCGAATTGCGACATCGGCCGGACCTGCGGCGACGCGATGCACCGTTGGGACGCCCCGGGGGGGCGCGATCTTGCCAAATGTTCTCTTTCTGTTCTATCTTCCTCCAATGCCGCTTCCGCCCCCAGATCCGTTCCTGCGCCTGCGCGCCCGCGGCGCCGCGACCAACGATCCGGGCCGGTTCGAGCCCTACCGGCGCCAGGCCGAATCCGACGGCTGGGATCTGCCCGAGGAGGAGCGGCTCCTGCGGACCGAGGTCAGCGAGGAACGCCCGCGGACGGTGCTGAACCCGGTCGCCTCGCCCGATCTCGGTTTCGACCGCTCGGTCAATCCCTATCGCGGCTGCGAGCACGGCTGCATCTACTGCTTCGCGCGGCCGAGCCACGGCTATCTCGGCCTTTCCGCCGGGCTCGACTTCGAGACAAGGCTCGTCGCCCGCCCCGCGGCGCCGGCGGTGCTCGCCCGCGAGATCGCGCGCAAGTCCTACCGCTGCGCCCCGATCGCCTTCGGCACCAACACCGACCCCTACCAGCCGGTCGAGGCGCGCTACCGGATCATGCGCCGGATCCTCGGGCTGCTTTCCGACTGGAACCACCCTCTCGGCATCGTCACCAAGGGCACGCTGATCGAACGCGACCTCGACATCCTCCGCGACATGGCTGCGCGCAATCTCGTCCATGTCGGCATCTCCGTCACCACGCTCGACGCGGGCCTCGCCCGCAGGCTCGAGCCGCGCGCACCGACGCCAGCCCGGCGCCTCGCCACCATCGCGGCGCTTGCCCGCGCCGGCGTTCCGGTCCGGGCGATGGTCGCGCCGCTCATTCCCGTCCTCACCGATCCCGAGCTTGAACGCATCCTCGAGGCCGCGCGCGACGCCGGCGCGGCGGCGGCGAGCTGGATCCTCCTGCGCCTGCCGCACGAGGTGGCGCCGCTCTTCCGCGACTGGCTCGACCGCCACGAACCGCGCCGCGCCGCCCATGTGATGGCGCGGCTTGCCGAGATGCGGGGCGGCAGGGACTACGACGCCGAATGGGGCACGCGGATGACCGGCGAGGGTGTCCATGCCGACCTCCTCGCCCGCCGCTTCGCCCTCGCGGCGCGCCGGCTCGGCCTCGCCACGCGGCTGCCACCCACCGACACCACCCGCTTCGCCCCGCCACCCCGGCCGGACGACCAGCTCCCGCTCTTCTGAGCGGCACCTCCTCGTTGCCGGAAGGTCCCGGCGGGGCCTGTGGCGCGTGGAATGCGGGGCCGCGGCGGCAGGGTTCCGGCCTTCAGGCAGGGAAAGTCGCGACCCACGGGCGGCAAGGCGCGAAGAGCTGCACCCTTCCGGGGGGAGGGTCGGGCACAACGGAAGTTCCAGGCACGTTATGGCGCCGCCTGCCTCCGACCGTCGTTCTGCCGGAGACCTCGCAATGCGCCCTCCCGGGGCGAGGGCCGGGCGCCGCCCGGGCTGGTCGCCCGGGCGAGACGGGGGTGGGGGCGTCGGCCTGCGCCCTGTCAAGCGGGCGGGACGGGAACCGGCCGACAGCCCCCGTGGCCGGGCCGGGCCCCCGTTGCGCCGTCAGCCTCAGCCGCGCCGGCGGCCGCGGCGTTCGCGCGCGGCGCCGGCATCCTCGCCGGTCCCGTCCGAGGCCGAGGAGAAGCCGCCGAGCCTGCCCGCGATCTCGTCGAGCGTCGGCCGCGGGCCCTTCGGCCGGGTCTCGAGCGCCGTCCGCATCGCCCGCAGGTGCTCGGCCATCGTGCCGCAGCACCCGCCGATGATCCGCGCGCCGGCGTCACGGGCGAGGACCGCGTATTCCGCCATCAGGTCCGGCGTGCCGTCATAGTGGATGTGGCCGTCGTGATACTTCGGGATCCCGGCATTGCCCTTGGCGATCACCGGCCGTTCCGGCCCCGCCGCCACGAAGCCGAGCACGGTGCGCAGAAGGTCGGCCGCGCCGACGCCGCAGTTGGCGCCGAAGGCGATCGGCGGATGGTCCAGCCGGTCGACCAGCGCCACCATCTGCGCCGAGGTCACGCCCATCATCGTCCGCCCCGCGGTGTCGAAGCTCATCGTGCCGCACCAGGGCATGGCCGCCCTGGCGCAGCCCTCCGCCGCCGCCTTGAACTCCTCGGGCGAGGAGATCGTCTCGACCCAGAGCACGTCGGCGCCGCCCTCCTTCAGCCCCTCGGCCTGTTCGTGGAACATCTCGACGGCCCGCTCGTGGGTGAGCGCGCCCATCGGCACCATGATCTCGCCGGTGGGGCCCATCGAGCCCGCCACCACCACCGGGCGGCCCGCCGCATCGGCGATTTCGCGGCCGAGGCTGGCGCCGATCCGGTTCAGCTCGCGCACGCGGCCTTGCGCATTGTGCAGCTTCAACCGGCTGGCGTTGCCCCCGAAGGTGTTGGTCAGGAAGATGTCGGACCCCGCCTCGACCGCGCTGCGATAGAGCGCGCGGATATTGTCCGGCCTGTCGGTGTTCCAAAGCTCCGGCGCCTCGCCCGCGGTCAGACCCATGTTGAACAGGTTGGTGCCCGTCGCGCCGTCGGCCATCAGCCAGTCGCGCTCGTCCAGAAGCCGGGAAAGGAGGTCGCTCATCGTCAAATGCCTTTCGTCCATGCGCAATCGGGGCCAGCGCGGCCCCGTCGGTCCGATGTGCCATGCGGCCGCGCATTTTTCAAACCGATCTTCGTCACGATGATCGTGAGGCGGCCTCAAGCGCGGCGCCGCGCCGCGCCGCCCGGGTGCTCCTCGCGTGGGCACGAAGCGGGCGGGGGCATCCCCGAGATGGATCGGCTGGCCGGACGGGTTACCCGTGCGCCCCGCCGGGCGAACCTCCGGGGAGGCCGTCAGGCAGCCTCACAGGGCGCTGCATCCCCGGGCCGGGCCGCGGACGCCGGGACGCCCGCCGGGAGCGTCCCCGCCGCAAGCCGGTGGCGTGGCCAGGGGCACGAGCGGGGCAGCGCCCGCGTTTCGGGCAGCGGCGCGCGCGGGCGGCGTCAGGCCTCGTTCATGATCTGGCGCTTGGCCTCGGCCATCAGTTCCGACATCTTGGCGCGGATCGTCATCTCGTCGGCCTTCTGGCCGAGATCGGCCGCGAGCTTGCGGTAGACGTCCTCTTCGCCCGCCTCCTGGAAGTCGGCGGCGATCACCTCCTTCGCATAGGCATCCGCCTCGGCGGCGTTCTTGCCAAGGAGCCCGGCCGCCCAGAGACCGACAAGCTTGTTGCGCCGCGCCTCGGCCCGGAACTTCATCTCCTCGTCATGGGCGAACTTGTTCTCGAAGGCGTTCTCGCGATCGTCGAAGGTGGTCATCGGGGCCCCCGTCTGCATGGTTGCGTTGCCCCCCATATGCCCGCCATGTCCCCGCTTCGCAAGCCCTCTGCGAGCCCTCTGCATGCCCTCGGCACTGCCTCGGGGCGGCCTCCGCCCCGGCTTTGGCTTGCGACAGGGGATGCCTTGGCCTATAGGGCGGCTGAGACACGCAGGATGCGCGCACCCCGATCCGCCGCGCCCCCGACCCGCCCCCGACCCGCCCCCGAACGGAGCTTTCATGGCACGCCGCAAGAAAATCTACGAAGGCAAGGCGAAGATCCTCTACGAAGGGCCCGAGCCCGGCACCTTCATCCAGTATTTCAAGGACGACGCCACCGCCTTCAACGCCCAGAAGAAGGCGACGATCGAGGGCAAGGGCGTGCTGAACAACCGCCTCAGCGAGTACTTCATGCAGGGGCTGACCAACATCGGCATCCCCAACCACTTCATCCGCCGCATCAACATGCGCGAGCAGCTGATCCGCCAGGTCGAGATCATCCCGCTCGAGGTGATCGTGCGCAACTTCGCCGCCGGCTCGATCGCCAAGCGGCTGGGGATGGAGGAGGGCACGGCGCTGCCGCGTCCGATCGTCGAATACAGCTACAAGAACGACGCGCTCGGCGACCCGATGGTCTCCGAGGAATACATCGTCGCCTTCGGCTGGGCCAGCCAGCAGGATCTCGACGACATCATTTCGCTGGCGCTGCGCGTCAACGACTTCCTCTCCGGCGTCTTCTACGGCGTCGGCATCAAGCTCGTCGACTTCAAGATCGAGATCGGGCGGATCTGGGACGGCGATTTCATGCGCCTCATCGTCGCCGACGAGATCAGCCCGGACAGCTGCCGGCTGTGGGACATGAAGACCGGCCAGAAGCTCGACAAGGACGTCTTCCGCCGCGACCTCGGCAGCCTGACCGACGCCTATTCCGAGGTCGCCCGCCGGCTCGGCGTGCTGCCGACGCAGGCGACGCACCTGTCGAAGCCGACGCTCATCAACTGAAAGGCCCCGACCATGACCGCGCCCCTGAAAGCCCGCGTCCATGTCATGCTCAAG
>JAUQYA010000116.1 GCA_030837785.1 Albidovulum sp.
CCAGATCGAGCGGTTCTTCAGCAAACTCAAGCACTTCCGCGCCGTCGCCACCCGCTATGACAAACGTGACGACAACTTCCTCGCATCCGTCCAACTCGCCTCAATCCGCATCTGGTTGCGCGCATATGAGTCGGTGACCTAATGCGAACCAGTCTCCACAAGGACAGTGACGCTGTCCTTATTCCGCACAGAGACCGCGCCACTCGGCGAGAGCGGCGGCGCGGGTCAGCTTGAAGATATTCCGGTTGGAGAGGCTGCGTTCCTGGTTGAAATGGTTGAAGACAGAGGCATGGACGGATGCAAATTTCTGCAAGGTTCGCATGCGGCGAAAGCGCAGCATTGCTCGTTCCCGTCTTCGGAACGGCAGGTGTGAATTCTCGGCGCGATTGTTCATCCAGCGACCGGTTTGCTGGCGGTCGCGGATGCCGAGCTCGCCAAGCGCGGCACCGTAGGAGCGCAGGCGATCCGTGACGAGGGTGTCCGGCCGACCGTGACGGCGCATTGCTTTTCTGAGGAATTTCAACGCAGCCCGACGATCTCGTGTCTTGGTCACGAAACTCTCCAGCACCTCGCCCTCGTGATCGACCGCGCGCCAGAGATAGTGGCGCGCGCCGTTGATCTTCACGAACATCTCGTCGAGATGCCATCTCCATCGGCTGGACCGCATCCCTTCGACGCGCCGCTTTCGAGCCTCTGCGGCGAAGATCGGCCCAAACCTGTGCCACCAGAACCGGACCGTCTCGTGGCAGATGTCGGCGCCGCGCTCGTGCAAGAGATGCTCGACGTTGCGCAGCGACAAGGGAAACCGGATATAGAGCATCGCCGCCAGCCGGATGATCTCCGGCGACGTCTTGATGGCTTGGATGCCCCCTCCCGGCGGCATCGCAACGTGCCATGGTGATGTTCTGCAAAGACATCACGGAAAGAGAGGACATCCATGTCAGAGGTTACCATCATCGGCGTCGATCTCGCAAAGCGCGTCTTTCATCTGCACGGCGCCCGTGCGGACGGAACCGTAGCATACCGAAAGAAGCTTTCGCGCATGCAGTTGCTGGCGTTCCTGTCCCAGCAGCCCTGTTGCATCGTGGCCATGGAAACCTGCGCCACTGCCCATGGTTGGGGCCGCGAGATCATGAAGCTCGGCCATGCCGTCTCCTTGATCCCGCCAACCTACGTGAAGCCATTCGTCAAACGCCAGAAGAACGATACCGCCGATGCCGAGGCGATCGCCGAAGCGGCCTCGCGCCCGACGATGCGTTTCGTGGCCGTGAAGACCGAAGAGCAGCAGGCGCGTGCGATGCCGTTCCGCACCCGGCAAATGTTCGTGCGCCAGCGCACGCAATTGATCAACGCATTGCGCGGCCATATGGCAGAGTACGGGGTCGTAGCCCCACAGGGACCCGCGAACATCCGCAATCTGGCAGTTGCACTCGCAGATCAAAACATCCCCTTGCCCGAGATCGTGCGCGACCTCGGCCGAGTCTATGTCGATCAGATCACGAGCGTCGCAAGACGGATTGAGGATCTCGACCGGCAGATGCGAGAGGAGGCGAGAGAGACCCAAACGACGCGTCGGCTGCAGACGATGCCTGGCGTCGGTCCCGTAACGGCAGTCGCAATCGAGACCTTCGCCCCACCCATGGAAACGTTCCGGCGGGGACGGGACTTCGCAGCTTGGCTGGGGCTGGTCCCACGCCAGCATTCCAGCGGCGGAAAGCCGCGGCTGGGGAAGGCCTCGAAGATGGGTCAGCGCGGCATCCGCAGACTACTGATCGTGGGCGCGATGGCCATGATCCGGGCGACCCTGCATCGCAGAGCCACCGGGAATTCCTGGCTCACTCGCATGTTGGCACGCAAGCCGAGGATCCTGGTTGCCACCGCGCTTGCCAACAAGATGGCGCGCGGCCTTTTGGCCATGACGACAAAAGGAGGGGATTACCGGGATCCGGCGGCAGCGACAGCATGAGTGCTGAGCGCGCTTCACCCTGCGCCGGACGTCGGGAGTGTGAGAAGGTCACAGAACAGTAAGGGCAAAAAGATCGACAAGACCCGGATCGGAAAAGGCAGTCTACTTCAAGGAGCCGTTGAGCTCGCCGTCTTGAGTTGCCTCTGATCCGCGCATCGCCATACCGGCCCGCGGCCATGTTCAGTGCCGCAGTAAAGGCCTGACACATGAACGCACTCGATCACACGCTCAAACCGTTCGAAAACCGCTTGCACCAAAGGGGGCATCCACACATGAAGTACCGGAAGGGAGAGCGCTGGGTCATGGCAAAACGCTATCCGGCACCCCGCCGGGCCTCAAGCCAAGTTTGTCTGACACTGTCTACGTACAGCATCACCGCCAGGCGAATGACCTCTGGGCTGGTTTTGAAATAGCGGAACGGCGAGTGTTGGGACATGGCGGGATGCTACCCAGCCCCCTGCCCCATCTCAAGCCGTGTTCTTCTGACAGGCCCCGGCCCGATGTTCCAGAGCGCGCGCGGAACGGTCAGGCCGGGAAGGTGATCACCGACCGCGCCAGTTCGCCTTTGCGCAAGTCGGCGAAGCCCTCGTTTATCTGGGCAAGTCCGATCCGGTTCGAGATCATCAGGTCCAGATGCAACCGTCCCGCCATGTAGAAATCGACATAGCGCGGCATGTCGACCCGGAAACGGTTCGACCCCATGTTCGAGCCCTGGAGCCGACGGTCGGATAGCAGCGAAACCGGGTCGATCTCCAGCTTCTGCCCCTCGGGAACCATGCCGACAATGGTGGCCGTGCCCGAGGGACGCAGCATCTCGTAGGCCTGTTCCGCGGTGGCCTTCAGCCCGAGTGCTTCGAAGGAATATTCCACCCCGCCGACGGTCATCTCGCGTACCGCCTCGACCGGGTCGCAGGTGCGGGCATTGACCGTATCGGTCGCCCCGAAGGTGCGGGCAAGGTCCAGCTTCGCGTCATGGATGTCGATAGCGATGATCCGCCCCGCCCCGGCGATGGCCGCACCGTTGATCGCCGACAGGCCTACACCGCCGCAGCCGATCACCGCGACGGTGGCGCCAACCGGCACCTTCGCGGTATTGGCCACCGCCCCCACCCCCGTGGTGACCGCGCAGCCGATCAGCGCCGCCCGGTCCAGAGGCATGTCCGGGCGGATTTTCACCACCGCATGTTCATGCACCAGCATCTGCTCGGCAAAGCCCGCCAGATCGTAGAAATGATGCACCGAACGCCCGCCCAGCGAAAGGCGCGGCGCCCCCGTTTCCGGGCGGCGGGTCTCGTGCTGGTGGTCGCAGTTGTAGGGCCGCCCGGTAGTGCAATAGGCGCAATGGCCGCAGAAGACCGAGAGACAGCCGATCACATGGTCGCCCGGCTTCAACCCAGTCACGTCCTTGCCGACCCTCTCGACGATGCCCGCCGTCTCATGCCCCAGGACGGCCGGGGCCACCACGCGGTAGAGTCCGTCGATGTAATGGAGGTCGGAATGGCACAGACCAACGGCGGCGGTGCGGATCAGCACCTCGCGCGGGCCGGGATTGTCGATGCCGACCTCCTCGATGCTCAGCTTCTCTCCCGGGCGGTAAAAGACTGCGGCTTTCATGGCGGTTCTCCCTTGTTGCGGATTGTCCGGGACTGCCCCCGGCCTCGGTCAGCGGCTGTTGCGCCAAGCTATGGCGGCCTTCAGCCCCTCTTCCCTACGGATGCGGTTGAACTCGGCGCGCTCGGCCCCGCCCGAGGTTTCGATCACGATGTCGGTTTCCACCGCCGCCAGAAGCGCGTTGCGCATGCCGCGGATGTCGAAACTGCGGTTGATCGCCCGCTTGGTCAGTTCCACCGAGAGGGGAGCCGCCGCAACGATCTCGCGCGCCTTCTCGAAAGCCCGATCCACATGACGGCCCTCCCGGACTGCCTCGGTCACCAGGCCGATCTCGGCTGCCCGGCTGGCGCTGATCTGGTCGTTGCCGGTCAGCAGGATGTCCTTGGCATGCTTCGGCGCCACCATCCAGGGCAGCATCATGGCGACGATGCCCGAGCCGAACCGCACCTCGGGCTCACCGAAGACCGCATCCTCGCCCGCGATGGCGATGTCGCAGGCCACGGCCAGTTCCAGCCCGCCGCCAATACAATGGCCGTGGATGGCCGAGATGGTCGGCTTCGGGCAGTCCCAAAATCGGATGACGAAATCAAAATCCGCCTCCAGCACCCAGCGCCAGTCCTGAATCGTCCGCTCGCCTGCCGCGGCGGATTCCTTCAGGTCGAAGCCAGCGGAAAAAGCCCTCCCCTCGCCCGAAAGGATGAAGCAGCGCACCGCGGGATCGCGTTCCAGAGCGTCCATGACCTCGTTCACTTCGCGCATCATCACCGAATTGATCGCATTCAGTACGCGCGGGCGGTTGAGGATGATATGGGCGACGCCCTGGTCGGAGAGTTCGACCCGGATCGCCTCGTAGTCAGTGCTCATGGTGCGGCTTCTCTTTCCGGCGCAGGGCAAGGCAGTCGACGGCAAGCGCCCCCTCCGGCCCCGCAAGGACCGGGTTGATCTCGATCTCGGCGATGCGGCCCGCGGCGCCTGCGGCGAAGGCGCTGAAACGCGAAATCAGGGTGCAAAGCGTCTCCAGATCGGCGGGCGGGCGGCCGCGGGCGCCGGTCAGCAGCGGAAAGGCCGTCAGCCCCTCCAGCGCATGCCGCGCGGTTTCGGGGTCGAAGGGTGGCAAGAGCGCCGTGGTGTCGCGGAAGATCTCGGTGAAGACGCCGCCGAGGCCAAGCGTGACCAACGGGCCGAAATCAGGGTCGGTGGTCATGCCCAGGATCAGTTCCACACCTTGTGCCATGGCCTGCACGATGACCGGTGCCTGCGGATGGCGCGCACGAAGCGCAGCCCATGCCGCCTGCGCCTCTCCTGCATCCTTCAGCCCGAGGAAGACACCGCCCAGATCAGATTTATGCACGATGGCCGCATCGTCGATCTTCAGCACGACCGGCCAGCCGTGGCTGGCGGCAAAGGCAGCAATCTCCTCCGGGCGCCGGACTTCCGCGAAGGAGGCGCAGAGGATGCCAGCGTCTTCCAGCAGCCGGAATCCCTCGGCATTGCGCAGCATGTCCTGCCCCGCATCCGCAATGATCGCACGTGCCACGGGCGACAGCGGCAGGGGTGGCGTCGTATCGTTCTCGGCCGGCCCGAAGCGCCAGCTCCGCAAATGGCCAAGCGCGGCCAGTCCGCTGACCGTGCCCATCAGCACCGCGATACCCTGCCCGCGCAGTTCCTCGGCGACAGCGGGGGAAAGCGTGGTGGCGATGTTTCCCATCACCGCCACCGGCTTGCCGGTCCTGGCATGAACCTTGAGGACGGCCGCCGCCGATTGTTCCGAGAACGGACGGTCCGGCGGCAGGTTGGAGGCCATGACCACGATGCCGACGCCGGGATCTTTCGCCATCTCGCCCAGCACCGGGGCCATGACATCGCCGCCATCGCCCCAATAGTCGAGCGGGTTCGATGCCTCCATTCCGGGATCGAGATGCGCATTGATGGCCGCAAGCGTCTGCGGCGCCAGTTCCGCGAAGGACAGGCCAAGGTCGGCGGCCAGGTCGGCGATCAGTTGCCGCTCGCCGCCGGAATCGGTGCCGATCGCGATACCCGGCGCGGGCATGATCCGGCGCAGGGCCATCAGTTCGGCGGTATCCAGCAATTCGTCGAGGCTGCGCACCTGAACCACGCCATGGCGCGCGAACGCCGCGTCATAGGCGGCGTTCGACCCGGAAAGCGCGCCGGAATGCGAGATGGCAAAACGCTTTGACGCCTCGCTGCGCCCCAGTTTCAGCACGATGACCGGCACGCCCTTCGCCCGCGCCAGATCGGCGGCGGCAAGGAATCCGCTGGGGTTCCGGACCGTCTCCAGCACGCAGGCGATCACCCGCACATCGGTCGCCTCCACAAGGAAACGGATGAAGTCGGCGGCGCCGGTTGTCAGTTCCTGCCCCGCCGAGATAGCATAGTCGAAGCCCATCTGGCGGCGGTTGCCGACCAGCCCCGACCAGCTGGAGCCGGAATGCGAGATCAGCGCCACGCCCGAAGGTGCGGGCAGCGCCTTGAAGGGCATTCCGGTCAACTGCAGCCGATGGCCGAGGTTGACGAAGCCCATGCAATTCGCGCCGCAGACCGCCATTCCGGCACTGCGCGCGATTTCGCGCACCACCTCTGCGCGCGGACGGCCCGCTTCCTCGCCATGGGCGCGGCCGAACAGGACAGCGCCCCGCAGGCCCGCCCTAGCGGCATCCGTCATCGAGGCCACCAGATGTGCGTCCCCCACCGCGAAAGCCGCGCAGTCCACCCCACCCGGCACCTCCGCCAAGCTGCCATAGCAGACCATGCAGCCGATCCGGTCATAGCGCGGATTGACCAGCACCACCTCGCCCGCAAAATCCAGATGACGGACGGATTGCAGCAGGTTCGCGCCGAAGCTGCCCTCCTTCGGGCTGGCCCCCACGATCGCCAGCCGATCGGGGCGCAGGAGCGCCGAAATGGCATCGCTCATTCCTGTTCCCCTGCTGAAGCGACAAGTCCGCCCAAGAAACCGCGGGTCTCGGGTGCCGACGAAGGCGCCCAGACCACGCCACGCATCCCACTGGTCATCCGCCGGGTCACCCGGCCGGGATGAGCCAGTTGCCCGAAGATCTTGGCGCCGTGGCGATGCACTGCCGCCGCCAGTCGCGCATAGTGCGGTATGGCATCGTCATGGATCAGCGTCAGATCCGGCGCTTCGCCGATGGCCGAAGGATGGAACCGCGCCGCCTCGTTGACGATCAGCCCGGTGCCGGCCCGCGCCCGCGCCTCGCGGTAGGCAATCATCGCCTTACTGGGCCGGTTGCCTTCGGCCAGCCAGGTCTGGTGCCCGGTCGAGAGGATGCGGTTGCGGATCTCATGGCCTCGGATGGCGAGCGAAGAGATCAGGCGCGAAAAGCTGGCGGACAAATCGGAGGACTTTCTGCTGGCAGGCTGCCGCTGGCGAACGACCATATCTGAAGTTACCTTAGCACCAGCATATTTCACGATCAGGGTATAAATAGTAAGATCGACATAACCTGAAATCATACTGGAAACTCAAATGACCCTGCGCGCCAGACTGCCCTCTTCGAGTGCCCTCTTCATGTTCGAGGCGGCCGCGAGGCATTGCAACTTCACCCTCGCCGCACGTGAGTTCAACGTGACGCAACCCGCGATCAGCCGGATGATCTCGCGGCTGGAACGGCATCTCGGCACCAGCCTGTTTCTGCGTGGTTCCGGCGGGCTGGAGCTGACGGCCGAAGGCCGCCTGCTACATCGGGCAGTACGCGACGGGTTCGAGCAGATCGAGGAAGCCGTCTGCGAGATCCAGACCCGGGTCCAGGACCCCGCGGTGGTGACGGTCTCGGTCACTTCGGCCTTCGCAATCCACTGGCTTATGCCGCGCTTCGATCATTTCCGCCGGGAAGTGCCAGAGGTCACCCTGCGGCTGGATCTGATCCATGGAGAGCCGCACGGTCGGCTCGGCGCCGCCGACATCGGCCTGCGCTACGATCCGCCCGACGACGGGGAGACCGTGGCCTGGCCGCTGGTTCCCGAGGTGGTGATCCCCGTCTGCAGCCCAGCCTATCGCCGCGACCATGGGCCGATCGACGGGCCAGAGGGATTGAAAGGACAAGTCCTCGCCAGCCTGATCGGCAAGATGCGCATTCCCTGGCCCCGCTTTTTGGAAGCGATGGAGATCGGGCCGATGCATGAGGCAACGGAACTCAGCTTTTCCGACTATGCGCTGGTGATCCAGGGCGCAATCAAGGGCCAGGGCGTGGCGCTCGGCTGGTGGCATGTCGTGGCGGGCGAAGTCCTTAGCGGTGGACTTGTCCCTGCGGGCGGCCGCCTGCTGCGGACGGGCATGTTCTATCAACTCGTGGCGCGCCGCTCGGCAATCGGCCGCCCAGCGGTGCAAAAGGTGCGCGACTGGCTCCTCGCGGAATTCGCCGCATTGGAACCCAGGCGCGATGCGCTCGGGCTGGAGCCGGTGCATCGGGAGCTTTCGGCCCCGGTGACGGTATGACCTGTCGCGAGCGGCGCTTCTGCACCGACTGTCAACGGCGGTGCAAAAGTAGGCCACATCTGATTTGTGCAGGACGAGCGCCAATGCGTCGACGATCAGTCAGCCGCCCCCCGGATAGCAGGCGGTTGACTGGCCGCGTACTCATGCCCCCGGCACAGGCCCGACGCACCTTCCGATATAACTTCACGGTATAGATCTCCACACCCTCCCTGTAGCCGCAAGAAGGAAAAGGCGGCCAGATTCTACTCCGTCCGCAGCAAGACGACCCCGCTGCTACCCCGGACTAGTTTTGCACCGCCGTTGACAGCCGGAACCGCGCGGACATCGTAATCTACCTGAACTCAGGTGCCGGATGCGGCGGCAATTCGCGCGCTCCTACAGGCCGCCCCCCATCCAATACGACCCTGGCACGAAGACTGGTGTGGCGTGCCAGCCTCACGATCCTTAGGCGGCGTCTTCATTCAGGCGAGCCATGTCATCGCGCAGGCGAGAGAGACGAAGGCTCGGAATGCGGGGAGGGTCTTTTCGCAGCGCAGCGCGATCCTGCGGAAGCGTTTGATCTTGTTGAAGAAGCACTCGACCAAATGGCGTTCCTTGTAGAGCAGCCAGTCGATGGCCTTGTGCCCGGCACGACTGGGGTTTTGCTTGATCTGCGCGGTTGCCCCAAGTTCTTCGGCAATGAACGTCCTCAGCGCGTCGGCATCGTATCCGGCGTCCGCGATCACATGGCCCACGCCCTCAAGCCCGGCAATAAGCCCCTCAGCTTGCGGGCGGTCGCCCCGGTTCCCGGGCGTGATCTCGAAACGGATCGGCAGGCCAAGGGCATCGACGGCGGCATGGATCTTGGTGGTCAGCCCCCCGCGCGAGCGGCCGATCGCGTGAGCCTCAGCCCCCCTTTTGCGCCGCTCGCATCGGCATGTGCCTTGCAGATCGTAGCGTCCACCAGCACAAATTCGAAGTCCGGCCCTTGCGATAACTCCTTGAAAAGGTTTTCCCATACCCCTGCGAGCGTCCAGCGCCGGAAGCGGCAATGCACGGTGCGCCAATTCCCGAGTTCCCGGGGCAAGTCGCGCCAGGGAGAAGCCGTCCGCGCCAGCCAAAGCACAGCATCCACGAAGCGCCGGTTGTCGGTCCCTGTCCGGCCCCGGTCGCCCTTCTTGCCTGAAACCAGCGGCTCGATCCGCGCCCATTGCCCGTCGCTCAAAGTTCGTCTGCTCAAGATCGCCTCCGTTTTCGATCTTGAATCAGAACTCAGCCAAACTGCGAATCCCTCAAATGAAGACGCCGCCTAGGTCCGAGCCGGGGCCTGACCGGGCTCAGAAGCTCACCTCGACGCCCGGCAGGTGCAGTTCGCGCATCAGGTCGCGCACCTCCTGACGGGCCGCCACGTTCGAGATGTTGAGCCGCTCGACCCCAACATCCTTCAGGTCGAGAAGCGTGAGTCCCCGCGGGAAAAGCTCGCGGAAGATCACCCGCTCGGAAAACCCCGGCGCCACGCGGAAGCCGATCCGCTTCGCCAGTTGTTCGAGCGCGCCGCCCACCTTCCGCTTGTTGTGCATCTGCTGCGCGCCGAGGCGGTTCCTGAGCACGATCCAGTCGATCGGCTTCAGCCCCGCCCGCGCCCTGAGCTGCCGCGCGTTCCAGACCATTTCCGAATAGATCGACGGGCCGATCACCCGGCTGGTGTCCGGGTCCACCCGCGCCAGCAGGTCGAAGTCGATGAAGCTGTCGTTCAGGGGCGTGATCAGCGTGTCGGCCAGCGAGTGCGCCACCTGGGACAGCCGGGTGTGCGAACCCGGGCAGTCGATGATGATGAACTCGGCGTCCTTTTCCAGCCCCGCGATCGCCGCCGAGAGCCGCCGGTCGTGGATGTTCTCGCCGGCCGCGAGGCTCGCCTGGTCGACCTCGGGCAGGTCGCGGTAGTCCGGCATCGGCAGGTCGAGCCCCTCTTTCCGCGCGAAGGCGCGGCGGTTCTCGATGTAGCGGCCGAAGCTCCGCTGGCGCAGGTCGAGGTCGAGCGCGCCGACCCTGTGGCCCATCCGGGCGAGTGCGGTCGCCACATGCATGCAGGTCGTGGACTTGCCCGACCCGCCCTTCTCGTTGCCCACGACGATGATATGCGCCACGACTGTCCCCGTTCACCGTCCGGTTCGCCCGGAATCAAAAGGCGCGCTGTTGCCAGCGCGCCTCTACTATATGTTGTGCGCCTTGCCTTGCAAAGCGCAACGGGATCAGAATCCGAGCCCGGCGTATTTGTTCTTGAACTTCGACACCCGGCCGCCGGTGTCCATCAGCTTGGCCGAGCCGCCGGTCCAGGCCGGATGGGCGAGCGGGTCGATGTCCAGGGCCAGCGTCTCGCCCTCCTTGCCCCAGGTGGAGCGGGTGCGGTAGGTCGATCCGTCGGTCATCTTGACCTCGATCGTGTGATAGTCGGGATGGATGCCCTTTTTCATGGTCCCGCTCCTTACTCGGCTTTTTCTTTGTAGTTGGTGACTTCGGCGATCCGGGCGGATTTGCCGCGGCGGTCGCGCAGGTAGTAGAGCTTCGCCCGGCGCACCCGGCCGCGGCGGACGACCTCGATCTGCTCGATGTTGGTCGAATAGAGCGGGAAGACGCGCTCGACGCCCTCGCCGAAGGAAATCTTGCGGACGGTGAACGAGGCCGCCAGCGTGTTGCCGCCCTTGCGGGAAATGCAGACGCCTTCGTAGTTCTGGACGCGCGAGCGCGTGCCTTCCGTCACCTTGTAGCCGACGCGGACGGTGTCGCCCGCCTTGAAGTCCGGGATGGACTTGCCAAGCGCGGCGATCTGCTCGGCCTCCAGTTCAGCGATCAGGTTCATCGCGTGATCCTTTCCAAATGCTCGCGGTGATCCCGCGATGGTGTTCGCGCCCTCAGAGCTCCTGGTCTTCATCGGGTCCGCGCCGCTGAGTATGGGCGCGCCCGCCGGAGGTCAGGTCGTCATTTCCTGTTCGTGCCACTTCCGGCCGCGACCCCTGCCGAAGAAAGCGAGGGGCATGGACCAATGCGCAGCATGTCCGCACGACTCGGCAGAGCCCCGGACGGGCGGGGTATAGGGGGAAGGGAGGCGGCGATCAAGGGATTTCATGCCGCGAGGCGGGTCACGCGCCGGGCCGTCCCCGGACGTAGGCCTCCCACAGGTCCGGTCGCCTCTCCCGCGTCAGCCGCTCGGCCTCGGCGCGGCGCCACTTCTCCACCTCGCCGTGGTGGCCGGAGATCAGAACCGGGGGAATCTCGCGCCCCTCCCAGACCGCCGGCCTGGTATACTGCGGATGCTCCAAGAGCCCGTGGGAATGGCTTTCCTCCTCGGTGGAACTGGCGTTGCCGAGGACACCGGGCAGGAGCCGCACCGTGGCGTCGATCATCGCCTGCGCGGCGATCTCGCCGCCGGTGAGGACGAAGTCACCAAGGCTCACCTCCGCCACCGCGTAGTGGTCGAGCGCCCGCTGGTCGACGCCCTCGAACCGTCCGCAGAGAAGCGTGACGCCTTCCGCGCCGGCCCACCGGCGGGCGGTGGCCTGATCGAAGCGCCGGCCGCGCGGGGAGAGGTAGACGACCGGCCAGCGGGCGCGGTCGGGCGGCGTGCCGATCGCGGCCTCGTCGAGCGCCTTCGCGACCACATCGGCCCTCAGCACCATGCCCGCGCCGCCGCCCGCGGGCGTGTCGTCGACGTTGCGGTGGCGGCCGATCCCGAAGAGGCGGAGGTCGAGGGTTTCAAGTGCCCAGAGCCCCTCGGCCAGCGCCTTGCCGGTGAGCGACAGGCCGAGCGTGCCGGGGAAGGCCTCGGGAAAAAGCGTGATGATCCGCGCGGCCCAGGCCCCCTTGACCCGCCCCGCCTCGGCCATCAGGTCGCGGGGGCGGGACGAGGCGGAGATGGAAAGCCGCCCGTGGGACTTGGGCCTGACGCCGGTCATCCCTCGGTCTCCTCCGGCGGGTCGGCGATGATGCGGCCCGCCGTCAGGTCCACGGTCGGCACCACCGCCCGGGTGAAGGGCAGGAGGAGACCGGCGCGGCGGCCCGGCGCGAGGATTTCCAGGATGTCGCCGGCGCCGTGGTTGTAGATCGCCCGCACGGTGCCGAGCTGGACGCCGCCGGTGTCGAAGACCGCCAGCCCGATCAGGTCGGCATGGTAGAATTCGTCATCCGGCAGGCTGGGCAGCCGGTCGCGGTCGGCATAGAGCGAGGTGCCGCGCAGCGCGTCGGCCTCCTCCTTGGTGGCGATGCCCGAGAGCCGCGCGGCAAGCCCGCCGGGAATCGCGCGGGTGATCGTCACGCCGAAGCTCCTGGCGCCGTCCTCGGTGTAAAGCGGCGCGTAGGAGGCGATTGCCGCAGGCTCGGCGCAGAAGCTCTTCAGCCGCACCTCGCCCCTGACGCCGAAGGCGCCCGAAATCGCGCCGACGCAGATGCGGTCAGCCGCCATCGGTCACCTCCGGACAGACGGCGGCCGCCGGTTCCGGCCGGACCAGCCGGTCGGCCTTCAGCCCCAGCCAGAACGACCCCGCACACATGAGGAGCGTGACCGTCCGGCGCAGGAAAAAGCCGATCAGCATGGGCCCCCGTGCCTCATTCCGAGGCGGTCTTTGCGGCCTTTTCCTCGGCGCGCTTCTTCGCCTTGGCGCCCGGCTCGCCCTTCTTCAGGTTGGCGCGGGTGGCCTTTTCCCGGACCCCGGCGGCCTCGAGCATCCGCGCGATCCGGTCGGTCGGCTGGGCGCCCTGGCCGAGCCAGTATTGCACCCGCTCCATGTTCATCTTGATGCGGTCTTCGCTGTCCTTCGCCAGAAGGGGATTGTAGGTGCCGAGCTTCTCGATGAAGCGGCCGTCGCGCGCCATGCGCGAGTCGGCGGCGACGATCGAGTAGTAGGGGCGCTTCTTGGAGCCCCCGCGGGCGAGACGGATCTTCATGGCCATGTCGTTTTCTCCTTTGAAATGGCGTGGTTGTGGCGGAGCGAGCCCCGCCTTACTTCTGCAGTCTCTCGTGGTGCCGGATCACTTCGCTGATGACGAAGTTCAGGAATTTCCTGGCAAATTCCGGGTCGAGGTCGGCCGCCTCGGCAAGCCGTTCGAGCCGGGCGATCTGTTCGGCCTCGCGCGCCGGGTCGGAGGGCGGCAGGTCGTGGGCGGCCTTGAGCCGGCCCACCGACTGGGTGTGCTTGAACCGCTCAGCCAGCGTGTAGACGAGGATCGCGTCGAGCCGGTCGATGCTTTCCCGATGCTCCTTCAGGAGCGCGGCGGCGCGGGCGGTGGCGTCGGTCATGCGGCCCTCCTCGGCTGGATCCCGGCGTCGGTTCGGCGTCCCGCCGGCGTCGGACATCCGTCGGTTTTCCGTCCCGACAGGGCGCGCGGGACGTTCACCGGGGATTGGGTATTTGGGCAACGAAGAAGCGGCGGGGTCATGCGCGGCCCTCCGGGCGGTGGCGGTAGACGCGGACGGACCCGGCGAGCGCGGCCTCGGCCCCGGGGTCGCGGACCGCGCCCAGCCGTTCGGCAAGTGCCACGGAGCGGGCGTTGTCGTGATCGACGTAGCTGACGACCGTGGCCATGCCCAGCGTGCCGAAGGCATGCGCCCGGATCGCCTCCGCCGCCTCTTGCGCGAAGCCCCTGCCTTCGGCCGCCCCGGTGAGGATCCAGCCGATCTCCGGCTCCGGGTCGCCGTATTCCTGCCAGAGGTAGCCGAAGCCGAGCACCTCGCCGCCCGCATGTGCCCCGCCGGCGCGCGGCGCGATCGTCCAGACGCCCATGCCGCGCAGCATCCAGCCCGCGACGGCCTGGCAGAAGTCGTTCCAGGCGCCGTCGCGGCCGAAGGGGCCGCCGAGCCCGGCGGCGCGGTCCGACATGAGGATGTCGGCACAGGGCTGGAAATCCGCGATCTGCGGCGCGCGGAGCCGCAGGCGTCCGGTCGCCAGAACCGGCACCCGATCCGCGATGCCGGCGGCAAGCGCGCCGGCTGCGCCCGTCGCCGCCATTTCCCAGGGCCGGATCATGCCCGCACCTCCGGCCCGGCGTGACGGAAGACGAGGCAGGGGTCGGTGCCGGGATGGGCGGCGGCATCGTCGGGCACCGCGCCGAGACGGCGCGCGAGCGCGATGGAGCGGGCGTTCGCCGGGGCGATGTAGCTGACGGCGGTTTTCCAGCCGAGGCTGGTGAAGGCGAAGCGGCGCGCGGCGGCGGCGGCCTCGAAGGCATAGCCCTTGCCCTCGGCCGCGCCGTCCCAGACCGCCCAGCCGATCTCGCGCTCGGGCCAGCCTTCGGGAAACCACGGCCCGGCCATGCCGAGCGCGGAGGTCTCGCCCCTCAGGGTGAAGACGAACACGCCGAAGCCGCGCAGCACCCAGTGGCCGACGAGATGGCCGAAGCCGCGCCAGGCCAGTTCGGGGTCATAGGCGGTGGAGCGGACGAAATCGGCGCGGGGGCTGGCGATGAAGGCGTTGAAGGCCGGCCAGTCGTCGCGGCCGGGCGCGCGCAGCGTCAGCCGTTCTGTTTCGATGACCGGCGTATGTGCGAGGACCGGGGTCATGCGCGTCCCCCGAGGTCATGGCGGATCACCACGTCGCCGGGATCGACGCCGGGGAGTGTCGGGTCGATCACGCCCCCGAGGCGGAGGGCGAGCGCGATCGAGCGGCTGTTGGCCGGGTCGATGATCGAGACAAGGCGCGGCCAGCCGAACGAGGTCCGCACCCAGTCCATGACGGCGCGGGCGGCCTCGGCGGCGTATCCCCTGCCTTCGGCTCCGGGCACCACGAACCAGCCCAGTTCCGGCTCGGGGAAGCCCTCGGGCTGGTAGATGCCGACCTCGCCGAGATAGGCGCCGGTGGCGCGGTCGTCGAGGCCGAAGGCGCCGTAGCCGCGCAGGTTCCAGAGCGCCACGTCGGCGGCCCAGGCGCGGTAGCCCTCCACCCGGTCCAGGGGCCCGCGTTCGTGGCGCGAGCGGTCCGAGGCGAAGAACGCCGCCCAGTGTTCGAAGTCGGCGAGCCTCGGGGCGCGCAATGTCAGCCGCGCGGTATGGAGCGTGGGGGGGGCGGTCATGGCGCCTCCGGCGAGGGATGACGCCAGACATCCATGAGCCCGTGCGCCGGGTGCGCGTGCCGCCCCTCGATCCGGGCGCCGAGGCGCTCCGCCAGCGCGGCGGAGCGGGTGTTGCCGGGCTTGATCAGGCTGACCGCGGTGGTCCAGCCGAGCGTGCCGTAGGCATGGGCCCGGGCCGCGAGCGCGGCCTCATGGGCGATGCCGCGCCCCTCGGCCGTCTCGAAGACCGACCAGGCGACCTCCGGCTCGGGCCAGC
>JAUQYA010000117.1 GCA_030837785.1 Albidovulum sp.
CCGTAGGGCAGAAGATGCTCGGACGGGATGCCGAGCTTGTCGCCGATTTCCTGGATCGGCTTCTTCTTCGCCTCGCGCGCGATTTCGATATCGGTCTTGAACGCCATTTCTCGGTTGTCTCCCTTTCGCCCGTCAGAGGGCCTGCCTTGTGCGCCCTATAGCCTTGCCCGGCGGCGCGGTCAGGATGGATTGCGACGCAATCCGACGCGGAATCGCCAGATGCCGTTTCCGATCGGAAAACCGGTCCCCGCCCGGGGAACCACCGCCGTCATCCCGCGTTGCCGTCCGGTGAACCCGGGAGGATACGATGCAGACAGCGACCATCATCGTGAACACCGCCTTCGCCGTCGGCCTCGCCTTCGCCTCGGCTGTCCGGATCCTGCTCTGACCCTTGCCGGGGATCACACCGTCAGCACCAAGAACAGCCTGCGGAACGGGAAGAGGACAGAGCCGTCCCTCTCCACCGGGTAGGCCGAGCCGAGTGCCGCGTCATAGCGCGCGACGAACTCCGCCGCCTCGGGCGCGGACAGCCTGTCGAGGAAGGGCCGCATCGCCGTGGACTCGGTGAAGCGGCGCACCGGGTGCCCGTCGGCCACCGGATCGAGACGCTGGACATAGTCCGTCTCCCACACGTCGACCCCGCCGAGCGGTGCAAGCATCCGGTGGTAATCGACCGGCGGCGCCACCGGCGCCACCCAGGCCGCAAGGTCGAAGCGGTCGGGGAACATCTCGGCTGCGAAGTCGCGCAGGAAGCGGTGCGACGGCGCGCCGTACTGGCGCGGCATCTGCACCGCCAGCACCCCGCCGGGCACCAGTTGCGCTGCAAGCCGCGGCAGCAGCCGGCCGTGATCGGCCAGCCATTGCAGCGCCGCGTTCGAGAAGATGAGCGCGACCGGCCGGTCCGCCGTCCACTGCGCCGCGTCGCCCTTGACCAGCGCATCGTAGGCCTCGCCCCGGCCCGCCGCCTCCAGCATCGCCGGCGAGGCATCAAGGCCGACGATCCGCCGGTCGGGGCCGAACCTCTCCCTCAGCGCCGGACCCGCCGCACCGTTGCCGCAGCCAAGATCGACGACCGCGCCCGCGGGCAGCGCCCCCACCCGCGCCAGAAGGTCGAGCGCGGGCCTGAGCCGCAGGTCGCCGAAGCGCGCGTAGCCTTCCGGGTTCCAGTCGCGCACCGCCATCGTACCCCTCCCGGGCGTTGACCCGGGTCAGGCCGAGGGTTCGGGTTCCAGGCCGCCCTTCGGCGCCTTGGGCTTCTTGGTCTTCGGCACCGTGGTCAGGATCGGGGTCTCCGGCGCCTTTTCGGCGCCGCCGCCGCCCTCGCTCTCGTCGCGCGGCTTGTCGCCGCGGATGACGCGCATCATGTCCTCGCCGGTCAGGGTCTCGAACTCCAGAAGACCCTGGGCGAGGTTGTCCATCTCCTGCCAGTTGTCCTTCAGGATCGCCTTCGCCCGCTCATAAGCCTCGTCGACCAGCCGCCGCACCTCCTGGTCGATGATCTCGCGGCTTTCTTCCGACGCATTGAAGTGCGACTGGCTGCCGAGGAAGCTTTCCTGCGTCGAGGTGTAGTTGATGTTGCCGAGCTTGTCGGACATGCCCCACTGGCTGACCATCGCGGTGGCCAGCCGGGTGACATGCTGGATGTCGCTGTAGGCGCCGTTGGTCACGTTCTGCGGCCCGAACACCAGTTCCTCCGCCGCCTTGCCGCCCATCGTCGAGGCAAGCTGCGACAGCGCCGCCTCGCGCGTCAGCGACAGCTTGTCGCGTTCGGGCAGGTAGAAGGTGACGCCGAGCGCGCGGCCGCGCGGGATGATCGTGACCTTGTGGACCGGGTCGTGCTGCGGCACGTGGATGCCGACGATCGCATGGCCTGCCTCGTGATAGGCGGTCAGCTTCTTTTCGTCCTCGGTCATGACCATGCTGCGCCGCTCAGGGCCCATCATGACCTTGTCCTTGGCCTTCTCGAAGTCCTCGAGCGAAACGAAGCGCTTGCCCACCCGCGCGGCGAGAAGCGCCGCCTCGTTCACCAGGTTGGCAAGGTCGGCGCCGGAAAAGCCCGGCGTGCCCCGCGCGATCACGCGCAGATCGACGTCGGGGCCCATCGGCACCTTCCGGGCGTGGACCGACAGGATCTTCTCCCGGCCCTTGATGTCGGGGTTCGGCACCTGCACCTGCCGGTCGAAGCGGCCCGGACGCAGGAGCGCGGGGTCGAGCACGTCGGGCCGGTTGGTGGCTGCGATGATGATCACGCCCTCGTTGGCCTCGAACCCGTCCATCTCGACCAGGAGCTGGTTCAGCGTCTGCTCGCGTTCGTCGTTGCCGCCGCCATAGCCGATGCCGCGCGACCGGCCCACCGCGTCGATCTCGTCGATGAAGACGATGCAGGGCGCGTTCTTCTTGGCCTGTTCGAACATGTCGCGCACGCGGGATGCGCCCACGCCCACGAACATTTCCACGAAGTCTGAGCCCGAGATGGTGAAGAAGGGCACGCCCGCCTCGCCGGCGATCGCGCGGGCCAGCAGCGTCTTGCCGGTGCCCGGAGGGCCGACCAGGAGCGCGCCTTTCGGAATCTTGCCGCCGAGACGGCTGAACTTCTGCGGGTTGCGCAGGAACTCGACGATCTCCTCCAGCTCCTCCTTGGCCTCGTCGATGCCGGCCACGTCGTCGAAGGTCACCCGCCCGTGCTTTTCGGTCAGGAGCTTGGCGCGCGACTTGCCGAAGCCCATCGCGCCGCCGCGCCCGCCGCCCTGCATCCGGTTCATGAAGAAGATCCAGATGCCGATGAGGACAAGGAAGGGCAGCCACAGCGACAGGACCGAGAAGAACCCCGACTGCTGCTGGCGTTCCGCCCTGACCGACACGTCCTTCGAGATCAGCGTCTCGACGAGCTTGTCGTTCATCTGCTCGCTCTGCGGCTGGACGGTGACGAAGGTCTGGCCGTCCTTGGTCTGGATCTGGATCTGCTCGCCGTCGATGACGACCGCGCTCACCTCGCCCGCGTCGATCTTCCGCACGAAGTCGGAATAGGCCATCGAGCGCGCGTTCATCGAGGTCTGGCCGTTCCCGAACAGGTTGAACAATGCCAGGATCAACAGGAACAGCACGACCCAGAAGGCGATGTTTCTCGCGTTACCCAAAGGGGACCTCCAAACGCAGCGTCGCCGCGACACCGGGGCGCGCGGGCTTTCCTCTAAAATAGAGATACGGCGGCGGGGTTCAATGCGTTAAAAGGGCGGAAGGGAAGTCTGTGGCGATTTCTGCCGTCCAGCCGTTCGCCATCCCCGCCAGGGGCGCCGCGACGAGCGCATCCCCCCGCCAGACTGCGGGCGAGACCACCAGCGCGGGTTTGCCGTGCCCGGTCGCAGGCCAGGCCTTGCACGCCCGCAGCCCGTCGGAACCGAGCGCCCGCACCGTCAACCCCGGCCCGTGCGGGCCATGCAGGCGCCAGCGGCCGTCCCAGATCGCGTCGGTCGGCGTTGCCAGTCCGGCCACGGCGCTCGGTTCGCGGATGATGCTGAACTCGGCATCGCCGGTGCGGAGCCGGCAACCTGCGAGCGTCGCCGCCCGCCCCTGCCAGATCGCCGCCTCGAATCGGGCGGTCTCTCCGGCCCGCGGCGCATGGGGGGCCGAGCCCACCCAGCGCAGCGCGGCGATCAGCAGCCTGCGCCGCGTGTCGTTGCCCGCCCGCTTCCAGCCCCTAAGGTCGAAGATCACCCCGCCCGCGTCGGTCCGGGTGATCGCGGCCGCCGCGCCCAGCGCCAGGTCGACGAGGTCGGCCCGGGCGAGCGCGAGGTTGGTGGCGGCGCGGGCGAGACCCTCGGCCGTGATCCCGAGGGGCGCGAGCGCGACCAGCGCGCGCCGCGCCCTGACCCGCAGGAAGCGTTCGTCGGCGTTCGACGGGTCCTCGACCCAGCCGATGCCGTGGCGGGTGAGGTAGGCGCGCAGATCGCGGCGGGGGGTCTGAAGATAAGGCCGGGCCCAGCGGACGCCACCCTCCTGCCATGACCGGCGCATCCCCGACAGCCCGTCGATCCCGGCCTCTCGCGCCAGCCCCATCAGGAAGGTCTCGGCCTGGTCGTCGGCGGTGTGGCCGAGCACGATGTCGCCGATCCCGTTCCGCCGGGCCCAGCCCGAGATCAGCGCATGGCGCGCCCGGCGCGCCTGATCCTGAAGGTTGCCGCCGATCTCGCCGTGTTCCCACACGAGCGTCTCGTGCGCCACGCCGATCCTTTCGCAGGCGCACGCGACGAAGCGGGCCTCCTCCGCCGCCTCGGGCCGGAGCCGATGGTCGACCGTCACGGCATGGACGGTGCCGCCGCGATGCCCCGCAAGCCGCGCGACAAGATGCAGGGCCGCCATCGAATCGCTGCCGCCGGAAACAGCGACCGCGATCCGCGCCGGCCATTCGCCCGGATACGTCCATTCGGGAACGTGAAGAAGAAAGGCGTCCTCGCCGTCGGAACCGGGCCGCTCGGCCTCCGTCACTGGCAGCCGAGCGACCGCATCGCGGTCGTGGCCTCCACCGCCTCGGGCGCGGTCGGGAAGCGGGTGCCGACCTCGCCCAGCGTCACGCAGGCCTCCTGCGACTGGCCGAGAAGCCCGAGTGCGGCGCCAAGTTTCAGAAGCGCGGCCGGCGCGCGCGGCCCGTCCGGCGCACCCGAGAACGCCTCGAGATAGGCCCGGGCGGCGTTCGACGTGTCGCCAAGCTGGGTCAGCGCCTCGCCGCGCAGGTAGTTCGCCTCGCCGGTCAGGGGGCCGCCCGGGTAGGATTGCGTAAAGGCCGCAAACTGGTCAGCGGCGCCGCGAAAGTCACTGGAATCGAGCGCCCCCTTCGCCCGATCGAAATCCGCCTGCTCGCTGACGGCAAGCTCCGGGGTGGCGCCCGCGGCGGGCGCGGGCACGGCAGGGGTGACCGCCGGGGCAATGGCCGGGGCCGGCGTCGCGCCGGCCTCCCCGCCAAGGCTTTGGGTGACCGGAAGGCTTGCGGTGTCGCAGCCCTCCTCCAGTTCGCACAGGCGGAATTCCAGATCGCCGATCCGGTTCGTCCCGTCGGTCACGACCCGGCCGACCCGGTTCTGCAAGGCCTCGGTTTCCGAGGTCAGCCGCGAAAGCTGCGCCTCGATCGCGTTCATCCGGTCGAGCGCCGAGGCGCCGCCCGCGGCCTGCATCGCCGCCTCGCCGCCCTCCATCAGTTCCGACCTGAGCGCCTGCAACTCGCTTGCAAGCGTGCCAAGCTCTGCCCGGATGTCGGCCAGCGTCTGCGCCTTGTCCTGCGCGGGGCTTTGGGCTGCGGAGGCGGCCAGGACGGCCGCCGCCAGAAGGAACCGGATGGGGCGCAGCATTGCCGCCTCAGACGCCCGCGCCCGCGCCGATCACGGTCACCGCGCGGCGGTTCTGGGTGTAGCAGGCCTCGTCCGAGCAGACCGCCAGCGGGCGTTCCTTGCCGTAGGAGACGGTCTGGAGCCGGTTGCCGCCGATCCCTTGCGAAATCAGGTAGGCCTTCACCGCGTTGGCGCGCCGGTCGCCCAGCGCGATGTTGTATTCGCGCGTCCCCTGTTCGTCGGCATGCCCCTCGATGATCGCGGTATAGGCCGGGTGCTGGTTCAGCCAGCCGGCCTGCTGGGTCAGGGTCGACTGCGCCTCGGCCGAAAGCGTCGACTGGTCGACGGCGAAATGCACCTTGTCGCCGATCGTCTGGTTGAAATAGGCGATCGAGTTCGGGTCGCTCGGGTCGCCCAGCGCACCGCCGCTGATGCCGCCGGCGCCACCCGTGCCGCCCGCCCCGGCACCGGCGCCGCCAAAGCGGTCGGGATTGTTGCAGGCCGAAAGCGCCAGCGCGCCGGTCAGAAGAAGGATCGTCGAAAGCTTGGTCATCATGGGGTCTGCCGCCTCTTTTCTGGCTCGATTTGGTTACGATAGCATTCCGCGCTGCGCTTGGAAACGTGCAGTCATCGCGCCGGTCACGGCA
>JAUQYA010000118.1 GCA_030837785.1 Albidovulum sp.
CATCTCTACGGCGGCATGGACGAGCCGGAACTCAAGATCATCGACGTCTTCATCTGCAAGCTCCGCAAGAAGCTTTCCGAGGCGACCGGCGGCGACAATTACATCGAGACGGTCTGGGGCCGCGGCTATGTCCTGCGCGAACCCGCGGCCGATGCGCCGCGCCGGATCGCCGTCGGCGCCTGACATCTCCGATCGCGGCTGCCTTGCCCCCGGGGGCAGGCTTCCGCCGGTGACGCGAGACTGGACCTCCGCCGACGCGCGCCCTAACAATTCGGGCCAGCATCGGGGGAGGTCATTCATGTCGGCGGATAAGGACAGATCCGGCTCCTCTGGCGGCGACCGCGACCGACGCCCGGTGCCCGGCGGCAACCGGCCGCTCGAGGCGCTGTCCGAGGCGCTGTCCGAGGCGGAGGCGCAGGCGGAATGGGCGGGCCTCGCCGCCGCGGTGGAGCGCGCCAACCGTGCCTACCACACGCTCGACGCGCCCGAGATATCGGACGCGGACTACGATGCGCTGAAGCGTCGGCTTGAAGCGATCGAGACCCGGTTTCCCGATCTCGCCCGCGCCGGCAGTCCGACGCAGGCGGTCGGCGCGGCGCCGTCGGAGACCTTCGCCAAGGTCCGCCACGAGGTGCGGATGCTGAGCCTCGGGAACGCCTTCGCGCCCGAGGAGATCGCCGAATTCGACGACCGCATCCGCCGCTACCTGAGCCTCGGCGCCGATGCGCCGCTGCTCTACACGGCCGAGCCCAAGATCGACGGGCTGTCGCTCGCGCTGCGCTACGAAGATGGCCAGCTTGTCCGCGCGGCCACCCGGGGCGACGGCGAGACCGGCGAGAACGTCACCGCCAACGCGCGCACCATCCGCGACATCCCGCAGCGACTGTCGGGCGCGCCCGCGCTGATCGAGGTCCGCGGCGAGGTCTACATGGGTCACGCCGATTTCGCCGCGCTGAACGCGCGCGCGGCCGAGGCGGGCGAAAAGACCTTCGCCAACCCCCGCAACGCCGCCGCCGGATCGCTGCGCCAGCTTGACGCGGCGATCACCGCATCGCGGCCGCTGCGGTTCTTCGCCTATGCCTGGGGCGCGCATTCCGAACCGCTCGCCGACACCCAGATCGGCGCGATCGAACGGCTCGGGCGGCTTGGCTTCGCCACCAACCCGCTGACGCGGCTCTGCGACGGGCCGGAGGCGCTTCTGGCCGCATACCGGGAGATCGAGCAGAAGCGCGCGACGCTCGGCTACGACATCGACGGGGTGGTCTACAAGGTCGACGACCTCGCGCTCCAGCACCGGCTCGGCTACCGTTCCACCACGCCGCGCTGGGCCATCGCGCACAAGTTCCCCGCCGAGCTTGCCTGGACCCGGCTCGAGGCGATCGACATCCAGGTCGGCCGCACCGGCGCGCTGTCGCCGGTCGCGCGGCTCCTCCCGGTGACGGTGGGCGGCGTCGTCGTCTCGAACGCGACGCTCCACAACGAGGACTACATCGCCGGACGGGCCGCCAGCGGCGAGGCGATCCGCGGCGGCAAGGACATCCGCGTCGGCGACTGGGTGCAGGTCTACCGGGCGGGCGACGTCATCCCCAAGGTCGCCGACGTGGATCTGACGCGGCGGCCGGAGGGGGCGGTGCCCTACGCCTTTCCCGCGACCTGCCCCGAATGCGGCTCGGACGCGGTGCGCGAGGAGGGGGATTCGGTCCGCCGCTGCACCGGCGGGCTGATCTGCCCGGCGCAGGCGCTGGAACGGCTCAAACACTTCGTCTCCCGCGCCGCCTTCGACATCGAGGGGCTGGGGCCGAAGCAGATCGAGATGTTCTACCGCGACGATCTGCTGCCGATCCGGGAGCCTGCCGACATCTTCACGCTGGCAGCGCGCGATACGGCCAATCTGGCCAAGCTGAAGAACCGCGAGGGCTTCGGCGAGAAATCCGTGAAGAACCTCTTTCAGGCCATTGAAGACAGGCGGAAAATCCCCCTCAACAGACTGATCTTCGCGCTTGGTATTCCGAATGTGGGAGAAACCGCCGCGAGTGAACTGGCTGCCTATCACACCAGATGGGAGCATTTGATTGAAACACTTCACGACGTGAAGACGCAACGCGTATCTCTGTCGATGCGGTATTGGAGAAGAACGGCTTTATCAGATGCGTTTGACTGGCTTGCCGTGTGCGAAATTGCGCATGAGGTTCGAAAGAAGGAGCTTACCTTCTGGAACGGTCTCTTCAATTTCAAGGGCGTTGCGGGTGTTGGATTGCTCGCCAATCTCCGCCATGCTTTGGGTTCTCGACCGCTCGTTGCAGATGTGGTTGCTGCAAAAACCATCTTCGATAGAATTTTCAAGAACACAAGGTTGTATCCACGCAAGTATGAAGACGCCATGTCATACTTTGGTGATATTAACGAATTCTCGGTGCAACTCTCCGAGCACTTGGAAAGACTCCACTATTATTGGAGCAGATTCTCTGTATTACTTACTAACAACAGTGACCCTGTGTTTCTCTGGGATGGATACGGCGGCTGGAGTAGTTGCTCAAAATTTTTGGAACACTTCGTAGTTGAGGATGAAAGGATCTGCTCAGCAGTATTGCCGCTTGAAGGGGTTGGTCCCGTAACGGTCTATTCAATCGTCCGATTCTTTGAAGGAGTTGGTTCGCGCCCCGCGGTGGATCGACTGTTAGAGCAAGTTTCCCCGCAGGATTTTCACAAGCCCGTGGTGCAGGATTCTGAAATATCAGGCAAGACCCTGGTCTTCACCGGAGCGCTGGAGAAGATGACGCGGGCCGAGGCCAAGGCGCGGGCCGAGGCGCTGGGGGCCAAGGTCGCGGGCTCGGTCTCGGCTAAGACCGACCTCGTCATCGCCGGCCCCGGCGCGGGATCGAAGGCGAAGGAGGCCGAACGGCTCGGCATCGAGACGATCGACGAGGACGCCTGGCTGAGGCTCATCGGCGGATGAGCCGGCCGGCGATTCTCTTCCCGCTCTTTGCCGGGCTGGAAACGCTGGAGGGCGTCGGGCCGAAGTCGGCGAAGCTCTTTGTCCAGATCGGGGTGGAGCGGCCGCGCGACCTTCTCTTCACGCTGCCCCATGCGGTGATCGACCGCAGGCTCCGCCCGACGATCCGGGGGGCGACCCTGCCGGGCACCGTCACGGTCGAGGTCACCGTCGGCGCGCATGCCGCCCCCCGGCGCAAGGGCGGGCCCGCGCGCGTCTTCGTCCGCGACGCCGAGACGGAATGGCAACTGGTGTTCTTCCACGCCAGGGGAGACTGGCTCCAGCGGCAGTTGCCGACCGGCCAGCGCCGCATCGTTTCCGGCAAGCTGGAGCTTTTCGACGGGATCGCCCAGATGGCGCACCCCGACCATATCCTGCGCCCCGAGGAAGCCGCCGACCTGCCGGCGTTCGAGCCGGTCTATCCGCTGACCGCCGGGCTTGGCCAGAAGGCGGTGCAGAAGGCGGTCGGCGGCGCGCTGTCCCGCGCGCCCGGCCTTGCCGACTGGATCGACCCGGCGCTGAAGGCGCGCGAGGGCTGGCCGGGCTGGGCCGAAGGGTTGCGCGCCGCCCACGCGCCCCGCCACATGGGCGACATCGCCGCCGAGGCACCGGCGCGCCAGCGGCTCGCCTATGACGAACTCTTCGCCCATCAACTGACGCTGGCGCTGGCGCGCGCCTCGGTGCGGCGCGGCAAGGGGAGGGCGACGGTGGGGACGGGCGCGTTGCAGCGCAGGGTGCTGGCGGCGCTGCCCTACCGTCCGACCGCCGCGCAGACCCGTGCGCTGGCCGAGATCACCGCCGACATGGCCGCGACGACGCGGATGAACCGGCTTCTGCAGGGCGACGTCGGGGCGGGCAAGACCCTGGTGGCCTTCCTCGCGCTTCTCTCGGCGGTCGAGGCGGGCGGGCAGGGGGCGATGATGGCCCCCACCGAAATCCTCGCCCGCCAGCATCTTGACAGCCTGCGCCCGCTCGCCGAGGCCGCGGGCGTGGTGGTCGAGGTGCTGACGGGGCGCGACCGCGGCGCGGAGCGGGCCGCGAAACTCGCGGCCCTGGCGCGGGGCGACATCCATATCCTCGTCGGCACCCACGCGCTCTTCCAGAAGGAGGTCGCCTTCCACGACCTCCGCCTTGCCATCGTCGACGAACAGCACCGCTTCGGCGTCGCCCAGCGGATGGAGCTTGCGGCAAAGGGGCTCACCGCCGATGTGCTGGTGATGACGGCGACGCCGATCCCGCGATCCCTGAGCCTCGCGCAGTATGGCGACATGGATGTCTCAGTGCTGGACGAAAAGCCGCCGGGGCGGAAACCGGTCAGGACGGCGCTCGTTTCCTCCGCGCGCTATGACGAGGTGGTGGGCCATCTGCGGCACGCGGTTGCCGAGGGGCGGCGGGCCTACTGGGTCTGCCCGCTGGTCGAGGAATCCGAGCTTATCGACCTGACCGCGGCCGAAGACCGCTTCCGGGCGCTCCGCGCCGCGCTCGGCGAGGGCGTGGTGGGCCTGGTGCACGGCCAGATGGCCCCGGCCGAGAAGGATGCGGCGATGGAGGGATTCGTCGCCGGCCGGACCAGGGTGCTGGTGGCGACGACGGTGATCGAGGTCGGCGTCAACGTGCCCGAAGCCTCGATCATGGTGATCGAGCGGGCCGAGACCTTCGGGTTGGCGCAGCTCCATCAGTTGCGCGGGCGGGTCGGGCGGGGAGTGGCGGAATCGACCTGCCTCCTGATGTATCAGTCGCCGCTGAGCGAGGGCGCCGAACGCCGCCTGCAAATTCTGCGAGAGACCGAGGACGGGTTCCGCATCGCCGAGGAGGACCTCGCCATGCGCGGCGCGGGCGATCTGATCGGCACCGCGCAGTCGGGGCTGCCACGCTTCCGCATCGCCGATCTGGAACGCCAGTCGGCGCTGATGGCGGTGGCGCAGAGCGATGCGCGCAAGCTGCTGGCGGACGACCCGGGCCTTGCCTCCCCGCGCGGCGCGGCGGCCCGGGTGCTTCTGTGGCTGATGGAGCAGGACCGGGCGATCCGCCTGATCAATGTCGGCTGAACCCGTTTCGTTCACGAATGTTCTCATAAAGTTCTTTACGAATCGTCGCCGATATGAGAACAAAGGTGCAACAACGGCGGAGGTTGCCATGACGAGAGAGCTGAAATCGGTGCTGATCCGGACGCGCGGGACGCTGATCGAGGATGCGGCCGGGGTCATGTCGCTCGTGGCGATGCTTTTCGTCGGTCTGCACCTGCCGTCGTTCTTCTGAGCCTTTTCGTTTCTGCCTCGCGGTTCTCCGTCCGGTTTCGCGCCTGTCCCCAGTCCCCGGCTCCGCCAGAGCCACGCGCCGGTCGATCGGAAATCGCTGCCTCGCGCCGCCTTCCCCCCGGAAGGCGGCGTCTTTTCATGTGGAGATGCGGAAATCTCCCCGAAAGGGGCGGACCCGGCTCAGGCCGCCGCCTCGGCCTCTGCCAGCGCCTCGGCGGTGGCCTCGAGGACGAGCAGGATCGAGGCGTGGCGGTTGCGGTAGTCGCGCGCGGGTTCCAGCACCTCGTAGCCGGTGAAGGGCGCCGACGGCACCGGCCCACCCTCCTTCAGCATCGCGCGCAACTCGTCGCGGGCGCGTTCGACCTCGGCCCGGGTCCGGCCGATCATCTGCGCGCCGGCGATCGCGGCCGAGGCCTGGCCGAGCGCGCAGGCCTTCACGTCCTGGCCGAAACCGGCGATCCTGCCGTCCTTCACCACCACATCGACCGTTACCGTCGAGCCGCAGAGCGGCGAGCGCTTGCGCGCTGTCGCGGTCGGATGGTCGAGGCGCCGGGCATGGGGAATGTCGGCGGCGAGCGCGAGGATGCGCCTGGAATAGAGCTTGATCAGGTCGGTGTCGCTCATGGCTTTTCCCCGGAGGCGATCCCCCCTAGATAGGGCCGAACCCGGCCGAGGAAAAGAGACATGGACTTCGACCCCGCGACCCTTGCCTATGATGCGCGCGGCCTCGTCCCGGCGATCGCACAGGACCATGCCACTGGCGAGGTGCTGATGCTCGCCTGGATGAACGCCGAAGCCGTGGCGCGGACGCTGGCCACCGGGCGCGTCACCTACTGGTCGCGCTCGCGGCAGGCCTTCTGGGCAAAGGGCGAGACCTCGGGCCATGTGCAGCGCCTGGTGGAGATGCGGCTCGACTGCGACCGCGACTGCCTGCTGCTGCGCGTCGAGCAGGCGGGCCCGGCCTGCCACACCGGCCGCCGGTCGTGTTTCTACACCGCGGTTCGGGGCGGCGTCGAGGTGGAAATCCTGCACCCCGAGGCGTGACGGCGGGGGCGGGAGCCTCCGGCGGGGATATTTCGGCAATGAAGAAGCTCAGGCGAGCCCGACCATGCGGCGGATCCCCGCCGGGGTGGCGCCCTCGTCGCGGTATTTCCGGATCGCGCGGGCGTCGTCGCGCTTGGCGAGCCGCCGGCCGGTTGCGTCGCGGATCAGCCGGTGGTGGTGGTAGACGGGCGTCGGCAGGACAAAGAGGTGCTGGAGGATCACCTGGACCGGCGTGAAGTCGAAAAGATCCTCGCCGCGGATCACAGGGCTGATGCCCTGGTCGGCGTCGTCGAAGGCGGAGGCGAGGAAATAGGCAACGATCCCCTCGCCCTTGCGGCCGAGAACCACGTCGCCGATGGTCCGGCGCGCGGTTTCGGGGTCGACGCGGTGGGTGCCGGCATGGGCCGGCCCGGTCTCGGTGAAGACCAGCGTGCCGGGATCGAGCGCGGCGAGCGCCCGGCCGAGATCGAGCCGGAGCGCGTCGCCCGTCCGGCGGCTGGCCATCGAACGGCCGCGGCAGGTGCCGGGATAGATCTGGTGCGCCACGCCTTCCTGCGGGGCGGAGGCGGCGGCGCGGATGTCGCCGCGCGAGCAGGAGCAGGGGTAGAGGAGGCCGCGCGGGGCGAGCGTCTCGAGCCGCGCGTTGTAGGCGGCGATATGGTTCGACTGGCGGTGCACCGGCCCGTCCCAGGACAGGCCGAGCCAGGCGAGGTCCTCGAGGATCGCGGCCTCCCACTCCGGCTTCGAGCGTTCGATGTCTGTGTCCTCCATTCTCAGGAGGAATTCGCCGCCCGCGGCACGCGCCATGTCATGGGCGAGGATCGCCGAGTAGGCATGGCCGAGGTGCAACGGCCCGGTGGGCGAAGGCGCGAACCGGGTCCGCATCAGCTTTGGCCTGCAAGCCATTCCCGGAACGAGGATTTCGCGCGGTCGGTATAGGCCTTGTAGCGATCCTTGCGGCCCCGCCGCCCGGCGCTGGCATCGATCGGCGGGAAGAGGCCGAAGTTGACGTTCATCGGCTGGAAGGTCTTGGCCGCCGCGCCGCCGGTGATGTGGTTGACCAGCGCGCCAGTCGCGGTGTCCGCGGGGGGCGGCGCGAGGTCGCGACCGAGCATCTCGGCGGCCGCCATGCGCCCGGCGAGAAGCCCCATCGCCGCGCTTTCGACATAGCCCTCGACGCCGGTGATCTGGCCGGCGAAGCGGATGTTCGGGCGCGACTTCAGCCGCATCCGGCCGTCAAGGAGCGTGGGCGAGTTGATGAAGGTGTTGCGGTGAATTCCGCCAAGTCGTGCGAAGCCCGCATCCGCCAGGCCTGGAATCCGTCGGAAAACATCGACTTGCGCGCCGTGCTTCATCTTTGTCTGAAAGCCGACGATGTTGTAGAGCGTGCCGAGGGCATTGTCGCGGCGGAGCTGCACCACGGCGTAGGGTTTCACCTCCGGCCGATGCGCGTTGGTGAGCCCGACCGGCTTCATCGGGCCGAAGCGCAGGGTGTCGCGGCCGCGCTCGGCCATCACCTCGATCGGCAGGCAGCCGTCGAAATAGGGGGTGGGATCGGGGGAGGATTCGGTCTCGCCCTCGTGGAATTCGGTCTTGTCGGCGGCGAGAAGCGCGTCGATGAAGCCCTCGTAGTCCGCCTTCGTCATCGGGCAGTTGAGATAGGCGGTGCGTTCCGCCTCGGTCTCGCCCTTGTCGTAGCGCGACTGCGCCCAGGCCACCGACATGTCGACGGTCTCGGCATGGACGATCGGCGCGATCGCGTCAAAGAAGGCGAGGCTCGCCGCGCCGGTCTCGGCCCGGATCGCCTCGGCCAGCGCGCCGGAGGTGAGCGGGCCGGTGGCGATGATCCAGCTTCCCGCCGCCGGCAGTTCGGTGACCTCGCCCTCCGCCACCTCGATCAGCGGGTGGGACCGCAGCGCCGCCGTCACCGCGGCGGCGAAGGGATCGCGGTCGACGGCCAGCGCCCCGCCTGCGGGAAGGCGGTGGCGGTCGGCCGTGGCGATGACGAGCCCGCCCGCGGCCCGCATCTCCCAGTGGAGGAGGCCGACGGCATTGCGCTCGTCGTCGTCGGAGCGGAACGAGTTGGAACAGACCATTTCGGCGAAGTCGCCGGTGCGGTGGGCGAAGGTGGCGACGCGCGGCCGCATCTCGTGGAGCGTGACCGGCACATCCATCGACGCCGCCTGCCAGGCTGCCTCGGCCCCGGCCATGCCGCCCCCGACGATGTGAAGTCTTCCATCCATGCCGTTCATGTAGTCCGCGGCGGATGGAATGAAAAGCGATCTGTCCCGGCCTCGGGGAGGATCGCCGGGATGCCGGCCGCTGGGGGGCGGGCTGGCGGGGGCGGCGCGGCGGTGGCCTGCGCCGCGGAATTGGAAAAGCGGCCCGGCGGGCCGCTTCACGGCAGGTTTTCGGCAAGGCTGTGCCCGGGGATCGGGTGGCGGGCGGTGTTCAGATCCCGACGTCGGCGAGGTAGCCCTGTTCGCGGCGGCGATGCTTGGCCGCGACCGGGTCTTCGGCGATCTCGACGGTGCCGTGGTCATGGGGGCGGCGGAGCGCCGCGAGGAACAGGGAGACAAGTCCGCGGTTCGCCGGGCGGTCGATCGACTGGCTCTGATAGTCGCCGGCGATATCGAAAAGGCTCATCTCAGGTTCCTCCGTGAGTGCCCGGCTCCCCGACCGGTTCGGATGTGATCTGGGCGGTGGTCTGCCCGGTGGCATTGCCCATAGTCGGGGGCAATTCTTTCCAGCACGTTAACACCCCCTTTCTACACCGGAGGTTGTGGCAAGAATGGGGCCGGTCGAAGGATTTGTTTCGGCATGTCTCCCGACGGACACGGCCGGGGTGGCGCGCGGCCCCGCACCGCCCCGGCCTTGCGAAAAACCCCGGCAGGGACTATCGCCAGTCTGACCCCAGGAAAGCGCCGCCCCATGAAATTCCTCGACCTCGCCAAAGTCTACATCCGCTCCGGCGGCGGCGGGGCGGGCTGCGTCTCGTTCCGGCGCGAGAAGTTCATCGAGTTCGGCGGCCCGGATGGCGGCGACGGCGGCGGCGGCGGGTCGGTCTGGGCCGAGGCGGTAGAGGGGCTGAACACGCTGATCGACTTCCGCTACCAGCAGCATTTCTTCGCAAAATCCGGCCAGCCCGGCATGGGCAGCCAGCGCACCGGCAAGTCCGGCGAGGACATCGTGCTGAAGGTGCCGGTGGGCACCGAGATCATCGACGAGGACGAGGAGACGCTGATCGCCGACCTTACCGAAGTCGGCCAGCGCGTACTCCTCGCCCAGGGCGGCAACGGCGGCTGGGGCAACCTGCGCTTCAAGTCCTCGACCAACCGCGCGCCGAGCCGCGCCAATCCCGGCCAGGAGGGGGTGGAGCGGACGATCTGGCTCAGGCTCAAGCTCATCGCCGATGCGGGGCTGGTGGGTCTGCCCAACGCCGGCAAGTCGACGTTCCTTGCCGCGGTGTCGAATGCCCGGCCGAAGATCGCCGACTATCCCTTCACCACGCTGGTGCCGAACCTCGGGGTCGTCGGCGTCGACGGCAAGGAATTCGTCATGGCCGACATTCCCGGCCTGATCGAGGGGGCGAGCGAGGGGCGGGGCCTGGGCGACATGTTCCTTGGCCATGTCGAGCGCTGCGCCGTGCTGCTGCATCTCGTCGACGGAACATCGTCAACCATTGCAAGGGATTACCGCACGATCCTGACGGAACTTGAAGCCTACTCCGAAGACCTGGCGGCCAAGCCGCGGATCACCGCGCTGAACAAAAGCGACGCGCTCGACGCGAAGACGCTGGCGAACCGCAGGCGCAGCCTCGAGAAGGCATCGGGCGGCAAGGTCCTTGTGCTTTCCGGCGTGAGCGGCGAAGGCGTGCAGGAGGTTCTGCGCGCGCTCTGGGCGATCATTTCCGAAGGCCGGCAGGCCGCGGCCGGGCCGAAGGAGACGACATGGCGGCCGTGAAGCCCGACATCGCCGCCGCGCGGCGGCTCGTGGTCAAGATCGGCTCGGCGCTGCTGGTCGATCCGGCGGGCGGGCTCCGGCGCGGCTGGCTCGAAGGGCTTGCCGCCGATGTCGCGGCGGCGAAGGCGCGGGGGGCGGACGTGATCCTCGTCTCCTCCGGCTCGATCGCGCTCGGCCGCCGCGCGCTCGGCCTGCCGGCGGGCGCGCTGACGCTGGACCAGAGTCAGGCCGCCGCCGCCGTGGGCCAGATCCGCCTTGCCCGGGCCTACGAGGAGGTGCTGGCGCCGCACGGCCTGACGGCCGGGCAGGTGCTGGTGACGCTGGAGGATACCGAGGACCGGCGGCGCTATCTCAACAGCCGGGCAACGATGGAAACGCTGCTCGGCCTTGGCGTCGCGCCGATCGTCAACGAGAACGACACCGTGGCGACCGACGAGATCCGCTTTGGCGACAACGACCGGCTGGCGGCGCAGATCGCGGTGACGGTGGGCGCCGACCAGCTCGTGCTCCTGAGCGATGTGGACGGGTTCTACTCGGACAACCCGAAACTTAATTCCGCAGCACAACGGTTTGACGTGGTTGAGAAAATCACTCCGGAAATCGAGGCGATGGCGGGCGATCCGGTCTCGGGCCTGTCGAAGGGCGGGATGAAGACCAAGCTGATGGCAGCCAAGACCGCGGTCGCCGGCGGCTGTGCGATGGTGATCATGGAGGGCTCGGTCCTCAGGCCGCTTTCGGCGCTGGCGGGGGGCGCGGCCTCCACCTGGTTTCTGGCCGAGAGCACGCCGCAACTTGCGCGCAAGCGCTGGATCGCGGCGATGAAGCCGAAGGGGGACCTCAGGCTCGATGCCGGCGCGGCGGCGGCGCTCGGCCAGGGCAAGTCGCTTCTCGCGGCAGGGGTGACCGAGGTGCGGGGCGCCTTCGGGCGCGGCGATCCGGTGGCGATCCTCGGCCCGGCGGGCGAGGCGCTGGCCAAGGGGCTCGTCCGCTATACCGCGGCGGAAGCACGGGCCATTGCCGGGCGCCGGTCGGGTGACATCGAGGGCATTCTCGGCTATGCCGGGCGCGGGCCGATGGTGCACCGCGACGACATGGCGCGGTGATCGGGACGCAGTCGGTGCCGGCCCTTGCGAAACCATCGGTGGCAGGATGAAAGCCGGGGATATGAAAGACATGGATGACGTTCCTTCGATGATGTCAGAGCTTGGCCGCGCCGCTCGGGCCGCCGCCGCGGAGCTGGCTTTCGCCCCGGCGGAGAGAAAGCGGGCGGCGCTGGAACAGGCGGCCGACGCGGTCTGGGCGGCGCGGGGCACGATCGTCGCGGCCAATGCCGAGGACCTCGCCTATGGCAGTGCCAAGGGCCTCTCGCCGGCGATGATGGACCGGCTGATGCTCGACGAGGGGCGGATCGGCGGCATCGTCGCAGGGCTCAGGGCGGTGGCGGCGCAGCGCGATCCGGTGGGCGAGGTCATCGCCGCCTGGGACATGCCGTCGGGGCTGCACATTGAACGCGTTCGCACGCCCCTGGGCGTGATCGGCGTGATCTACGAAAGCCGTCCCAACGTGACGGCGGATGCCGGCGCGCTCTGCCTGAAGGCGGGCAACGCGGTGATCCTCAGGGGCGGTTCGGAAAGCTTCCATTCCTCGGGCGCGATCCACGCCTGCCTGGTGGCGGGGCTGAAGGCTGCGGGTCTTCCGCAGGCGGCGATCCAGCTCGTGCCCACCCGCGACCGCGCCGCGGTAAGCGAGATGCTGCGGATGGTCGGGCAGATCGACGTGATCGTGCCACGAGGCGGCAAGGGCCTTGTCGGCCTGGTGCAGGCGGAGGCCAGGGTGCCGGTCTTCGCCCATCTCGAGGGCATCTGCCATGTCTATCTGGACCGTGACGCCGACCCCGAAAAGGCGCGGCGCGTGGTGCTGAACGCCAAGACCCGGCGCCCGGGAATCTGCGGCGCGGCCGAATGCCTTCTGGTCCACAGGGACGTCGCCGCGACCTTCGGCCAGGAGATCGTCGACGCGCTCATGGCCGCCGGAGTCGAGGTCCGGGCCGAGGGGCTGCGTGGCAGCAGGCCGGCAGAAGCCGATGATTTCGGACGTGAATTTCTCGACATGGTGATGGCCGCGAAGGTGGTCGAGGACGTCGACGGTGCCATCGCCCATATCCGCCGCTACGGCAGCCAGCATACCGAGGCGATCCTGACCGAGAACGACGCCACCGCCCGGCGATTCCTCGAACGGCTCGATTCGGCGATCCTGATGCGCAATGCCTCCACCCAGTTCGCCGATGGCGGCGAATTCGGCATGGGGGCGGAAATCGGCATCGCCACCGGCAAGCTGCACGCGCGGGGACCGGTCGGGGCCGAACAGCTCACCAGCTTCAAGTATCTCGTCATCGGCGACGGGACGATACGGCCCTGACCGTCCCCGAGGTCAGTAGCGCAGCGCGATCTCGTGTTCGCCGAGCCGGAGCGTGAGGCGCCGGCCCTGGCGTTCCAGTTCGGCCGCGAAAAGCGCGAACTGCACCTGTGCCGCCGTGATCTCGCCGCCCTCCTCGCCGCGCAGCCGCGCCCAGAGCGGGGCCTCGATCTTCAGCTTCGGCGCCTCGGCCCCGATCTGCCAGAGACCGCCGTCGGTTGCCACCCTGATACGGCCGCCGAACGGGAGCGCGCTTTCCAGGCACTGAAGCGCGAGGAAGGCGAGCTTCGCCTCGGCCCGCGCGGCGTCACCCGCCACGCCCCAGTCGATCTTCAGCCGCCCGCCCCGGGTCATGTCATCGAGGATCGAGCGGATCTCGGCGCGGGCCACGTCCTGACCGGGCGCCGCCGCGCCATAGGCGATGCGGAAGAAGCGGATGCGCGCGTTGGCGTTGGTGACGCTTTCGGCGATCAGCGCCAGTTCCGGCCCCGGCATCGTCCCGGTCATGGTCAGAAGCTCCACCCCGTTGCCGATGGCGCCGAGCGGGCTGATAAGATCGTGGCAGATGCGCGAACCGAGAAGGGCGATCAGGTCGGGCGTGTCGGCGGGCATTGGCGGTCCTGCGCGGCGATGATGAGCGATGGGGAGGGCGGGTGGTGAACGGGATGCTGGAGCCGGGAATGCTGGTGCGTCATCCCGGCCGGCCGGACTGGGGGCTGGGGCAGGTGCAGTCGCGCATCGGACGGCGCATCACGGTGAATTTCGAACACGCCGGCAAGGTCGTGATCGACGGCGAGCGCGTGGAACTGGTTCTGGTCATCGGTCCCGAGCGTTGACTTCCGGATGCGTCCGGAACGCTATCACAGCCTTGGGTAGAGTCAACGCGGCCCGTCCCGGCCGGCCCGGCCCGGCCGGTCTGTTGCAAATCCGATGCCCCCCGCCTACAACGCCGGGGCATTCGGAACGACGCGGGCGTGGTGCAGAGAATGACCCCCGATACCTCGCATTTCCAGGTCCGTCTGGCCCTGTGCGAGGCCGATCGTCTTGCCGCAGAGCGGCTGCGCTACCGCGTCTTCGTGGAGGAGCTTGGCGGCGACGGTCCACTCGTCGATCACGCCGGACGGTTCGAGCGGGACGAGTTCGACCCGGTCGATGATCACCTGATCCTTGTCGATACCACGCGCGATGCGGCAGCACTCGACCATGTGGTCGGCGTCTACCGGCTGCTCAGAAGCGACCGGGCGGCCGCGTTCGGGCGGTTCTACTGCGACAGCGAATACGACCTCGGGCCGCTCAGGGCGACCGGCCGGCGACTTCTGGAGCTTGGCCGTTCCTGCGTCGATGCGCGCTATCGGGGCGGAACCGCGATGTTCCTGCTGTGGAACGCACTGGCCGAGTATGTGCTGGAACACGGGGTCGAGGTTCTGTTCGGCGTGGCGAGCTTCCACGGCACCGATGTCGAGGCGCTGAAACTGCCGCTCTCGTGGCTGCATCACCACCACCTCGCGCCCGAGGCGCTCAGGGTCCGCGCGCTTCCGGCGCACTACCAGCGGATGGACCTGATCCCGGCCGCGGCACTTGATCGGCGGGCGGCGATGGTGGCGATGCCGGCGCTGATCAAGGCCTATCTCCGGCTCGGCGGCTTCGTCGGCGACGGCGCCTATATCGACCTTGCGTTCAACACCACCGACGTGTGCCTGCTGATGGACACGGCCGCGATGAGCGAGCGGCACAAGGGGTTCTACACCCGCAAGCACGAGACGCGGTCGTGACGACATGGCGCGAGGTCGAGCCTGCCGACGCGGTCCGGCTCGCGCCCGCGGGTCTGGCGCTGGCGCTCCTGCGCGGGGCGATCCTGGGCGCGGTGACCGGTGGCGGGCTGGGGATCCTCCTGCTCGTCCGGCTGGTCGAACGGCCGCTGTTCGGGCTCGACCGGCCGCTCACGCCGCACATCACCCGCGCCGTGTGCCGCGCGGCCTTTCTGATCCTGGGGATGCGCTACAGCGTGCGGGGCACGCCGATGCGGCACCGCGGCGCGGTGGTGTCGAACCATGTCTCCTGGCTCGACATCTTCGCGCTCAACGCCTGCCAGACGGTCTATTTCGTCGCCAAGTCCGAAGTTGCGCGCTGGCCCTTCGTCGGCTGGCTGGCGCGGGCGACGGGAACCGCCTTCATCGCCCGCGACCCCAAGGCGGCGAAGGCCCAGCAGGCGCTGTTCGAAGACCGCATCCGCGCCGGGCACAAGCTGCTGTTCTTCCCCGAGGGCACCTCGACGGACGGGCTGAGGGTGCTGCCCTTCAAGTCCACGCTCTTTGCCGCCTTCTACACCCACGGGCTCGACCAGATCATGCAGATCCAGCCGGTGAGCGTGATCTATGAGGCGCCGGACGGGCGGTCCGATCGCTTCTACGGCTGGTGGGGCGACATGGACCTCGCCTCGCATCTCCTCAAGGTGCTTGCGCAATTCCGGCAGGGTTCGGTCGCGGTCGTGTTCCACGATCCGGTCGCGGTCGATGCCCTGCCGTCGCGGAAGGAGCTTGCGCGGCTCTGCGAGGACGCGGTCCGCGAGAGCCTTGGCGCGGCGCTCGGGGCCCGCCTGCAGGGCTGACGGTCAGCCGAGCGGGGCGAGAAGCGCGCGGAGCGCGGCAAGGGCATCCTCGGCGCCCCAGATTTCCGGCCCGATGCCGAGGAAATCGACCACCGGGGCGAGGTCGGCCACCAGCGCCGGGGTCAGCCCGCCCTCGGCAACGACCGGAACCTCGATCATCTCGGACCACCAGGCGAAAAGGTCACGGCCTGCCGGCGCGCCGGTGCCGAGACTCGACGCGCCGACCGGACCGAAGGCCACGTAGTCCGCGCCGGCCTCGCCCGCGTTCATGCCCTCGTGCCGGGTCGTGCCGCAGAAGGCGCCGACGATGGCGTCAGGCCCCAGCGCCTTGCGCGCCGCGCGCACATCGCGGGCGCCATCGGTCAGGTGCACCCCGTCGAGCCCGTGGCGTTCGGCGATCTGGAGATGCGTCTCCACCACCACGGCCACGTCGCGGTCGTGAGCGACGGCGCGCAGCGCGTCGGCGGCGCGGCCGATGTGGTCGGCATCGGTGGTGGCAAGGCCAAGTCGCAGGCAGGCGACATCGACCGTGTCGAGGACGCGGGCAAGACGGTCGGGGAACGACCCGAGATCGAGGTCGGGCGGGGCGATGAGGTAGATCTGCGGGCGGTCTTCGGCGGCCATGCGGGGCTCCGTGCGGCAGTGATGGGCGGCAGTGATGGGCCGCGGGTGACCGGCGGCGGTGACCGGCCCGCCTTAGCGCAGATCGCCGGGCTTGGCTACGGGTCCGATCCGGGGACCGGGCCGCTTGCCGGCTCGCGCGCAAGCGCGTATCAGGCCGGGATGCCGACCGACACGCCGCCGCCAGCACCCCAGCCCGTCTTCGTCCTCGTCCGCCCCCAGATGGGCGAGAACATCGGCGCCGCGGCGCGGGCGATGCTGAACTTCGGGCTTTCCCGGATGCGGATGGTGGAGCCCCGCGACGGCTGGCCCAATCCGCGTGCCGTGGCCACGGCCTCTGGCGCCGCGGCCCGGGTGCTCGACCACGCCGGCGTGTTCGCCACGCTGCCCCAGGCGGTGGCGGACTGCGCCTTCGTCTTCGCCACGACCGCGCGGGGCCGCGACCTGACCAAGCCGGTGATGACGCCGGAGCGCGCGATGGAACACGCCCGCGCGCTTGTCGCCGCCGGCCGCAGGGTCGCGGTGATCTTCGGCCCCGAGCGCGCCGGGCTGGAAAACGAGGACGTGGCGCGGGCGAACGCGATCATCTCGGTGCCGGTCAACCCGGAATTTCCGTCGCTGAACCTCGCGCAGGCGGTGCTTCTGTGCGCCTACGAGTGGGGCAGGCAGGCGGCGGACGTGGCGCCCGAGGTGCTGGCGCTCGCCGGGACGGACCTCGCCCGGGCGATCGAGATCGAGAAGCTCGGCGACCATTTCGAGGAACGGCTGGAGGCGGCGGGATTCTTCTTTCCCCCCGCCAAGGCCGAAGGCATGAAGCTCAACCTCCGCAACCTCTGGAGCCGGATGCCGCTGACCCGCGCCGATGTGCAGACGCTCCACGGGATGCTCCGGCAGATCCTGCGCCGGCGGGACGGGTAGGGGGGCATTCCCCTGTCCGGCTGCCGCGCAGGACACGGCGATGGCCTTCCGCGCACCGGCGCACCGGCTGAGTGAAGCCAGACGTCGAAACCGGGAGGGGATCGGGCGCGCCGGCAGTCTACCATGACCTCCGGCCAACCCGGCGTTCCGCAGCGCCCGCCCGCCGCCCAGGCGGCGGGCCGGGAGGCGGGCGCCGCCCGGGCTGGACGCCCGGGCGAGAGGGTGGGGGCGTGGCCCCCTGCCTGCCACCTCCGCGAAAGCGGGAGGCCTCCCTGCCGGATGCCCGCCGCCCCCCCGTGGCTCTCCGCTGCTGCCCGGAGGGCTCACCGCGGCGCCGGACCCTTGAAGCCCGGCGGATGCCGACCTAGTGTCCGGCCCCGGAAGTGCAGGAGGGGGCGATGGCGGGCAGGCGGAACGTTTTCGAGGAGGTCGGGACCGGGACCCCCGGCCCGGCGGCACCCCGGGGCGGCATGATCGACGCCGGCCGCGGCGGCGCGCGGGGCTGGATCCGGGCCTGGCTCGCGGTGCTCTTCGTGCTCGTGGTGGCGATGATCGCGGTCGGCGGGCTGACGCGGCTGACCGACAGCGGGCTCTCGATCACCGAATGGCGCCCGGTCACCGGAGCGCTGCCGCCGCTGACCGAGGCCGACTGGCAGGCGGAATACGCCAAGTATCAGGCAAGCCCCGAGTTCCAGTTGCAGAACCACCGGATGGCGCTCGAGGAGTTCAAGACGATCTACTGGTGGGAATGGGGCCACCGCCAGCTTGGCCGGGTCATTGGCCTGGTCTGGGCGGCGGGCTTCGCCTTCTTCTGGGCGACGCGGCGGATTCCGCCCGGCTGGACGGGGCGGCTTCTTCTGCTCGGCGGGCTCGGCGCGCTCCAGGGCGCGATCGGCTGGTGGATGGTGGCCTCGGGGCTGACCGGGCGGATGGTCGACGTCGCCTCCTACCGTCTGGCCACCCATCTCGGCCTCGCCTTCGCCATCCTCGGCTTCATCGCCTGGGACATGCTGTCGCTGTCGCGGAGCGAGCCGGCGCTGTTGCAGGCGCGCAGGTCGCGCGAGGGCCGGCTCTTCTCGCTCGCCACCGGGCTGATGCACCTCGCGTTCCTGCAAATCCTGCTCGGTGCGCTGGTGGCCGGGATCGACGCCGGCCGGGCCTTCCCGACCTGGCCGCTGATGGGGGAAAGCTTCTTCCCGGCGGATGCCTTCTACCTGCCCGGGGGCGGGCCGAAGGTGCTGGCCTTCTTCGAGAATCCGGGCCTCGTGCAGTTCGTCCACCGGATCGTGGGCTACGGCGTGCTGGCGCTTGCCGTCCTCGCCTGGGCGCGCGCCCGCCGGTCGGCCCATCCGGCAACGCGCGCGGCCTTCGCCTGGGCCGGGGTGGCGGTGCTCGGGCAGGTCGTCCTTGGCATCGTCACCGTGCTTCATTCCGCACCGCTGTCGCTCGGGCTTCTCCACCAGCTTGGCGCGGTTGCGGTCTGGGTCCTGATCCTGCGTGCGCGCCACCGGGCGCAGTATCCCGTCGTCCAGTCGATCCGGGGGGCACGATGACCGCCGCATTCCACGACCTCATGGCCTTCCAGCGCGAGACCGAGGCGCTGGCGCAGATCGCCGGCCGGCTCGGCTGGGACCAGGAAACGATGATGCCCGCCGGCGCCGCCCAGCAGCGCGGCGAGGAGATGGCTGCGATCGAGGGTGTGCTGCACGCGCGGCGCACCGATCCGCGCGTCGGCGACTGGCTCGCCCGCGCCGAGCCGCCGGACGCGGCGGGCGCGCGGGCGCTGTCGCTCATCGCCCGCGCCTATGGGCGCAACGCCGCGGTTCCCGCGAGGCTCGCCTCCGAGATCGCCCGCGTCACCAGCGTGGCCCAGGGCATCTGGGCCGAGGCGCGGGCGCGCGACGATGTCGCGCATTTCCTGCCGACGCTGGAACGGGTCGTGGCGCTGGTGCATGAACGGGGGCAGGCGCTGGCCGCTGCCGGATACGGGCAGGGCGACGCCTACGACGCGCTTCTGGACGACTACGAACCCGAGGCGACGGCCGAAGGGATCGCCGCGATCTTCGGCCGGATGCGCCCGCGCCTGGTGGCGCTGCGCGAGGCGATTCTCGGCGCCGACCGCCACCCCGCGCCGCTCGCGGGCCATTTCGCCGAGGTGCGGCAACTGGGGCTTGCCCGCGACCTCGCCACCGCCTTCGGCTACGACTGGACCCGCGGGCGGCTCGACCTGGCCGTGCATCCGTTCTCGTCAGGCTCCGGCAACGACGTGCGGATCACCACGCGGGTGGTGGAGGCAGAGCCCTTCAACTGCTTCTACTCGACGATCCACGAGGTGGGCCATGCCGCCTACGAGCAGGCGATCGACCAGGCGCATCTTCTCACCCCGCTCGGCGCGGGCGTGTCGATGGGCGTGCACGAAAGCCAGAGCCGCATCTGCGAGAACCAGCTGGGCCGCAGTCGCGCCTTCACCCACTGGCTTCACCGCCAGATGCGCGCGGTCTTCGGCGATTTCGGCATCGCCTCGCCCGAGGCGTTCTACCGCACGGTCAACCGGGTCCAGTCGGGGTTCATCCGCACCGAGGCCGACGAGGTGCATTACAACCTGCACATCATGATGCGCTTCGACCTGGAGCGCGACCTGTTCGCCGGCCGGCTGGCGGTGTCCGATCTGGAGGATGCCTGGAACACGCGCTTCGCGAGGGACTTCGGCGTGGCGGTGGACCGGCCCGCGCACGGGATGCTTCAGGATGTGCACTGGTCGGTGGGGCTCTTCGGCTACTTCCCCACCTATGCGCTCGGCAACGTCTATGCCGGCTGCCTGCACGAGGCGATGCGCGCCGACCTGCCCGACCTCGATGCGGCTCTGGCCGAAGGCGACGCGCGGCCGGCGACGGGGTGGCTGCGCGAGAAGGTCCAGCGCTTCGGCGGCCTTCTCCGGCCCGCCGAGCTGATCGAGCGCGCCTGCGGCTTCGCGGCGGACGAGGGGCCGCTTCTCGACTATCTCGAGGCGAAGTTCCGTGCGATCTACGCGCTCTGAGCCATGAGCCGCGACGAGAAGCTGGGCGTCTGGGTGCTGGCGGTCGGGCAGACGCTCGGCTTCGCGACGCTGGTGTTCTCCTTCGGGGGCATCCTGCCCGCGCTTCTCGACGGCAGCGGCTGGAGCCGGGCGGAGCTGGCGCTCGGCCCGACGCTTGCGCTGCTCGTCTCGGCGGTGCTGGCGCCGGTCTCCGGCCGGCTGGTCGATGCCGGCCACGGCGCGGAGCTGCTGGCCGGGGCGGCGACGCTCGGCGCGGCGGGGCTTCTGGCGTTGTCCGGGGTCGGCAGCCATGCGCTGTGGCTGGCCTGCTGGGCGCTCGTCGGCCTCGGCCAGGCGGGCAGTCTCTACGAGACCTGCTTCGCCTTCCTCACCCGCCGGCTCGGCGGCGAGGCGCGGGGCGCGATCATCCGCATCACCGTCCTTGCCGGCTTCGCCTCCTCGCTCGCCTTTCCGGTGGGCGCCTGGGCAGGGGCGGCCTTCGGCTGGCACGGGGCGCTCGCGGTCTTCGCCGGGCTGCAACTGGCGATCACGGTGCCGGCCAACCTCTGGGGTGCGCATCTCCTGCGCCGCGGCCAGCGCCGGGGGCCGGCGATGGTCGAGACGCCGAAGGGCGCGGTGCGCGCGGCGATGGCCAAGCCGGAGTTCTGGGTGCTCGCCGCGATATTCGCGCTGATCATCGGCGGCCACATGATGCTGGTGAGCTTCGCCCTGCCGATCATGCAGGACCGCGGCGCGGGGACGACGCTCGCCGTCGTGGTCGCCTCCTCGGTCGGGCCGATGCAGGTGGCGGGGCGGCTCTTCCTGATGTTCGGCGCGGACCGGATCGGCTCGGGCCGCGCCGCCCGCGTGATCACGCTCGGCCTCGCGGTGGCGAGTGCGGCGCTCCTGCTCGCCGCCGGCCAGCCGGCGCTGATGTTCGCCTATGCGGTCTTCCAGGGGGCCTCGATCGGCATCGCCTCGATCCTGCGGCCGCTTCTCGTGGCCGAGGCGCTGGGGCGCGAGAACTTCGGCGCGGTTTCGGGCGCGCTCGCCACCGCGCCGCTCTCCGCCTCCGCCGCCGCGCCCTATCTCGGCGCGCTCCTGATCGGCTGGGGGGGCGTGCCGCTCCTCCTCGCGGCGACCCTCTCTTTCGCGTTTCTCGCCTTCGCGGGAACGTTGTGGCTGGGCCGCCGCGGCATCTGACCCGTCAGGCCCAGTCGGGCGGGCGTTTCTCGAGGAAGGCGCCGATCCCTTCCTCGGTGTCGCGCCAGAGCATGTTTTCCACCATCACCCCGGCGGCGTGGTCATAGGCTTCGGCGCGGGTCATCTCGATCTGGTCGTAGAAGGCGCGCTTGCCGACCTTGACGGCGGCGGTGAGTTTCGCGGCGACGGTTTCGGCCAGTGCCCGGGTCTCGGGACCGAGGGCCTGCGACGGCACCACCCGGTTGACGAGGCCGATCTCGGCGGCGCGGGCGGCGTCGATGAAGGCGCCGGTCGTCAGCATCTCGAACGCCACCTTGCGCGGCACGTTGCGGGAAAGCGCGACCATCGGGGTCGAGCAGAAAAGCCCGATGTTGACGCCGTTCACGCCGAACCGCGTGCCCTCGGCCGCCACCGCCATGTCGCAGGAGGCGACGAGCTGGCAACCCGCGGCGGTGGCGATGCCGTGGACCTCGGCGATGACCGGCTGGGGCAGGGCCGGGATCATCTGCACGACTTCGACGCAGCGGGCGAAGAGGTCGGCGAAATAGGCCCGGCCCTTGTCGGGCGCGGCGCGGCCGGCCTGCATCTCCTTCAGGTGGTGGCCGGCGCAGAAGGCCTTGCCCGCGCCCCTCAGGATCACCACGCGAGTGGCGCGGTCCTCGCCGAGCCGGGCGAATTCCGCCTTCAGCGCCGCGAGCATTGCGTCGGAGAGCGCATTGAGGCTTGCGGGCGCGTTCATCGTCAGCGTGGCGATGCCACCCGCGTCCTCGCGCAGAAGAAGATCACTCATCTTGTCATTCCCTCCCTTTGCGGGAAGCTTAGGCCGAGGCGGCGGGAGAGGGAAGATGCAGGCGGTGATGACAGAGGCGGAACTGGCCGGATTCCTGGCGCGGGAATTTCCCCAGGTGAGCGGCGACTTCCGGATC
>JAUQYA010000119.1 GCA_030837785.1 Albidovulum sp.
GTAGAAGGTCCAGAGCCACCAGCGCGGCAGCGGGTTGTTGAACTCGCGGATGCCGTCCCACTCGTGGCCGGTGGTATCGGGATCAGCCTTCGTCTGTATCGGTCTCTTGCTCATTTCGAGGCCTCCTGCGGACGGGCTGCGACGCCTCCGTCCCGCGCGGGTTTGTCTTCATGCCGGAAGGGGATGTTCGCGATCTCGTCGTGGACGCGCCGCGACCCGGGCCGAAAGGCCCAGACCACGACGCTGACGAAGACGAGGAACAGCGCGAGGAGCGCCCAGCTGTCCGCGAATTCCCTCAGAAGCGAATACAGGTCCATCGCTTCCTCTCCTCAGCGCGCCATGTCGGGCTGGAACGTGGTGAAATCCACCATCGTGCCCAGCACCTGCAGATAGGCGATGAGCGCGTCCATCTCGGTGACGCCGGCCTGGCGGTCGAAGTTGGACACCGTCACGTCCTTGCCGCCCTTGAAGGCCGCGGCCCCGTAGCGTTCCTGCAGGCCCGAGGCGTCGGCATCGGGGTCGGCCTGCGCGGCGAAATCCGCCCTGGCAAGCTCGATCATCTCCGACGTATAGGGCACCCCGACCATCACGTCGGTCTGCAACCGGTCGGCGATGTGCTCCGGCTCGATCAGCCGGTTCTTCAGGAAGCCGTATTTCGGCATCACCGATTCCGGCACCACCGACTGCGGGTCGGTCAGGTGGTCGATGTGCCACTCGTCCGAGTAGCGGCCGCCGACGCGGGCAAGGTCGGGCCCCGTTCGCTTCGATCCCCACTGGAACGGATGGTCATACATCGATTCCGCCGCCAGGCTGTAGTGGCCGTAGCGCTCCACCTCGTCGCGCATCGGGCGGATCATCTGGCTGTGGCAGACGTAGCAGCCCTCGCGGACGTAGATGTCGCGCCCGGTCAGTTCCAGCGGCGTGTAGGGGCGAACCCCGTCGACCTTCTCGATCGTGTTCTCGAGGTAGAAGAGCGGCACGATCTCGACGATGCCGCCGATCGTCACCACCAGGAGCGACCCGATCAGAAGCGCCATCGCGTTGGTCTCGAGGAACTTGTGCTTTTCCAGAATGGCCATGATGCGAAGCTCCCCTTACTCGGCCGGAACGGCACTGTTGGTGCTGGCGACCGCCGGCTGCTTCGCAACCGTAGCCCAGAGATTGTAGACCATGATGATCCCGCCGGCGAGGAAGAGCGTGCCGCCAAGCGCGCGCACCACATACATCGGGAACTTCGCGGAGACGGTGTCGGCAAAGGCGTTCACAAGGAAGCCCTGGCTGTCGACCTCGCGCCACATCAGCCCTTCCATGATGCCGGTGACCCACATCGAGGCGGCGTAGAGCACGATCCCGATGGTGGCGAGCCAGAAGTGCCACGACACCAGCGTCAGCGAATAGAGCCGCTCGCGGTTCCACAGCCGCGGCACCAGGAAGTAGAGCGCGCCGAAGGTGATCATGCCGTTCCAGCCGAGCGCGCCGGAATGGACGTGGCCGATGGTCCAGTCGGTGTAGTGCGACAGGCTGTTGACGGCCTTGATCGACATCATCGGGCCTTCGAAGGTCGACATGCCGTAGAAGCCGACCGAGACCACCATCATCCGGATGATCGGATCGGTCCTGAGCTTGTCCCAGGCGCCCGACAGCGTCATCAGGCCGTTGATCATGCCGCCCCACGAGGGCATCCACAGGATCACCGACATCACCATGCCGAGCGTCGAGGCCCAGTCCGGGAGCGCGGTGTAGTGCAGATGGTGCGGACCGGCCCAGATGTAGAGGAAGATCAGCGCCCAGAAGTGGATGATGCTGAGCTTGTAGGAATAGATCGGGCGTTCGGCCTGCTTCGGCACGAAGTAGTACATCATCCCGAGGAAGCCCGCGGTCAGGAAGAAGCCCACCGCGTTGTGGCCGTACCACCACTGCGTCATCGCATCCTGCACGCCCGCGAAGACCTGCACCGACTTCGACCCGAAGACCGACACCGGGATCGAGAGGTTGTTGAAGACATGCAGCATCGCGATGGTCACGATGAACGCCAGGTAGAACCAGTTCGCCACGTAGATGTGGGGTTCCTTGCGCTTGACGATCGTGCCGAGGAAGACGGCGAGATAGGCGACCCAGACGATGGTCAGCCACCAGTCGACGTACCATTCCGGCTCGGCATATTCCTTCGACTGCGTCGCGCCGAGGATGTAGCCCGTGGCCGCGAGCACGATCATCAACTGATAGCCCCAGAACACGAACCAGGCGAGGTTGCCGCCCCAGAGCCGCGCCGCCGAGGTCCGCTGGACGACGTAGAACGACGACATGATCAGCGCGTTGCCCCCGAAGGCGAAGATCACCGCCGAGGTGTGCAGCGGCCGGAGCTTGCCGAAGTTCAGGTAGCCCTGCGTCAGTTCCGAGAAGTTGAGCTGCGGGAAGGCAAGCTGAAACGCGATCGTCACGCCCACCAGGAAACCGACGACGCCCCAGAGCGCGGTCGCGATCACGCCCGCGCGGATGACGCCGTCGCTGTATTCGTTCGCCGGCTGCGGCCGGCGGTCGCCCGTGTTCCGGAGAACCCAGAGGAAGGTCAGCGCGGCCGCGATCATCACCGTCAGCGCGTTGACCATGTATGCCAGATCGCGCGCGTGGTTGGCCGCGATCGCGGCCAGAACCGCGATGGCGCCCAGCACGGCGAGCTTGATGTAGTCCCACATGTCAGCGTTCCCTCGTCTTGTCTCGTCCGCCCGATTCGTCGTGAGGCGGGCAGTTCGAGTGTGGCCCGGGTTGTGGTTGCGGGTACAACCCCCTGCTTTGATTTGGGTCAACTTGCCCGAAGAACGTGATTGATCCTTGTCAAAGTCGCCACACTGCGGTCGTGTCTATGTCATGGCAGGATGCCCCGCGCAGCAAAGGAGAAGCCTCATGGCCTTCAAGTCCATTCTCACGATATTGACCGATCCCGCGGCGGCAGCCTCGCAGCTCGAGGGCGCCGTCGCGCTGGCCCGGCGCGAGGATGCCCATCTCGACGTGCTCTGCATCGGCGTGGACCGGACCCAGACCGGCTACTACTACGCCGGCGCCACTGCGATCCTGACCCAGGAAGCCTACAACCAGGCCAAGGAGGAGGCCTCGGCGGCCGAGGCGGCGGTGCGCGCGCGGCTGGAACGCGAAGACATCCGCTGGGCCGTCGATACCGCGGTTGCCCAGATCGGCGCGCTCGGCGGGCCGGTCGCGATGCTCGCCCGCTTCTCCGACCTCGTCGTCCTCGGCAAGCCCTACGGCAAGTCGGGCGGCTCTGCCGCCGAGGCGATCCTCGAGGCCGCGCTCTTCGAGGGCCATGCGCCGGTCCTGGTGCTGCCCGAAGGCTTCTCGGGCGCCGAGTTCGGCAATCGCATCGTGCTGGCCTGGAACCAGAGCGACGAGGCGCTGATCGCCGCCCGCGCGGCGCTGCCGCTTCTGAAGGCCGCCAAGGAGGTCGACATCACCATCATCGACCCGCCCGCCCACGGGCCGGAACGGTCCGACCCCGGCGGGATGCTGTCGCAGTATCTGGCGCGCCACGGCGTCCATGCTGAGGTCTCGGTGCTGGCCAAGACGCTGCCCCGGACCTCCGAGGTGATCCTGCGCCACACCCGCGACGAGAACGCCGACCTCGTGGTGATGGGCGCCTACGGGCATTCGCGCTTCCGCGAGGCGATCCTCGGCGGCGCCACCCGCAACATGCTGGAAATGGCCGAGGTTCCGGTCTTCATGGCACACTGAGCGACAGCGGTGCGGCGGCCCCGGACCGGGGCCGCCGTCGCGGAACGGCCGCAATACGGGCAGGCGATCGCGATCAGGCCGCCAGCCCTTCGGCCCTGAGCGCGGTCTGCACCGCCGGGCGCGCCGCCACCCGGTCGCGCAGCGCCCGGAGGCGGGGGAAGGGCGCAAGGTCGTGGCCGACATGGGCCGACCAGTTCGTCACCGCGAAGAGATAGGCGTCGGCGGGGGTGAAAGCCGCGCCGGTCAGGAACTCCCGCCCGTCGGAAAGCGTGGCCTCGATCCAGCCGAGCCTGGCGTCGACCACGGCCTTCTGCTGGGCCCGCGCCTCCTCGGACAGCGCCGGATTGAAGAAGGGCGAATAGGCCTTGTGCACTTCCGAGGCGACGTAGTTCAGCATCTCCTGCACGCGGGCGCGCTCCAGCGTCCCGGCCGCCGGCAGGAACTCCGTCGCCCCCGCCCGGTCGGCCACATACTGCATGATCGCCGCGCCTTCGGTCAGCACCTCGCCGTTGTCGAGTTGCAGCGCGGGCACCGCGCCCTTGGGGTTGATCTTGCGGAAATCGGCGCCGCTCGACGTGACCTTGGCGCGGATGTCGGCGCGCTCGATCTCGAAGGGCTGGCCCACCTCGTGGAGCGAGATATGCGAGGCCAGCGAACAGGCGCCGGGAGAATAGTAGAGCTTCATCACTGGGGTTCCTTTGCGCCGGCGGACCATTCCGCGGGCCGGGCGGCAGGCTAGCGACACTCGCCGGGGCGGGAAAGCCCGCGGCCGGAACGCGCCCGCGAACAGGCGCTGTGCGGGGGCGCACAGCCGGCCGCGCTCAGCCGACGATCCCGCCGTCGGTATCGTCGCCTGCCTCCTCCAGAAGCCGGTTGTAGTCGGGCACCGTCACATGCCGCTTGCCCTCCAGTTCGATCACCCCGTCGCGCTTCAGCGCCGAGATCTGGCGGCTCACCGTCTCCAGCGTCAGGCCGAGGTAATCGGCCATCGCCTCGCGCGTCAGCGGCAGGTCGAAGACCATCTTGCCCTGCGGCGCGCGCAGATGCAGCGCCGCGTCGCGCCGCGCCACGATTGCCAGCAGGCTCGCGATCTTTTCCCGCGCGGTCTTGCGGCCGAGAAGCAGCATCCACTCCCGCGCCGCGTCCAGCTCGTCCAGCGTCATCTCCAGAAGCCGCTGCCCGATCGCGGGGGTGCGGGCCATCAGCTCCTCGAACGGCTTCTTGCGGAAGCAGCACATCAGGAGGTCGGTCGTGGCGATGACGTTGTAGGGCGCCCGTTCCCGCCCGGGCCGGCCGACGAAATCCGACGGGAAGAGCAGCCCGACGGTCTGGGTGCGGCCGTCTTCCATGACCTGCGTCAGGGTCGCGACGCCCGAGACCACCGAGGCCACGAATTCCATCCGGTCGCCGGCCCAGATCAGCGTCTGTCCGGCCTCGAAGCTGCGGTAGAACTTGAGCGCGTCGAGCGCCGCCAGCTCGTCGGCCTCGCAGCGCGCGCAGACCGCCCGGTGGCGGATCGGGCAGGCGCCGCATTGCGGCACGGTGGTGGGAAGGGCTTCGTGTATCGTCATCCGCAATCTTTGATTTATGTCAAGGTCGCAAGCCACCGCGTTCCCTAACTTACGTGCATGGCATCTGAATCGCAACTCGCGCGGCTCGGACTATTTGACGCGCGCGTTCCGCGCTACACGAGTTATCCGACCGCCCCGCACTTCAACCAGACCGTCGACGCGGAGATCTTCCGCGGCTGGGTCCGGTCGATCCCCGAAAATTCGCGCATCTCGCTCTACATGCACGTGCCGTTCTGCCGCCGGCTCTGCTGGTTCTGCGCCTGCCGGACCCAGGGCACTGCCACTGACGATCCGGTGCGCGCCTATGCCGAGGTGCTGAAGGCCGAGCTTGCGGTCCTCGCCCGCGACCTGCCGCGCGGCGTCACGCTGTCGCGGCTCCACTGGGGCGGCGGCACGCCGACGATGATGCCGCCCGAGGTCATGGCCGAGGTCGCGGGCGCCGTCTTCGACATCGTTCCCCTGGGCGAGAACGCCGAGTTCTCGGTCGAGATCGACCCCAACGAGATCGACGACGGAAGGCTCGACGCGCTCGCCGCGGCGGGGATGAACCGGGCCTCGATCGGGGTGCAGGACTTCGATCCCGCGATCCAGCAGGCGATCGGCCGCGACCAGAGCTTCGAGGTGACGAAGCTTGCCATCGACAAGCTCCGCGCCCGCGGCATCGCCTCGCTCAACGCCGACATCCTCTTCGGACTGCCCTTCCAGAACAACGAACGCATCGCCGCCTCGGTGCAGAAGCTCCTCTCGCTCGGTCCCGACCGGGTGGCACTCTATGGCTATGCGCATGTGCCCTGGATGGCCCGCCGGCAGGTGATGATCCCGTCCGACGCGCTCCCCCGGCCCGAGGAGCGGCTGCGGCTCTTCGAGACTGCGCGCGACCTCTTCGTCGCCGACGGCTACGCCGAAATCGGCATCGACCATTTCGCGCTCCCCTCCGACGGGCTCGCCGTGGCGGCGCGCGGGGGCCGGCTCAGGCGGAACTTCCAGGGCTACACCGACGACACCGCCCCGGTGCTGGTCGGGCTCGGCGCCTCGTCGATCTCGCGCTTCCCGCAGGGCTACGCCCAGAACGCACCCTCGACCTCGGCCTATACCAAGGCGGTGCGCGACCGCCGCTATGCCACGGTCAAGGGCCACGCCTTCCAGGGCGAGGACCTGCTGCGCGCCCGCATGATCGAGGCCTTGATGTGCGACTTCCGCATCGACCTGGCCGAGATGAAGCGCGACTTCGGCGCGACCGACGCTCAGCTTCGGGCGATGTTCGACCGGGCGCGCGGCGAATTCGGCGACATGGTCACGCTTTCGGCCACCGAGTTCACCATCCCGGTCGCGGCGCGGCCGCTCACCCGGATGATCGCCCGGGCCTTCGACGCCTACGACCTGTCGAAGGCCGGCCACAGCCCCGCGGTCTGACCGCGCCACCCGGGGCGGGCTCAGCCCCGCCCCTCGACGAAATCCACCAGCCGCGGCAGGCAGTGGCGCCTGAGGTCGTAGCCCTCGACGATCGTCGCCCGCGCCGCCCGCCGCAGACCTTCGCCCGCCCCGGGGTTCGCCAGCGCCTCGACCAGCGCCGCCGACCAGCCCGCGACATCGAAGAAATCCACCAGCCGCCCGTTCCCGCCGTCGCGGATCATCTCCTCCACCGGCGGCGTGCGCGAGGCGACGACCAGCCCGCCCGCGCTCATCGCCTCCAGAAGCGACCAGGACAGCACGAAGGGATAGGTCAGGTAGGCGTGCACCCGCGCCACCTGCAAAAGCGACAGGAACTGCGCATAGGGCACCCGACCCAGGAAATGCACGCGGGAGAGGTCGAGCCCCTCGCGCACTTCGTCGAGGAAAATCTGCTTCCACGTCCGCCCGCCGCCCGGCGCGGGGCCGTAGCTCACGCCGTCGCCGCCCACGATCACCACCTGCGCCTCAGGCCGCGCCTTCAGCACCGCCGGCAGCGCGCGCATGAAGATGTGATAGCCCCGGTAGGGTTCGAGGTTGCGGTTCACGAAGCCCAGGACCTCATCCCCCGCCCGCAACACCCGCCCGCCGGGCAGGGTCAGGCTGGCCTCCGGGTTCGGGCGGACCCGGTCGGTGTCGATCCCGTCGTGGATCACGCTGATCCGGCCGCGCCAGGGCGCGGGGAAGGTCGAGGCCTGCCAGCGCGTCGGCGCCAGCGCCGCGTCCGCCTCGGCCAGCGCCATCATCAGATGCGCCTTGCGCGCCGAGGTACGCAGGCAGCGGCCGAGGTCACCGGTCTGGAACTCGGGGTCGAAATCGGCATCGAGCCCGCGGGTATGGTAATAGAACTCCGCATAGGTCAGGTGCCGCGCCTCGGGCCAGACCTCGCGCAGGAACAGCGTCTCGCCCCAGCCGCCGTGGCCGAAGACGACATCGGGCACGAAGCCCCTGTCGCGCCGGAGCTGGGCCGCCGCCCGCGCCACCGCCGCGCCGCGCTCGGCGGCCTCGGCATAGGTCCGGCCGATCCCCTCGGCCCCCGACGCGCCGGGCTTGCGGTAGCGCATCACCGTCACCGGCGAGGTCCGCGTGTTGCCCTCGTCGGTCAGCGCCACGACCGTGTGGCCCCGCGCCGCCAGCGCCGGGGCCAGGTGCAGGAACTGGCCGGGGAAGTTCTGGTGGACGAAGAGGATCTTCATCGACCGGGCGCCGCGCGCCCGAAGGCCGCCGCCATCAGCTCGCGCGTATAGACGGTCGAGGGCGCGTCGAAGACGGCATCGGCCGTCCCCGCCTCGACCACGTCGCCCGCCTTCATCACGATGATCTTGTGGGCAAGCGCGCGAACCACCCGCAGGTCGTGGCTGATGAAGAGATAGGCCAGCCCGTAGCGGCGCTGGAGCGCGCGCAGCAGATCCACGATCTGCACCTGCACGGTCATGTCCAGGGCCGAGGTGGGCTCGTCCAGCACCACCACCTTCGGGCGCAGGATCATCGCGCGGGCGATCGCGATCCGCTGGCGCTGGCCGCCCGAGAACTCGTGCGGATAGCGCTCCATCGTCGCCGGGTCGAGCCCGACCTCCTCCATGATCCCCGCCACCAGCGCCCGGGGATCATGGCCCTTGTCGATACCGTGGACCGAAAGCCCCTCGGCAATGATCTGTTCAGCCGTCATCCTCGGGCTGAGGCTGCCATAGGGGTCCTGGAACACGATCTGCATGTCGCGGCGAAGCTTGCGCAACTCCTTCGGCCGCCAGGCCGAGATGTCCTGCCCGAGGTAGAGGATCGGCCCCGTGCTTTCGATCAGCCGCATCAGGCCGAGCGCCAGCGTGGTCTTGCCCGACCCGCTTTCGCCGACGATGCCCAGCGTCTCGCCGGCGCGGACCGCGATGGTGGCGGAGTTGACCGCCTTCACGTGGCCGATGGTGTGCCGCATCAGCCCGCGCTGGATCGGGAACCAGACCCGCAGGCCCTCGGTGCGCACGATCTCCGCCGCGCCCTCGGGCACCGGATCGGGCCGCCCCTTCGGCTCCGCCGCCAGAAGCTTGCGCGTGTAGGGATGCTGCGGATCGGCGAAGATCGCCGCCACCGGCCCCTGCTCGACGATCTCGCCGCCCTGCATGACGCAGACCCGGTCGGCGATCCGCCGGACGATGCCGAGGTCGTGGCTGATGAAGAGAAGGCTCAGGTTCTCCCGCGCCTTCAGCTCTGCCAGCAGGTCGAGGATCTGCGCCTGGATCGTCACGTCGAGCGCGGTCGTCGGCTCGTCCGCGATCAGCAGTTCCGGCCCGTTCGCCAGCGCCATCGCGATCATCACCCGCTGCCGCTGGCCGCCCGACAACTGGTGCGGATAGTCCGGGAGCCGCCGCTCGGGGTCGTCGATGCCGACCTTCTCCAGCAGTTCCACGATCCGCGCCCGCGCCGCCTCGCCCGCCAGCCCCTGGTGCAGCGCGAGGCTTTCGGCCAGTTGCTTCTCGATCGTGTGCAAGGGGTTGAGCGAGGTCATCGGCTCCTGGAAGATGAAGCTGATGTCGTTGCCGCGCACATCCCTCAGCGTGGCCTCGCCGGCCCCCACCATCTCGCGGCCGAGGTAGCGGATCGAGCCCGACAGGCTCGCATTGCCCCCCAGAAGCGCCACGGTGGCAAGCGCGGTGACCGACTTGCCCGACCCGCTCTCGCCCACCAGCGCCACCGTCTCGCCCTTGCCCACGGTGAAGCTCACGCCCTTCACCGCATGGATGATCCGGCCGTCCTGGCGGAAATCGACCCTGAGGCCGCTGATCTCGAGGACCGCGCTCACCGGAAGGTCTTTCGCGGGTCGAAGGCGTCGCGCACCCCCTCGAAGATGAAGACCAGAAGCGAGAGCATGATGGCGAAGGTGAAGAAGGCGGAAAATCCCAGCCACGGCGCCTGGAGGTTCGACTTGCCCTGAAGCGCAAGCTCGCCCAGCGACGGCAGGTTCGACGGCAACCCGTAGCCGAGATAGTCGAGTGCCGCGAGCCCGCCGATGGCGCCGGTCACGATGAACGGCAGGAAGGTCAGCGTCGCCACCATCGCGTTGGGCAGGATGTGGCGGAACATGATCACCCGGTCGGAAACGCCGAGCGCGCGGGCCGCCCGCACGTATTCGAAGTTGCGTGCCCGCAGGAACTCGGCGCGCACCACGCCCACGAGCGCGGGCCAGCCGAACAGGATGGTGACGAAGACCAGAAGCCAGAAGCTCCGCCCGAGGATGGCGAAGAGGATGATGATGACGTAAAGCCCCGGCGTGGAACCCCAGATTTCCAGGAGCCGCTGAAAGACCAGGTCGACCTTGCCGCCGAAATAGCCCTGCACCGCGCCGGCGGCGACGCCGACCAGGCTGGAGATCGTGGTCACGATCAGGGTGAAGACGATCGACAGGCGGAAGCCGTAGATGATCCGCGCCAGCACGTCGCGCGCGGTGTCGTCGGTGCCAAGCCAATGGCTGCGGTCAGGGGCCGAGGGCGCGGGACCGACGTTGTTGACGGTATTGTAGCTGTAGGGGATCGGCGGCCAGAGCATCCAGCCCTTCGCCACCGCCTCGCCGGCGAATTCGCCGTCGGCGGCATCCGCCACCACCCCCTCGGGGTCGTCCCAGCAATCCTGCACCCCGCCGGTCTTGATCAGGCACTGCACCGCCGGGTCGCGATAGATCGCCTCGGTCCTGAAATCGCCGCCGAAGGCGGTTTCCGGGTAGAAGCGGAACACCGGCGCATAAAGCCCGCCCCGGTAGCTGACGAGGATCGGCTTGTCGTTGGCGATGAGTTCGGCGCAAAGCGACAGCACGAACAGCACGAGGAAGATCCACAGCGACCAGAAGGCGCGGCGGTTGGCCTTGAAGTTGCGCCAGCGGCGCTGGTTGAGCGGCGACAGCGCCATCAGCCAGCCCGCTTCTCGAAGTCGATCCGGGGATCGACGAGAACATAGGTCAGGTCGCTGACAAGCCCGATCAGCAGCCCCATCAGCCCGAAGACATAGAGCGTGCCGAACACCACCGGATAATCCCGCGCCACCGCCGCCTCGTAGCCAAGCCGGCCGAGCCCGTCGAGCGAGAAGATCGTCTCGATCAGAAGACTGCCGCCGAACAGGACGGCAAGGAACAACCCCGGAAAGCCGGCGATGACGATCAGCATGGCATTGCGGAAGACATGGCCGTAAAGCACCCGGCCCTCGCTCAGCCCCTTGGCCTTGGCGGTCAGCACATACTGCTTGTTGATCTCGTCGAGGAAGCTGTTCTTGGTCAAGAGCGTCAGCGTGGCGAAGCTCGAGATGGTGGAGGCGATCACGGGCAGGGTGATGTGCCAGAGGTAGTCGACGGCCTTCCCCCAGAGGCTCAGCTCCTCCCAGTTGTCGGACACGAGCCCGCGCAGCGGGAAGATGCGCCAGTAGCTGCCGCCGGCGAAAAGCACGATCAGCAGCACCGCGAACAGAAAGCCGGGGATCGCATAGGCGACGATGATCGCGCCGGAGGTCCAGGTGTCGAACCGCGACCCGTCCCTGACCGCCTTTCGGATGCCGAGCGGGATCGAGATCAGATAGGCGAGAAGCGTCGACCACAGGCCGAGCGTGATCGACACCGGCATCTTCTCGATCACCAGGTCGACGACCGAGATGGAGCGGAAATAGCTCTCGCCGAAGTCGAAGCGCAGGTAGTTGCCGATCATCTCGACGAAGCGCTGCCAGGCCGGCTTGTCGAAGCCGAACTGCTTTTCCAGACTGGCGATGAACTCCGGCGGCAGACCGCGGGCGCCGGCATAGCGCTCGTCGCCCCCCACCTGCTGCTCCGCCCCGGCGTCGCCGCCGCCGGCGATGTTCTTGAAGACGTCGCCCTCGCCCTCGATCCGCGCCAGGATCTGCTCGATCGGCCCGCCGGGGACGAACTGGGTCAGCGTGAAGTTGATCAGCATGATCCCGAACAGCGTCGGAATCATCAGAAGCAATCGTCTGAGGATATAGGCGCCCATCGGCCCGCTGCCTGCCCCGCTCGTTCCCTGCCGGCGCGGCTCAGTCGACCGCGCCCGCCGCCTTGAGTGCGGCGGCTCTGTCGGCGTTGTACCACCAGAAGTCCAGTTCGCCCAGCGCATAGGGCGGCATCGCCTTGGGGTGTTCGTACATGTCGTAATAGGCGACGGTGTGCTTGTCCTTGAACCACTGCGGCACCCAGAACCGGTAGGCGCGCAGCACCCGGTCGAGCGCGCGCACCGCCGTCTTCAGCTCCTCGCGCGACTTCGCCGCCTCGATGACGCCGATCAGCCGGTCCACCGCCTCGCTCTTCAGGCCCATCAGGTTGAACACGTCGTCCACGGACTTCGAGCCGAAGGTCTGCTGCAACTCCGACCCCGGAGTCAGGCTGCCGCCGAGATGGCCGGTGACGATGTCGAAGTCGTGGGCGCGGGTGCGGTTGGTCATCTGCGCGTCGTCGACCCGGCTCATCACCGCGTCGACGCCCAGCGCGCGCAGGTTCTCGATATAGGGGTTGAAGACGCGGTCGAAGGTCTGGCTGTCGTTCAGCATCTCGACCTTCAGGGTCTCGCCCTTGGCGTTGCGCCGCATCCCGTCGCTGCCCACCGGCCAGCCCGCCTCGTCCAGAAGCGCGGCCGCCTTGCGCAGGTTCTTGCGGTCGAGCTGCCGCTCGCCCGAGCCGGGCGCCATCACCGGCTCCTGGTCCAGGACGCCGGGCGGCAGCAGGTCCGCCATCGGCTCCAGTAGCGCCAGCTCCTCCGCCGACGGCAGGCCGGTGGCCGCCATATCGCTGTTTTCCCAGAAGGAATTGATCCGCGCATAGAGGCCGTAGAAAAGCGAGGCGTTCGACCATTCGAAGTTGAACATCAGCCCCAGCGCCTCGCGCACCCGCGGGTCCTGGAACCTCTCGCGGCGCAGATTGATGACGAAGGCCTGCCCCGAGGCGATGTTGCCGTCGTGCAGTTCCGCCTTCTTCACCCAGCCGTTCTTCAGGGCCGGAAAATCGTAGCGCGTCGCCCAGATCAGCGAGGACGCCTCGTTGCGGAAGGTGTAGGCGCCGCCCTTGAACCCCTCGAAGGCGGCGTCGTAGTCGCCGAAATACTCGATGCGGATGCGGTCGAAATTGTGCCGCCCGCGGTTCAGCGCCAGATCCTTGCCCCAGTAGTCGGGATTGCGGCGGTAGATCACCCGCGCGCCGACGTCCATGCTGTCGAAGACGTAAGGACCCGAGCCGAGGAACGGCTCGAGCGAAGTCGCCTCCAGGTCGCGCTTCTTCGCCTCGAAGTCGGCCTTCGAAAAGACCGGCAGCCCGCCCATCGCCTGGATCAGGTCGCGCTTGGGGAAATCGGGCTTGAAGCTGAAGCGGATCTCCTTCGGCCCCAGCACCTCGGCCTTCTCCACCTGCTGCGCGATCACCGCGCGGAAGCTCGACAGCCCCTTGTCGCGCAGCGTCTCGTAGGAAAACAGCACGTCGTCGGCGGTCACCGGGCTGCCGTCGGAAAACACCGCCTCGGGGCGAAGGCGGAAGATCACCCAGGACCGGTCCTCGGGGTATTCGATGGTCTCGCACAAGAGGCAATAGGCCGCGTCCACCTCGTCGGCGGTGCCCTCCATCAGGCTTTCGAGCATGATCGTCGCCAGCGCCGCCGCACGGCCCTTGACCGTGTAGGGGTTCATCGAATCGAACCCGCCCGAGGTCCATTCCGAAATCTCGCCGCCCCTGGGCGCATCGGGGTTGACGTAGTCGAGATGGGCAAAGCCGGCCGGATACTTCAGGTCGCCGAAGGTCGAGATGCCGTGCGAAATGGTCGTGCCGTCGGCGGCCCGCGCGCCGAGCGCCGCCCCGAGCCACAGGCAGACCGTCAGGCCGAAGGCGAGCGCGAGCGACCCTGCCGGGCGGATCGCCGCCGCGCGGGCCACGGTCGGATGCGGTCTCTGTCGTGCCATTGCCCTCTCCTTCGCGATGCGCGGGTCGCGCCCCGCCGAAGCTAGAACGGGCCGGGGCCGGGCTTCAAGTTGCGAATATGTGAGAAACCGCGCGACTGCGTGATTGCCGCCGCGCCCCGGGACGAAGGGGGGCGAACGGAAAGGGCCGCCCCCGGGGGCGGCCCGTCTTGCGGCCCGTCCTGCGGCCCGTCCTGCGCGTATTCCTGGCCCCTCAGCCGCCCAGCGACTGGAGATAGGCGATGACGTTGGCGCGATCCTCGACCTTCGCAAGGCCCGCAAAGGACATCTTGGTGCCCGGAACCACGCCCTTGGGGTTGGTCAGGAACGCCTCCAGCGCCTCCGGCGTCCAGTCGCCGCCATGCGCCTTCATCCCGTCGGAATAGCTGAAATCCGCAATCGAGGCGACCGGCCGGCCGACCACGCCGTTCAGGTGCGGCCCGGTGGCATTGGCACCGTCGACCTTGTGGCAGGCCTTGCACTTGCCGAAGACCTTCTCGCCCGCCGCAGCATCGGCCGAGGCCAGAAGCGTGGCGAAGTCCGGGCCTTCCTCGGCCGCCCCGGCGCCGTCGGTGGCCGCCTCGCCGCCCGCCTCGCCGCCCGCCTCGCCGGTGTCGACCGAATAGGCCTGCGCGGCCTCCTCGCCGCCGTGGCTGGCCGGCGCGGTGGTATAAAGACCCTCTGCGGCCAGTTTGCCCAGAAGGAAGATCAGGAACGCCCCGCACAGCGCGCCGCCGGCCTTGGTTATCGTCATCGTGTCGAACATGTCGCGCCCCTGTCCCTGGCAAACCTTTGCGGCCGTATCTACCCGCTTCCCCCCGCGGGTTTCAAGGTATAGTTAGCGCGGGCGCAACGCCCCTTTCGCGGGCTGTCGTCGAGGAGCCACCCCATGCCAGGACGCATCGCCTTTCAGGGAGAGCGCGGCGCCTATTCGCACCAGGCCTGCCTCGATGCCCGTCCCGGCATGGACCCGCTGCCCTGCCGCACCTTCGAGGACGTGATCGCGGCGGTCAGGACCGGGGCGGCCGACCTCGCCATGCTGCCGGTCGAGAACACGACCTACGGAAGGGTGGCCGACATCCACCGGCTCTTGCCGGAATCCGGCCTCTACATCGTCGACGAGGCCTTCGTCCGCGTCCACATCAGCCTGATGGCACTGCCCGGCGTCCAGATCGAGGAGATCGAGACGGTGCGCGCCCATCTCGTGCTGATCCCGCAATGCGCGGGCTTCCTCGCCCGCTACGGCATCCGCGGCGAGGCGGCGGCCGACAGCGCCGGGGCGGCGGCCGACCTCGCCGCCACCGGCGAGCGCAGGGTGGGGGTTCTCGCCTCCGACCTCGCGGCGGAAATCCACGGGCTCCACATCCTCGCCCGCCACATCGAGGACCACGCCCACAACACCACGCGCTTTCTCATCATGGCGCGCGAACCCGACTATTCCCGCCGCGGCCGGTCGCGGATGATGACGACCTTCGTGTTCCAGGTCCGCAACATCCCGGCCGCGCTCTACAAGGCGATGGGCGGCTTCGCCACCAACGGCGTCAACATGACCAAGCTCGAAAGCTACATGGTCGACGGCTCGTTCTCGGCGACCCAGTTCTACGCCGACATCGAGGGCCATCCCGACGATGCCAACGTCCGCCTCGCGCTCGAGGAGCTGGACTATTTCACCTCGGCAATGTCGATCCTCGGGGTCTACCCGGCCGACCCGTCGCGGCACTGACGGGCCGTCCCGGTCAGCCGCTCCGCCGCTGCGCCTCGCGCAACTCGACCTGCGCCGCGAAGCGCTGCACCCGCTCCTCGAAGCGGCGGACATGGGCGCCGCGGTTGAGCCGCGCCGCCTGCACCATGAGCCGCGCCGCGATCGTCAGCGGCCTGATCTCGAGCTGCACCGCAAGCCGGGTGCGGCCGCGCGACAGCGCGACGAGGTTCAGCGTCATCGCGCCCCCGAAGCCGCTGCCGTCGATCCGGCAGACCAGCCCGTTCGGCGGGTCGAAGTGATCGAGCGTGCACACGAGCCGCCGCATCCGCCCGCGGACCGGAAAGCGGACGCTCCAGGCGGTGCCGGCTCCGGGCGGGGCGGTCAGGTCGGCACGCGCGACCTCGGCGCCGCGCCTCAGCGCCGCGCGTTCGAAGGCGGCGAAATCCGACGCGGCGGCAAAGACCGTGCCGGCCGGCGCCTCGATGTCCTCGCGCGTGGAAAACTTCACGCCATGTCCCCGTCCGATCCCCGCCCGTCCGATCCGCGCCCGTCCGATCCGCGCCTGTCCGGGCCGTGCCGGAATCCTGACCTCAATCCAGCCGGTCCGCAACCCAGTTGGTCAGCAGGAAGCCCGCGATCGCGCCGTTCCGGGGCCGCCGGATCCGCGGGTGCGTCCCGGCCAGCGCGGCGGCCATCTCGGCCCGCGTGACCCAGAGCGCGTCCTCCAGCTCGACCGGGTCGAGGGTGATCGCCTCGCTCAGCGCCGCGCCGTGACAGCCGATCATCAGCGAGGACGGATAGGGCCAGGGCTGGCTCGCCAGGTAGCGCACCGGCCCGACCTCGATGCCGGTTTCCTCGGCCACCTCGCGGCGCACCGCGGTCTCCGGCGTCTCGCCCGGCTCGACGAATCCGGCAAGGCAGGAATACATCCCCTCCGGCCAGCCGGGCGAGCGGCCGAGAAGCGTGCGGTCGCCGCGGGTGACGACCATGATCACCACCGGATCGGTGCGGGGGAAATGGCTCGCGCCGCAATCCGGGCAGCGGCGCTGCCAGCCGGCCTCTGCCACCCTGGACGGGGCGCCGCAGGCCGAGCAGAACCGGTGGCTCCGGTGCCAGCCGAGCAGCGCCTTGGCGGTCGCCGCAAGTTCGGCGTCGCGCCGGCCGAGTGCGGCCATGACGCCGCGAAGTTCGGCAAAGCGGTGATCGCCGGGCAGCGCGGGATGACGCTGTTCGGTCGGGTCGAAGAAAACCCCCGCCTCCGGCAGCGTCTCCGGCGCCGGCTCCCAGGCCGAGATGTCGGCCGCGAACCGCGCCACGCCGTCGTCGAGCCCGAGAAAGACCGGCGCCTCCCCGGCCGCGGCCAGCACCGGGTGGCCGGAGGCGAGCCAGCCCGCCGCCTCGCCCGCCAGAAGCGGCTTGCCGCGCCAGAACGGCAGCACCCGGCCGCCGTCCTCCAGAAGCCGCGCCAGATCCTCCGGCCGTCGCCTGAGTCCCGCCGCCCGGTCCAGCCCCGAGCCCCCGAACGTCACCGTTTCCGCGATCCGCATGGCATCCTCCGTCAGCAGAGATGTGGCACGGGGCGGCGGCGGTTGCAAACTGGTGGACAACGCGGTCGATCCGTGTCGATTGCACAACCTTGAGGAGATCAAGACGATGGAAACTCACCGTTTACTGGAATTCCCCTGACTCCGCCGTTACCGTCGCGCCGATGGCATGCTGCGCCGCCACGACCACCGGAATCCGGCCCGAAATGGGGGCATCATGACCGAACACGCGCCTTCCTCTGTGACCCGCCGGGACCTTCTCGCCGGCGGCGCCGCCGGCGCATCCCTGATCGCGCTGCATCCCTTTTCCGCCTGCGCCGCCGCCAACCAGGCGCATCTCAGGATCATGGAAACGACCGACCTGCACGCTCACGTCTTTCCCTACGACTACTACGCCGACAGGCCGGTGGACACCGTGGGCCTTGCCCGCACCGCGGCGCTGATCACGGCGATGCGCGCCGAGGCCACGAATTCCATGCTGGTGGACAACGGCGACTTCCTCCAGGGCAACCCGATGGGCGACTACATCGCCTACGAGCGGGGCATGAAGGAGGGCGACATGCATCCGGTCATCGCCGCCATGAACACGCTGGGCTTCGACGCCTCCACCCTCGGCAACCACGAGTTCAACTACGGGCTCGACTTCCTGATGAAGTCGCTCGCCGGCGCGGCCTTCCCCGTCGTCTCGGCCAATGTGGCCAGGACGCTCGGCGCCACCCCGCGCGAGGACGCGACGCTGGTCCGGCCCTACGTCATCCTCGACCGCAGGGTGACCGACGGCGCGGGCGTGACCCACCCGATCCGCGTCGGCCTGATCGGCTTCGCGCCACCGCAGATCGCGAACTGGGACCGCCGGCATCTGGACGGCAGCGTCCGGACCCGCGACATCGTCGCCACCGCGCGGTCCTGGGTGCCGCAGATGCTGGAAGAGGGCTGCGACCTCATCCTGGCCCTGTCCCATTCCGGCATCGGCGCGGCCGAACACGCCGACGGCATGGAAAACGCCTCCACGCCGCTGGCCCGGGTGGAGGGCATCGACGCGATCCTGACCGGCCACAGCCACCTGGTCTTTCCCTCGCCCGCCTTCGAGGGATTGGCCGAGGTCAACGCCTCCCGCGGCACGATCTCGGGCAAGCCCGCGGTGATGGCGGGCTTCTGGGGCTCGCACATGGGGCTCATCGACCTTCTCCTCGAACGCGACGGCGACCGCTGGCGCGTGGTCTCCTCCACCTCCGAGGCGCGGCCGATCTCGGCGCGGGGCGAAGACCGGTCGGTCACCGCGCTGGTGGACAGCGTGCCCGCCGTCCTCGCCTCGGTGCAGAAGGAGCACGACGAGACGCTCGCCTATGTCCGCCGCGCCGTCGGCAGGACCTCGGCGCCGCTCCATTCCTACTTCGCGCTGGTGGCCGACGATCCGTCCGTCCGGATCGTCAGCCAGGCGCAGACCTGGTACATCGCCGAGATGCTGCGGGGCGGCGACCACGCCGGCCTGCCGCTTCTCTCCGCCGCGGCCCCCTTCAGGGCGGGCGGCCGGGGCGGGCCGGACCACTACACCGACGTCCCCGCGGGCGACCTGGCGATCCGCAACGTGGCCGACCTCTATCTCTACCCCAACACGATCCGCGCGGTGAAGGTGACGGGGCAGGAGCTGGGGGACTGGCTCGAACGCTCCGCCGGGATATTCAACCAGGTGGTGCCGGGCAAGGCAGACCAGGTGCTGCTCAACCCCGACTTCCCCAGCTACTACTTCGACGTGATCGACGGCGTCAGCTACCGGATCGACCTGTCGCAGCCCTCGAAATACGGCCCGGGGGGAGAGCCGCTGAACCCCGGCGCCAACCGCATCGTCAACCTGCGGCACGCCGGCCGGCCGGTCGACCCGGCGGCGGAGTTCATCGTCGCGACGAACAGCTACCGCGCCGGCGGCGGCGGCGATTTCCCCGGGGCGAAGGGCGACACGATCATCTTTGAAGGCCCCGACACCAACCGCGACATCCTCGTCCGCTACATCCACGAACAGGGCACGATCGACCCCGCCGCCGACGGCAACTGGCGGTTCCGGCCCCTTCCCGGCACCTCGGTGCTGTTCGACACCGGGCCGAAGGCCGCCGGCCACCTCGCCGACCTGACGACGCTCGCGATCGAGCCCGCCGGCGACGGCCCCGACGGCTTCGCCCGCTTCCGCATCACGCTCTGAGGCCGGCGCTCCCGGCGCATCCCTCCCGGTCTCGCCCGGGGCGCCCAGCCCGGGCGGCGCCCGACCGCCCCCACGGGCGGGCGCATTTCAACGGTGCCAGCAGAACCGCCGTTGGGAGAGTGGCACCATAAAGCGCCCAAACCCGGCGCCGCGCGGCGCCCGCCCGCGGTCGGCCGCCGCCCTCCGCGCCCGGTCGCAATTCGCGCGCCCCCCTCGACAGGCCCCGCCCCCGCACGGCATAAACGCCCCGAGCAAAGGCAGGAGCGGGCGATGCGGCTGATCCTCTGGGCGATTCTCTTCGCGCTCCTCCTCGGCGTCGTGGCCTGGCTCACCCGCCCCGGCCTTGGCGCCCTCGACGCGATGCTGCGCGAGGCGATCGAGACCAAGATCGCCACCACCGATGTCGACGCCGGCGGCGACGCGCTTGCCACCGTCGCGCTGATCGGCTGCAAGCTGAAGCCCTCCACCTGTTTCAAGGCCGTCCGCGAAAGCCTCGAGGTGGTGGCGGAAGACCGCACCCTCTTCACCCGCTTCGCCGTGAAGGGCTTCGGCCGCGAGGTCACCTGCACCGGGGCCTTCACGAAGATCTGGTGCGACCGGCCGCTCCTGGAAAACTAGCTCCGCGCCGCCCAGCGCCGCTGCTCCTCGGTCTCGATGGCGCAAGGGCGCGCCTGCCTGAGCCGCGCCAGCGCCGCCTCCGGCGCCTCGCCGCATTCGACCATCAGCCGCAACACCGCCATGCCCGACCGCCCGCAGCCGCCGAGGCAGTGCACCAGCACCCGCCCGCCCGCGCCAAGCATCGCCCGCGCCTCGGCCGAGACCCCGGCCCAGCCGTCCCGCAAGGCGGCGCTCTCGGCCGCGAAATCGGCCACCGGCAGGTGCCGCCAGGCGATTCCCGCCGCAGCCAGATCTTCCTGCAGCGCCGCCGCCCCCAGCGCCAGTTCCGCCGCCGTCGCCATCGTCACCACCAGGCCCGGCGCCCAGGACAGTACCGCCGCCAGATCGCCGGCATAGTCGCCCGCCCGTCCCGGCATCGGGCAGAGCGCCAGCCGCCCGCCGCCCGCCGCCAGTTCCGCGACCCCGAACCGCTCCATCCGCCCCCTCCACGATCCTTGCCTTCCATCCTGCCCTGCCCTATATGCGAAGGCGAGAGGTTGGCGCGGGCGAGCGCCTCGCCAACCCGGTCAGGTCCGGAAGGAAGCAGCCGTAACGAGCCCCGCTTGGGTCGTTGTCCAGCCTCTCACCCACACCCCGCGAAGGAGTCGGACATGGCAGATATTGCTTCCCTCCGGGCCGGGGCTCGCTGAGACCTCAGACCTGTCCCGCCCGTCCCGACATCACCCGCCCGCCGGCCGGGCGCCTGAATCGGGACATCCCGAGGACAGATCCTTGACCCTCTCATCCCCGACCCTCGCCGGCCTCGGCTGGTCCTCCGACTTCCTGCGCCAGATCGACCCGGACGATCCGGCAACGCTCGCCCCGGCCCGCGTCACCGGCGTCCACCGCGCCCGGCTCTCGGTGCTGACGGCGGAGGGCGCGGCCGAACTCACGCTCCCCCCCGACCTCGCGGCGGGAGATGTCGCCGTCGGCGACTGGGTTCTGGCCGATCCCGCGACCGGAAGGGCGACGCGGCTTCTCGACCGCCGTTCGCGCATCTTCCGCCGCGCCGCGGGCGAGGCCGCGCGCGAACAGCTCATCGTCGCCAATGTCGATACCGTCTTCATCACCACAAGCTGTACCGAAGAGTTCAACGAGGCGCGGCTCGAACGCTACCTCGCGCTGTGCCACGCCGGCGGCGTGCCGGCGGTCTTCGTCCTGACCAAGACCGACCGCGCCGGCGATCCCGCCGGCTATGTCGACCGGCTTCGCGCCATCGGCCCGTCGGTTCCCGCCGTCGCGCTCAACGCCAAGTCCCCCGATGCCGCCGCAGCACTTCGCCCCTGGTGCGGCCCCGGCCAGACGGTGGCCTTCCTCGGCATGTCCGGCGTGGGCAAGTCCACGCTGGCCTCGGCGCTGACCGGGCTCGACCTCGACACCGGCGAGATCAGCGCCGACCGGATGCGCGGGCGCCACACCACCACCGCGCGCGAGATGCATGCCATCCCCGGCGGCGGCTGGCTGATCGACACGCCGGGGATGCGCGAACTCCGGCTCAGCGACATGGCCGAAGGGATCGACGCCGCCTTCGCCGAGATCGCCGACCTGGCCGGCGCCTGCCGGTTCCGCGACTGCACCCACGGGTCGGAGCCCGGCTGCGCCGTCCAGGCGGCGGTCACGGCCGGCACGGTGGATGCCGCCCGCGTCGAACGCTGGAAGAAGCTCAGGTCCGAGGACGCGGGGCACAGCGCCCTCGCCCTCGACCGCCGGCGGAAGGGCAAGGCGCTGGCCAAGCGCGTGAAACAGGCCAAGCGGGTGAAGGGGCGGAAGTGAGGGGGCGCTTCGCGCGCGACCCCCGCGTGGCCACCTACCGCTCCATCGCCCCCTTCCCGGCAAGGATGCGGTCGCGGAACCGCTCGATCCGGGCGACGCGGGTTTCGGGCTTCACGGCGCCGTTCAGGTTGATGACATAGCTTTTCCGCCGCCCCGGCGTCAGCCGGTGGAAAGCCTCGGCAAGCTCGGGGTCGGCGTCGAGCGCCTCGGCCAGCTCGCCGGGCAGGTCGCCGGGCAGGTCGGGGTCGTCGGGCTCCTTCGGCGGCCGGAGGCCCGCCCCGGCATAGCCCATCGCCTCGGCCAGATAGGCGGCGATGACCGGCGCCATCGCCGCCACCCGGCCGTTGTCCGCAAAGCGCATCATGCCGGGGTGGCGGGTGTTCGGCCCCTGCCGCTCCAGCACGCCGTCCGGGTCGGTCATCAGCGCGGCATTGAAGAAGCTCAGGCGGAAGTCGTCGCGGAAGGCGCCGATCAGGGCGATGTTCCGGCCCGCGTGCATGTAGCAGGGATGACCCCATTTGACCGTTTCCACGAGCCCCGCCCCCCGGCAGATGCGGCGCAGGTCCGCAAGCCCTCGGGCCCACCTGCGGGTGGAACAGTCCGGCGTCGCGAAGCGGTCGCAGCGGCCGCAGCCCCTGGTGAAGTAGTCCTCGATCTCGGTGATCATGTCGCGCCTCTGGCAGCCGCCCCGGCCTCCGATCTTCGCTAATCGGACGGGCGGCGCAAGCCGGAGGGCGCCGGAAGGCGGGCATGCGCCCTTTCCGGACCCTTTCCCGCCCGCGCGCCCTGTCGGGACGGAAAACCGACGCAAACCCGACGCCGGCGGGACGGCAACCCGACGGGCGCGGGCCGGGTGGACGAAGCCGCCCGCGATCCCTAGGTTAGCCCGAGCCCCGAATCCGAGACGCCCATGACCGAGACCCAAGCGACCCGCTACCAGGTGCTCGCCCGCAAGTACCGCCCCGAAACCTTCGCCGACCTCGTCGGCCAGGATGCGATGGTGCGTACGCTCAAGAATGCCTTCGCCGCCGACCGGATCGCGCAGGCCTTCATCATGACCGGCATCCGCGGGACCGGGAAGACGACGACGGCACGGATCATCGCCAAGGGGATGAACTGCGTCGGCGAGGACGGCACCGGCGGCCCCACGACCGAGCCCTGCGGCAGGTGCGAGCATTGCGTGGCGATCATGGAAGGCCGCCACGTCGACGTGATGGAGATGGACGCGGCCAGCCGCACCGGCGTTGGCGACATCCGCGAAATCATTGAATCGGTTCACTATCGCGCCGCTTCCGCGCGCTACAAGATCTACATCATCGACGAGGTCCACATGCTGTCGACGAGCGCGTTCAACGCGCTCCTGAAGACGCTGGAGGAGCCACCCGCGCATGTGAAGTTCATCTTCGCCACCACCGAGATCCGCAAGGTTCCGGTCACCGTCCTCAGCCGCTGCCAGCGCTTCGACCTCAGGCGGATCGAGCCCGAGGTGATGCTGGCGCTCCTGCGCCGGATCGCCACCGCCGAAGGTGCTGCGATCACCGACGAGGCGCTGGCGCTGATCACCCGCGCCGCCGAGGGCTCGGCGCGCGACGCGACCTCGCTCCTCGACCAGGCAATCTCGCACGGCGCGGGGGAAACCACCGCCGATCAGGTGCGCGCGATGCTGGGGCTTGCCGACCGCGGCCGGGTCATGGACCTCTTCGACCTGATCCTGAAGGGCGACGCGGCCGGCGCGCTGACCGAGCTTGGCGCGCAGTATTCCGCCGGGGCGGACCCGATGGCGATCTTGCGCGATCTGGCCGAGATCACCCATTGGGTGAGCGTGATCAAGATCACCCCCGAGGCCGCCGACGACCCGACCGTGGCGCCCGACGAGCGCACGCGCGGGCAGGCGATGGCGGCGGCGCTGGCGATGCGCGTTCTCACGCGGATGTGGCAGATGCTGTTGAAATCGCTGGAGGAAGCCGCGGCCGCGCCGAATGCGATGATGGCGGCCGAGATGGCAGTGATCCGCATGACCCATGTCGCCGACCTGCCCGACCCCGAGAGCCTCATCCGCCGCCTGGCCGAAGGCCCCGGCCCCGCGGCACCCGGCGGCCGCGGCCCCGCGCCCGCAGCACCCGGCACCGCAGCACCCGGCGGCCGCGGCCCCGCAGCACCCATCGGCCACGGCCCCGTGCCCGCCGGCGCCACCACCGGCACCGGCGCGGCCACCGCGCTCGCCCGCGCGCCGGAGGTGGCGCTGGCCCGCTACGCGAGCTTCCCGGCGGTGGCGGAGCTGATCCGCGCCAACCGCGACGTGAAGCTTCTGCTGGAGGTCGAAAACCACCTCCGCCTTGTTCATTACGCCCCCGGCCGGATCGAGTTCGAGCCGACCCGGGACGCCCCCCGCGACCTTGCCCAGACGCTGGGGCAAAGGCTCCAGGGCTGGACCGGCGTGCGCTGGGGGGTCTCGGTCGTCTCCGGCGGCGGCGCCCCGACGATCGCCGAGGAACGCGACGCCAGGACGGTCGCGGCGAAGGACAAGGCGCGCGAGAACCCGCTGGTGCAGGCGGTCTTCGCCGCCTTTCCCGAGGCGCGGATCGTCGAGGTCAGAACCCCCGCCGAGATCGCGGCCAGGGCGGGCGCCGAGGCCCTGCCCGAGGCCGAGGACGACACCGGGGCCGAATGGGATCCCTTCGAGGAAGAATGAGGACAGGAGCATGCTGAAAGGATTGGGCGGTCTTGGCGACATGGCCAGGATGATGAAGGCCGCGCAGGAGATGCAGGCCAAGATGGCCGCGCTGGCCGAGGAGATGGACCGCATCACCGTGACCGGGATCAGCGGCGCGGGGCTGGTGAAGGCGGTCTGCACCGCGAAGGGCGAGCTGAAGTCGCTCGACATCGACCCGTCGATCTTCCAGCCCTCGGAGAAGGAGGTGGTCGAGGACCTGATCCTCGCCGCGATCAAGGAC
>JAUQYA010000120.1 GCA_030837785.1 Albidovulum sp.
GGAGTCGTGGCGCTCCCCGAGATGGAGAAGCGGGGCTATGATCGCAGCATCGCGGCCGGTTCGGTCGCCGCCGGCGGCACCCTCGGCATCCTGATCCCACCCAGCATCAGCCTCATCGTCTTCGGAGCGATGACGGATCAATCCATCGGTCAGCTGTTCCTCGGCGGCGTGATCCCCGGCATCATCCTGACCGTGGCCTACATGCTCTACATTGCGTTCAGGATCCGGCTGTCGCCGGCTCTGGTCTCGGGCAACGTCATGGCGGAAAGGCCGTCGTGGGGGGTGTGCTTCCGGTCCCTTGCACGGACCTGGCCCGTCGTCGTCCTATTTGTCGGGGTCATGGGATCCATCTATTCCGGCATCGCCACGCCGACAGAATCGGCGGCGATCGGCTGCGCCCTGACCTTCGTCATCGCCACGGGCCATGGCTTCCTCACCCGCGACGTGATGGCAAGGGCCCTGGCGGGCAGCATCAAGACCACGGCCATGGTCCTGTGCATCTACTGGGCGGCAAAGCTCATGGGCATCTACTTGACCTATGACCAGATCACCGCGCGGCTCTCGGCCATGCTGCTCGCGCTCGACCTGTAGCCATTTACCATGCTTCTCGCCCTCGTCCTGTTCTATCTGGTCCTGGGCATGTTGATGGACGGCCTCGCGGCAATGGTGATGACCCTGCCGCTGACCTTTCCGATAGTCGTGTCGCTGGGCTTCGATCCGATCTGGTACGGCGTCCTGCTCACGATGCTGATCGAGTGCGGCCTGCTGACGCCGCCGGTGGGCATGAACCTGTTCATCCTCCAGGGCTTGCGGCCCGAATATCCCTTCGGTGTACTGGTGCGCGGCGCGCTTCCCTTCTTCTACACGCTGCTTCTGGTCATCGCTCTCCTCATCGCGTTTCCAGGTCTCGTTACCTACCTGCCTCGGTTGGTATACCCCTGACGATCTTGTCGGATCATACAGCAATGCCTGTGGACCGCCTCCTCTCGCGGAGCCTGATCTCCAGCCTGTTGTGATCGGCCTGGCATGAGAGGGCCGAGCCATCGCGGGGGTCTCGCTGAAGTCCTAAGCCTTGCTGCGGCGGCGCACCCCGATCGGCGCATCGAAGCAGGCCTCGACGATGAGGCGCGAGTGGAATGGAGAGACGCACCGCCCACAGCCGGTGGGGGTGCGAATGGCTGCGCCAGAACAAACAAGTTATGACGGGCCGTGGTCGCGCCGACGGTTTCCAGACCCGCGGCTTCCAGTTGGCCTCGGTAGGCGGTGCGCGCCCTGGAGGCGGCGGTCAACCCCGACCAGCTCATGCTGCGGCGCTTCAAGCGGCAGAGGCTGGCGCTAGGAGGACCGGAGCATGAAGATCGAGGACAGGCTGATCCTCGACATCATCGCCTGACGGGCCGCCGGCTGATGTAGCGTCCCCAGCCGACGGCATCGTCAGCCAGCGCGTCGTCCCGCAAGACCATCCGGCCGCGTACGGCTGCATGGCGGATGCGCCCCTTGAAGCGCCAGCCCTCATAGATCGAATAACCGGCGCCTGACGCGATGTGCGACCGGTCCAACACCCATTCGGCGCCGAGATCGACGAATGTGAGATCGGCATCGAGTCCGGGTGCGATGCTCCCCTTGGCGTGGCTGAGCCCCATGATCCGGGCCGGATTGCCCGCCGTGAGCGCGGCGACACGTTCGAGTGCCAGGCCGCGCTTATGATGGCCTTCGCTGAGCAGCACCGGCAGGAGAGTCTCAAGGCCGGGGCAGCCGGGCGAGGCAGTCCAGATCCCTCCCCTCTTGGCCGACAGGTCACGGTGGACGTGGTCTGTGCCAACGGTATCGACCTCGCCCGCGATCAGGCCGCGCCAGAGCCGCTCGCGGTCGGCCGCCTCGCGCAGCGGGGGATTGACCTTGCCGATCTCGCCCCCTGTCCAGTCGATGTCGTGGGTCAGGTACTGCGGGCAGGTCTCGACATGGACGGTGGCGCCCGCCCGGCGATGTCGTAACGTGGCCTCGAGCGCCGCCGCCGAGGAGGTATGCACGATATAGAGCGGGGACCCGGCGGCATGGGCGATGCAGGCTGCGCGCTGAACGGCATCGGCCTCGATGAAGGGGGGGCGCGAGGAGTTCCAGCTTCCCAGGCCGCCCTTGCCGTCCGGGTCTGCCGCCTTCATGCGCTCTCGCAGCACGAAGGCGATCTCGATCGTCTCGGGGTGGGGGCAGACCAGGCCGCCTGCGGCGGCAGCGGCCTCGGCCAGGCGGAACAGGAACCCGTCGTCGATGTCGGGCAGGCCGAGTCGCGCGCCCTCGCCGCCGCGGTTGTTCATGAAGATCTTGAAGCTGGGCACGCCGCAGTCCCGCACATAGGCCGGTACGCCGGCAAGCTGGGCCTCGGTCGAGATGATGAAGTGATAGCCGAAGTCGATGCGCGCGCCCCGCTGGGTCACAGCCACAACATCGTCGAAGATCGACTCGAAGGGTTCGGTAGCCAACAGGTAGGGGATGAATGTGGTGATGCCGCCCCTTGCGGCGGCGGCGGTCTCGCGGTCGGCATCGCCGGGTTCGCGCGGGCGCGAGATGTCCTTGCCGTGGCCGAGGTGAAGGTGCGGGTCGATGGCGCCCGGCAGGATGACAAGGCCGTGGGCGCTCGTGGCCTCGCGCGCGGGAGCCGCCTCGCCGGGTTCGAGCAGAGCGGCGATGCGGCCGTCGCGGATGGCGATGTCGCAGGCGGTGCGGCCGAGCCCGGGAAGGATGGCCTCACCGCCGCGAATGACCAGATCGTATTCTTGCATCCTGCCCTCCCGGCCTTGTTCACGCGCCCGCGCCGAGCGCCTGCATCAGCCGCACGAGACCGCCCGTGTCGGTGATGTTGTCGACGGCCGCTTCAAGCCGCGCGACCTGGCCAGGCGGCAGGCTGCGCGCCGCATTGGCGCGGAACTTCTCACGCACACGCTGCGGCGCCGCGGGGCGGCTGCGGTTGCCGTCGGCGTCCTCCACGCGCACCTCCTGCACTTGGCCGTCCCGGAACCGAACGCGGATCTCCGCCTCGAACCGCTCAGGAAAACGGTCGTGGCCAAGCGGCTCCCACTCGCTGCGCGTCGCCAGCGCCAGGACGGGCGGCGACGGCACGCGCTCAAAGGTCTCCAGATCGACCTTACCCTCGATAAGGCGCGCGGCCACCACGGCGGGCAGACTCCAGCGCGCGGCATGGCCGGTCCGGGGCGCCTGCTTCAGCGGCCAGGGTTCGCAGATGATGCCTGCCGCGCCCGCCGGCACACGGCAGAGGATGTGTTCGATCGCCTCAGCCTGCACCCCTCGCGCCGCCAGCAGCCCGGCCGCCTCGATGAAGGGATGAAGATAGTGGCAGCAGGGATGGAACTTGAACGCCGCATCGGCAAGTTGCCAGACCATGCCGAAATCTCCGATCAGCGTTTGCAGGCGGCTGGCGGCTGCATCGTCGCCTGCAAAGGCGCGAAACAGGCCGAAGCGGCCCTCGAACGCGGTTTCGGGCCCGGTCAGGCCGGCTCGCGCCAGCGCAGCGGCGGTGATGCCCGCATGGGCCGCCCAGCCGGGGTGCAGCGACTTCACGCTGGCGCCGTTGCCGAGGAACTCGAACACGCCCGAAGCCTGGCTCAGCGCAATGCCCATGGCCGATACCGCCTGCGCCTGGGTCAGCCCGCCCAGATCGGATGCAACCATCGCCGCGGCCAGCGCACCGCCCACGGAGGTCAGCTGGAAGCCGCGGGCCTGGAAACCGCCGGGCGCGGCCAGCCCGATGCGGATCAGGAGCTCCCAGCCGCGCGCATAGGCGCCGAGCACCGCCTCGCCATCGGAGCCGCCCACCGCCAACGCCACCGCGACCAGCACCGCGCTACCATGGACGACAGAGCCCGTATGGGTGTCATCGTATTCGAGACTGTGGATCAGGCCGCCGTTGATCAGCGCGGCCTCGGCCGGGGTGGCGCCAGGAGCGTGGCCGAACACCGCTGCCGGCCCCTGCAGCCCCCCCTGCTGGACGTAATCGAGATAGGGCCGGCCGTTGGACGATCCGGCCGCGGCCAGCCCCACGCCGATCGCATCGAGCAGGTGCAGGCTGGCGACGCGCGCGATGGTTTCGGGCAGGGGCGTGCGTGCGGCATCCTGCCAGCGTGCCGCGATGTCCTGAGCGAGGGTCATGTCCCGGCCCCGTCCAGTTCGCGCGCTGCCGCAAGTGCAGCGATGCGGCCGAGCGCGATTGCCGACAGCAGGCCGTTGCCCGAGGCATAGCCGAGCGCCCCGGTCCGCCCACTGATGCCCGCCGCCGCGCCGCCGCCGGCGAACAGGTTGGGGATCGGCCTGCCCTTGCGTAGGACGCGGGCATCGCCATCCACCCTCAGTCCGCCTTGGGTGTGGAACAGGCCGGGCACCACGCGGCAGATATGATAGGGCGCCACCAGCGGGGCGAGGCCGAAGTCGCGCCGGCCGAAACGATCCGGCGCTCCACCCCCAGCGGCGGCATTGTAGGCGTCGAGCTCCCGCCCTAGCGCTGCGGCATCGAGCCCATAGAACTGCGCAAGATCGGCCGAGCTGGTGGCCGTCTTCACCCCGCCGTAGCGGACAAGTTCGGCGAACTCCTCTTCCTGCGCGGCAATGTCATGGACCCGGCGGTCGAAGACGGCAAAGGCAAACTCCCCCTGACCCAGCACGATGCGGGCGAAGCCCGAGTATCCGAGGCTTTCGTCGCCGAAGCGCCGGCCGTTGGCGCCGACAAGGAAGCCGCCCTTCTCGATCGTCGTCCAGGATAAGAGGCTGCCATGCGGATGCGCCACTGCGGCATAGCCCTGATAGGCGGCCATATTGGCCAGATCGGCGCCGAGCCTTTCGCCCCAAAGCACCGCCTCGCCCGTGGAGCCGCGCGCCCCGAAATACTGCGCCCCGGCGATTTCGGGGCAGAAGCGAGAAACCAGCGCGGCGTTGTCGGCAAAGCCGTTCAGCGCAAGGATGGTCTTGCCCGCGCGGACCTCGCTCTGGCGCCCGCCGGTTTCAACCATGGCGCCGCAGATCGCGCCATTCTCGACGATCAGTTCGCGCGCGGCATTGCCGATCGCGACCGGAATGGCGCGCCGGTCGGTGGCGGCGATCAGATCATCAACCAAATCCTGACCGCGCCGCGACACAGGCGCGTGCAGCCGCGGCACTGAATGGCCGATGTGCCGGTAGGCCGTGACGAGCTTGAGCCGGGCGCCGACGGTATCGACCAGCCATTCGACGGTCTCGGCCGAAATCGCCGTCAGCCGGCGCACCAGCGCCGGGTCGTCGGTCTCGTCGGCGATCGCCATCAGGTCGCGCTCGAAGGCCGCGGGCGAATCTGCGATTCCCGCCTCGCGCTGGAAACGGGTGCCGGCGGCGGGCACCGAGCCGGTGGACAGCGCTGAATTGCCGCCGGGACGGTCGAGCTTTTCCAGAATCGCGACCGACCTGCCGGCATCGTGCGCCGCGATGGCGGCGGCCAGCCCGCAGGCGCCCGCACCCAGGATCAGGATATCGACATCGTTGCCCACGGCTTGCTCCTTTGGGTCACGCCGGCGGCGGGGCGGGCACCCCGGCGGGAAAGGCCAGGGCACCCCCGCCGGCGGCGCCGGTATGGATTTGCAGTCAGTTCCTCCCTGCGTCTGGCAACGCTATCAGAACCACTCCCATAGATCGGGCTTGGCCGCGAGCTCGCCCGCCTCGCCCTGATAGACGCTGCGTCCCGATTTCAGGATCAGCGCATGCTCGACCAGTTTCAGCGTAGCGGGCACGTTCTGCTCGACCACGATAAGGCCGGTGCCAAAGGCCTGGTTGACCTGGTGCAATTGGGCCACCAGGTTGCGCACGATCACCGGCGCCAATCCGGTCGAGGGTTCGTCCAGCAGCAGCCATTTCGGCTGCGTCATCAGCGCCATGCCCAGCGCCAGCATCTGCTGTTCGCCCCCCGACAGAGACCCCGCCCGCTGGCTGCGCCGCTCATCGAGCACGGGGAAGACCTTGTACACCTCCCTCACGAAGCTCCGATCGAACAGCAGGCCCGCGACATGCAGGTTCCTCTCGACCGACAGGTTGGGAAAGACGTTGTGCCCCTGCGGCACGAAGGCGATGCCGCGCCGCACCGTTTCGGGCACCCGGTCTGGCTCGATCTCGACTCCGTCGAAGCGGACAAGCCCGGCCCGGCGCGCCACCAGCCCGACGATGACGCTCAGGAGCGTGGTCTTGCCCGCGCCGTTGTGGCCGAAGATGCCGATCCGCGCGCCATTGGCGAGGCACAGCGATACATCCTGCAACGCGGTCAGCGTGCCATAGCCAGCCGTAACGTTCTTGATCTCCAGCATGGCTCAGGTTCCAAAATAGAGTTCGGTCAGGCGCGGGTCGGCGATCAGGTCGTGAACCGGCCCGCGCGACAGCACCTTGCCCGCGAACATAAACACGCCCTCGTCACAGAGGTCGCGGATGAAGGCGACGTTGTGCTCGACCACGCAGATGGCGACGCCGCTGGCGGCCAGTTCTCGCACGACCGCCTGGATGGTCTGGTAGGCCTGCCCCTCAACCCCGGCCATGGGTTCGTCCAGCAGCAGGCAGCGCGCGTCGTTCATCAGCGCGCGGGCGACACCCACCAGCTTCTGCTGGCCGAAGGTGAGTTCGCCCACCGATTTTCCGGCGACCCTAGCAAGCCCGGTGCGCGCAAGGATGTCACGCGCGCGGGCCCGGTCCGCCTCACTCTCGCGCCGTACCCGCCTTGGCGAGAGCATTAGCCGCAGCAGGCTTTCGCCGGCATAGTCGCGAGGCGCGACCAGCAGGTTGTCCAGCACTGTCAGCGAGGGGAACAGGCGCAGGTTCTGCCAGGTCCGGCTGAGGCCCCGCCGCGCGCGCTCATGAATCTTGAGGCGGGCCAGCGGCTGCCCGTCCAGCAGGATCGCGCCGCTGTCTGGCTGGACGACGCCCGAGACGAGGTTGAAGAGCGAGGTCTTGCCTGCGCCGTTGGGACCTATCAAGCCGACCACCCTGCCGGCCTCCAGCGTGAGGTCAATGCCGTCGGCGACGACGATACCGTCGAAGCTCTTGTTCAGGTCGCGGATCTCAAGCACCGGGGACATAGTTGGCCTCCTTGCGGGTCGCGTTCCAGACTGTGCCGGCCGGGACCAGCCCCTGCGGGCGCACGAACATGAAGACCAGCACCAGCCCGGTGAACAGCAGTCCCTGGAGCGGGCCGAGCAGGCTGGCCGGCAGGTTGAGGAAGGTGATCGCCTGCGGCAGCGCCTCAAGCATGATGGCCCCCACCACCGGCCCCCAGGTCGAGCGCAGCCCGCCGACAACGACCATGGTGAGCAGTGCCGCCGACAGCAGGATCTCGAACTGTTCGGGCGCAAGATAGCGGAAATGATGCGCATAGAGCGCCCCGGCGAAACCGGCCAGACCCGAGCCGATGGCAAAGATGCCGACCTTGATCGCCATGGCATTGCGTCCGAGCGCCGAGAAGGCGAGTTCATCGTCGCGCATCGCCGCCATCGCCCGGCCGTAAGGGCCATGGGCGAGGGCGCGGATCAGGAGCACGGAAAGCCCAGCCAGAACCACGACGATCGCGGTATAGACCCAGCGGTCGGTCCCGGGGGGTAGGGCAGGTGGAATATTGGTCAACCCGCCGGCACCGCCGCTCCACGAGACGTTCTTGAATACCTCGATCAGGCCGAGCTGGAAGCCGATGCTGGCGATCAGCAGGTAGTCGCCCGAGATCCTGAGCGAGGGAAGCGCAAGCAGGATCGAGGCCGCAAGCGCGATCAGCGCCCCCGCCGCCATCGCCACCGGCACCGGCACGCCATGGTCGCGCGCCAGCACCGCCGAGCCATAGGCGCCGATGGCATAGAAGATCGGATGGGCGATCGAGATCAGCCCGCCGTAACCGATGACTAGGTTGAAGCTCGACGACAGGATGACGTAGAGCCCGATGATGATGATGAGGGTATAGACATAGTCCATCGCTCAGGTCCCCGTCGCATCCGTGGTGGAGAGGTCGCCGGCCAGCACCTGCCGCGCCAGGCGCTTGCGCCGGGGCCAGCGGATACCGTTGGGCAGGAAGATGATCGCTACGAACAGAAAGACGTAAAGCAGGAAGCCCTGCCATTCCGAGGGGATGAACAGCACGCTCGCATTCTGGACGAAACCCAGCATGAAGGCCATCAGCGCCGCGCCCCAGAGGTTGCCGATGCCGCCCATGATCGTCGCCGTGACCGCGAACAGCAGCAGGTCGATGGCCGTGGTCGGCTGCACCTGCGCCCGCGTGCCATAGAGGAACATCCCGAGCCCGATCAGCAGCGCCGCGACCAGCATCGTCACCAGATAGACCCGGTCCTTGCCGATACCGTAAAGCTCGGCCAGGTCGGGGTTGTCGGCGACCGCGACCATGAACTGGCCGGTGCGCGCAAGGCGCAGGAACGCGAACAGCGCCGCCGCGGCGGCGATGGTGGCGCCGACCGCAGGGATGTCCCAGGCGCTGACGGCGATGTCGCCGTAGAGCGTCACCGGCCAGAACAGCGAGGGGAAGATCGTGGTCGGCCAGGTGCCGAACACCAGCATCGCCAGATAGGCGACCGCCTCGGAGATGATCAGCGTGAAGATGAAGACGAACATCGTCTCGGCCCTCTGGCGCCGCAGCAGCCGGAAGCCCGTGACTTCCAGCAGCAGCGCCATGCCGATAGCCGCGACGAGCGCCGCCAGAAAGCCCAGCCAGCCCGGCCCGCCCGTCAGGCTGACGGTGCTGTAGGCGGCATAGAAGGCCGCGATCATGATCGCGGCCTGGGCGAAGTTGAAGATGCGGTTGACCTTCAGCACCAGCGCGAAGGCCAGCGCGAACAGCACGAAATAGCTGGAGGTCGCGATGGACGTCCAGACGATCTGCGCAACGATGGGGAATGTCAGCATGGCCTCGCCTCTAGCTCCATCGGCCCGGCGAGGTGCACGCCGGGCCGGTCCTGTCCGTCAGCCTTGGATCATTCGATGACGGCGAGCCTGGTCCACTTCCCGCCCTTGACCTCCATCAGGTAGACCGGCTTATCGACGGTGTGATCGTCGTTGATGGTCAGCCTGCCGGTCAGCGGCTGCTCGAAGGTGCGGATCGCCACCAGTTCGGTGCGGAAGTTCTCGCCCGTCAGCGGCAGGTCCTTGTCGAGAAGGCTCTTGAACACCGCCGCGACGACATAGGGCGCGTCGTGCAGATACTGGGTATAGGGCAGCCCGTTGGGCTCGCGTCCGACCTCGCTCTTCCAGCGTTCGACGTAGGCCATGACGTTCGGATCGTCGTCGACGCCGGGGGCCAGCGAGGTGGCGATCACGCCCTCGGCTGCGGCGCCAAGCTGCGCGATCAGCTGGGGGTTGTAGAGGCCGGAATAGGACGTGATCGGCTGGTTGAGGCCAAGCTGGCGCATCTGCGCGATCACCTGGGGCGAATCCGCCACCAGTCCCTGAAGGTGGATCACGTCCGGTTCGGCCGCGCGCACCTTCAGCAGGGGCCCGGTCCAATCGGTCGCCTTGGGGTCGTAGGCCTCGTAGGCCACGACCTCGCCCCCCGCACTGGTGAACACGTCACGATAGAGTTCGGCCGCGACCACGCCGGTCTCGTTGTTGATGAAGACGACCGCCGCCCGCGATTTGCCCAGTTCGGTCACCGCGTAGTTGGCCACCGCGGTGATGTCGACGGTCGAAAGCGGGAACGTCGTGTAGGTATAGTCGCCCAGCCGGGCCACGTCGGGCGAATTGGCGCCGACCGAGAGCTGCACCGTTCTGCCGTCCTCGGCGACCGGTGCGATCGCCTTGACCACAGCCGAGAAGGCGCTGACCATGACTGGCACCTTCTCCACCGAGATCAGCCTGTTGGCGGCTTGGATGCCAATCTGCGGATCGGCCTGGGTGTCGAGGATGATCATCTCCAGCATGCGGCCGTTGACGCCGCCAGCGGCGTTGATCTCGGCCACGCCCCATTCGGCGCCCTTGACCTGGTCCTGGCCGTAGAGCGCCTGGCTGCCCGACAGCGGCAGGGCGAGGCCGAAGGACAGCGGCCCCTCCTGGGCCCGCGCAGCCGAGCCTGCGAACGCCAACGTGGCAACTGCGGCGGTGCCCGCCATCAGATCTCGGCGCGAGATCGACAGATGGTTCCCATTCATGTCCGGTATCCTCCCCTTCGTTGCATTGCTGATGTTCGTCCCTGCGGCGGGGCTCATGGGATCGCCGCCAGCGCGGCAAGGGCCCCGACCGTGGGCATCACGTCGGCATATTTGGCCGACATGTCGAACAGGTTGACCGCGTGCGAGGTGGCGGAGCGGTCATAGACCGCGTCCTCGGGCACCAAGACCCGGAAGTTGTAGGCGAACCCGTCCACCACGCTGCCGCGCACGCAGCCGCTGGTGGTGCAGCCGGTGATGACCAGCGTATCGGCGCCAACATTGATCAGGTAGCTGACCAGCGGCGTGCCGAAGAAGGCACTCGGGTGTTTCTTGGGCAGCAGGATGTCGTCGCCCATGGGCGCGATCTCGGCCACGAAGTCGTAGCCCCGCGCCCCGACGGTCATGATCGCCGGCACTTTGTCGGACAGGCGGCCGAAGTCGAAGCCCTGCTTGGGCGCGACATGGGGATAGATGACCGGCCAGCTGCGGGTGCGGAACAGTTCCAGCAACTGGCGAATGTTGCTTACCGCCGCCCAGGCGACGTCGCCGCAGGACGTCGGGTATTCCGTAATTGCCTCGGCAAGGGGCATCGGCCTGGTGCCGGTGGTGCGGTACTGGACGTCGATGATCAATAGTGCGGGCCGCTTGCCCAGCCCGGTCGCGCGTCCGAAACCCGCGGCGCGGTAGGCGCGCTGATCCTCCTCGGAAATGATGCCGTCCCAGGGCCTTGTCATGGCGCTCCCTCAAGTCGCGGTGCGGTAGCGGGCCTCGCGCCCGTCCCAGACATCCTTGGCGACGGCGCGCTGGCGCTCCTCGAACGAGGCAAGGCGGTCGGCTACGGCTGCAAGCGAGCCGTCCCGCTTCAGCGCGCCCAGCACCTCGTTGCAGGCCCTGAGCGCGGCCTGAAGCGCGGCATTGGCATAGAGCACTGCAGAAAACCCCATCTCGGTCAGACGCTCGCGGCCAGGGTCGGGCGTGCGGCCGCCGAAGACGATGTTGGCGATCTGCGGCGACGGCAGTTCCGCCGGAATCCGGGCGAGGTCCGCAAGCGTTGTCGGCGCCTCGACAAAGGTGGCATCCGCGCCGGCCTCGATGAAGGCATGGGCGCGGGCGATTGCGGCCTCGATTCCCTCGACCGCAGCGGCATCGGTTCGGGCGATGATCTGGAGGTCCTGGTCGTGTCGGCTGTCGACGGCCGCCTTGATCTTTTGCACCATCTCGTCTGACGGGATCACCACTTTACCGGCGAAGTGCCCGCATTTCTTGGGGAAGACTTGGTCCTCGATCTGAATTCCGGCCGCCCCGGCCCGCTCGAGCGTGCGGATCGTGCGCACCATGTTCACCGCGTTGCCAAAGCCGGTGTCGGCATCGACGACCAGCGGCAGCGCCACGGCATCGGCCATCGCCGCGACTTGGCCGGCAACCTCGGGCAGGGTGGTCAGGCCGAGATCGGGTACGCCGAGCGACATATTGGCAAAACCCGCACCGGTGACATAGACGGCCTCGAAGCCCAGATCCTCGATCACGCGGGCGAACAGGGCATTGGCAGCGCCTGGGATGGTGACCGCCGCCCGCCTGGCCAGCAGTCGCTTCAACTGCTGGGTATGTCGCATCGTCACTTGCCTGCCGAGCGGCGATCAACCCCGCACCGCCGTGACGGGATGCGGATTTCCTGCACTGGGGTCCCCGTCGTTCCCATGCCGAGTGTCACGCTACGGATATCACTCATATTGCCCCTGCCTTATCCGTTGCCTGGCATGCATACCAAGCACACTATCCGCACATATCTGATAGTCAATTTGGAATATCCTAAGTCACCACTCAGCGTTTACTTATGGGCTGTGGTATTTCCTGCCCGGTGACAATTGGGGTTACGTTGTTGCGGAACTTTGTCGTTGAACGCAGCACGGGGCGCAGTCAGAATGATGTGGCTTGAGCCGGGCAGGGGGCCTGCTACCCTCGCCGGATGAGCAAGCACAGCCCCTTCCGGCACCTCCGCACCAGCCCCGAGAACATCCATCTGGCCGTTATGCTGTATGTCCGCTTTCCCCTCTCCCTCAGGAACGTTGAGGACCTGCTGCACGAGCGCGGCATCGAGGTGAGCCAGGGATCCGTCTGGCAACGCCGAAAGCATCCTCAACGTGGATATTTGGTAGAAGCCATTTAGGAACAGCCATTTGCGTCAAGGCATCCTGACCAATTCAGTAACTTCGAAAGTGGAGAAGGTTCGATCCCAGTCTCGTCCGCTCCGAGCTTAACTCACCCGGAAAACTGTCCAAGGATCGGGGAGTAGCTCTATCTTCACAGACATCTCATCGAGATGCCATCTCCAATAGCTTGATCGCATGCCCTCGACACGCCGCTTGCGGATCTCGGATGCAAACATTGGACCGAACCGATGCCACCAGAACCGCACGGTCCCGTGGCAGATATCAATGCCACGTTCATGCAAAAGATCCTCGACGTTGCGCAGCGACAGCGGAAAGCGGACATACATCATGACCGCCAAGCGGATGATCTCGGGTGACGTCTTGAAATATCGGAATGGGGAGTGTCGGGTCATCCGAAAACGCTCGCCGACGCGCCGCGGCGCCTCAAGCCGAGTTCTTCTGACAGGACCCTCTCGCGTCGCTGACTTCTTCAGCAGCCTGTCAGATGACGACGCCGCCGATCAGCAGGTCAACAAAGTTGTCCGCCACCTCTTCCACCGTGAAGCCGAAGTTCGGCTTGAACCAGGTATAGGGCCAGTTGCAGGCGCCGATCAGGCAGCACACGGCAAGGACCGGAGGCGTATCGCGGAATGTGCCCTCGGAAATGCCGCGCGAGTAAAGTTCGTGCAGGCTCTTGTTGTACTTGCGGCGGCTGGCCAGGATGATTTCGCGCTGCTTTTCGTTCAGTTCGTTCTCGTCGCGATTGTAGATGATGCTCCATGACCGATTGGTCATCACATTCAGGCAATGCTGTCGAAGTGCGCTGCGCAGCAGTTCGGTCGCTGTGCCCTCAGATCGCAGGACTTCCTGCAAGCCTTCGTCATAGGTGGCACTAATCTTTTCGAAGATCCGCCACAGGATCTCGTTCTTGTTCTTCATGTAGTAGTAGACGATGGACTTGGTGAAACCCATCTCGGCCGAGATGTCGTCCACCGTCACCGCCCGGAAGCCGCGTTCGGCGATCAACCGGGCGGCGGCCAACAGGATTTCCTCCTGGATCAGCGCGGTCTTCTGCTGCTTGATCTTGCCCCGGATGGAGGGCTTGGCGTTGTCTAGGGTATCTGTATTCACCATTTCCAAACCAATCCTGTCTCGGTCAATTTCGGTACTTTTACATTCCTTAGGGTACGGTTGGCAGGTGTGCAACCGGGATCAGGTGTTGTAGTCTCCGGGCCGCCAGCCGAGCTTCGCGCGCCAGTCGGGTCCAAGGTCGGCAAAGCGGTTCAAACGCAGGTGTTCGATGGGGGCCTGCGTCTTGCCTTCCAGCGCCAGTTCTGCCAGCGCAACCCCCAGCGAGGGCGCCATGCCAAAGGCGTGCCCGGCCCCGGCGGCGGCGACCAGCCCCTTGGGCTCGCCAAAGCTTTCGACGATGGTCATCTGGTCGGGCGTGATCTCGACCACCCCGGCCCAGCACCGCAAGAGTTGCAGCGAGGCGGCGGTCGGGAAGGCCTCGATCATCCGGCGTACCACGTTGCGGATGATCGGGGTGTTCGGCTTGGCGGGTTCCTGATCGGCGCTCACATCCACCCATTCCGACGGCCCGCCATTGGCGTGCAGGTTGCCGCGCAGGGTCTGGCGGATCGAGATGCCGTTGCCGATGAAGCAGACGTCATAGGCGGGCGGCAGGGGGGTCGTCACCAGCGCCTCCAGCCGCACCGGGGCGACGGGGAAGAGGATGCCGAAGGGCGCCAACAGCTTGGCGTTGAAGGCCGCGGCCGCCAGCACCACGCGGCCCGAGTGAAAATCGCCCGCCTTGGTGCGCACCCCCGTCACCTGCCCCTTGTCGGTCAGAACCTCATAAACCGGCGTATGTTCCAGAATGGTCCCGCCCAGATCCTCGAAGGCCCAGGCGAAGGCTTGCGAGACCCGCTGCGGGTTCGCATGGCCCGCACGTTCGGTATAGATGCCTGCCTTTACCTCGGGCGACAGGATCGGAATGATCTCGCGGCAGGTCTTGGTGTCGATCCAGTCGAACTTGATGTCGGTCTTCTGGAAGCTGCGATAGGTGCCGCGCAGCTCGGCCACCTCGTGGTCGTCGAAGGCGGCCCAGAGCCGGCCCTTCTGCTTCCACTCGGTCGGATAGCCCAGTTCCTCGTCCAGCGTCGGCCAGAGCTTTTCGGCCATCTGCGCCAGCGGGCTTTCCTCGGGCGATTCACCGCGCAGCGACAGATAGCCCGTGGCACGCGAGGAAGCCTCGTAGGCCACGGCGCCCCGGTCGATCACCAGGACCCTGGCGCCCGCCTTTCGGGCGCGGTAGGCGGTGGACAGGCCGATCAGCCCGGCGCCGACGACGATGATATCCCAGTTGTCCATGCTGCGCTCCTCAGCCTTCGGCCTCGACCTTGGGTTCCGGCCAGTGCTGCCAGGGCCCCGGCGTGTAGCGGTCGCCCTCGGGCGCGGTGATCAGGGGCATGTCGATCGGCCGCACCGGGAAACGATAGCTGGCGGGCTTGATGTCCTTCAGCGCGATGCCAAAGCGGTCCGCCAGCAGCAGCGCCGCCTCGTCGCGACAACGCTTGCCCTGGCAATGGCCCATGCCGACGCGGGTCATCCGCTTGGCCTGATCCTGGTTGACGCGCGGGCCATCGGGAGAGGTCGAAAGATGCGACTTTTCCTGCCGCAGGTTCGACTTCAGATAACGGGGCGGCTCGACGCCGAGGAACTCGCCCCGCGTCACCGTCTCACACTGGCAGAGCACCACATCCATACCGCCGGTCCGGGTCAGCTCTGCAACCCAGCGGCGGGCATCGGCGCCGTTGGTGGCCCCTGCCCCTGCGGTCAGCGGCGAGGCGGGCCGGCCTTCCAGCGCGGACATGATCCGATCGACCGGATCGGCGCAGGCGGTGAAGCTGGACAGCCAGAAGACGCCCGGCACAGTGGTTTCCAGACAGCCCGAAACTTCTGGTACCCAGGCGGCGAGATCTTCGGCAAAGATCATTTCGCAGCCCATCGCCGAGGGCAGCTCAACATTCGGCAGGGTGGTGATCGCCACGCAGATCGTGTCGCAGGCCACATCCAAGGTCGCGCCGTCCACGGTCGAGACAAGTCGGGCCGAGGTCACGCCGTCGGTCCCCTGCGCCGACAGCAGCACTTGGCGCAGGTGCACCGGGATGGCTTCGGCCTTCAGCCAGGCCTCGTCATCATCCGAGCCCTGGAAGGCGTCGCCGGGGTCGATCATCGCCACGACCTCCACGCCCCGCGCCCTTGCTGCCCGGGCGAAGTCCATCGCCACGGGGCCGGTACCCAGCACCAGCACCCGCGCGCCATTGAAGACCTGGTAGGCCTGCAACAGCTTCTCCCCGGCCTTGCCGCCCATCACGCCAGGCAGGTCCCAGCCCTTGAACGACGGCACGAAGTCCCGCGAGCCGGTGGCGAGGATCAGCGCGTCATAGTCCAGAAGCTCGTTCCCCTCGGCCGAGACCAAAGCGACATTGGCCGGGCCGATGTGCTGGCGGTTGGGCGAGTCCTGGAAGGCGCCCCAGGCGACGGTGCCGATGCGCAGGTCGACATCGGCCTCGACGCATTCCATCAGCGCCTCGTTCGAGCCCAGCACATTGTCCATCGCCGCCGCCTCGTCGGCAAGCGCGGCAGGCAGGCCCGAGCCATAGAAATAGGGTGCGTCGAAGGACATGGCCTTCAGGCTTTGCGGATGCTCATCCACCAGCGTGACCTGATGCCCCGCCGCCTTGGCCGCCAGCGCCATCTGGCACCCCAGCCCGCTTGCCCCGACGACGACAACTCGCTTGGCCATGCCCGCCTCCCTCATGCGTCCAGACGGCGCATCGCGGCCGCCAGTATCTCTTTCCAGTCGCCGACGATGGCGAGGTCCGCCACCTTCAGTATATTTGCCTCGGGATCCTTGTTGACCGCCACGATCTTGCGTGCCCCGGTGATACCGGCAAGATGATGGACCGCGCCCGAGATACCGACGGCGACATAGACCTCTGGCGCCACCTTCTGCCCGCTGAACCCCACCTGACGCGAGGAGGGCACCCAGCCCATTTCCACCGCCGCCCGGCTGGCGCCCACCGCAGCGCCGATGCGGGCAGCGAAGGCTTCCAGAACCGGCCAGGCCTCGGCGCTGCCAATGCCCAGCCCGCCCGAGACGACCCTGGCTGCCCCGCGCAGGGGAATGCCGCCCGTGTCGGGCAGCGGTTCGGATTTCACAAGGCGCGGTCCTTTCGCCTGCACTGCCACGGGCGACAGGTTCATCTCGGCACCGGCTTCGGCGGCCAGATCCTCGCCGGCATAGAGAGCGACCACCGCGGTATCGGCCAGCGTGACGGACTTCTTGACCATCCCGCCCATCACGGGCGTCGTAAGTGTCAGGGAACCGCTCACCGCTTCAAACTTCTCGCAGGCGGGCAGGAACTCTGCCTTCATCCGCGCCGCCAGCCTTGCGGCCCAAAGGCGGCTGGCCAGCGTGCTGGCTGTGACAATCAGTGCAGGGTCGGAAAGATGCGGGGCGATCATGCCATCCAGCACCATCGCGCCATCGCCGCAACCTGCGGGGAAGCTCAGCGCCTCGACCGAAGCGAAGACCGGCGGCAGGGCCAGCGGGCCGCCGCCCGCCTCCACAACCAGAAGCCGCAGAGTCAGGCCCGCGCCTTTCGCGGTCAAGGCCAGGGCGGCGAGCGTTGCCACCTCGGCCTCGGTGGTGTCGGGCGTCCGGATCAGGACGAACAGGGCAGCCTTTGCGGTCATCTCACATCCCCAGCACGGCCAGAAGCGCCGCGGCCTTGTCGTCGTCGGAGCCGTCCTTGACGACCACCGTCGCCGCAGCCTTCGTCCCCGCCTTCATCGCATAGCTGGCCTTGGCGGCCCGGGCCTCGGCCTCGACAGCAATTACCTCGATCGCAACCTTCTTGGACGCCATCACGCCCTTCAGCGAGGGCACGCGCGGCTTGTTGATTTCGTTCGAGACGCAGAGGACGGCGGGAAAGGGCATCTCGTAATGATCCACAGTGGCATCGGACAGCTTGCCCGCCACGACGGACGTCCCGGTCACGTCGCCCACCGAGACGACCGGCGCCAGCGACGGCGCGTCCAGCGCCACCGCGACCGCATGCGGCACCAGCCCGGCATCGGTATCAGAGGCCTGGCGCCCGGCGAGGATGACCTGAAAGTTGCCCGCCTGACGGATCGCTGCGGCCAAGGCGCCTGCCACCGCATGCGGATCGGTCAGCACGTCGGTCGTTACATCCACCCGGACCGCCCGGTCCGCTCCCATCGACACAGCCCTGCGCAGATATTGCTCGGTCGAGGCATCGCCCGCCGTCATCACCGTGACCGTCCCGCCGTGGGCTTCTTTCAGCGTAACCGCCAGCTCGACGGCGTTCAGGTCATATAGGTTCACCCCGACCTGTGCCGCCGGGTGCAGCTGGATCGCCCCACCATCCGGGGCGATCGTGACCAACGTCTCGGGCAGGTTGGCGTCGGGGACTTTCTTGATCAGGACCAGGATTTCCATGATGCCTCGCGTGACGGATCAGGGTTGCGGCCGGGCGTGGAACATCACCTTCCAGATGCCGTCCTGACAGATCTGGCCATTCTGGTTGCGCACCTCCAGCCAGAAATTCACGATGCCCCGCGCCGGGTTCGAGGTGGGGCGCAGCGACTCGACCCGCTGGTAGACATGGATCGTGTCGCCCACCTTGACCGGCGCCTTCAAATCCCAGGTCATACCGAGGAAGGCAATCGCCGTTCCCTCTTTCAGGCCCAGCCGGAACTCCAGTCCGGTGATCATGGCAAAGACCGCCGGCCCGTGCAGGATGCGGGCGCCGAAGGGCGTGGCGCGGGCGTATACCTCGTCGGTGTGCACCGGATTGTAGTCGCCTGTCATCGCCGCGAACATCACGATGTCGGTTTCGGTGATGGTGCGGCGCGGGGTCAGCCATTCTTCGCCCACCTTGAAATCGTCGAAGAAACGCGCGTGCGGGCCGATGCCCAACGATGCGATGTCGGTATTGCCGTCCATCTGGTGTCCTCTCCGATCCCTCCAGAATGTCGGGATCATTTTCATACTTATTAGAATGTATCGTCTACCAGCACATTCAAGCTGTCAAGCGAGTCATTGCCATCCGGCGGCAGAGAGGCCCTGCGCCAGATCGCGGCGGGTCTGGGCGTATTCCACCTGGCTATCCGGGATCAGCCGGTTGCGCACACCCGAGCCCATCTCTTCGGAGATATGCGCAATCAGGCCTGGGAAGGTCGACAGAAGCGCAAGCCCGCACATTTCCGCCGGAGTGAACCCCATCTGCACCATGATCCCCGCCAGCATGCCGACATCGTTCATCACCATGTCGGGCTTGCCCGAGGCGATGCGGAAAGCGCGATGTACGGCCGCGTACCACTCGTTCGCCTCGCCCCAGATGCCTTCCCGCTGGGCGATCGCCTTCAGCTTTTCGGCGCGGGGATCAACGCCCTTGAATGTCTGGTGGCCAAAACCCGGCACCCGTTTCTTCTGCGCCCGAAGCGTGGCGACCAGGGACGTTGCCGCCTCGTCCATCGGCAGGCCTCCGGCCTTCCAGTCGGCACGGGTACGCGCGATGAAATTGCCGGTGTCCTCGGGCGACAGGGCATACTCCCCCGCCGCCAGCATCGCGGCCCCAAGCCCCGCCGGCATCGAGGGGTTGACCGAAGCCACCGCCCGCGCCGCCACGGTTCCCGACTTCTGCAAACCATAGTCCAGGATCGAGCACAGGATGACATCCATCATCCGCGCCTGGCCCGGCGTCGGCAATTGCCCGCGAATCAAGAGATAGGCAATGGCGGCAAAGGGCACCTGCCCGACGAGTTCGCGCATCGGATAGCCGCGGATGTAGATGTCCTCGGATGTGATCTCGCTGACCGACGTGACCCAGAACGATGGGGAGCCTTGCGGCATGGGTGCTCTCCTGACTGAAAAACCCGCTGAATCTGCCAAAGATACTAGTCAAGCTAATCTACATACTCAATAGTGCAATCTGCGCGCCCGCGCGGCGCATCATTTTGAAGGAGAACAGGATGCTGACACCGATCAACCCACCCGGCACGAAATGGCCGGGTCTGAGCCAGGCGATGAAGATCGAGGGCAAGGGCATGTTCGTCTCGGGCGGCCATTGCGGGCTGGACGCGGCAGGCGAGCCGGTGGAGGGGATGCAGGCGCAGGTCGAGGCGATGTTCGAGGGGCTGAAGCGCACCCTGGCCGAGGCGGGGCTTGGCTTCGAACATGTCGCCCGCACCACCTGTTTCGTGCGGGACTTCTCGCCCGAGCTGACCGGCGCCATCAAGGCCGTCCGCGCCCGCCACTACAACATGGACTGCCCTCCGGCCAGCGTCATGGTCCAGGCCGGGCTTTACGATCCCCGCCTTTGGGCGGAGATCGAAGTCATCGCGGTTCTGCCGTAAGGATCAGACCGGGGCGCGTCACAGCGCCTCGGCCACCCGCCGGGCCAACGTCAAAGTGGAGCCGTTGCCGCCGCAATCCGGCGTCAGCGCCCCGGTTTCCGGCGTCACCCGCGCGATGGCGGTCATCAGATCGCTGGCCGCAGCCGTTTCACCGAGGTGATCCAGCATCAGCGCCCCGGTCCAGAGCGTGGCGATCGGATTGGCGATGCCCTTGCCGGCAATGTCGGGGGCAGAGCCATGCACCGGCTCGAACATCGAGGGCACGCCGCCATCGGGGTTGAGGTTGGCCGAGGCGGCAAAGCCCAGCCCGCCCTGGATGGCGGCGCCGATGTCGGTCAGGATGTCGCCGAAGAGGTTCGAGGCGACGACCACGTCCAGCGTTTCGGGATGGGTGATCATCCGTGCCGAGACGGCATCGACGTGGTAGCGCGACACCTGCACGTCCGGGTATTCCGCCGCCAGATCCTCGGTCACTTCGTCCCAGAACACCATCGAGTGTTTCTGCGCATTGGACTTGGTGACAGAAGCCAGCCGCCCCGTCCGCTTGCGGGCCTGATCGAAGCCGAAGCGCAGGATGCGTTCGACCGAACGGCGGGTGAAGATCGCGGTTTCGACCGCCACTTCATGCGGTGTGCCGACATGGACGCGCCCGCCTGCGCCGGAATACTCGCCCTCGGTGTTCTCACGGATGCAAAGGATGTCGAAGTCGGTCTTGCGCAGGGGGCCGGTGATGCCCGGCAGCAGACGATGCGGGCGCATGTTGACGTACAGGTCGAACTGCTTGCGAATCGGCAGGAGAAGGCCGTGCAGCGAGACGTTGTCGGGCACCCGAGCGGGCCAGCCGACGGCGCCCAGCAGGATCGAATCGAAGGGACGCAACTGGGCGATGCCGTCTTCGGGCATCATGTGACCAGTCTTCACCCAAGTATCGCAGCTCCAGTCGAAGACCGTCTCTTCAAGTGCGAAACTGTGCTTCGCCGCCGCTGCGCGCAGGCCGATCAGGGCGCCTTCCACAACCTCCTTGCCCACGCCGTCGCCCGGGATCACCGCAATCTTGTAGCTTTTCATTCCGCCCTCCAATGCCGGTGCGCCCGGCCATTGCCGCTTGTACCATTCAGTACGTTCCTATACCATATGGAATGTCCCACCTGGAGGCCGCGATGACACCCAGCGACTATCTCTCCCGCGATGGCCTCGCGATGGCCGAGCTGATGAAGCGTGGCGAGGTCAGTGCGGCAGAGGTGATGGAGGCGGCGCTGGCCCGGGCCGAGGCCGTCAATCCAAGGCTGAATGCGCTGTGCTATCTGAACCCCGACCTCGGTCGGGCCAAGGCCGCCAAGGCGCAGATGACGGGCAGTTTCGGCGCCCTGCCGTTCCTGCTGAAGGATTCCGGGCTGGCTGCGACCGACCTGCCCGGCGCGATGGGTTCGCGGCTGTTCGCGGGCATGACCACCGCTTTCGACGCCACCCTGACCGAGCGTTTCGTGGCCGATGGCTTCCTGCCCTTCGGCCGCACCACTGTGCCCGAATTCTCGATGGCCCCCACGACCGAAGCCGTACAGAACGGCGGGCCGACGCGGAATCCGTGGGATCTCACCCGCTCTCCCGGCGGGTCGAGCGGCGGCGCGGCGGTGGCGGTGGCGGCGGGGATCGTGCCGGTGGCGCATGGCAGCGACGGCGGCGGGTCGATCCGCATCCCGGCCTCGTGCTGCGGGCTTTACGGGCTGAAGCCCTCGCGCGGACTGGTGCCGATGGGGCCGATGCGTGGCGAGGGTTGGGGCGGGCTGGCTTCGGACGGCGTACTCAGCCGGTCGGTGCGCGACACGGCCGCCGCATTGGACGGCATCGCCGGGATGGAGCTTGGCGCGCCCTATGCCGCGCCGCCCCGGCCCGAGAGCTACCTTGCCCTGTTGGACCGCCCTTTTGGTCGCCCCCTGCGGATCGGGCGTTGGACCGAAGGGTTCGAGGATATCCCGATGTCGCCCGACAGCCGCGCTGCCATCGACCGCGCCGCGACCCTGCTGCAAGGGCTGGGCCACGAGGTCGTCGATGTCGCCCTGCCGCCCATTGCGTTTTCGAAGTTCGTCCGCGCCCAGATCGAGATCATGGCGGCCAATGTCACCGTTCTGGTGAACGGCAAGGTCCGCAACGCCACCGATACCGCCTGGCGCGGCCTGCTGGAGCCTGCGATCCTCGACGCCTATGAAATCGGCAAGACGCTTTCGGCCGAGACCTACAGCCTTGCCATCACCCGCCTGCACACCGTCGCCCGGCAGATGGAGGTCCACATGCAGGGCTTCGATTTCGTCCTGACGCCGACACTGATGCAGCCGCCCGCGAAGCTTCGCACCTTCTCCACCGAGGACGATTTCGCCAGCTTCCGCACCAAGGTCAGCCGCTATGCGACGATGCTTGCGATCATCAACGCCTCGGGCCAGCCCGCCGCCAGCCTTCCCCTGCACTGGAACGCCGGGGGCCTGCCGATCGGCGTGCAGCTGATCGGCCATTTCGGCGCCGAATCCGACCTGCTGCGGCTTTCCGCCCAGCTTGAGACCGTGGCCCCCTGGGCCGACCGCCGCCCCCCTGCATTGAGTTCACGAAAGGCCGCATGATGAGAACCGACATCACCAAGACCTTGGGCATCGACCTGCCGATCTTCGCCTTCTCGCATTGCCGCGACGTGGTCGCCGCCGTCACCAAGGCGGGTGGCTTCGGATGCCTTGGTGCGGCCTGGATGACGCCGGAAGAGCTGGAGATGTCGATCGACTGGATCGAAAAGCGGGTCGACGGCAAGCCCTTTGGCGTCGATCTGGTCTTCCCCGGCACCGGCGGCAATGACGAGAAATCGCCCGAGGAATACCGCCAGGCGATCCCGGCCACCCATATGGCCTTCGTCAAGAAGATGATGGATGAGGCGGGCCTCGCCGACCTGTCGGATGCCGACCGCGACGCCTGGATGGTGGAAAACGCCCGCCACATGGCGATGACCAACAAGAAAAGCCGCGACCAGCTGGACATCTGTCTGGCGCGTCCTTCGGTCAGGGCGGTGGTCGGCGCGCTTGGCGTCACGCCCGACTGGGTGGTGAAGGAAGCCCATGCCAAGGGCGTTCAGGTGGGCGCATTGGTCGGCAGCGCCAAGCACACGGTCAAGCAGCGCGAGGCGGGGGTGGACTTCATCGTGGCGCAAGGCACCGAAGCCGGCGGCTCGGTCGGCTCCATCGCCTCCTCGGTGCTCTGGCCGCAGGTGGTGGAGGCGGCGGCAGGCGCTCCGGTGCTGGCAGCGGGGGGTATCTCGCGCGGCTCGCATATCCTCGCAGCGTTGGCGCTCGGCTGTCAGGGCGTCTGGATCGGCTCGCTCTGGCTCGGCACGGCGGAAAGCGATCTCTCGATCGAGATGCGCGAGAAGCTGTTCGCCGCAGACTCCGAGGATGCCCAGATTGCCAAGGTGATGACCGGCAAGCAGGGCAGGATGCTGCGCACGAAATATGTCGAGAACTGGCAGAAGGCCGACGCGCCGCCGCTTCTGACCTGGCCGATGCAGTCGATCCTGAACGGTTATTCCTACAAGCGGGCCGAGCGGGCGCGCGACCTGGATTACTGGACGTATGCCGTCGGTCAGGTGGTGGGTGACATGAAGGGGCACACCACCGTCAAGTCCGAGATCGAGCGGATGCTGGTGGAGTATGTCGAGGCGCTGGAGCGGCTGAACGCGGTGACTGCTTTTGAGTGAAGGCGCAGCCTTCAGGGCTGCACCGCAAATTTCCCGAAATGGCTGCGGGCGGCAAGATCCGCCTGCGCCTGCGCAAGATCGGACAGGGGGTAGACCCTTTCCACCAGCGGCTTCAGCAGACCATCCTCCACCAGCCGCACAACGCGGGCGAAGGTGTCGCGGGTCGGGCAGGTGATGCCGTACATCTCCAGGTCCTTGTAGATCAGGTCGCGGAGGTCGAATGGCTGCACCGGTCCGCCGATCGCCCCCGCACTGGCATAGCGCCCACCCCGGCCAAGGGCGGCGATGACCGGGCCGAAGAGCGCGCCACCGACCACATCCACCGCCACATCGGCCCCCTCGCCGACCGCCGCGCGCAACTGATTGGCGAGGTCATCATCCTCTCGCGCGAGGACGGCATCAGCACCCAGGTCAAGCAACCTCTCCCGCTTTGCCGCCCCCGCGATGGCCACCACCCTTGCGCCGCGCACCCTGGCCAGTTGCACCAGGGCCGAGCCGACGCCCCCCGCCGCACCGGTCACGATCACCGTCTCGCCCTTTGCCAGCCTGGTGCGGGCCAACATCTCTTCGGCGGTGTCGTATGAGGTCGGGAAGCTTGCCAGTTCGGCATCGCTCAGGCCGGAGCGCACCGCATGGGCATTGGCGGCCGGCGCCGCGACGTAGTCCGCGAAACCGCCATCGCGATCACCGCCAAGATAGGCCACCAGTTGCGCGCGCAGCGGCAGGCTGTCGTCGCGGATCTGCGGGTCGATCAGCACCCGCTCACCGATGCGAGAGGCCGCCACATCCTGCCCGACTGCCGCGATCCGCCCCGCCACCGCGGCGCCCTGGATGCGGGGGAAACGCACCGCCTCGGATTTCCACGAGGCGCCGTCCCCGGTCCCGGCGCCTGCGGCGGCAATCTCGGACGTCAGGGCGGTCTGCACCGCGCGATCATACCAGCGGGTGCGCAGGTTGAGGTCGGTGTTGTTGATGCCGCAGGCGCCGACCTTGACCAGCACCTCTCCGGGGCCGGGTTGCGGCACCGGCACATCTGCGCGGTATTCCAGCCGGTCCAGCCCACCATAGCCTGTCAATAACACGGCGCGCATCGTCGGGGGCAGCATGGGTTTCTCCTAACGGATGAAAGCCAGCGGCTTTCTCAGGACCGAACCGATGCCCTCGGGCAACGGCAGGTCGCGCTGGCTGGCGAAGATTTCGGCGATGGCCGCCTGCATCTGGGCCGAGGCCGGGCAGGACTGGCCATGCGCCACGTGGATCGACAGGTGCTCTCCGGTCGCCAAGAGCCTGTCGCCGGAATGCAGCCGGTGGAACAGGTGCAGGCGCTTGTCGTCATGGGCGAGAAGTTCGGTTTCCACCTGCAAGGCGGTGCCGAGCCGGCATTCCGCCCTGTGCCGGATATGGGTTTCCAGCGTGTAGAAGGCACCCTTCTCGGCCCTCGCGAAGTCCACCCCGATCCGGGCGTAAACGGCGTCCGAAGCCTCGCCGAAAACCTGAAGATAGCGGTGCTCGGTCATGTGGCGATTGTAGTCGAGCCATTCGGGCAGCACTTGGCCTTGCCAAAGGATCATCGCTTACCTCTGTTCGGTCTGCCAAGACGGATGCACCCAGAAGGGCGCGGGATCGGGGGCCAGGGCCTTGCCGAGGATCAGGTCCGCCGCCCGCTCTCCGATCATCATGCAGGTCGCGTTGGTATTGGCCGACACCACCTGCGGCATCACCGAGGCATCGGCAACGCGCAGGCCTTCGATCCCGTGGACCCGCAGGTCCGGTCCGACCACCGTCAGAGGATCACTGGCCGAACCCATCCTTGCGGTGCAGGAGACATGGTAGGCCGTCGTCACACGCGAGCGAATCCAGTCTTCCAGGCTGGACTCGCTGGAGGCCGCCTCGCCGGGTTCCAGCTCAATCCCGCGATAGCGGGCGAAGGGGGCGGCGTCGACCAATTCGCGGGTCAGCCGGATCGCCTCCTTGAAGGTCGCCATGTCGGCGGGATCCGACAGGTAGTTGAACCGAAGGATGGGCGCGGCTTTGGGGTCGGCCGAGTGCAGGGACAGCGTGCCCCGCGTGGGCGAGTCCTGGATCGTCATGTGGATCTGGAACGCCTCTTGCGGATAGGGCGCATAGGTCTTGTGGTCGAGCGCAAGCGGGAAGAATTCCAGCTTCAGGTTGGGCTGGCTCAGCCCCGCCCGGGTGCGGATATAGGCCGCGACCTCGAACTGATTCGAGGCGGCGATGCCGGTATGGCGCAGGAACCATTCCAGCCCGACCAAGGCCTTGCGCGGCCAGAGCGCGGCGCGGCGCAGGGTGACCGCCTCGCGGCAGGCGAACTGGATGGCGAGGTCGGGATGGTCCTGCAGGTTCTGCCCGACGCCCGGCAGATCGGCCACCACCGGCAGGCCAAGGGCGGAAAGCTGCGGCCCCGGCCCGATGCCCGACAGCATCAGAAGCTGCGGCGAGCCGATGCCTCCCGCCGCCAGCACGACCTCGCGCGCCCTGACCTCCTGCGGCTGGCCGTTCACCGAATAGCGCAGGCCCGTGGCGCGGCGGCCCTCGGTGAGGATCCCTTCGGCCAGTGCCCCGGTCACGATGGTCAGGTTGGCCCGCCGCCGCACCTCGGGCGTCAGCCAGGCGAAGGCGCTGGCGTTGCGCTGGCCGTTCACGATCGACTGTTCGGAAATACCGAAGCCCTCGTGCTGTGCGCCGTTCAGATCGTCCGACATCGGGTAGCCAAGCGCCCTGCCCGCCTCGAGGAAGGCGCGGTTCAGGGGGTTGCGGGCGTCCGGCCGCGTCACGCGCAAGGGGCCCTTGTGTCCACGATAGCGCGGATCGCCCCAGGGCGCGGCCTCCATCCGGCGGAAGTAGGGCAGCACATCCGCATAACCCCATCCCGTGCAACCGAAACGGTCGCGCCAGGCCTCGAAATCCTGCGGATTGGGGCGGGTATAGACCATGCCGTTGATCGCGGAGGACCCGCCCAGCACCCTTCCCCGCGGCTGCGGCACGGCCCGCCCGAGGCCCGCTTCATGCTCTGAGGTGTAGGCCCAGTTGTAGGCGGTTCCGTTCAACAACCGGTCGACCGCCAGCGGCATGCGGATGCGCCAGTCGCGGCTGTCCGGCCCCGCCTCGACCAAGAGGACGCGGGTCCACCCGTCCTCGGACAGCCGCGCGGCCAGCGGGCAGCCTGCCGAGCCGCCGCCCACCACGATCACATCGTATTCCTCGGTCATGGCGCTCTCCACCGACTGGTTCTTTCACAACCTGTAGCGTATGCCAGTCATTCCTGAGGGATCAGGTCGTCAGAAAGCTCATTCTTGGCGAGCATTTCTTTGAGGGTGCCGTCCGCTCGGATCACCTCGATTTCGGCATTCAGCGCGGCCGTCAGCTCCGGGTTGTCCTTCGTATGGACGATGTTGGTCGCGCCCTCCTGCCCGAAGCGCGGCACGGCATCGACTTTCTCCGCCGCGATGGAAGCAAGGCCGGGAGCCGGGAACTGCGACACCCGGTACTGTCCGTTGATCCCGCCCAGGACGAGAATGTCGAGACGCTTCGCCCGCACATCCGCAAAGCCGGCGTCGGGGGAGTCGTAGAGCTTGATGGTGGCGCCGTTAGCCTCACCCCAAGCCTGCAGATCGTTCACGAAGTCGTAGCCGATGACGGTTCCGATCGTCTTGCCGGCATAAGCCTCAAGCTCCGCCTTCGGATCGAAGCCGATAAAGACGGACGGGTTGGTCAACAACGACCTGGTCTGCCCGACGATCTCGCCACGCTTCTCGTTCGGCGTCCAGCCGCCGCCGCCCACATCGCCCTGCCCGTTTCGGATCGCCTCGATGACGCTGCCGGCGGGAAGGAGGGTGACTTCGATCGTCAGGCAGTTGTCCTTCGCGAAACGCTTGAAGAACTCACCCTCGAAACCGCCGAGTTCGTCGCCCTTGTAGGTGAAGAAGGGCGGAAAGTCCGGAGCGACGACCTTGAGCGTGCCAGCTTCGATTGTCTTGAACTGTGAAGCCGGGGTGCAATCCTGCGCCGAGGCATTCGCGGCCATCCCGAGAAGGGCCGCCCCGGACAGCGCGATGCTCGCGAGGAGCCGGGAGATTCTCGATGTCATGCTGTTCTCCTTAGTTTCTTTCGACTTTGATGATGGAAGTGTCGTTGCCCGCGCGACGATCGACCAGATGCTGGGCTGTGATGCAGATTGCCGCGTAGAGGACGCCGGCGAGCGAAAGGACCTCCAGAAAACGGAAGTTCATGCTGGCCACCTGATAGGCACTGCTGGTGAGTTCCGGCACCGAGACCGCGAAAGCGAGCGAGGTGGCCTGGAAGTAGCTGATGACGTAGCCGAGCACCGGCGGTGTCGTGATGCGTGCGGCCTGGGGAAGGATCACCCGGAAGAACGTCGTGGTTCCACTCAGCCCGAGCGCCGCGGCTGCCTCCCTCTGTCCCGCGGGCACCGCGAGGAGACCGGCACGGAAGATATCGGCCAGAAATCCGCCAAGGCCTATGCCGAGAGCGATGGCTGCCGCCGGCAGCGCATCGAGCACCACATTGAACTGCGGCAAGCCGAAATAGACCACGTAGAGCAAAACCAGCGCCGGTATGCCGCGAGCGATCTCCACGACCACCAGGGCGGCCAGATGAAGGATCCTCGACGGGCTCAGGAGCCCAAGCGCGAGGACCATACCGAGCGGAATGCCGATCGCAACGAGGCCGGCCGTAAGCTGCAGGCTGACGAGGAGGCCGGGGAGCAGCACGCCCATCCATTCGAGAATTTCGTTCATGATGCCATCCCGAACCTGCGCGCCACCCAGGGGGCCGTGATCCGCCCCGCAATTCCGATGGGAAGGCTGATCGCAAGGTAGATGAGGCCCGCCGCCATGAAGACGTCGAACGGGTCGGGCTCGGTCCGGCTCAGGCTCAGGGCGGTCTCGGTGACTTCCCTCACGCCTATCACGGACACGAAGGACGTCTCTTTCAGGAGGCCGATGAAGAACGTGATGGCCATCGGCAGGATGGTGACGAAGGCCTGGGGCGCGATCACCTTGCGGAAGGCCGCGGCGGAGGTGAGGCCGATGGCCTTGCAGGCCTCGAATTGCCCCTTCGGCAAGGCCAGCCATCCCGCCCGGTAGATTTCCGCCAGATAGGCCGAGCAGATCAGCGACAGGCCGAAAATCCCCGCCACCATGCTCGGCAGCCGCAACCCGAGTTGGGGCAGACCGAAGAAGATAATGAGCAGCCACGTTATCGGCGGCACGCCGCGCACGATGGCGATGAAGCCCTGCGCGACGGCGCGCGCGAGGCGGCTCTCGGAGAGACGGGCCACCACGACCGGGACCGCCGCAAGTCCGCCGATCGTGAAGCACGCGATCGACAGGAAGATCGTGGTTCCCAGGGCCTGAGCGATGATCAGCGCATATCCGAGCAGGTTCGTCATCGGTCGAACACCAGGCTGAGGAACTTCTGCGTCCTTGGGTGGCTGGGCGACCGGAAGAGCTGTTCGGGCGTTCCGGTTTCGACGACCGCGCCGTCCGCCATGAAGAGGACGCGATCGGCAACCTTCTCCGCGAACCGCATCTCGTGCGTGACGATCAGCATCGTCATGCCCGTTTCCGCGAGTTCACGCATAACCGCCAGAACTTCGGCGCCGAGCTCCGGGTCGAGGGCCGATGTCGGCTCATCGAACAACATGAGTTCAGGATCGAGGGCAAGGGCGCGAGCGATTGCGATGCGCTGTTGCTGCCCGCCGGAACAAAAGGACGGTTTGGTCGACGCCTTGCTCTCCAGGCCCACCCGGCGAAGCAGTTCCATGCCACGATCGCGCGCATCCTTCCTGGACCTGCCCATGGCGGAGACTTGCGCCAGCTCGATATTCTCCAGTGCCGTCAGGTGGGGGAACAGATTGAACGACTGAAAGCACATCCCGACCTTGCGCCTCAATGCAAGGAGCTCTTCGCCGGTCGGGCCGCCTTTGCCGGCCCCGATCGACTTGCCGTCGATCAGGATCGTGCCTGAAGATGGTGCCTGAAGATAGTTGAAGCATCGCAGCAGCGTGCTCTTGCCGGAGCCGCTTGGCCCAATGACCGCGATGACCTCGCCCTTGCCGATCGCAAGATCGACCTCCTTGACGACTTGCAAGTCTCCAAAGGCCACCGAAACCTTCCGGGCTTCGGCCAGTGGATGTATTCCATGTTCCGCGCTGCGCATGCAGCCTCCACTGGTTCAGGCAGCGTCACAGAGAATCCAACGGGATTTCCCAGCAACTCCCAGACCGGACGTGGTACTAGCCCGGAAGCGCGGTACCCTCGGAGAGCCGCGCGGCCAAGGAGCAGCCCGCCGAGCCGCCGCCCACCACGATGACATCGTCTTCCTCGGCCACAGCGCTCTATACCGCTTAGTTCTTTTACAGACTGGCTCGTACACGAAAAGTTTGCGCCGGTCAATCGCGCGAAGAAAATATCGCGTATGGTACGCAAGGGATTCTCTATGGTATCCTTCGCGCAGCCAGAACGGAGCCCGCCATGTCCACCCTGCCCGACATCCAGGCGCAAGCCGACACGCTTACCGCGATCCGTCGCGACCTGCACGCCCATCCCGAGATCGGCTTCGAGGAAACCCGCACCGCGGGAATCGTCGCCCGCCTCCTGCGCGACTGGGGGGTGGACGAAGTGCATGAAGGCGTGGGCCGGACCGGCGTCGTGGGCGTGATCCACGGCCAGCCCGGCAACCGCTCCATCGGCCTGCGTGCCGACATGGACGCCCTGCCGATGGAGGAGGCAACCGGCCTGCCCTATGCCTCGACCGTGCCGGGAAAGTTCCACGGCTGCGGCCATGACGGCCACACGACGATGCTCCTGGGGGCGGCGCGACATCTGGCCGAGACGCGGAATTTCGCCGGGAAGGCCGTCGTGATCTTCCAGCCCGCGGAAGAGGGACTGGGCGGCGCGCGGGCGATGCTGGCCGACGGGCTTTTCCAGCGCTTTCCCTGCGACGAGGTCTACGGGATGCACAACAATCCGATGGCCGCACCCGGCACGCTGACCATCAAGCCCGGCCCGGCCATGGCGGGGGCAAGCTTTTTCGACATCACGGTGAAGGGCCGCGGCGCCCATGCCGGCCAGCCGCAGAACGCCCGCGACCCGATCCTGGTGGCCTCGCAACTGGTGCAGGCGCTGCAATCGGTGGTCAGCCGCAATGTCAGGCCGATCGACCCGGTGGTGCTGTCGGTGACACAGGTCCATTCCGGCTCGGCCTACAATGTCATCCCGGACAAGGCGGTGATCTCGGGCACGGTGCGTTTCTTTTCGGACGCGGCGCGCGATCTGATCCATGACCGGATGGCCAAGCTTTGCGCCGGCACCGCCGAGGCCTACGAGGTTGAAGTCGGGCTGGACCTGCGGCCCGTGTTCGACGTGCTGGTGAACGATCCGGCCCTCTCGCAAGCCTATCTGGAGGCCGCGGCCGATGTGGTGGGCGATGGCGCCCGCCTGACCGAGGAACTCGTCACCGGTAGCGAGGATTTCGCCGACATGCTGCGCGCGGTGCCGGGGGCCTATCTGCGCATCGGGCACGCCGGGAACGTGGCACTGCACAACCCCGGCTTCGTCTTCGATGACGACCTTCTGCCGGTCGGTGCCTCGATCTACGCCCGGATCATCGAACGTCGCCTGGCCGTCAAATGAAAACGGGGAGGGTTTCCCCTCCCCGCCTCTGTCCGACAGGGAGGAATGTACGGTCAGAGGGTTCCAGCCTTGAAGTCGTTCCAGAGCGCCAGCCGCTTGTCGAGATTGTTCGGCGGCGCCAGCATCGACATCTTGGCCCAGAAGCTCGGGTCCTGCTGGTCGATGATGTTGGTCTGCTTCAGAAGCGCTTCGTCCAGCCCCGCCGCCTTGGCCGCATCGGCACCGAGGATGCCGTTGTTGTGCGAGGTCTTGATGAAGCGCGCCTGCCATTCCGCCGACATGTTGTCGTTGACGAACTGATAGGCCGCGTCCTTGGCCGCCCCGGCCTTGGTCATCACGCTGCAGTCGATATAGGCAGGCACACCCTCTTTCGGGAAGGAATACTGGAAGGGCAGGTTCTGGCCCTGCAGCTCGAACACCTGGCTGATGTTCTGGCAATGTCCGATCACCGCATCGCCTGCGGCGAAGATCGCGTTGGCGTCGCTGTAGCCCTTGGCAATGGTGCGGACCTGGCCGCGCAGCTTGACCAGAGCCTCGCGACAAGCGTCGAAGTCAGCGTCGGACAGATTGTAGGGGTCGGCTACCCCTGCCAATGCGCCGATGACCGGGAAGGTCGCGATCACATCGTCGAACAGGATGACCTTGCCGGCATAGGCCGGGTCCAGAAGTGCTTGCCAGCTGTCGGTGCCCGAGGTGACGACACGGGTGTCGAACATCATCGGAATGACACCCCAGTTGTAGGGCAGTCCATAAACGGTGCCGTCAACCGAGGTGTATTTGGCGTAGTCGAGGCCTGAGGCAATGTTTGCGACGTTGGCGACTTTGGACGCGTCGATCGGTGCGATCAGATCGGCTTCGACGTAACGCTGGAACGAGCCGGTATCAAGATAGAGCAGGTCGGCCGGGATCGAACCAGAACGGACGCCCGAATACATCTCGTCCGCCGAGCCGATGCGCACGACATTCACCTTGATGCCGGTCTTGTCGGTCCATTCCGCGACCCAAGGATCGTCATGATAGGTCTCCCAGGTGCAGATCGTGATCTCCTTCGCATCGTCAGCGCGCAGGATCGTGGGGGCCGCCAGCAAGGCACTGGCGGCGGCTGTCCGCGTCAGGAACGAACGGCGGCTGATCGGGTCGAATCTGGTCATTCTGGCCTCCCTGGCTATTGATGCGCGGAGGGTACCTTAAGCATACGCATGGGTCAAATTAAATTCTTGCCGAGATATGCGCTGCACCACCTCTCCGAAGTTGCGCGGCCCCCTGAGTACTGCTAACATACCCGCAAGTACGCCGCTGCGGATGCGGATGCTGCAACAGGAGAACTCGCATGTTTGACTTTGAGGGCAAGATTGTCGTCATCACCGGCGGCGAAACCGGGATCGGCCGCGCCACGGTGGAGGCCTTCGCCCGCGCAAAGGCCAAGGTGGTTATCGCCGGCTATCTGGAAGACGAAGGCGCCGATGTGATCGCCGGGCTGGAAAAAGAAGGCCTGACGGCGGAGTTTATCAAAACCGATGTGCAGCAAGAGGCTGTGATCAAGGACGTGGTCGGCAAGATCGTCGCCAAGTACGGGCAGATCGACGTGCTAGTCAACAACGCCTCGATCTTCGACGGTTTTGCCGGGATCAACGAGACCTCGACGGTGCTGTGGGACAGGGTGCTGAACACCAACCTGAAGGGCACCTACCTGATGAGCCGCGAAGTTCTCGGCCAGGACATGATGGCGCGCAGCAAGGGCACCATCGTCAATATGGCTTCGGTCGGCGGCATCATCGGCGGGGCGGACGGGCTGGCCTACACGGCCTCGAAATTCGGGGTGATCGGCCTGACCCGGCAGATGGCCTGCGACCTGACCGGCAAGGGGATCAAGGTCAACGCAGTCTGCCCGGGCATGATCCAGACCGACATGCGCAAGCACTCCTCGCGCATCCTGGGCGACGATGCGCCCCCCATGCGCGGCGTCGGCGTCAACCCCGAGGCGCTGAAGCGGGTGCCGATGGGCCGCAAGGGCGTGCCGATGGACATCGCCAATGCGGTGATGTTCGCGGCCTCGGAATATTCCGACTACATCGCCGGCCATTCGCTGGTGGTCGATGCCGGCTGGACGATCCAGTAAACCCTGATCCATGTCAGCCGGCCCGGAATTCTTCCGGGCCGGTTTTTTCATGTCCCGATTCAGCGCAACAAAAAACCGGCGTCGGGGAGCGCGACGCCGGTTTTCCTGTCTGCCGGGATCTCAGAGAGACGAGGGCAGGTTCGCCGCGATCCACTTCAGATCGTCACTGTCGAACTTGTGGTAGGGGACGCCCTGCATGTGCAGTCGGGCTTCCTCGTAGGTCATGGTCCGCGTGACCGGATGGCGCAGCGGGCGGATCGTGACATCGGGGACGGTGTTGTACTCCAGTTCCAGCACGATCTGCGGCTTTTGCAGAAGGAAGCTGACCTTGCCCTGCTCCTTGCCGTTCTGGTTGTAGATGATCGAGACGGCGCGGCCGATTTCCCAGCCACGTTCCTTGATCGCCTCAAGGCCCAGCCGCATGAGATCCTCGGGATGGTACTTGGTGTCCACGTTGCAATGGGCGTGGCCGTACAGGTGGGATTCGTACATCAGGATGTAGACCAGCTGTTCCCAGGCATCGCCGCGGAAGAAGGCGCGGACCTCGTCCTCGTCGCCCGGGCCCATCTTGGCGAACGTATGCTTGGCATAGAACTTCTGGATCGACGCCGGATCCCAGTATTCGAACATCTTCCTCTGTTTGCCACCGACGCCTGTCGCCGCTTCGACCACCACTTCATCGTTGAAGCGCAGGAAGAATTCGAAGTGGTTCAACTCGCCCGGTTGCAGGTAATACAGCACCGCATGGGCCGGCCCGAGCGTGATGGTCGGCACCGTCCGGCCCATCTTCAGACCCAGCTTCTCGAAGTAGATATGCGCGACGTCGAGGAAGCTCGACGGGTGGATGATGCTGTCGAGGTAGATGTGCGAATGCAGGCAATCCTTGTGCCCGCGGCCCATCACCGCCATGATTTCCTTCCACGCATCCGAGGTGAAATATTCCACGACCTTCTCGCGGACGACCTTTTTCAGCACCATGTCCTGATCCTTTGTGCAGCCCGCAAGGCGGGACTCATTCCGGGTGCGACGTTTATCAACCCGGAAGTACATACTGTCAAGTATGTAAATTGTCTCCGCTGAGACGATCTTTTCTTGACAGCCTGTACTCACGGGTCGAAAAGCGTCCTCAGCAGCATGCAATCCTGGGAGACAGAGATGACCGGCAAGACGGTAGGCGTATTCGGATTGGGCTCGATGGGATCGGGCATCGCCGGCAGTCTCGTGCGGGGTGGGCTGGACGTGGTTGGCTTCGACATCTACGAACCGGCGCGCGAAAAGCTGGTCGCGGCGGGTGGCAGGGTCGCCGGGCGCGACCAGGTGCTGGCGGAAAGCGATGTCGTGATCTTGTCAGTGCTGGACGACGCGCAGGCGCGGGAGGTTCTGTTCGACGGCGACGTCCCCCGGCCAATGAAGCCCGGAGCGGTGGTGATCTGTACCTCGACCGTCTCATTCGACTTCGTGGTGAACGCCGCCAGGGCGCTTGAAGCGGCGGGTATCGGTTTCCTCGACGCCCCGGTCTCGGGCGGCCCGGCGCGCGCGGCGACAGGCGACCTCGCGACCTATCTGGCCGGCAAGCCGCAAGACGTTGATCGCGCCATGTTCGCGCTGGAGAAGATCGCGAAACCGCTCTACCGCGTCAGCGAGACCGTCGGTCAGGGTACCGCGTTGAAGCTGTTCAACCAGTTGCTCGTCGCCGGTCACATGGCCGTCGGCGCGCAGGCGCTGGCCTTCGCCAAACACCTTGGCCTGGACATGACGCAGGGCATCGAGATGATGCAGGCCTCGGCCGGCAATTCCTGGGTGTTGCAGAACCTTTTGCCCCGCCATGTCGCCGGGGACTACGAACCCCGCGCCACCCTTGCCACGCTCCTGAAGGACGTGCGGATCATCCAGAAGGTTTCCGAGGCGCGGTCCATCTACAACCCCGTCAACGCCTTCGTGCTGGACCTGCTGGAGCAGGCCGGGCAGGACGGCGGGCTGATGAAGGACGGCGTGATCGTCGCGAAATACCTGACCGAGCATGAGGCCTGAGCCATGAGGCCGAACCGTATCAAGCAGATCTGGGCCGATGGCGGTTCCGTGCTGAATGGCTGGTGTTCAATCGCCAGCCCCTTCGGTGCCGAGATCATGGCGGCGCAGGGTTATGACAGCCTGTGCATCGACATGCAGCATGGCATCGTCGACTATCAGGCTGCGGTCGGCATGTTCCAGGCGATGGGATCGGGCGTGACGCCGCTGGCGCGGGTGCCGTGGCTCGATCCGGCCGCCATCATGAAGGCCCTGGATGCGGGCGCTTATGGCGTCATCTGCCCGATGGTGAACACCGCCGAGGATGCCGCTAAACTGGTCTCCTGCGTGCGCTACCCGCCGCATGGGCAGCGCAGCTTCGGGCCGACGCGGGCGCTGTTCTCGGCCGGGTCCGACTACGGCGACCGGGCCGACGACGAGGTGATCTGCCTTGCCATGATCGAAACCCGCGAGGGCTTCGATAACCTGGAGGCCATCGCTGCGACGCCGGGACTGGACGGGCTGTACATCGGTCCGGCCGACCTGACCCTGGGCCTGACGGGGCGCAGATATCCGCGCGGCTTCGACCGCGAGGAGCCCGAGATGGTTGCCGCGATCCAGCGCATTCTGAACGTCGCCCATGCCGCCGGGATCAAGGCCGCGCTGCATTGCGGCTCGCCCGCCTATGCCGCGAAGGCAGTTGGCTGGGGCTTCGACATGGTGACGATCAGCAACGATGTGCGGCTGCTGGCCGGGGCGGCGGGTGCGAGCGTCAAGTCCTTCCGCGAGGGGGTGGCGGCGGTACCGGCGGGTTCGACCGGATACTGAAAGGAGGGGCGGCCTGCTGGGTCGCCCTTCGCCTCAGCGGGTCAGAACGCGAGCATCCTTGCCGTTCCAGCCCAGCCAGACCGGCGCCCCGGCGGCATAGGACTGCCCTTCCAGCTCGGCGGCGGTCAGAGACACAGCCGCGAGAGATTCCTGGCCCGGCAAGCGGATCAGCACGGCCCCGCTTTGACCATGATAAGTCACTTCCTCGACCACGCCCGCGATTGTGTTTTCGCAAGCGTCGTGCCTGGACATCCCGAGGCGAAGCCGCTCCGGGCGGATCGAATAGGTGACGTCGCCCTGCGCCTCGACATCGCCGACGAAATCGCCAAGTCCCTCGATGGCCACGCGCCGCCCGGTGGCGCGACCGGAGAAGAAATTCGTGCGTCCGACGAAATCGGCCACGAAGCGCGAGGCGGGACGCTCGTACAGGTCACTGGCCGAGCCAAGCTGTTCGATCTTGCCGCCCTTCATCAGGGCGATGCGGTCAGCCATGACCAAGGCCTCTTCCTGGTCATGGGTCACGACGACGAAGGTGATGCCAAGCTCGGACTGCAGGCGCTTCAACTCCAGTTGCATCGCCTCGCGCAACTTCTTGTCCAGCGCGCCGAGCGGTTCGTCCAGGAGCAGCACCTTCGGCTGCATCACCAGCGCGCGGGCCAGGGCCACCCGCTGGCGCTGCCCCCCGGACAGTTGACTGGGAAGCCGCCGCGCCATGTCGGCAAGGTGGGTCGTTTCAAGAATCTCCCCCACCCGCCGTTGCAGTGTGGACTTGTCGACGCCGCCGACCTCCAGCCCGTAGCGGACGTTCTGTTCCACCGTCATGTGCGGGAAGAGCGCGTAGGACTGGAACATCATGTTGATCGGCCGCTTGCGCGCGGGCACCCGGATCAGATCCTGCCCGCCCATCAGCATCTGCCCGGAAGTCGGAATGTTGAACCCCGCCACGATGCGCAGGAGCGAGGTCTTGCCACAGCCGGAGGGGCCCAGCAACGCGAAAAACTCGCCCTCCATCAGGTCGACCGAGACATCGTCGACCGCGAGGTAGTTCCCGTACTTCTGCGAAATATTCTGAAGCTGGATGACGGAGTGCATGTCAGATGTCTCCCAGGACGCTCTTGTTGAACCGTTGCGCGATCATCACCAGAACGAAGCTGGTCAGGATCGTCAGCGTGGCCAGGGCGTTGATGTCGGGCGTGATGCCGAAGTGCAGCATCGCGTAGATCTTCATCGGCAGGGTCTGCGAGTCGCTCGAGGGCCCGGCGGTGAAGAAGGCGATGACGAATTCATCGAACGACAGGGTGAAGGACAGAAGTGCCCCGCCCAGGATGCCGGGGGTCAAGAGGGGCAGCGACACGCGTCGGAAGGTGGTGAAGCGCGTTGCGCCAAGGTCGATGGAGGCCTCAATCAGGGAGGCGTCGAAGCCGTCTAGCCGCGCCCGCACCACCGCCGTGACGAAGGCGATGCAGAAGACCACATGGGCGATCACCACGGTCGGCAGGCCGAGGGGAAAGTTGACCGCCGTGAAGAAGGACAGAAGTGCGATGGCCAGCACGATGTCGGGAATGACCATCGGCATCAGGAGAAAGCCGTCGATCAGTGCCGATGACTTCATCCGCTGGACGGCCAGTGCCAGCATCGTGCCGATCACCGTGGCGACGACCGTGACCGCAAGGCCCACGACCAGCGTATGCAGAGCGGGAAGGAGGATGCGGCTGTCACCCAACAGCTTGGCATACCATTTCAGCGAAAAGCCGGTCCAGGCGGTCGGCAGGCCGCTGTCGTTGAAGGACAGGACCACCAGTACGAGGATCGGCACGTAGAGGAAGGCCAGGGTCAGCGCCAGATGCAGTTTCAGCCAGGGATTCGATTTACGCATGATCGCCCTCGATGTTGCGCAGGCGGCTTTGCGTCCAGCTTTGCAGCGCCAGGAGCCCGACCATGATCGTCAGGAGTGTCAGAGACAGGGCCGAGCCGAAAGGCCAGTCGCGCGCGGCGGTGAACTGGTTCTGCACCAGGTTGCCGATCATGACGACCCGCTTGCCGCCCAGAAGGTCCGGCGTCACGAAATTGCCGATCGACAGGACGAAGACGAAGACTCCGCCCGCCGCCACGCCGGGCAGGGTCAGGGGCAGGATCACGCGGCGGAAGGTGGTCCAGCCACCGGCGCCGAGGTCTTCGCTGGCTTCCATCAGCTCGAAGTTCAGCCGCTGGATCGAGGCATAGACGGTCAGCACCACGAAGGGCAGGTAGTTGTAGACCAGCCCCACGATCACCGCCGGTTCGGAATACAGCATGTCGAGCGGCTGATCGATCACGCCCGTCGCCATCAGCGCATTGTTGATCACCCCGGTCCGGCTTAGCAGCACGATCCAGGCATAGGTGCGGATCAGGTAGTTCGACCAGAACGGCAGGATGACCAGGAACAGCAGCGGTATCTGCCAGGCCTTGCTGGTGCGCGCGATGGCGAAGGCCGCCGGATAACCGATCAGCAAGGCGATGACGGCGGATTCGGTCGCAATCCGCGCGGAGTCGATGAAGATGCGAAAGTAGAGCGGGTCGAAAACCCGGGCCAGATTGTCGAAGGTGAAATCCGGCACCACGCCGCCATAGGTGCCGCGCTGAAAGAAGGCATAGGCCAGGATCATGGCGACGGGCGTGACCAGGAACAGCCCCCACCACACCAGCCCCGGCAATGCCAGGATGAACGTGCCCAGTCTGCGGTTCATCGAACCCTCCCGAACGGCGCGCCCGGGGATGGCCCGGGCGCGCAAAGCTTACTGCGCCGCCATGACCTCTGTCACGAACTTGGATACCCGCGGCGCATCGGCCCCGAGGTCCATCAGGATTTCGTTCTTGCCCAGATCGGCAGCGGTATAGCGGTAGGCGGGATATTTCTTGTAGAACTCGGGATCGACCGACTCCATCGCAGCCTTGTTCGGCACCTTGTACAGCAGTTCGGTTATCAGCCAGCTGTGGACCTCGGGCCGAAGCACGAAGTCGATGAAGGTTTCCGCCGCTTCCTTGTGCTCGGTCGCCTTCGGGATCACGAAGGTATCGACCCAGGTGTCGCCGCCCTCTTTGGGCACCACGTAATCCACGTCGCCCCCGTCGCGCGCCGCCATGTTGCACCAGGCTTCCCAGGTCGAGGCCATCACCGACTCGCCCGAGATCAGCCGCGAGCCCTGGGTGAAGCCGTCGAAGGTCAGCACATCCTTCTTTCCGCTTTCCAGAAGGGGCCTGATCGCCGCAAGCGTTTCCTCCGAGACATCGTTGATCGACTTGCCCAAGAGTTTTTGCGCAGGCTCCATGAACCAGCGCTCGTCCGGCACCATCGTGTACTTGCCCTTGATCGCATCCGACGGCTGCAACAAATCGGCCCAGCTGGTCGGCGCGGGCGACACCAGGTCCTTGCGATAGCACAGGCCAAAGGTGCCCCAGGCATAGGGCACCGACAGCTTCAGGCCGGGGTCATACGGCAGGTTGAAGGCCTCGTCATAGAGGTTCTTCAGGTTCGGGATCTTGTCGTGATCGACCTCGGCCAGCATGCCAAGGTTTTCCAGCGCCGTGACGAAGGGCGAGGAGACGATCATCACGTCGAAACCCGCACCGTTCGAAGCCACCATGCGGCCCATGGTTTCCTCGTTGGTCGCGACCTCGACAAGGTTCACATGGATGCCGGTGGCCTTTTCGAATTCATCGAAAAGTTGAGGCGGATAATAGCCCGAGAAGGTGACGAAAGTGATGTCCTCGGCATGGGCAAGGCCGGTGGACAAGAGAAGAGCCGCAATCAGGGTAGCGGGGCGAGCGATACGTGTCATTCTGGCTTCCTCCATGTTGACTGCGCCACAGGGCGCAGGGTGGTTTCCGGCAGTCTTTCGTATGTACTCGAAAGATCATTCTACATACGCGCGGGTAGTTTAGAGAGCCTCGCTACTCCGTCAACTGGTTTGAGTCCGTCACGGGGCTAAATCGTAGTCAGTGTCGGTCCAACTGCGCTTCATCTGCGCGCCATAGCGGCGACCGGCTTCGACGTAGTGGCTGGCCGCATTTGAAAGCCCCTCGATCTCATCGGGCAACAGCGATCGCACCACCTTGCCCGGCGAGCCCATGATCAAGACGCCATCGGGATAACTGCGCCCCTGGGGCACCAGCGTCCCTGCCGCAACCAGGCTGTTCCGGCCGATCCGGGCACCGTTCAGGATGATCGCCCGCATGCCCACCAGGGTGTTGTCGCCGATGGTGCAGCCATGCAGCATGGCGCCGTGGCCGATGGTGCAGCCCTGCCCCACCACCAGGGGAAACCCCTCGTCGGCGTGGAAGATCGACAGTTCCTGCACGTTGCTGTCATCGCCGATGGTGACAGCGGCGACATCGGCCCGAACCTTGGCGCCGAACCAGAAGCTGACGTTGCGGCCCACCGTCACCTCGCCCACCAGGACGGCATCGGGGGCAATCCAGACCGAACCCCGATCCGCAAAGCGCGGAGCTTGGCCCTTCAGTTCATAGACCGGCATGTTCAGCCCTTGTTGAAATGCGGCGGGCGCTTTTGCAGGAAAGCGGCCACGCCCTCCAGCCCGTCGGGCGAGGTGTTGAGGGTTGCGAGTTCCGCCCCCTCCAACGCCAGGCCTTCGTGAATCGGCAGATCGGTCGCCGCTCGGGTGGCGCGCAGGATGCCGCGCAGGGCGCTGCGGCTGAAGCGGGTCCATTCGGCGGCCAAGGCGCGGGCTTCGGCCAGAGGGTCGGTCACGATGCGGTTGATCAGGCCGAAGGCCAGCGCCTCCTCGGCCCCGATGCGGCGGGCGGTCAGCATCATCTCCAGCGCGCGGGCGGTGCCGACGATGCGCGGCAGGCGCTGCGTCGCGCCGGCGCCGGGCAGAAGGCCAAGGTTGATCTCCGGCATCGAGAAGCTGGCGCGGGATGTCGCCAGCCGGAAGGTGCAGGCCATCGCCAGTTCCACCCCGCCGCCCATCGCCAGCCCGTCCACCACTGCGACCGAGGGGACGTCCATTTCGGAAAGCTTCTGCAAGACACCCCTCCGCCAGGTGGCGCGCGCGGACATCTCGTCAGGCGAGATGCCGGACAGGTCGTTGATATCCGCCCCGGCGGAGAAGGCACGCTCCCCTTCGGCCGCAATGATCACGGCGCGGATTTGAGTGTCGGCATTGACCCGGTCCACCAGCGCCTCGATCTGACGGAAGCTTTCCAGATCCAGCGCGTTCAGCCGCTGGGGTCGGTCGATGGTGGCGATCAGATGCGGCGGCTCCCGCTCGATGCGCAGCATGTCAGGCCTCCTTCCCATCCATGATCAGCCGACGCGCCACTACGATCAGCCCGATGGACAAGGCTCCGATGCAGACGAAGATCGCGTTGACCGAGGGTGTGAAGCCGAAGCGCATCTGGTTCCAGACCCAGACCGGCAGCGTCGGCTCGGGCCCGGTCAGGAACTGCGTCACCACCACTTCGTCAAACGACAGGGTAAAGCCCAGAAGCGCGCCACCCAACAGCGCCCCGCCGATCAGCGGCAAAAGCACCGAGACGAAGGTGCGCAGCCGACTGGCGCCGAGGTCGAGCGATGCCTCGACCAGTGCGGGATCCAGCCTGCGCAGGCGGTTGATCACCGTAAGCATCACAACCGGCATCACGAAAGAGGCATGGCCCAGCACCACGCGCGGAATGCCGACCGGAAGGCCCAGAAGCTGGAACACCAGCACCAGCGTGATCGCCAGCACGATCCCCGGCACCGCGACCGGCAGCGCCACCAGTTGCTCCACCCAGCGCATCCGGTTGAGGCGACCGTAAGCGAAGGCCAGCGCAAAGCCGGTGCCCGCGATGACCGAGATCGCCACGACCAGCGTGCCGACCATCAGCGACCGCTTCAGGGCGGCCATCAGCCCGGCATCCTGCACGATGGCGCCGAACCACTTGAGCGTGAAGCCCGTCAGCGGGAAGGCCTGCAAATTGCTGTCGTTGAAGGCGAAAAGCCCGATGACGACAAGCGGCAGGTAGAGGAACACATAGGGCAGGCAGAAGGCCGCGAAGCCCAGCCCCGAGCGCAACCGACTGGCCTTGCGCGGCGAGATGGCCGTGGCGGTGGGTCCGCCGGCGGATTCGCCGGTCAGGATGCCGGGCACGCGGAACAGGCGGAACATCAGGCCCAGCAGCGCCGCGACACAGACCAGAAGGATCGTCGCCAGCGTGGCGCCATAGGGCCAATCGCCGGCGATGCCGAATTGCGAGGCGACGACAACGCCCAGCATCGTGCCGTCCATGCCGCCGACCATCGAGGGCGTGATGTAGTCCCCGACCGCCATCAGGAAGGCCAGGGCAAGGCCGATCGCCGTGCCGGGCCGCGACAGGGGCCAGATCACTGTGCGGAACACCCGCGCACGCGAGGCGCCGCAGTCGAGCGATGCCTCGATCAACGACTGGGGAATGCGCTCGATAGCGGCATAGACGGCGATGAAGATGAAGGGCACGCAAAGGTAGACGAATGTCAGGAAGACCGAGAATGTGCTGTAAAGCAGCGCCGAAATCGGCTTGTCGATCAGGCCCATCGAAAGCAGCGTGGAATTGAGGATGCCCTTTTCGCCGAGGATCATCCGCCAGGCGAAGATCCGCATCAGAAGGCTGATCCACAGCGGCACGATGATCAGGATCAGGGCGAAGAAGCGACCCTTGGCCAGCACGCGGGCGGCGTAATAGGCCGCCGGATAGGCGATCAGCGCTGCGACAGTCGTGGCCAGCGCGGCAGTCCAGAGCGTCCGACCCAGCAGCTTGATGAAGCCCCAGCTGCCAAGAGCGCGCTCGTAATTCGCAAGAGTCAAGTCGAACGAAAGGCCCAGGCTTTGTGAGGGTTGCAGGCTGGTCGCCACCAGCAGGATGTTCGGCAACAGCACAAGCACCGCCAGCCAAACCCAAACCGGCAATTCCGACAGGAAGCGGCGCACATCAGTCATGGAACACCACGCAATCCGCCGGATCGAAGCTGACGATCACATCATCGCCGTGGCGCGGCATATGGCCATGACGCGCCGGAACCTGGGCGATCAGGTCGCGGGCGCCGACCTTGACCTTGATCTCGCAGGCATTGCCCATGAAGAGGACATCGGCGATCTTGCCCTCCATCCGCACCGGATGCAGCGGCGTCTCGCCCGAACCGCAGACCGACAGGGCCTCGAAGCGGATCGCCATTTCCATCGGGCCCGAGCTCTTTTCGCCGGGCAGGGCAAAGCGGGTGTCCTGGAACTCGGCCACCGCGCCCTGCACCGACAGGGGCACGATGTTCGACTTGCCGATGAACTGCGCGACGAAGCGGTTGGCGGGTTTGTAATAAAGCGTCTGCGGGTCGGAAAGTTGCGCCACCTTGCCGCCCGCGATGACGGCGACGCGGTTCGACATCGACAGCGCCTCGCCCTGGTCATGGGTGACATAGACGAAGGTGACGCCGATCCGGCGCTGCAGGTCGACCAGCAGGTGTTGCATCTGCTGGCGCAGGTTCAAATCCAGCGCCGACAGGGGTTCGTCCAAGAGCAGCACCTTGGGCTGGCCGACGAAGGCCCGCGCCAGGGCCACCCGCTGGCGCTGCCCGCCGGACACCTGATGCGGATAGCGGTCGGCCATGGTGGACATGGCAACCATCTCCAGCGCCTCGCCCACCCGCTTCTTGCGCTCGGCGGTGGAAACGCCTTTCATCAGCAGCGGATACTCCACGTTCGCCCGCAGGGTCATGTGCGGGAAAAGCGCATAGGACTGGAACACCGTGTTCACGTCGCGCTGATTCGGGGCCACGTCCGTCACATCGCGGCCGTCGATCGTCACCCTCCCGGCATCGGCATATTCGAAGCCGGCGATCAGCCGCAGAGCCGTGGTCTTGCCGGACCCCGAAGGCCCGAGCAGCGAAAAGAACTCGCCCGGCCGGATCGACAGGTCGTCGATCTGCAAGGCCGGAGAGGGGGCGCCGGGATAGGTCTTGACGACGTTCCGCAGGCTGACGATCTGGTCTTGATCCATGTCCCTTGCCCCTTTTCGTTCAGGCTTCGCCGCAGGTGATGGCCTTGACCTCCAGGAATTCGGCCATGCCCAGAACCCCGCCCTCGCGCCCGTTGCCAGACTGCTTGTAGCCGCCGAAGGGCGCCGCATGGTCAAGGTTAGGGCCGTTGACGAAGACCGATCCGACCTGCACACGGGCCGCGACGGCCAGCGCGTGATCCTGATCCTTCGACTGCACATAGGCCGCCAGCCCGTAGGGCGTATCGTTGGCGATCTGGACCGCCTCGTCTTCCGAGCCATAGCCGAGGATGCAGAGCACCGGCCCGAAGATTTCCTCCTGCGCCACCGCCATGTCGTTCGTCACATGCGAGAATATCGTCGGGCGGATGTAAAAGCCCTGATTGAGCCCCTGCGGCATGTCCGGCCCGCCGGTGGCGAGCGTCGCGCCCTCGTCGATACCCTTCTGGATCAGACGGCGGATCTTGGCGAATTGCACGGCATTGGCGACCGGGCCAAGGTCGGTTTTCGGATCGGCGGGGTTGCCGATCTTCAGGGGCGCGACGGTGGCAACGGCGATCTCAACCGCCTCGTCCATCCGGTGATGCGGCACCAGCATCCGCGTCGGCGCATCGCAGGACTGGCCGGAATTGGCCATGCAGACCTGCACGCCCTGCCGCACCGCCTTCGGAAAATCGGCATCGTCCAGAAGAATGTTGGCCGACTTGCCGCCCAGTTCCTGCGCCACGCGCTTCACCGTATCTGCCGCCGCCTTGGCGATCAGCACGCCCGCACGGGTCGAGCCGGTGAAGGAGACGAAGTCGATGCCCGGATGCGACGAGATCGCCGCCCCGACCTCCGGCCCGGTGCCCTGCACCAGGTTGAACACGCCTGCCGGAACCCCGGCCTCGTCAAGGATTTCGGTGAAGAACACGGCATCAAGCGGCGTCATTTCCGAGGGCTTCAGCACCATGGTGCAGCCCATCGCGATCCCCGGCATCACCTTCAGGAAGATCTGGTTCAGGGGCCAGTTCCACGGCGTGATCAGCCCGGCAACGCCGATCGGCTCTTTCAGGATCAGGCTGCGGCCGATGGTTTCGCGGAACTTGAAATCCCGCAGGCCGGCGATGGCGGCCTCGATATGGCCCACGCACATCTCGACCTGCGCCTCGATGGAAAGCGTGATCGGGCAGCCCATCTCGGCGCTGATCCAGGGCGCAATCTCCAGCTTGCGGCGCTGGAAGATGGTCAGGATGCGGGTCAGGATCTCAAGCCGGGTCTCGACCGGGGATTGCGACCAGACGGGAAAGGCCCGGCGCGCGGCGGCAACGGCCAGGTCGACATCCTTGGCCGAGCCGAGCGCGATGGTGGCGCAGGCGGTCTCTGTCGCCGGGCTGATCACGTCCAGCGTTGCGGGAACCACCGGATCGACCCACTGGCCGTCGATGTAGAGTTTCGCGAAATGGTCCATGTTGTCCTCTCTTATTCCTTGACCAGATCACCGGCGCGATCGCCGATCATGATCGAGGCGGCATTGGTATTGGCGGAAACGACGACGGGCATGATCGAGGCATCGGCGACGCGCAGCCCTTGCACGCCATGCACCTTCAGGTCAGGGCCGACCACTGCCGACGAATCCGACCCCGGCCCCATCTTGCAACTGCCCGCAAGGTGCCATGAGGTCATCACCCGTTGGTCGATCCAGGCATCAAGCGCCGCGTCGGAGTCGACGTCGCGGCCCGGTTCCAGCTCGTCGCCCGCATAGTCCGAGAAGGCGCGCGTGCCCAAAACCTTGCGGGCGAGGCGCACCCCTTCGCGCAGCGACTGGCGGTCGATTTCGTCCTTCAGGAAGTTCATGCGAATGACCGGCGCGTTCCTGGGATCGGCCGAGCGCAGCACAATCTCGCCCCGGCTTTCGGCGCACATCAGCGCGCAATGCACTTCGAGGCTTGGCATCGGATAGGGCTTGAAGCTGACCGGATCAATGGCCAGCGGCAGCAGTTCGAACTTCAGGTTGGGCTTGGCAAGGCCCGGCCTTGTGCGCACGAACGCCGCCGCCTCGAACTGGTTCGACGCGGCAAAGCCGGTGTGATTGGCGAACCACTGCATCCCGATCAGCACATTTCGGGGAAACCGCATCAGGTGGCGCAAGGATGCCTTTGCGTCCTTGCAGGTGTAGTGCACCGCCACATCCGGGTGATCCTGCAGGTTCTGCCCGACGCCCGGCAGGTGATGCACCACCGGCAGGCCCAGATCGGCCAGCCGCGCGCCGTCGCCGATACCCGACAGCATCAGTATCTTGGGGCTGTTGGCCGCCCCCGCCGACAGGATGATCTCGCGTTCGGCCCGGAACGTGACGGCCCGGCCGCCCCGGTGGCCAGTGACGCCCACCGCCCGCGTGCCCTCCATCACCAGCCGGTCGACCTCGACCCCGGTCAGGATCGTCAGGTTCGGGCGGCGGCGAACTTCCTCGGTCAGGTAGGCGCGGGCCGTAGACGAGCGCACGCCTTTCAGGATCGACTGCTCCGAGGGACCGAAACCCTCTTGCGTGGCGCCGTTCGGGTCGTCGACAACGGCGAACCCCGCCTCGCGTCCCGCCGCCATCCAGGCGCGGTTGATCGGCTTGTCCTTGCCGGGCGGGACCATCACCTGCAACGGCCCGCTGCCGCCGCGATAGCGGCTTTCGCCACGGGTCGAGGTTTCCATGCGCTTGAAATACGGGAGCACATCCTTGTAGGCCCAACCGCTGCACCCCGCCGCAGCCCATTCGTCGAAATCCGCAGGCTCTCCGCGGGTGAAGACCATGCCGTTGATCGAGGACGACCCACCCAGCACCCTGCCCCGCGCGATGTCCACCACGCGGTTGCCGATGAAGGGCTCGGGCTCGGTCTTGTAGGCCCAGTTGTATTTCGTGCCGGTCACCAGATCGGCGACCATGGCCGGCATGTCGATCTTCCAGGTCCGGTTGTCCGGCCCCGCCTCGATCAGCGCCACCGTGACCGAGGCCCGTTCGGACAGCCGCGCCGCAACCGCGCAGCCGGCCGAACCCGCGCCCACCACGATGTAGTCGAACGACCCCAGTTCCGACATGCCGGACTTCCCCCTGACTCGCGGCCCGAGGACCCGATCGCGCAAATGCTGCCGGTGCGGGGATGGATTGTCAACTGTAAAGAAGAATTTTGTACTTGCGCGTTTGTTTTTCGCCATGCGATGAACATGGCCACCTTGACATCCCGGTTTATCAGTACGCCAATCGTACCGACAAGTACCGAAAGGGCAGATGATGCTTGATTCTCCGCAGCCGACCTATGCCAGCCTCCTGCAGGTCGCCAAGACCAGGCACTCCTGCCGCGCCTTCCTGCCCCGGCCCGTCGCCCGCGCCGAGATCGACCGCATGCTGGCGGTGGCCGAGATGACGCCCTCGGACTGCAATTCGCAGCCGTGGGAGGTGTTCTTCGCCTCGGGACCAACTCTGGAGCGGCTGCGGGCCGACCTTTTCGCCGCCGCCGGGGGGCAGGAGACACCAACGACCGACGTGCCGCCGATCGCGAAATACACCGGCCTCTACCAGGACCGCCGCCGCGCCTGCGGCTGGGCGCTATACGAGGCGGTCGGCGTGACCAAGGGCGACCGCGTCGCCTCGGGCAAGCAGGCAATGGAGAATTTCCGCTTCTTCGGCGCCCCCAATGTGGCGATCGTCACCAGCCCGAAGTCGCTGGGAGAACGCGGGTTGTTCGACACCGGCATCTATCTTGGCCACTTCCTGCTGGCCGCGCAGTCGCTGGGCATCGCCGCCGTGCCACAAGGGGCGATCTCGCACTATGCGGCGGTCATCCGCCGACATCTGCCGATCCCGGAGGAGTTGCAGATCATCTGCGGCGTGGCCTTCGGCTACAGCGACACCAGCCATCCGGCGAACGACTTCCGCACCACGCGCGCACCGCGCGACGAGTATGTGCATTTCGCCGAATGAACGACACTTGCAAAACATTCGTATTAGGTCGTAAAATGTACGCATCGGTATACACCAGCGGGAACGAGTAGTGACCACGGTCTGCCTGACCTTTGATTTCGATGCGGTGTCCCTGTGGATCACCACGATGAGGCAGCCCTCCGCCACGCCCCTGTCGCGCGGCGAATATGGCGCGCGGGTGGGCGTGCCGCGCCTTCTGGCGCTCTTGGCCGAAAAGCGCGTCACTGCCACCTTCTTCATTCCGGCCCACACGGTCCGCGCCTTTCCTGACGCCGCCCGCGCCATCCGTGATGCCGGTCACGAGATTGCCCTGCATGGCTTTGCGCATGAGAACCCGGTGGGCCTGGCCCCGGGAGAGGAGGCGCGGCTTCTCGACCTGTCCATCGCCAGCTTCCGCGATCTGGGCGTGACGCCGCAGGGCTACCGCTCACCGGCCTGGGATCTGACGGTCGACTCCATCAGTCTTCTGGCCGAGCGTGGGCTGATCTACGACAGCTCGATGATGGCTGACGATTACCGCCCCTATCTGGCGCGCAGGGGCACCACGGCCAGCGAAACCTCCTACGACCCCGGCGAGGAAACCCGGGTCGTAGAGCTTCCCGTCGCCTGGGAGCTGGACGATTTCCCGCATTTCACCTTCCTGAACAAGCCGATGTATCTCGGCCTGCGCAGCCCGGACGAGGTCCTGTACCTCTGGCGCGAGGAATTCGACTTCTGCCATGACATCGGCGGCACCTTCACCCTGACCATGCATCCCCAGATCATCGGCCGCGGCCCCCGCATCGCCATGCTGGGCCGGCTGATCGACCACATGGCCGCACAAGGGGCCGCCTTCCGCACCTGCGCCGAGGAAGCCCTTCGCCAGCGCACCCTTCTGACGACGAGGATCTGATGACCGCCAAGCCCCCCTTCCCGTCCCTGCACGCGGCCCTTGCCGCCGCCGCCGCCCCGCGTCTGGACAAGGTCGCGCTGATCCATGAAAGCGGCAACGTGACCTATGGTGAGATGCTGGCCAAGATCGACAATGTGGTGCGCCACCTGCGCCGGCTCGGCATCGGCAAGGGCGACATCTTCGCGGTCTACGGCCAGAACACGCTGGAGCACTACTACTGCTTCTATGCCGCCTCGAAGATGGGGGCGATCCTCGTGCCCTTGAACCCGCATCTGACGGCGGCGGAAGTCGGCTACAGCTTCCACCATTCGGAAGCGAAGATCCTGTTCCATGACGAGCATGTCGAGGCCACCGCGCGCGAGGGGGTCCCGGCGGACCGCATGTTGCCGCTGACCACCTTCCACGCCCCCTGCCCGGGCGCGGATCATGCCGGCGTCGAGATCGACCCCGAGGCGGATTTCGTCGTGGCCTATTCTTCCGGCACCACCGGCACGCCCAAGGCCATCGTGCTGGATCAGGCGGGGTTGGTGCGCGTCGGCGCCTCGGCCGCCGAGATGTGGGGGATCACCGAGGCGGACACGACCGTGATCGGCCTGCCGCTCGGCTACATGTACGGGATCAACACGGCATCCTCCCCGGTGCTGCATGCCGGCGGCACCGTCGCCATGATGCGCCGCTTCCACCCGCGCGAGGCGCTGGAGATGTTCCGCGACCACGGCGTGACGATCTACATGGGGGTGCCCACCATGTACACGATGATGATGGACTATTGCAGCCAGAGGGACCTCGGCTTCGATCTTTCGGGGATGCGGATGCTGGTCTGCTCGGGCTCCCCCCTGCCGCCCGAAACCGCCGCGCGCTTCGTCGGGCAATTCGGCAAACCCTTGCAGAACTATTACGGCCTGTCGGAGGCCTTCCCGATCATCGGCCATTTCTTCCATGAAACCGAGGACGTGACACCCGGCTCGACCGGCCGGCTTTGCCCCGGTGCAGTGGTGCGCATCCAGCGCCCCGACGGCAGCGAATGCGCCGATGGCGAGGCCGGAGAGGCTTTCGTCCGCGGTCCCGGCACGATGAAACGCTACAACAAGAACCCCGGGATGACCGCAGCGGCGATGCAGGGCGACCTCTTCCGCACCGGCGACATCGTGGTGCGCGACACCAAGGGCTTTTACACCATCACCGGCCGCATCAAGGACATCATCATCCGGGGCGGCCACAACATCTCGCCCGCCGAGGTCGAGGAGGCGCTGGTCTCGCACCCCGCCGTGCGCGAGGCGGCAGTGGTCGGCGCCCCGGACCCGGTCTTTGGCGAAAGCCCGGTGGCCTTTGTCGTCCTGCGACATGGCGCGCGCCTGGACCTGCCCGACCTGATTGCCCATGCCGGCAAGCGCCTGTCGGAATTCAAGGTGCCGCAGATCGTGCATGTCCTGGCCGAACTGCCGGTGGGCAAGACCGGCAAGATCGACAGGCGGGCGCTCAAGGACCAGGCCGAACGGGGTTGAAATGGACTACGATTACATCGTCATCGGTGCCGGCACCGCCGGCTGCATCGTCGCCTCGCGTCTGACAGAAGACCCCGGCACCTCGGTTCTCTTGATCGAAGCCGGGGGCTGGGACCGTTCCATCATCGTCCGCATGCCCGCCGCCGTGCCGCTGGCCTATCAGAAGGCCTCCTACGGCTGGGGCTACCAGTCAGGGCCGGAGCCTTTCGTCGACAACAAGATGCTCGACGAAAAGCGCGGGCGGCTGATCGGCGGGTCGTCCTCGATCAACGCGATGATCTTCAACCGCGGCAACCCGATGGATTTCGAAGGCTGGGCCGCGCAGGGACTGGCCGAATGGGATTACGCCCACGTCCTGCCGTACTTCCGCAAGATGGAAAGCTTCTCCGGCGGCGCGGATGATTGGCGCGGCGGCGACGGGCCGATGAAGGTCGACCGCTGCAAGGCCGATCACAGGATGTTCGAAACCTGGCTGACGGCGGGTGAACAGGCGGGCTATCCGACGACGCCCGACCACAATGGCTTTCAGCAGGAAGGCCTGCACCGCGCGCAGACGCTGATCGGCGATGGCGAACGCTGGACGACCGCGCAGGGTTATCTGCGCGCGGCCCAAGGCCGAAGCAACCTGACGATCTGGACCAGGGCGCTGGTCCACAAGGTGCTGGTCGAAGGCGACCGCGCGGTCGGGGTGGAACTGACCCACAAGGGTCAGGTCAGGAAGGTGACGGCGGGCAAGGAAGTGATCCTCTCGGCCGGATCGTTCAACACGCCCAAGCTGATGATGCTGTCGGGGATCGGCCCGGCGGATCACCTGCGCGCGCATGGCATCGCGGTGAAGCACGACGTACCGGACGTTGGCGAGAACCTGGAAAACCACGTCGCGGCCAGCGTGCAGTACCTCGCCGCCGACAAGGACTCGCTGGCCGGCGAGTTCACCATGATGAAGCGCGCCATGCTCGGGGTGGACTGGATCCTGCGCCGCAAGGGCATGGGGGCGATCAGCTTCTACCAGACCGGCGGCTTCATCCGCACCCGGCCCGATGTGCCGTGGCCGAACATCCAGTACGAATTCCTGCCCTTCATGCGCGGTGTGGTGAACGGGCGGCTGAAGGCGACGCCGGGCTTCATGATCTATTTCCAGGGCTGCCGGCCGCAGAACACCGGACGGGTAACGCTCACCTCCGCCGATCCGGCGGCCCCGCCGAAGATGATCTTCAACCACCTGCAATACCAGCAGGACATGGACGATCTGGTCGATGCCCTGAAGATCGCGCGCGAGATGGTGGCCCAGCCCGCCTGGGACGGCATCCGCGGCCGCGAGGTCAAGCCGGGCGCCGAGGTGACGACCAAGGCCGATCTGGAAGCCTATATCCGCAGCGATCTTGGCACCTGCTACCACCCCTGCGGCACCGCGAAGATGGGCGTCGTGACCGATGACGAGGGGCGGGTGAAGGCGGTCCGGGGCCTGCGCGTGGTCGATGCCTCGATCATGCCGCGCGTCCTGACCGGCAATATCAGCGCCGGGGTGATGATGCTGGCCGAGAAGATTTCGGACCGCATCCGGGGTCGGGCAGCTCTGGCACCGTCGCGAGCCGAGTTCTTCCACCATCCCCATGCCCGGGTCTGAGCTTGCCCCGCAGAAGCGAATCTCGGCCAAGGGCTGGGGGTTGTTGTTCCTCCTGTCGCTGATCTGGGGAGCATCCTTCGTCGCCATCAGCGCGTCCCTGACGGCCTTTCCGGTCCTGACCACTGTCGCGCTGCGGGTCGGCTTGGGGGCCGCGGCGCTCTGGGTCTACGTGTTGTGGGCCGGGTTGCCGGTTCCGCTTACGGTCCGCTTCTGGCGTGACAGCCTGATCGTCTCGATCTTCAACAACATCCTCACCTTTCTGCTGGTCGCTTGGGGCCAGACCCACATCCCCTCGGGCATGACCGGGATCCTCAATGCCTCGACAGCGCTGTTCGCCGTACTCGTCGCTGCGATCGCTTTTCCGGACGAGCGGCTGACCCTGCGCAAATTGATGGGTGTCAGCATCGGCCTTTGCGGCGTGGCGGTGATTGTTGGACCGGACGCGCTAACCCGATTGGACCCGACTTCACTCGGCCAGCTGGCCATTTTGGCAGCCGGCCTGTCGAATGCAATGGGGGCCGCATGGGGACGCCGCTCGCAGGGTGATGTGCGCCCCGAAGTCACCGCCGCCGCCACACTGACGCTTGCGGCTGTCATTCTAGGTCCGCTTGCCTTGATGAAGGATGGTCTTCCGGCCGCGCCCGGCTGGAAAGCCGGGTTTGGTGTGGCCTATCTTGCCTTGATTGCGACCGCCTTCGGTTTCGTGCTTTTCTACCGTGTCCTTCAGGAGGTCGGGGCCAGCAACATCGGCCTGGTGACGCTTTTGATCGCACCAATCGCTGCGGCGCTTGGAGCACTCCTTATGCACGAACGGCTATCTGCCGATGCTTTGACCGGAACGGTGCTGTTGATCGTCGGGCTTGCAGTATTGGATGGTCGGGCACAGCGCTTGCTCAGGCGATGACCGGAGAATTCTTTCTGGATTATTTACAAACTATGTAGACGAACTCAGGTACTAATGCGTATCTTTGTGGGGTTGTTGTCACGACGATTCGCGCCAGTCGTGCAACAGAAGAAAGCCAAGGCTTATCCAACAAGGAGGACCTTTCATGAACATGAAGATCGCCCGCCGAACCTTCGTCGGTATAGTGACGTCGGGCCTGCTGGCAGCCGGGGCAGCATGGGCTGATGATATCGCCAAGTTCGACGCCGCCGCCGCGCTGGTTCCGAAGTCCATCGCCGAGTCCGCCACCCTGCGCATCGCCATGCCCGATCAGGGCAAGCCCTTTGCCTACAAGGAAGGCAACGAACTGAAAGGCATGGATGTGGACATGGCTCGCGCCATCGCCGGCACCCTTGGCCTGAATCCCGAAATCACGCTGGTTCCCTTTGCCGGGGCGCTGGCCGGGCTGGAAGCCGACAAGTTCGATATCTCGTTCGGCCAGTTCTATATCCGCGCCGAACGTCTGGCGGTGGCCGATTTCGTCACCAGTTGGCGCGTCTACAACACCTTCCTGCTGAAATCCGACAAGGATCTGCGCCCGTTGCAGGTCACCGATCTGTGTGGATACCGTGCCGGAACCATGGCCGCATCGGTGCAACTGGAAGAATTGCAGAAGAATGCCGACAACTGCGCCACCGGCAAGATCGAGGTCAGCGCCTTTCCCTCTGCCTCGGCCGCGGCGCTGGCGCTGTCCAGCGACCGGATCGACGTGATGTTCACCGATCCGGCCTTTGCGCATGAAGTGATGAAGGCCGACAAATCGCTGATCACCAGCGGCGAGCTGGACGGGGCGCCGACCGCCATTGCCGTGCGCCGCGACGAGGACGCCCCGGCGATGGACAAGGCGATCCAGGCTGCGCTGACGCATCTGCAACAGACGGGCGAATACCAAAAGCTGCTGGAGGCGAACGAGACCGCCTTTGGCGCGCTGACCGAATTCGACATCTACGACGCGAACTCGACGCCGCCCAGCTATCAGTAGGCCGCCGCAAGACCGGCTGCGGCGGGGCTTTGCCGCAGCCGGATAACGGACCCGTTGCCCCCAGGCGCGGGTCGGGCATCCATGAGGTATCGTTTTGGGACCACAGACAGGGGATATGCCCATCGTCAAGGTGCGGCATTACGGACGCTGGGTCGCGGTGGGGCTGATCCTGCTGATCATCGCGGCCATGCTGCAGTCGATGACCTTCAACACACGTTTCAAATGGGACATCGTCGCGCATTACATGTTCGACCCGGCCATCTTGCAGGGCTTGCTGAACACGATTTGGCTGACCGTCGCCTCGATGGTCATCGGCATCATCCTGGGCACGATCCTGGCGATCATGCGCATTTCCGGCAACCCGCTTCTGTCGGGCTTTGCATCGGCCTATGTGTGGCTGTTCCGCGGCTCGCCGCTGCTGGTGCAACTGATCTTCTGGTATAATATCTCGGCGCTTTATCCGCAGATTTCGCTGGGGATCCCCTTTGGCCCCACATTGTTCAGCTTTGACGCGAACCAGTACATCACCATCTATGTCGCGGCGCTGCTGGGTCTCAGCCTGAACGAAGGCGCCTATATGTCCGAGATCGTCCGCTCGGGGCTGAACGCGGTCCCGGCCGGCCAGCGCGAGGCCGCCGAGGCGCTCGGGATGTGCAACGGCCGCGTCCTGTTCCGCATCATCCTGCCGCAGGCGATGCGGATCATCGTGCCGCCGACCGGCAACCAGTTCATCGGGATGCTGAAGACGACTTCGCTGGTCAGCGTCATCGCCATGCAGGAACTGCTGTATTCGGCGCAGTTGATCTATTCGGTGAACTTCCAGACCATCCCGCTGCTGATCGTCGCCTCTATCTGGTATCTGGTCCTGACCACCATCCTGTCGGTTGGTCAGTTCTACGTCGAGCGCCATTTCGCCCGCGGCCACGCCGCCACAGCCAAGACGGAGGCGTAGGTGACAGCCACTCTCGCAATCTCGGCCCAAAAGGTTCGCAAGAGTTTCGGCCATGTCGAGGTTCTGAAGGGAATCGACCTCGACATCGCTTATGGCGAGGTCGCCTGCATCCTCGGCCCCTCTGGCTCGGGCAAGAGTACCTTCCTGCGCTGCATGAACCATCTGGAACGCATTGACAGTGGCAGGTTGCAGGTCGACGGCCACTATGTCGGCTACCGCGAACACAATGGCAAGCTCTACGAACTGCGCCCCAACGAAATCGCGACCCGCCGTGCCGACATCGGCATGGTCTTCCAGAGTTTCAACCTTTTCCCACACATGACAGTCCTGGAAAACGTGATCGAGGCACCGATCTCGGTCCGCCGTCTGCCGCGTGCCGAGGCGGTTGAGATCGCACACCAACTGTTGCGCAAGGTCGGTCTGGATCACAAGGCAGGCGCCTACCCGCGAACACTGTCGGGGGGGCAGCAACAGCGCGTGGCCATCGCCCGCGCTCTGGCGATGCGGCCCAAGGTGATGCTTTTCGACGAGCCGACCAGCGCGCTTGACCCCGAACTGGTGGGCGAGGTGCTGTCGGTGATGAAGGAACTCGCCTCCGAGGGCATGACCATGGCCGTCGTGACCCATGAAGTCGGCTTCGCACGCGAGGTCGCCGACCGGGTGATCTTCATGGACGGCGGGGTGATCGTTGAAGATGGCAAGCCCGATGACGTGATCCTGAACCCCGTGACCGAGCGCGCCCGGGCCTTTTTCAGCAAGGTCCTCTGACCAACGGCCGGCCTGCCGACAAGGAAACCGGGGCGAGAACAGGCTGCAGGGTGCTGGCAGACGAATGCGGCACCGTAGGACCGAATGCGGTCTGTCACGATCTCGTGGGCGCAGCCGTGCCGCTTCAGCGATTTCCTGAGGAATTTCAATGCCGCCTTCTTGTCGCGCGTCTTCGTCACGAAGCTCTCGAGCACCTCGCCCTCGTGATCGACGGCGCGCCACAGATAGTGGCGCTGGCCGTTGATCTTCACGAACATTTCGTCCAGGTGCCTGGGCCAGTCGCTCGACCGCATGCCATGGACCCGGCGCTTCCAGATATCCGAAGCGAAGATCGGACCGAACCGGTGCCACCAGAACCGCGCCGTTTCATGGCAGATGTCGAGCCCCCTTCGTGCAAGAGATCCTCGACGTTGCGGAGCAAGAGCGGAAACCGGATGTACATCATCACCGCCGGGCGGATGATCTCGGGCGATGTCTTGAAATAGCGGAAGGGGGAGCGCTGGGTCATGGCGGGGTGCTACCCAGCCCCTTGCCCCGCTCAAGCAGTTTGCCCTGGCAGAGTCCTCGGGCGGTCTATCTGGTTGATGGAGATCAGCCTACCGTGGAAAATTCACGGGCATGGCTGATCAGCCAGCGTTTGAACACCGACGCTGACGCGGTCAACGGGATGTCCTTTCTCGCGCAAACGTAATAGCCGCTGGTATCGTCGACACTATGGTCGAATAGCTTCCTCAGACTTCCGCGCCTTAAATCCTCTTTCACGAAGACCTCCCTGCACAAGGCGACACCATATCCGCTCAAAACGGCAGCAATGACCATGTGCTGATCTTGCAAGACGAGTTCCGTCCCCGGGTCGAAGTCAGTGACGCCCATGTCTTGCAGCCATTGTTTCCAGAATTGCGTGTTGTCGTCATGAATCAGCAAGTGCCCGCGCAGGTCACATGGCTCGACTATCTTTCCTGCTTTCCTAAGATATTCCGGGCTGCAGACTGGGATCAGCGATGCTTCCAGGAAGCGCTCGGCGTCGTATTCCGGCCAGCGTCCATCTCCGTAGAGGATTCGCAGATCCGCTGCCGTGGCCTGACCCATTATGACGTATCTTATGTGCACGTCGATGTTCGCGCGCCGTTTACGGAAATCATGAAGTTGCGGAATTAGCCAGCGAAGACCGATGGACGGAACAGTGGTCACATTGACCGTACTTCGCCCCTGGCTGCTTGTTAGCGCCATTGTTCGGTCCCGCAACAGAATCAGGGCCTGCGCAGCGGCCGTGTAGTAGTCCAGACCCGCTGCGGTCAAGGCGAGCGAGCGTCCTCGGCGTTCGAACAGCTTCAGCCCAAGCAACTTCTCCAGATGATTGATCTGGTGACTGATGGCGGACTGCGTCACATTGAGTTCGCGCGCGGCAGCAGCCAGCGAGCCGCCCCGGCCGACCGCCTCAAACGCTTGGATCGCGCGCAACGGAGGAAGGTTGTTGATCAACACCGCATCGCTCTTCCTTAGGTCATAGAGGCGGTAGCCTGCTGCCGGTTTCGTGGGCAGCAGGTCATGCTCTGAGCCCCAACCTTAGACCGCCGAGGTCTGGAATTTCCGGCTGTTTCACGGTAACGGGCTGGTGTCGCCACCGGGATTGCGCAGCGCACTCGGGACTTTGTAGCCGATGGCGCCATGAGGTCGGACGTCGTTGTAGTCTCTGCGCCAAGTCTCCAACTTTTCGCGGGCGTCGGCAAGGCTCAGGAACCAGTGGGTGTTCAAACATTCCGCCCGCAGCTTGCTGGCCCACGCCCCGAACGGCGCACACGCGTTCTCTCCGAGCCGATATTCTCCGGACCAGTGAACCGAACCCCTGCCGGCTCAGAGCGCCATACTATTGAAATCATGAGATTTAAGTTGGACGCGCACTGCGCGTGGTTTGCAGTTCCGTTTGCCAAGCTGCCGGAACCCGGATCGAACGATCAGCGAACAGCTCTATGCCGCCTGCGCGAAGCCACCATTCACGGCCTGTTGCCACACATGGGCGTATCGATTGCGCGCTTTCGGTCCTGTTATTCCGGCTTTCCATCCATGGCGCCCACACAGGCGCCCGCGTCGAAGAGGTGTGAACTTGATCGAGAAGGACCACTTCAGGGAATCGCTCATCCGTCACGTGACCGCATCCGGCATGCCTGTCGCCGCGCTGGCCCGGCGCACTTCCAGGGCACCTGTCTTCAATATAACCAAAACCGCACACAGTCGCAGCGTGCCCTGCGCCAATGCGCTCTGCGCCATGAACCCGAGATGCGGCGGATGAAGGACTGGACCAATCGAGCATCCGGTTACTTCGAGAGAGAGATCATCCAGACATATGACTTGATAGCGTTCTTTATCCACGCCTACGTCCTGTCGATGATGTTCAGCGCCTTGCCGGCCCCGTTGGATCGCAGCTGACCTGCTGCGCTCCTCGCCATGTCGATGCCGCCCCGGCCCTGATGATATCCCCCGACGGCATCTATGTGCCGAGGCGGGTCTGCGAGGAATCACAAGGCGGTATGGTCGCATCGTCAGGATCGATCCCGCTCCAACCATGCCGGCGGCGCCAGTTCTCGGGCGTCGTTCCGGTCCAGCGTCGGAAACTGCGGAAGAACGATCCTTCCGCCTCGAAGCCCAGGGCCAGCCCGATCTCGCCCATGCGCAGGTCGGTCAGCAGCAGCAGTTCCTCGGCCATGACGAAGCGCAAGTCCTCGACCAGATCGCGCAGCGACGACCCCTCCTCCTCCAGCCGCCGGTTCAGCGTGCGGGGCGACACGCCCGCGAGGCGGGCGACATCGGCGCGGACCGACCGCCCGCGCGACAGGAGGGGCCGAAGGACGAGGCGGGTGCGCGACGTCCAGTTACGGGAAGACGGAGGCAGCAGCGTCTGCGCGCGGCGCAGCCAATCGTCCAGCGCGAGGCCCGCCGCGGCGCCGGCCGGGCAGGCGAGCGCCGCGCGCGGCAGAACCATGCCGCAGACCGTCGCGTCGAACCGGATCGGGGCTGCCAGCATGTGCGCGTAGATTTCCGGGTCTGGCGGCGCGCGGAACGGCAGCAGCACCTCGGCAGGGCCGTGCCGACCGCGGGTCAGCTGCCGGATCTTGCGGGTGGTGATGGACATGGCCAGCGCATAGACCTGTTCCCGCCCCGGCGCCCACCGGTCACATATGCTGTAGCCCAGGAAGGCGTCCGCTCCCTGGTCGAGGAGATAGAGCCCGGCAGCCCTGGTATTGGCGGGCTGCAACAAGATGAACCCCTGGATCGCATCATGCAGCGTCGGCGCCGAGGCCAGCCATTGGCCCGGCAAACCCAGCATCGCCGCATCGACCCGCGCCCCGAGCAGGAGCCCGAGATGCCGGCACCCGGCCAACCGAGCCGCTGCATCGAGCACTTCGCAGAATCGCGACATCGGCAGCGCGAAGGCAGGATCGGTCCAGACCTCCGATGGAACCGGGCAGGCGGCCTCGAGCCGCGGCAGCGGCACGCTGAATTCCGCGAGCAGCGCAGGCAACTGCATCAGTGACGTCGTGCGCTGCATGGCATCGGCGCAAAATCGACTGGTCTTGGCCGTGGCGGTTTTCTGTCCGTCCATCCCTCTCCCCCGGTCGGCCCGGCACCCGGCGGGCGCCCGCGCAGCGTGGCGCAAATTTGAGACCGCCGCAAAAGGCCACCGTGCTACAAACAACCTGGGAAGAAAGCAGAAGCGGGGAAAATACCTGAATGTACAGAGCAGTTTCCGCCTTATCAGCGTTGGCCGCGGTGGCGGCGCTGCCTGCGACCGCGGAGGATTCCACCGCCGATCTTGCGGCGAGGCTTTCGAACCCGGTCTCCAGCCTCATCAGCGTGCCGTTCCAGTACAATCACAACAGCGGACTGGCGGGCGGCAACGGGACGCAGGATTTCATCAACATCCAGCCGGTCATCCCCTTCTCGATCGGCGAGGACTGGAATGTCGTCTCGCGCACGGTGATCCCCGTCGTGTCGCTCGACGGTGTTCCGGCGGGTACGGGACAGACGTCCGGTCTCGGCAACATCGTCCAGAGCTTCTTCTTCTCGCCCAGGCGTCGACGGCGGGCGGGCTGATCTGGGGCGTGGGTCCGGTGTTCCAGCTCCCAACATCCTCGGACGACCTGTTGGGGCGCAAGCAGTTCGGCGCGGGCATCACCGGCGTCGGGCTGGTGCAGAGGAACGGCTGGACCTACGGGATGCTGGCCAACCATATCTGGTCGGTGAACCGGGAGGACAGATATGGCGAATCCTCGGCGACCTTCCTGCAACCCTTCGTCAGCTATTCCACCCCAGGCGGCACCTCCGTCACCTTCAACACCGAAAGCACCTACGACTGGGTGGCCGAGGAATGGTCGGTGCCGCTGAACCTGTCGGTGGCGCAGATCGTCAAGCTGGGCGGGCGGCCGGTGCAGCTTTCGGCCGGGGTGCGCTACTGGTCCGATAGCCCGCCGGGGGGCCGACAGGCTGGGGTGCGCGCCTCGGCGTCACCTACATGTTCCCGCGCTGACGCGCGTCATTCAGATCTCGCCGTCCACCCGGTCGCAAGTGACCGAAACGCTGCAAAGAAAAGGAAAACAGCATGAAACGCGGCGCCTTCACTGCACTGGCGCTTGCCGCGAACTACATCGTCCGGCTATACCGCCCGAGGGCCGAGGTTCAGGACGGCACCTGGACGCTGCCGGTCGCCGCGCCGTGCAGTGACGCTGCGACAATCAGGACGGGAGACGGGGTGATGCCCATCAGGCAACAACTGGCCACGGCGGCAACGGCACTGGTGCTGGCTCTGTCCGGGCCGGCCCACGCCGAGGACAACGGGTGGCAGTTCACGGCGACCGGCTATGCCTGGCTGCCGGCCAGCCGCGCCACCGTGGACACCCCGCGCGGCAGCCTTTCGGGCGAACTCAGCGTCAGCGATGCGCTCGACGCGCTGGACTTTGCCGCGATGGGCTCGCTGGAGGCGCGGCGCGGGAAGCTGGGGCTTGTCGCCGACCTGCTCTACTTCAACCTGACGCAGAAGGCCGATACCCCCTTCGGTGCCCTTTTCCAGCAGGGAAGGGTGGAAACGCGGATAACCGCGGTCACGGCGCTGGCGATGTGGCGGGTGCAGGAAACCGACACCTTCGTGCTGGACCTTGGCGGCGGCCTGCGGGCCTCCGACAGCGACGTGACCGTCACCCTGTCGGGCGGCCTGCTGCCGACCGAGAGGGTGCGGCGGGAGGGCGACGGGGTAAACCCGGTGCTGGCGCTCCGCATGCGGATGGACTTTGACGAGAAGTGGTTCGGCACGCTCTACCTCGACGGCGGAGGGTCCGGCGACGAACAGACGCGGCAGGCGGGGCTGGGCCTCGGCTACCGGATCGACGACCGCTGGTCGGTGCTGGGTGGCTGGCGCTATCTGGAGTTCGAGCGCGAGAACGGCGGCCAGAAGCTCGACTTCGACATGTCGGGGGTCATTCTCGGCGCGTCCTACAGGTTCTGAGGGCGGCATGGCGACGACGGGCTAATCGTGACCCGGGCGGCTTCGCCCGGCAGGCAGCGGATCCGTCCGGGCGCGAGGCACATGCGGTGATCGGCCGCGCCGCCAGCCCGGAGCAGGTCGGGCACGGCGCCGCGCCGGCCGCTGCCCCGACCACCTGGGGCTTGACATAGGAGGCGGCCCCGCATGGCGGACACCACGCCCCTCCCCCCGGCCCGCTTCCTTCTCCCGGGGTCTCCCGCCGCCGTTGGCTGGGCCTTGCCAGTGCCGCCGCACTGACCGCAGCCTGTGGCAAGCGCGGCAGCGTCGCCGTCATCCCCCGCCTCCACCGGCGGGGGCCACGCTGCGGCGGGTGATCGTGGCCACCTCGCGCCAACCCGTCGAGGCCCAGCGTTCTTTTCTGACCAGCGCACCTTCACTACGCGTTTCGCGCAGTTTGCCGTCTTGATCCCGCCCGACCGTACGCCCAGTACCATCCGCTATCCCCGCGGCACGCCAGACCCCCGGCGTGACTTCGTGGTGATGGACGCCGCGACGCTGGATGGGCCGAACGGCTTTGTCCGGGCGGTCGATGCCGAGGCGCGGGCGCAATCGCCCCGGGCGCGCACGGGCGTCGTGTTCGTGCACGGGTTCAACACCAATTTCGCCGAAGCCCTGATGAAGGACGTGCAGTTGCGCCACGACCCGCAGTCGCCGGGTGCCGGAGTGATGTTCACCTGGCCGTCAGAGGCCAAGCTCATGGCCTATGTCGCCGGCCGGGAGAACGCGCTGTTTTCGCGCGACGCACTGGCCGACACGCTGGGCCTGATGCAACGGGCCTCGCTGCGGGGCTACAACCTCGTCGCCCATTCGATGGGAACCTTCCTGGCGATGGAGACGCTGCGCACGCTGGCACTGACCGGCGACCGTGCCACGCTTTCCAGGATCAACGCCGTGGTCCTGATCTCGGCCGATCTGGAGATTGACCTCCTCCGCCGCCAGGCGCCGCCGGTTCTGGCCGCCGGGGTTCCGATCTATCTGCTGCGCTCCGCGGCAGAGCTTGGCGGGCTCGACGTGGGCGTCGTCGATCTCGGCGCCATCGGGTCGGATGACGCCGCGCGGCACCTGAAGGTCGGCTCCTCGCCGGAGGTCATCGCGCTGGTGCAGCGCATCCGCAACAGCGGCGTCTCGATCTTCGACGACGGACAGAAGACCGGCCTTCTCGACGGCAGCGCCGCCATCCTGCAAGGCGCGACCGGCGCCATCCTGCGACCATTCTGAGGACACCTGCCCCGCCCACATCCACCCTGCAACCCAGACAAGAGGTGCGAAGATGATGAAAAAAGACCACAGATCGCTGGCATCAGGTTGCAGCGTGCTGGCATTGATGCTGTTCGCCGTGGCTCCCGCCGCCGCGCAAGACACCGCGCGCGGCGGGTCCGTGGGCGATGTCGGCGAGGTGAACGAGGCCGACTTCGGGCGGCTCGTGCCTTCCCGGCCGGCCTATTCGCCCGCGGTCAACCGCAACTTCCGCTGCGCCCGCTGTTCGGCGACACGCACCTGCACACCGCCGTGTCGCTGGATGCCGGCGTGGCCGGCGCGCGGCTGACGCCTGTCGACGCATACCGGCTGGCGCGGGGCGAGCGGATCACCGCCTCCAGCGGCCTGCCGGTGCAGTTGAGCCGGCTGCTCGACTTCCTGGTGGTGGCGGACCATTCCGGCAACATGGGCGTCTTCCCGACGCTGTTCGCAGGCGATCCCGCGTTCCTGGCCGACCCCACGGGCCGGCGCTGGTACGACATGATCCAGGGCGGCAAGGGGCTGGGCGCAACCCTCGAGATCATCGCGGCGGTCAGCAAGAACACCTTCCCGCCCGCACTGGCCGTGTCCCCGGATTCGACCCTTTTGCGCGATGTCTGGAACGACACCATCGACGCGACCGAGCAGTTCAACGATCCCGGCCGGTTCACCGCCTTCATCGGCTACGAGTGGACATCGCAGGGCGCCTACGACATCCACCGCAACGTGATCTACCGCGACGGGGCCGACCTTGCGCGCCAGGTCGTGCCCTTCACGGTCGCCCCCCTTGGGCAGTCCGCACGAACCCGACCTGTGGAAGTGGATGGCCGACTACGAGGACAAGACCGGCGGGCGGGTGCTGGCCATCGCGCACAACGGCAACGTGTCGAACGGGCTGAAGTTCCCCACGGAAACGCAACCCCTCTCCGACAAGCCCGTGGACCAGGCCTAGATCAAGGGCCGCGCGCGGTGGGAGCCGCTCTACGAAGTCACCCAGATGAAGGGCACCGGCGAGGCGCATCCGCTCCTGTCGCCCAACGACGAACTTGCCGACTTCGAGATCTGGGACCAGGGCAACCTGAACCTGTCCGAGGCCAAGACGCCCGAGATGCTGCCGCACGAATACGCCCGATCGGGCCTCAAGCTGGGGCTCCAGCTCGAGCGCAAGTTCGGCACCAGCCCCTACGCCTTCGGCATGGTCGGCGGGACCGATGCCCACACCGGGCTGACCGCGGTAGAGGAAGACAACTTCTGGGGCAAGCTCACGCCGATGGAGCCGAACCCCGGGCGGCTGACCAACACCTTCATTCACGATCCGAACACCGGCCTGAAGCTGATGGAATGGCAGGTGTCGTCCTCCGGCTACGCCGCGGTCTGGGCAGCCGAGAACACCCGCGAATCCCTCTTCGACGCGATGGCGCGGCGCGAGACCTACGGCACCACCGGAACCCGGATGACCGTGCGGTGCTTCGGCGGCTACGACTTCATGGCGGCCGATGCGATGTCGCGCAGCCCGGCGATCGCAGGCTATACCAAGGGCGTGCCGATGGGCGGCAAGCTCTGCCCCGATGCGCAGGGGCGCGCGCCGATGTTCCTCGTGGCCGCGCTGCGCGACGCGGTGGGGGCGAACCTTGACCGCTACCAGATCATCAAGGGCTGGCTCGATGCCGAGGGCAACACGCAGGAAAAGGTCTATGACGTCGCCTGGTCCGACGACCGGGTGGCCGGCGCGGACGGGAAGCTGCCGGCCGTCGGCAGCACGGTGGATGTGGCCTCGGCCACCTGGACGAACACCATCGGTGCGCCGGAACTGATCGCCGTCTGGACCGACCCCGACTTCGACCCGAGCCAGCCCGCCTTCTACTATGGCCGGGTGCTGGAAATCCCGACGCCACGCTGGACGACCTATGACGCCGCCCATTTCGGCACCACACCGCTGCCCGGCACGGTCATGGAATTGCAGGAACGTGCCTATACCTCGCCGATCTGGTATGCACCGGGCGGCTGAGGGCAAGTGGTGCGCCTTCCCCTGATCCTCGCCAGCGCGGCGTTTGCCGCCGCGCTGGGTTGGGCACCGCCGGCGGCGGCCTGTCTCGCCTGCATCGAGATGCCGCAGGAAAGCCTGGCCGACCTCGTGCTCGCAGCCGAGGCGGTGGCGCTCCTGCGCCCGATGCCGGACGATCCCTTCCGCTTTGCGCCGACGGGTTTCCTGCGCGGCGGCCCAGGGGTGCCGCCGGTGCCGTTTCTCGTCAGCCGCAGCCGCGCGGCGGAATTTGCGGCCGATCCGCAGGCGGCGGTTGTGGGCACCTGGTCCGGGGCGCAGGGCCGGGCGATCCACGACTTCGGCGGTGCGGCGCTGGCCGCGGTCTTGGCCGACCTCTTGGCGCGCGACCTCTCCACCCCCGCCGCCCGCCGCGACGCCTTCGCTCCGCTGGTGCCGCACCCCGACCCCGCGGTCGCCCGCATGGCGATCGTCGAGATGGCGCGGCTGCCCTATCCGCGATGCGGCAGGCCACTGTGCGGATGGACCGGCGCCTCGTGGCCGACATGGCCACCGATCCCCACTGGGCGGAATGGGCGCCCGCCGGCAGATGGCGCGTCTCAGGCCGTTCTTTCCATTGTCGCACGGGGTTCCGCGCGTTGATGATCGCAGGGTGTTGAGCGGTATTATCTTCATCAATCGCAATGGCTTGCGCGGGCGCGAGATCTCGATGATCTTCCAGAACCCGGCCTCGCATCTCGATCCGCTGATGACGATCGGCGACCATGTCGCCGAACCCCTGCGCATCCATTTCGGCCTGAACGCGACTGACGCCCGGCGCGAAGCGCTGGGGTTGCTTGAGGCGGTGCATATCCGCGATGCGGAAGCCCGGATGAAGGCCCATCGCCGCCCGGTTTCGTCAGAATATCGGCGCGATGCCCTACAACACCGGCGCGCAGATGTCGGCAGCGATCGGGGTCAGCGAAATGACCCTGATCCGGTTTCTGCGCAGCATGAACTATGCGAACCTTCGCGATCTGAAGGCGCAACTGCGCCCTTCCGCGACGGACACCGCGCCGCTTGATGACGTTGCCGTGCGGTTCACCAGCCATTCGGCCGATGCCGCCAGCCGGTTTGGAGAGATCGGACGCAAACAGGCCAGGCGCGAGGGCGATGGTTAGGCCGGGCCGACGTAGAGGGGCGGACAGCGGCCTGACGGCGGTGCGGCAGGGCAATTGCAGCGGCCTTGAGAGGCGGCCGTTCATGCAGATCGCGGCGAACACCCCCTGATCGCATGGCAATCAGGGGGAAGCGGTCGGCGTGGTGTCGCGCCGTCAGTGAAAATCGCGCGAACCCGGAATGATGCGCGCGTTGCGGGGATGACCGAGTGTCGGTGCCGGGATCGGGTGTTGCACCTCATCGGCGCGGGACAAGGGCGGCACAAGGCTGCGGTCGGACAGGCGCAGAAGAACGTCGCTGCGGTCTTTCAGGGTCTCAACGACGATATGGGTCACGCCGGAGGCCGGGTCGCGTTGCACCCGGCCCGTCACCTGCATCAGACGTGCGGTCATGATCGCCTTGCGGAAGGCCGCCATCACCTTGGGCCAGACGACAAGGTTGGCGATACCGGTTTCATCCTCCAGCGTGATGAAACAGACGCCCTTGGCGCTGCCGGGGCGCTGGCGGACCAGCACAAGACCGGCCAGTTGCAGGCGGCGGTTGTTGGAAACCTGTCCCAGATCGGCGGCCCGCACGAACCCCTGCCGCGCCATGCTGGCGCGCAGGAAGGCCATCGGATGCGCCTTCAGCGACAGGCGCAGCGTCTGGTAATCGGCCACGACCTGCTCGCACAGCGGCATCTGCGGCAGGCTGGTCAAGGGCTCATGCCCCTCGTCCCGCCCGGGCTGGAACAGCGGCAGGTCGGGGGCATCGCGCAGCGCCCGCGCCTCCCACAGGGCGGCGCGCCGGTCCAGCCTCATGGAGCGGAAGGCATCGGCGGCGGCCAGGGTGCGGATCGTGCCGACATTCAGGTGCGTGCGGGCGGCCAGATCGGCCGGGCTGGCAAAGGGTTCGTCGCGGGCGCGGATCAGCCGCTCTGCCGCCTCGCGTGCCATGCCGTCCACCTGCCGCAGGCCCAGTCGCAGGGCAAAGCTGTTGCCCGATGGCTCCAGCGTATTGTCCCAGTCGCTGAAATTCACATCGGCCTCGCGCAGCTCGACCCCGTGTTCGCGGGCGTCGCGGACGATCTGGGCGGGGGCATAAAAGCCCATCGGCTGCGAATTGAGCAGCGCGCAGGCAAAAGCGGCCGGGTAATGGCACTTCAGCCAGCTTGAGACATAAACCAGAAGCGCAAAGCTGACCGCGTGGCTTTCGGGAAAGCCGTAATCGCCGAAGCCCTTGATCTGGTTGAAGCAGCGCCGGGCGAAATCCGGGTCATAGCCGCGCGCGATCATCCGGCCCACCATCAGCTCCTCCAACTCGCCGATGGTGCCGCGCGACCGGAAGGTGGCCATCGCCTTGCGCAGCGCATTGGCCTCTTGCGGGCTGAACTCGGCGGCGACCATGGCGATCTTCATCGCCTGTTCCTGAAAGATCGGCACGCCATAGGTGCGGCCGAGGATGTGGCGAAGCTCGTCGGGGTCATGCGGGGGGGCCGGCGACGGATAGTCTTCCGCCTCGATCCCGCTGCGCCGCCGCAGGTAGGGATGCACCATGTCGCCCTGGATCGGGCCGGGGCGGACGATCGCGACCTCGACCACCAGATCGTAGAACCTGCGCGGCTTCAGCCGGGGCAGCATGTTCATCTGCGCCCGGCTTTCAACCTGGAAGACGCCGACGCTGTCGCCCCGGCACAGCATGTCATAGGTTTCCCCGTCATCGGGCGGGATCGAGGCGAGATCGTGCGCGATCCCGTAATGGCTTTTCAGCAGGTCAAGGCATTTGCGGATGCAGGTCAGCATGCCCAGGGCCAGCACATCGACCTTGAGGATGCCCAGTTCGTCGATGTCGTCCTTGTCCCATTCGATGAAGCTGCGATCGGGCATGGCGGCATTGCCGATCGGCACGGTTTCGTGCAGCGCGCCTTCGGTCAGGATGAAGCCGCCGACATGCTGGCCCAGGTGGCGCGGCATGCCGATCATCTGTTCGGCCAGCCGGATCGTGCGCGCCATCAGCGGGTCGGTCAGGTCCACCCCGGCCTCGCGGCTGTTGGCCTCGCCCATGCTGGTGCCCCAACTGCCCCAGACGGTTTTGGCCAAGGCCGAAGTCACATCCTCGGACAGGCCCATGACCTTGCCCACCTCGCGGATGGCAGAGCGCGGGCGGTAGTGGATGACGGTGGCGCAGAGACCCGCGCGATGGCGGCCGTATTTGCCATAGATGTGCTGGATCACCTCCTCCCGCCGCTCATGCTCGAAATCCACGTCGATGTCGGGTGGCTCGTCGCGGTCGAGGCTGATGAAGCGTTCGAACAGCAGTTCCTGTTCCGCCGGATCGACCGAGGTGATGCCCAAAACGTAGCAGACCGCCGAATTGGCGGCGGAACCCCGGCCTTGGCACAGGACGCCTTTGGCCCGCGCCCAAAGGACGATTTCGTGGATGGTCAGGAAATACTGGGGGATTTTCTTCACCCCGATGATCTCCAGTTCCTTGACCAGCAGGCCGCGCACCTTGTCCGGCAGCCCGGCGGGATAACGCCCCGCCGCGCCCTCCCAGGTCAGCTTTTCCAGCTGGCTCTGCGCGGTTTCCCCCGGCGGCACGGTTTCCAGCGGATAGTGATAGGCCAGTTCATTGAGGCTGAAGTGGCAGGCATCGGCCAGCTCTCGCGTGGCGCGGAGGGCATGGGGCCAGTCGGCGAACAGACGGATCATCTCGGCGGGCGGTTTCAGGTGGCGCTCGGCATTGGCCTCCAGCAGGAAGCCCGCCTTGTGGATGGTGACCTTTTCGCGGATGCAGGTCATCACATCCTGCAGGGGGCGGCGGTCGGGGGCGTGGTAATGCACGTCGTTGGTGGCAAGGATCGACAGGCCATGCGCCCGCGCCAGCCGGTCCAGCCGGTTGATCCGCGCCCGGTCGTCGCCACGATAGAGATAGCTGACGGCAATGTGGCGCAGGCCGGGCAGGTGGCGGGTCAGGTCAGGCAACCGGCGGGGCAGCGTCGCGCCAGGCAGGACGATCAGTTGCACACCCTCGGAATGGTCTGCCAGATCGTCCAGGGTGATGTCGCAGGCGCCCTTTGCCTGCCAGCGATCACCAAGATCGTGCCGCTTGCCCTTGGTCAGCAGGCTGCACAGCCGGCCATAGGCGGCGCGGTCGCGGGGATAGGCCAGAAACTCCTCGCCGCTGACCAGCCGCAGACGACAGCCGATGACCGGGCGCAGGTTGGCCTTTTTCGCCTCGGCATGGATGCGCACCACCCCGGCCATCGTGTTCAGATCGGCCACGCCAAGGGCATCATAGCCAAGCGCATGGGCCGTGACGGCCAGTTCGCTGGCATCGGACGCGCCGTGCAGGAAGGAATAGGGCGTGGTCACCCCCAGTTCCACATAATCGGCGCGCGGATTGGGCGGGAAATCCCCGGTCAGCGTCTTGCGGATGCGGCGGTTGTCGCTGTCGGGCATCAGGCGAAGACCCCGTGCAGGAACCAGCGGGGGGCGCCGCCGCGGCCATCGCCCTGCAACCCCTCGCGGTACAGCCAGAAACGGTGGCCCGCTTCATCCTCGACCTTGAAATAGTCGCGCAGGCGCGTGCCGGGCTTGTCCTGCCACCATTCCGGCGCGATGCGTTCCGGCCCCTGATAGCGGGCGACGCGATAGCTGCGCCGCCGCCACTGGAACTGGGCGGGCGGGCCCTCGGGCACAGCATAAAGCACGCGTATCTCCTCGGGGTGGTCCAGCAGGCGCTGCGGTCGTTCGGCCTGTGGCCCCGCAAGATCGGGCGCGGCGGCCAGCGGAGCGGCTCGCGCCCCGGCCCGTTCCGGGATATGGCTGGCCGCCGGCTGAAGCTGCGCCAAAGCCGCGCGGCCAAAGCGCGCGGTCAGCCGGTCGACCAGATGCGAAAGCTCCAGCCCCGCATCGCTGCCGCCCGCAAGATCCGTCTGCCGCGTGCCAAGGGCTTCGGTCGCAGGCACCTCCAGCGAGATGAGATCAAAGCCGAAGCCGGGGTCGATCCGCTCCAGCCGGTCGCGGAACAGGAAGGCCAGATGGGCAGGATCGCGGCTGGGCAGGGCGCAGGCGGCCTCGATGCGGCTAACCTCTCCGTCCGTGCGATAGACGGTCAGGCACAGGCGGCGCGCGCCCCGATACGCCTTGGCCAACTGGTCGCACAGCGCCGCGCACAGGGCGGGCAGGTGGTGGGTCGGGTCAAGGATCGGCTCGGCCAGACGGACATCGGCGCGAAAGACGGGCGGTGCCCCGGGCGGGGAAACCGGCTCGGGCAGGTGGCCGGTCATCTGGTCCAGCCGGATCAGCGGGTTCTGCGACGGACCCGCGCAGGAAAAGCGGCGCGCCAGCGACAGGCGTGGCAGGTCGGCCAGTTGGCGAATGGTGCGCAGGCCAAGGCGGTTCAGCAAAAGCACCGTTTCCCCGTCCAGCCGCAGGGCCGCCACCGGCAGCGACGCCACGTCGGCGCAGATCGCCCGCACCGGCCCGAACCGCGCCAGGGCCCAGGCCGCCCCCCAGGTGGGGGCAAGGGCAAGCCGCGACGAATGCCCCAGGGCGGAAAGCGCGGCCTCCATATCCGCCAGCATCGCCGCCTCGCCGCCCCACAGATGATCCGCGCCGGTGGTGTCGAGGATCAGCCCCTGGCTGCCGCCTGCCGCGCCTTGAGCCACCCAGTCGTCGGCAACGGTCCAGGGGCACCAGCGCCGCGCCCAAAGCGCAAGGCGATGCAGCGCGATCCGGTCGCCCTCGGGGTCGGCAAAATCCACCTTCAGCGCGGGGCACAGTGCGCGCATGTCGGCCACCCGCGCGCCGACCGTCACCCCCGCCAGATGCGCGGCCCGGTTGACGGCATGGATCACCGGGCCATGCGCGCCTTCGACCGACAGGGCCACGGCCCTGTCATCGGGCGGCGCGTTGCCCCGCCTCTCTTGCGTCTTCTGCCACCGCTCCATCGGGAACTGCGGCAACCAGATCGAGACGATCCGCCGCCCGCTCATGACGCGCCACCCATTCTCCCGGTCGTCCGTCGCGCGACCGGAACAGATCGAGTCGCCAGCGCGGATCGCCCGGCGCGCGCGGATCGTCCGGGTTGGCGACCGAAGGCAGCGTGGCAATCCGCCAGCGGTTTCGCGCCGCACTGAGATCGGCCGTCGCCGCCTGCCGGATCAGCCAGCAGGGCACGCCCACCACCTCGACCCGCAGGGCCAGCCGCTTCATCGTGGTGAAATTCACCGCCGGATGATCCCCCCGGATTTCGGCAACCACGGCCGCCAGCGCCTTGCAGCGCAGCCCTTCTTCGACCGCAGCCATCACGTCCGCCGGTCGGGAAAGCGACATCAGCAGCAGCGGCCCGCGCAGGCCCAGCCCGGCCAGACATGGCTGCCCCGTCTCGCGCTGCGCCAGCCGGTCCTGAATCCACAGAACCGGCTTTGCATCCTTGCCGATTTGCGCCAGCACGAATCCGGCCGCCGCCGCCTCTGCCCCGGGGGCAGGAAACATCTCTGACAAGGTGGTCCCCGCCCGCTGTGTGCGGGAGACAGACGTCATGGCTTGTCTCGTCGAATGGGCAGGCGTCCGGAACATGGCACACGGAATCACATCCATATGTTCTTATTTTGTTCTAATAATCCAGCATCGCACACCAGACAAGACATTGCCTTGGAATACCCGTCGAAAGCCCGGGCCGCAAAGATGCACCATCGGTCCTCGACGACTGGACGAACGAGCATGCCGCGGGCCATCAGCCACGCCGCAAGAACGGCCGCCGCGCGGCCCCTGCCGGCCCCGGCCCTGGCATCACCTCGACCGCGCGGCCAAACGTTCTTGCAATTGGTCTGCATTGTAGTCCATAAATCCAATAACCTGGCGAAGACTCCGCCCAATGGCACAACCGAATCCCGGCCGATCTGGAGGCGTGGAATGAAGCTGAGCGGAAAACGTGCGATCGTGACAGGCGGCGCGGCGGGGATCGGGGCGGCGATCGCCGCGCGTTTCGCGGCGGAAGGCGCGCGCGTGATGATCGCCGACCGCAATCTCGAAAAGGCCGAGGCGACTGCGGACCGGCTGCGCGGCACCGGTGCAGATGTGGTGGCGACGGGCGTCGATGTCGCTTCGGCAGGACCGGTGGAGGACATGGTGCGGGACTGCGTGGCGCGTTTCGGCGGGCTCGACATCCTCGTCAACAACGCCGGCATCGTCCACCCGGACGACAACGAGATCGAGACCACCACCGACGAGGCCTGGGACACCACGCTGGCGGTGAACCTCAAGGGCATGTTCCTCTGCTCCAAACATGCGATCCCGGCGATTTCGGCGGCCGGCGGCGGGGCGATCCTGAACATTTCCTCGATCGTGGCGCTGGTTGGGTCGTATCCCGCCCAGATCGCCTATACCGCCAGCAAGGGCGGCGTGCTGTCGATGAGCCGGGAAATGGCGGTGGGGCTGGCGCGGCGCGGGATCAGGGTCAATGCGATCTGCCCGGGCTGGACGGCGACCGAGATGGCGATGGGGCTGATGCGCGACGAGGCCGCCTTCGAGCTGCGCCGGATGCACATCCCAATGGGGCGGATGGGCCTGCCCTCCGAAATCGCGACCACCGCCGCCTTCCTCGTCTCGGACGAAGCCTCCTACATCACCGGCCAGGCCTACGCCGTCGACGGCGGGCTGACCGGCGCCTTCCTGACGCCGCCCGATCCCTGAGCGTGGCCGGGCTCTGCCAGCACCGCGCCAGCGGGTCGAACCTTCATTCCCGCCCCCGCCCGGTGCAGAGAGGGCGGTCCGGCCGCCCGGGGCGCGACACCATCCGAGATCAGTCAGAAACCGACGGACAAGGGAGGAAATACCATGCTGAACGTCTTCCGGGGCAAGAGCATCATCGTCACCGGCGCCTCGCGCGGGATCGGCCGCGGCATCGCCCGCAGCTTCGCCGCAGGCGGCGGCAAGGTGATGCTGGCCGCCCGCAACGAGACCGACCTCGAGGCGGCGATCGCGGAGATCACCGATGCCGGCGGCACCGCGCGGGGAATGGCCTGCGATGTCGGCGACTGGGCCTCGGTGCAGCGGCTGGTGGAGGAGACGGCGCAGGTCTTCGACGGCGTCGACGTGCTCTGCGCCAATGCCGGCACCTATCCGCAGACCAGGATCGCCGACATGGACCCCGACGAATGGGACGAGGTGCTGAGGACCAACCTCAAGAGCAGCTTCCTCTGCGTCAAGGCCTGCCTGCCACAGTTCGCGCGGCGGCCGGGCGGGCGGGTGGTGCTGACCTCCTCGATCACCGGGCCCTTCACCGCGTTCCCGGGCTTTGCCCATTATGGCGCCTCGAAGGCGGGGCAGCTTGGCTTCATGCGGGTCGCGGCGATGGAACTGGCGCGCCACGGCGCCACGATCAACGCGGTGCTGCCGGGGACGGTACTGACCGAGGGGCTCGCCGCCAACGGGCAGGCCTTCCTCAGCAGTGCCGCGGCGGGCATTCCGCTGGGGCGCCTCGGGACGGTCGACGACATCGCCAATTCGGTGATGTTCCTTGCCAGCGATTACGCCTCCTATGTCACCGGCCAGACCATCGTCGTCGACGGTGGCCAGATCCTGCCCGAGACGGGAGACGCGGTGGGCGCGATCTGACGCTCGCCCCGGGGGCGGCCCGCGCCGCGGTGTCGCCCCTTCCGCGGCCCCGGTGCGGCCTTCGCCTGCGGAGCGCGGTGTCAGGCCTTTCCGATCGTCCGCACCCAGTTGCGCGCAATGGCCAGTCCGGCCGCATCCGAGGCAGCACCGTGGCGCTTTGCCTCCTGCGGCAGGCGATCGGCCCAGCCGGGCTGAATCCTGGCCAGCAGGTCGGCGTATTCGTGCGACCATTCCTCCACCAGCGGCCGGTCGGCCTCGAAATGGAACTGGACACCATAGGCGGCGCGACCGATCACGAAGGCCTGGTTTTCAACCATATCTCCGGTCGCGAGCCGCCGTGCCGCCGCCGGCATCCTGAAGGTGTCGTCATGCCACTGGAAGATCGGGAATGACGGCGGTGTACCGGCAAAGAGCGGATCGGCCACCCCGTCCGGCGTGAGGTCGATACGCTGCCAGCCGAACTCGCTCGCTCCGCCGATGATGTTCGCCCCGCCATAGGCCCGGGCAAGAAGCTGCGACCCGAGGCAGACGCCCAGAAGCGAGCGCCCGCTTTCGGCAAAGCCGCGCATGAGGTCGAGAAGCCCGGGCAGCCACGGGCTGGTGTCATCCGCCAGCGCGTTCTGCACCCCCCCGAGGACGATGATCCCGTCATGGCCCCCGGGTCCGTCGGGAAGCGCCTCGCCCCGATGCGCGCGCACCAGATCCACATCGGCCCCTGCCTCGGCAAGAGCGGTGCCGATCTGGCCCAGCCTGCAACCTTCGAAGTTATAGACAATGAGAACGCGCATTTGGCCGTCTGTTCCTGTGATGCACGGGAGGGAAGGGAGGATGGTCTGGCGTCACCTGAGATAGCGGTCGGAGAGGTAGTCCTCGGCGATCCGGCAGGCCCCGGTCGCGTAGGCCGCGCCAAGTTCCTGCGCCTCGGCAGCATGTTCATGGTGGAAACCGACCCAGCCGACGAGCAGCATCCGCCTGAGCATGATCAGCGTCGGAAGCATATCGCGGTCGGCCTGCGACAGCGCCCGGGTCCCTGTGTAGCCGTCGAGCCAGGCCTCCATCCAGTCAGCGACCCTGGGATCGCCCTCCATGAAGCTGACAGCGGTGGCGAAATCGTTCAGATACCAGGAAAAGCCGCAGTCGTCGAAGTCGATGACCGAAAGCCTGTCGCCATCGACCAGCAGGTTCGCCAGCCTGAGGTCATTGTGGCAAAGCCCGAACCGGTTGTTCGCGCGCCCATACCCTGCCAGTTGCCGGCGGATCTTGTCGCAGGCGCGGGACAGGACCTCCTCTTCCGCCGCGCCGATGCCCGGGGCGTCCTGCCAGCGGCCCCAAAGCGCCTTTTCCAGCACCGCCGCGTCGTCATAGGTGAACCGACGGAACGAAGCCGGCCGCCGCCAGCCGATACCGAAGACGTGCATTCTGGCCGCCAGGCCGCCAAGACGCCCGAAGCTCGGGATCAGGTCGGCATCGGCCGAGGGCGCGGCGCCGGGCAACCAGTCGAACAGGGTGACATGGCGCGCCGGCCCGCCGTCGACACCCACCGTTCTCACGCGCCCGCCGTCGCGGGCCGCGATCGGCGCGGGCGCGTTGACGACGCTCGCACCGCGCAACGCATCGATCCACATCAGTTCGGACTCGATCTCGTCGCGCGAGTGGTAGTTGGGGCGGTGGACGCGCAGCGCGGCGGAACGCCCCCGCGCCGGATCGTCAACGCGATAGGTCCAGTTCTCGGACACGTTGACGAGGCGGAAGATCACGCCGGAGGAGAAGTCATACTCTGCCAGAACGGATTTCACGGCACTGTCGAGCGATGCGGCGATGGCGTTTCCCCCTGACATTCAGTCCCCCTCCGCCGCCCTCGGCCCGCCGGACGCGCCACCCGCGAACGGCGACTCGCCCGGTGACTGGCCCAATGGTCCAACTAATAGACATTAGTTCCAGCAGAACGATCCGCTGTCAATATCCCGCTGCGGCTTTTCAGGCAGCCGGAGCCTCACTCTTGCCTTGCGTCAGGAAGTTCGTATGGTAGATTGGTCTGAGAATTAGACATTTGAGACTGAATCGAACCTGCCAGCAACGGGGAGCGAAGCGATGCCGGCCGATCCGCGGACTACGGACCAGAACTGGGACTACAGGGCACCCGAGGGGTTTCTGTCGAAGGCGCCGATCAGCAGCGCCGTCCGCGTCGGCGACGTGATCTATCTCTCCGGCCAGATCGGCATCGACGACGCGGGCGCGCTCGTGCCCGGCGGGATCGGCGGCCAGACCCGCGCATGCCTCGAGAGTATCCGCGCAATCCTCGCCAGCTATGGCGCGACCTTGGCCGACGTTGTCCAGACGCGGATATTCCTGACCGATTTCGCCGGCTATGCCGACTACAATCGCGTCTATCAGGAGTTCTTTTCGGCGCCATTCCCCACCCGCTCGACCGTCGGCACCCCTGCCCTCGCGCTCGGCGCCGGGATCGAGATCGAGGCGGTGGCGGTGCTCGGCCGGCCGACGCGCTGAATAAGGGCCGGGGCCGGACGGCGGGCACGCCGGACGCGCGGCCGCGACACAACATGAGGAGGATTGCATGAACCACACACTTCCCAACTGGCACGGCGGCGACCTGAGCGAAGCCGAAATCCTTGACCAGCTCCCGCCCCTTGAATGGGACTACGACACCGCGGTCCACGACCGCGAGAAATACCTCTCGCCGGTGCTGAAGACGTTCCAGGCCACGACGAAGCCGATCCTGCTTCGCAGCGGTCTTGGACAGTATCTGTTCGATGCCGCGGGCAACCGCTTTATCGACACGGTGGCGATGAACCAGGCGATCAGCGCCGGCTACCGGAGCCCCTGGGTGATGGCGGCGGTCCGCCAGCAGCTCGACGCGATGCAGCACTGTTCGACAATGTGGATGCACCCGGGGCCTGCCTCGCTGGCGAAGTCGCTGGTCGAGAAGATGCCGGCGGGCGACTGGGTGGTGCATTTCCTGTCGAGCGGCACCGAGGCGGTGGACCTCGCGGTGACGATGGCGCGCAACTACACCGGGCGGCACACCGTCGTCGGCCTGCGGTCGGCCTATCACGGCGGGGTCGGGGCGGTGGCCAATGCGCTGACCTCGATCAGCCGGTTCCACCACAAGGTCACCGGCGCCTCGGGCGTGCTGCACGCGACCAACCCCGACCAATATCGCGGCATCCACGGCGCCGGGGTGGAGCCCTATGTCGCCGAGTTCCGCTCGCTCATGGGGTCGTCGACCAACGGTGAGCTTGCCGCCTATATCTTCGAGCCGATCCAGGGCTATGGCGGGGTGATCCCGCTGCCGACCGACTACATCAAGCAGACGATGGAGATCGCCCGCTCGATGGGCGGCATCGTCATCTGCGACGAGATCCAGACCGCGATCGGCCGCACCGGCAAGCATTTCTACGGCTTCATGGAACACGGCATCGTCCCCGACATCGTGGTGATGGCCAAGGGACTCGGCAACGGCTTCCCGATCTCGGCCGTGGTGGTGCGCCGCGACATCGCCGAGGCGATGACCTCGCGTGCGTTCATGAGCACCTACGGATCGAACCCGACCTGCTGCGCGGCGGCGCGGGGGGTGATGGCGGCACTCGGCCCCGGCGGCTTGCAGGAGAACGCGCGTATCGTCGGTGAGGAGGCGCTGAAGATGTTCCGCGAGTTGCAGACCCGGCACGAGGTGATCGGCGACATCCGGGGCTCAGGGATGATGATCGGGGTCGAACTGGTGAAGGACCGCGAGACCAAGGCGCCGGCCTCGGAACTGGTGGCGAAGATCGCCGACCAGATCGCCGACAAGGTGATCGTCACCAAGGCCGGCGTCAACGCCAACGTGTTCCGGCTGGTGCCGCCGCTCTGCCTGACGGTGGAGGATGCGGCCGAGGTGATCGGCCGGCTCGACGCGCTCTTGACGAAGCTCGCCTGAGCGGCCGGGAGGGACACGCGGTGAACGTCGGCGCTTTCCTGACCAAGGCCGCCCGGTTGCATCCGGCGAAGACCGCCGTGGCCGATGGCGGGATACGGCTCCGATACGACGAGATGAACGCCCGGGCCGCTGCCCTTGCCGCCGGGCTCTCCTTGCGCGGCTATGCGCCGGGCGACCGGGTGGTGCTGTTCATGCCGAACCGGGCGGACTATCTCGTCGCGCTTTTCGGCCTCTTCAAGGGCGGGTTCGTCGCGGTGCCGGCGAATGCCAAGCTCCACGCCGCTGAGCTTGGCTTCATCGCCGGCCATTGCGGCGCCCGCGCGGTGGTCTGTTCGGAGAAGTCGCGCGAGGTGGTCGCGGAGGCGCTCGCCGCCCTTCCCGGCGTCGACATGATCGACGCCGACGGCGCGGGCGCGGACTCCTTCCAGGCCATCGTCGAAAGCGGCCGGAGTCATGCCGACGACGACGCCGAGGCCGCGCCCGACGACCTCGCCTGGATCTTCTACACCTCCGGCACCACCGGGCGGCCGAAGGGGGCGATGCTGAGCCACCGCAACCTCTGTGCCATGACGATGAACGCGCTTGCCGATGTCTGCGACTTCCAGCCCGAGGACGTGGTGCTGCATGTCGCGCCGCTGTCGCACGGCTCGGGCCTTTACGCGCTGCCGGCGATCGCACGGGGGGCGACCAACCTGATCTCGGGCGGCTCGTTCGACGCGGGCGACTGCCTGCGGACGATCGCCCGCGAGGGGGTGACGGCCATCGCCTTCCTTGCGCCGACGATGATCCACATGCTTCTGGAGGCCGATCCCGCGCTCAAGGTGCCGGGCTTGCGCCGTGTGCCCTATGGTGGTGCGCCGATCGACCCGGGCCTCGCCGAAGCGGCGATCGCCCGCTTCGGCCCGGTCTTCGCCCAACTCTACGGCCAAGGCGAATCGCCGATGACGATTACTGCGCTGCGCCCGCAGGACCACCACGGCCGGGCGCTTTTTTCTGCCGGCATCGTGCGCACCGATGTCGAGGTGCAGCTCCTGGACGAGGCGGGCCGGCAGGTGCCCGAGGGCGCGGAGGGCGAGATCTGTGTGCGCGGCGATGTGGTGATGCGCGGCTACTGGAACGACCCGGCCGCCGATGCCAAGGCGCTGAAAGGCGGCTGGCTGCACACCGGCGATGTCGGCCGGTTCGAGGACGGCTACCTCTACCTTCTGTCGCGGATGAACGACGTGATCATCTCGGGCGGAAGCAACATCTACCCGCGCGAGATCGAGGATGTGCTGATGCTGCATCCCGCGGTGCGCGAGGTCTGTGTCTTTGGCGAGCCGGACGGGAAATGGGGCGAGTCCGTCACCGCCGCCGTCGTCGCCTCCGGGCCGGTCGCGGCGGAAGAGTTGCAGGCATTCTGCCGCCGGCACATCGCCAGCTTCAAGAAGCCCAAGCGCATCGCCTTCGTGGAGGCGCTGCCGAAGAACGCCTACGGCAAGATCGTCCGCCGCGAGGTGAAGTCCAGCCTTTCTGGCGGCTGACGGCATCACGTCGTCGATCCAAGGCCGGGTCCGGGCGGAAAAGGCGAGGCGCTGTCCCGCCGGGCGCTTACTCCGCCGCCGCCACCACGCAATCGCTCCTGCCGTCGCGGATCGCGGCGGCAAGCGTGTCGGGCGGCTGCTCGTCGGTGATCAGGGTCAGCGCCCCGGACCAGCCCCGCAGGCGCACCAGCGCGCGTTTGCCGAACTTGGAGTGATCGGCCAGGATCACGCCGTGGTTGGCATGGGCGAGCATTGCGGCGTAGACCTCGCCCGCGCGCAGCATCGCCTCGCTGACGCCTGATGGATCAAGGCCCGAGGCGCCGATGATGGCGACCTCGGCGCGGTAGCGTTCCAGCGCCCGGATCGTCTCGGGCCCACACACCATGCGCTCCTGCGGCTCGAACGTTCCGGGCAGGAGCATGACCTCGATCAACGGATTGGGGCCGAGTTCCACCGCGATCGGATATGCGGGGGTGATGACGGTGATGCGATGGCGGGTTTCGCGCAACGCCCGCGCGAAGGTGAGCATGGTCGCCCCGCCGCCCAGCACCAGCGTCTCGGCGCCTTCGTAGCGGGCCACGGCGGCCCGCGCGATGGCCCGGCGTTCGGCGACGAAAAGCCCCAGCCGTTCATTCAGCGCCGGCTCGAACCGGTTGCCGGCGCTGACCGCGCCGCCATAGGTGCGGCTCAGCCGGCCGATCTGGTCAAGCTCGGACAGGTCGCGGCGAATCGTTTCGGTGGAGACGTCCAGCTCCTCGGCGAGCTGGTTGACCCTGCGCGAGGGGTTGGCCTCGAGCGCGGCGAGGATCCGGCCTTGCCGCAGTTCCTTGCGCGATTGCGTCCTTGCCACCGGAAAACACCAAAATTGCCAAGCCTGGCCGAGGGAAGCAGGCCGTGGCGAGGCGGTCAACAAAATATTTGCCCGACTGACAACATTTTCTGTTGTCAGATACAAATTCAAATGACAGGCTTCAGTCAAACGGAGGTGCGCGCGTGTACAACTACGGATTCTTCAGTTTCGACTCGAAGGACGAGCTGCTCGCGAAGGCGATCGAGTACTGGAACCCCGGAAAGACGAAGTTCTGGCAGGACGCGGGCATCGACCTGGTGATCGACCGGCGCGAGGGCTACTTCCTCTACGACATGTCGGGCCGGCGGTTGATCGACCTGCATCTCAATGGCGGGACTTACAATTTCGGCCATCGCAACCCCGAACTCGTGGCCACGCTGAAATCTGCCCTCGACTATTTCGACATGGGCAACCACTGGTTCCCCTCGGTGGCGCGCGCCGCCTTCGCCGAGAAGCTGGTGAAAACGGCGCCAGGGATGAAATATGCGATCTTCGGCGCGGGTGGGGCCGAAGCCGTGGAAATCGCCCTGAAAACTGCCCGATATGTCACAAAACGTCGCAAGATCGCCTCCATCATCAAGGGCTACCACGGCCATTCCGGCCTGTCGGTGGCCACCGGCGACGAACGTTTTTCCAGGATCTTCCTCGCCGACCGGCCCGAGGAGTTCGTCCATGTGCCCTTCAACGACGCCGAGGCGCTGGAGCGTGCGCTGAAGGGGCGCGACGTGGCGGCCTTCATCATCGAGACGATTCCTGCGACCTACGGCTTCCCGATGCCGGACGAAGGCTACCTGAAAGCCTGCCAGGAGATCTGCCGCCGCTACGGCACGCTCTACATCGCCGACGAGGTGCAGACCGGACTGATGCGCACCGGGGCGATGTGGGGCTGGCAGTCCTACGGGCTGGAACCCGACATGTTCGTCACCGCCAAGGGCCTCGGCGGCGGCATCTACCCGATCTCGGCCTGCGTGGTGACCGAGAAGTGCGGCGCCTGGCAGCACGAGGACGGGGCCGCGCATATCTCCACCTCGGGCGGGTCCGAATTGGGCTGCATCGTCGGCCACCAGGTCATCGAGATGCTCCAGCGCCCCGAGGTGATCGCCAACGCCCATTATGTGGCCGAGTTCTTCCAGCGCAGCCTGGCCGAGATGATGGCCGCCCACAGCGACATCTTCGTCGGCGTCCGCCAGCGGGGTGTCGTGCTGGGGCTCGAATTCGACCATCCCGAGGGCGCGGTGGCGGTGTCGCGCGCGCTTTACGAGAACGGGGTCTGGGCGATCTTCTCCTCGCTCGACAAGCGAGTGTTGCAGTTCAAGCCGGGGGTGCTTCTCGACGCGGCCACCTGCCAGGAGATCATCGACCGGATGGAAGCGGCGATGCCGAGGGCGCGTGCGCTGTTGCGCAACCCGCGCCGCGCCGCCTGATCCGGGAAGGGGTGAGAGATGCCGATCCACGACGACGCGCCGCGGCTTCAGGTGCCCGACCGGGCCGAGACCACCGCGCGGATGAAGATCGACCGGGCGGGCTGGGCGGTGCGTGCCTATGCCCGCTACGACCGCGCCGCGGTGATGCGGATCGTGCGCGCCGTCGCCGAGGTCGCGCATCAAGCGGCCGGGCACTACGCCGACTGGGCGGTGCGCGAGACCGGCATGGGCGTGGCCGAGCACAAGCGCCTGAAGAACGAGATGTCGGCGCATCCGCTGGTGGATTTCTACGAGGACATGGATCTCGTGAATCCGCGTGTCGATCCGGCGCGCAAGATGGTGGAAATCCCGAAGCCGGCCGGGGTAATCTTCGCCCTGACGCCGGCGACCAACCCGATCTCGACGCTCTATTACAAGACGATCCTCGCGCTTCTTGGCCGCAACGCCGTAATCTTCAGCCCGCACCCGCTGGCCAGGGCCTGCTGCAACGACGCGGCGGCGCGGCTCGAGGCGGCGGCGGTGGCGGCGGGTGCGCCGGTCGGGCTGATCCAGTGCGTCGAGGAGCCCTCGATTCCGCTGGTACAGGCGCTGATGGCCTCGCCCAAGGTGCAGGTGATCCTCGCCACCGGCGGCGGTCCGATGGTGCGCGCGGCCTATTCCTCGGGCAATCCGGCGATCGGTGTGGGGCCGGGCAACGCGCCGGTCTATGTCGATCCGGATGCCGACCAGAACGCCGCCGCGCGGCGGATCATCGAATCGAAGTCCTTCGACAACTCGGTGCTCTGCACGCATGAAAGCGTGTTGATCTCGCTCGAGGACAACCGCGGCCAGCTGGAACGCGCGCTGCGCGCGGCCGGCGCCCATGTCTGCACCGGGGCCGAGGTGGCGAAGCTTCGCGCCTTCCTCTTCCCGCAAGGTCACCTGAATACCGCGACGGTGGGCAAGAGCGCGGTCTGGATCGCCGAACAGGCCGGCTTCCGTGTCGTGCCCTCGATCCGGGTGCTGGTGGCGCAGATCGAACAGGTGGGGCTCGACGAGCCGCTCACGCGCGAAAAGCTCTCGCCCGTGCTCGCCTGGGCCACCGCGGAAAGCTTCGAGCGGGCGACCGGCATGGCGCAAATGATCCTGAGGATGGTCGGCGCCGGCCATTCGGCAGCCTTCCACGGCGAGGATGCGCAGAAGGCGATGGATTTCGCCGCTGCGCTGTCGGTCTACCGGGTGGTGGTCAACGCCCCCTGCTCGCAGGGGGCGGCGGGCTTCGCCACCCATCTCGCGCCCTCGTTCATGATCGGCACCGGCTATTTCGGCCGTTCCTCGGTCGGCGAGAACATCGGGCCGCAGCATCTGGTGCACTGGACGCGACTCGCCTGGAACTCCGACGCGGCGGTGTCGATGCCGGACATGAGCGGCGTGCGCGTGCCCTTCGAGGGGCCGGCGGCGGACCGGCGCCCGGCAACCGCGCCGCGGCCGCGCCCCGTCGCGGTGCCCGCCGCCACCGAGGCGGGCGGGATGGACCGCGACCTCTTGCGCCAACTCATCCTCCAGGAACTCCGTGAACTGACCCGAGGCCAGTCGTGACCGAACTTCGCGCCTTCATCTTCATCGACCAGTTGCAGCCGCAGACGCTGGCCTATACCGCGACCTGGATGCGCGGCACGCTGCCCCGCGCACGGATGGCCGCGCAGATCATCGAGATCGCACCGGGCCTCGGCATCGAGGCGCTCACCGACACGGTGCTGAAAAGCGCAGAGGTGCGGGCCGGCTCGCTGGTGGTAGAGCGGCAGTTCGGCACGCTTCAGTTCCACGCCTATTCCACCGCCGAGGTGCGGGCCGGCGCCGAGGCGGCGCTGGCCGCGATGGGCAAGCGGCGGGAGGAGGCGGAACGCCCGAGGATCACCGCCTCGCAGATCGTGACGCGGGTGGACGCCCAGCACGCATTCCTGATCAACCGCAACAAGGCGGGCTCGATGGTTCTGGGGGGCGAAAGCGTCTACCTGCTGGAATGCCAGCCCGCGGCCTATGCGATCCTCGCCTGCAACGAGGCGGAGAAGGCGGCCGACATCAAGGTCATCGACATGCGGATGTTCGGTGCCAACGGGCGGCTCTACCTCGCCGGCACCGAGGCGGACGTGCGGAACGCTCGCGATGCGGCCGAACGCGCGTTGCGCGAGGCGGGGGCCGCGGGATGAGCGAGCTGAGATCCCTCATCCGCCAGATCCTGGCCGAGGAGATCGCGGCGTTGCGATCGGAAAACCTCGGCGGACCGCAGGTGGAGCGGGTGCGCGCCGGCAGCGAGGCGGAACTGACAGAGTTCGCGCTGTCGGTGCTGGCCCGGGCCCAGGATGCGGGCTTTGCCGCCGCGCTCAGCGAAGGGCGCATCCGCTTTGCGCCCGAAGCGCCGGCCGCGGCACCGCCGAGGGCGGCCTATGTGCCGCCTGCTTCGCCGCCCCTCCCGCAACCTGCGGCGGCGGCCCAGCCCATGACGCTGGTGACCACGCTCCCTGCCCGCGTGCCGGAACTGCTGAAGGGCCTGATCACCGAACGCGACATCGCCGGCATCGCCGAAGGCGAGACCCGGCTGCGCATCAGCAAGACCGCGCGGCTGACGCCGCTTGCGGGCGACGAGGCGCGCCGCCGCGGCCTCAGGATCGAAAGGACATCGGCATGATACGGGCGCGCGTCAGCGGCAGGCTCTGGTCCACCCGCCATATCGGAACGCTGCCGACCGGGGCGCTCCTGGAGGTGGAAACCGAAACCGGCGCGAAGCTCATCGCCTTCGACCCGCTCGGCTGCGCCGACGGCGAGACGGTGCTGGTCACCCAGGGGTCGGTCGCGGCTTCGTGGTTCCAGGACAGGTCGGCCCCGATCGACGCCCTCATCATCGGCTCGATCGACGAACAATCCGTCGGGAAACCGGCAGCAAAACGCAAGTAAGGGAGTTCCAGAGAAATGGCTAATCTTGCAATCGGAATGATCGAAACCAAGGGCTACGTGCCGGCGCTGTCGGCGGCCGACGCGATGGTCAAGGCCGCGAACGTCGAGATCATCGCCCGCAACGAAGTGGGCGGCGGCCTGGTCTCGGTCGTGGTACGCGGCGACGTGGGCGCGGTGAAGGCCGCCACCGAGGCGGGCGCCGAGGCGGCCGCACAGGTGGGCGAGGTGACGGCGGTCCATGTCATCCCGCGCCCGCATCCCGACCTCTCCAAGCATTTCGAGGCGGTCAAGGGCTGAGCCCCTTGGCGCCCGGCAGCCCCCGCACCCCGAGGACTGAGGCATGACAGAGCTTCGCGTCTATCTTCCAATCGAGGATCTCCAGCCCCAGTTCGCGGCGTATCTCTCCTCGCCCACCCGGGCGAGGGGCTATCCGCCCTTCGCAGGTCAGCATTCGCTGATCATCGAGGTGGCGCCGGCCCTGGCGATCCACCGGATCACCGACATCGCGCTGAAGTCGGCGCCGGAGATGGAGCCGGGCATCCTCTACACCGAACGCCAGTTCGGCCTTCTCGAACTGCATTCCGACCGGCTGGAGGATCTGCAGGCGGCCGGGGAAGCGATCCTCAAGGGAATCGGCGCGAAGCCCGAGGACCAGATGAGGCCGCAGATCCTCTACCACGACATCATCGAGGATCTGTCGGACCAGCACGCGATCATCCTCAACCGCTCGCGCGACGCCTCGATCCTCGTGCCCGGCCAGGCGCTCCTGATCTACGAGATGGCGCCGGCGCTTTTCGCCTGCGTTGCCGCAAACGAGGCCGAGAAGGCCGCGCCCGGCTGCGTCATCAACGATGTGCAGATGATGGGCGCGACGGGGCGGCTGTTCATCTCCGGCCGGCTTCAGGACATGCGGCTCGCGCGGGACACGATCACCGCCCGGCTCGAGGCGATCAGGGGACGTTAGCAGCTGCGGCATCCGGCAGGCAGCCGGGGCCGCAGGACCACGCGAAAGAGGCGGACGAACCGCCCGGACGCGCACCATCACCAAGGGAGGAAGACATGATCAACAGACGCCAGTTCTCGCTCGGGGCCGCGGGCCTTGCCGGCCTTTCCGCCTTGACGCTGCCGGGCCGAAGCCTTGCCGCGCGCAACGACCAGCTGAACATCCTGTGCTGGGAGGGCTACAACTCCGACGACGTGCTCAACCCGTTCCGCGAACGCAACGCGGGCGCGACGGTGCGGGCCGAAAGCGGCACCTCCGACCCCGAGATGATCAACCGCCTGCGGGCCGGCGGCCTTGCCCAGTGGGACCTGATCAACGTCAACCAGGCCTGGGCGCGGGGCGTGATGTTCAAGGAGCAGCTGATCAAGCCGCTGAACAAGGAACGCTTCCTGCCCTATTTCGCGAAGATGTCGCCGGAATTCGCCAACCCGCCCTATCCGATGGCGTTCTCGCCGGACGGCAACGATCTGATGGGCATGCCGCAGCGCTACGGCGCGTTCAACTTCGTCGTCAACACTGACAAGATCAGCCAGGACATGGCCGAGGACCAGGGCTGGAACCTGTTCCTCGACCCGGCGATGAAGGGCCGCTATGGCGTCCTGACCTATGACAACTGGAACGTGATGCACCTGTGCATGACCGCCGGCTTCGATCCGTTCAAGCCGGTAAACGAGGCGGACCTCGGCAAATACACCGAAGTCTCCAGGCAGATCATGGGCAACGCCAAGCTGATGACCGACGATCTGGTGGCGATGAACACCGCGCTGATCAACGGCGAGATCGACTGCTACTTCACCGGCGGCGTCTTCTCCTGCTCGGGTGCGCGCTACGACGGCATGTCCAACATCCGCGGCATCACCCCGCGGTCGGGCCCGGTCGACGGCAAGGGCGGCATCGTCTGGGTGGAGATCACCTCGGCGGTCAACAACCCCGATCCGTCGACGCTGGCGGAGGACTTCCTCGAATACGTCCAGGAGCCCGAGATCGCCGTCCTCGTCGCCTCGGGCGGCGGCACGCTCAACCCGATCACCCAGATGGGCAACCCCGAGGTGATGGCGCTGTTCGACGCGGACCAGCTCGACGCCATGCAGGTCGATACGCTGGCCGAAGACCTGTCACGCTGCGTCGAGTTCGAGGAAGTACCTTCCTACGACCAGTTGCTGGCGATCTATGTCGAGGCCCGCCGCGGCTGAACCCCGGCTGCCCGGCGGGGTGCCGATGCCCTCGCCGGGCGCTTCATGCGGATATGGATGACAAGACGATGGTGGGGCAGCCTTTCCTGCGGATAGAGAGCGTGACCAAGCGATTCGGCCGGTTCACCGCGGTGGACCGGATCAGCCTGGACATCGCGGAAGGCGAATTCCTGACCATCGTCGGTCCCTCCGGCTCCGGCAAGTCGACGCTGATCCGGCTCCTGGTCGGCATCGACGAGGTGACCGAGGGCACGATCAGCCTGAAAGGCGCGCGAATCGACCAGATGCCCGCCGACAAGCGGCCGACCTGCATGGTGTTCCAGTCGCTCGCGCTCTTCCCGCACATGACGGTGGGCCAGAACATCGAGTTCCCGCTGAAGGTGCGCAAGCTGCCGCCGGAGGCGCGCCGGGCACGGGCGCTGGAGTTGCTGGCGCTCCTCAGGCTGCCGGAAAACTATTACGGAAAGCGCATCTCGCAATGTTCGGGCGGCGAGCGGCAGCGCGTGGCGCTGGCCCGCGCGCTGGCCTTCGACCCGCAGATCATCGTCTTCGACGAGCCGCTGTCGGCGCTCGACTACCGGTTGCGCAAGACGCTGGAGAAGGAGCTGAAGGACCTTCACGCGCGCACCCGCAAGACCTTCATCTACATCACCCATTCGCTCGAGGAGGCGATGGTGATGTCGGACCGCATCGCCATCATGCGCGCCGGCCGGTTCGAGCAGATCGCCACCGCCGAGGAAATCTATTCCCGCCCGCTTAGCCGCTTCGTCGCGAGCTTCATGGGCGAGGTGAACCTCTTCGCCCTGAGCGCGGGCGAGGGCGACGGGCCGCGCTGGCAGGACGGCGGGATTGCCGCGGCGCCGGGGACGCTGACACTCGCTCCGGGCTGGAGCGGCACGGCGATGGTCCGGCCGGAGCTGATCCATTTCCTCGCACCGGAGCAGGGTGCGGACTTCACCCTCGCCGGCCGGCTCGTCGCCGAATATGCGCTCGGCTCGCGCGTCCAGTATGCGGTCGCCACCGGGGCGGGCACCGAGGTGACGGTGGAACGCCCGTTCGAGGCGCGGCTGGAGGCGCCCGTCGGCAGCCCGGTGCGGCTCGGCTGGGATCGCGGCTCCATCCACCTGATCGCGGAAGGGGCGGGCGATGGAACGGTTTGAACGACGGCTCGGCCTGCTGACCGCGCTGCCGATCGGGCTTTTGCTGGTGGTCAGCTTCCTGATGCCGATGCTGGTCATCGCGGCCTTCGCGGTGATGCCGCAGAAGGTCTTCGAACTGACGCATCTGCCGGACTTCTCGTCGTTCGCGGTGATCTGGGAACAGGGCTACTACAGATCGCTCTTGCGCTCGCTCGGACTTGCGTTCCTGACGACCGCGATCCTCTTTGTGGTCTGCTGGCCGCTGGCCTACGGCATGGCCAAGGTCTTCGGGCGCTTCACCCTCGTGATCACCGTTCTGGTGGTCCTGCTCCTGTTCGTGTCGGAGAACATCCGGCTGTTCGGCTGGAACCTGACGCTGATGAAGGGTGGCCTTCTGGAGGGGCATCTGCGCGCCTGGACGGGCCTGAGCTTCGAGACGCCGCTCTACAAGTGGCCGGTGATCGTCTTCGGCATGTGCTATGTCTACTTCCCCTTCATGCTCTTCCCGCTGGCACAGGGGATCGCGCTGGTGCCCGATGACGCGCGGCTCGCGGCGATGGACATGGGCGCGGGCCCGTGGCGTATCCTGTTCGAGGTCGAGATGCCGCTGGCGGCGCCGGGGATCATGGTGGGAAGCCTCCTGACCTTCGTGCTGTCGGCGGGCGCGGTGGCCGAGGCCAAGCTCCTCGGCGGCCGCTCGGTCGTGGTGCTGACCGACGACGTGGAAAGCGCCTTTACCTACGGGCAGAACTGGCCGCTCGGCTCGGCGCTGTCGCTGTCGCTGATCGTCATCGTGGCGCTGATCGCAATGGTGCCGATCAGCCGGATCGACCTTGACGCGATCATGGGGCGGCGCAAATGACCGCAGTTTCCCGACCAACCCGCGCGGCGCTCTATCTCTACGGCGTGCTGATCCTCGTCGTGCTCTACCTGCCGCTCGTCGCGGTGGGCTTCGCCTCGGTCTCGAAGGCGCGCTACCTGAGCTTTCCGGTCAAGCGCTATTCCGGTGGCTGGATGGCGGAGGCCGTCACCAGCCCGACGGTCCATCAGATCGTCCTGACCTCGCTCAAGATCGCGGTCTCGGTCACGGTGCTGTCGGTCGTCCTCGGCTTTTTCGGCGCGCTTGCCTTTGCGCGCTTCCAGTGGCGTTTCCGTGGCCTCTTCCAGAAGGCGATCCTGTTGCCGATCTTCTTCCCGCAGACGGTGCTCGGGCTTGCGCTCCTGATCTGGTTCTCGGCGATCGGCGTCACGCCCAGCTGGAAGACCGCGGTGGTGGCGCATCTGGTGTGGATCGCCCCGATCGCCACGCTGATCATCGCGATCCGCGCCTATGGCTTCGACCCGGCGCTGGAGGAGGCGGCGCGCGACATGGGCGCATCCACCCTGACCGTGCTGCGCGAGGTGACGCTGCCCTTGCTGATGCCGGGGATCGTTTCGGCGGGGCTTTTTGCCTTCCTCTTGTCCTGGGGCAACTTCCCGCTGTCGCTGTTCACTTCCGGCGTGGATTCAACCTTGCCCAAGTGGCTGTATTCGCGGATGGTTTCGGGCTTCACGCCGCAGATCCCGGCGCTCGGGGTGATGTCGGTCGCGGGGTCGGCCGTTCTGGTGCTGGTTGGTCTCGTGGTGATGCGCTGGATGCGCCGGCAGACCTGAAAGAGCAACGTCAAGGGAGGAACTCATGCTGAAATCGCTCAAGGGCCGCAGCGTCATCGTCACCGGCGGGTCGAAGGGGATCGGCCGCGGCATCGCCCGGGTCTTCGCCCGCGAGGGCGTGAAGCTGACCATCGCCGCCCGCAACAGGGCCGAGATCGACGACGCGGTGGCCGAGATGGCCGCCGCCGGCGCGACCGCGCGCGGCGCGGTCTGCGACGTGACCGACCTCGGCAGCGTGCAGCGCATGGTGGACGAGGCGGCCGAGGCGCAGGGCGGGCTTCACGTTCTCTGCGCCAATGCCGGCATCTTCCCGCAGGTGAAGATGGTGGACATGACCGCGGCCGACTGGGACCACGTCATGGCCACCAACCTGCGGTCCAGCTTTTTCTGCGTGAAGGCGGCGATCCCGCATTTCGAGAAGGCGGGCCGCGGCCGGGTGGTCGTCACCTCCTCGATCACCGGGCCGGTGACGGGCTACCCCGGCTGGTCGCATTACGGCGCGTCCAAGGCGGGTCAACTGGGCTTCATCAAGACCGCGGCGATGGAACTGGCGCGCTACAACACCACCATCAACGCGGTGATGCCGGGCAACATCGTGACCGAAGGCTTGCAGGGGCTTGGCGAGGACTACCTGAAGACGATGGCCGCCTCGATCCCGCTGAAGCGGCTCGGCGATGTCGAGGACATCGGCAATGCCGCGCTCTTCTTCGCCTCGGACGAGGCGGGCTACATCACCGGCCAGCAGATCGTCGTGGACGGCGGGCAGATCCTGCCGGAATCGCTCGAAGCGCTGGCCTCGATCTGAGCGGACGCGGGGGAAGCGATGGCTGACGGGACGACCATGCCGATGAAGGAACTGCTCGAGCACCTCGAGCGGCTCGCGAACGCCTCGCTGCCGCTCTGGCCGGTGCCCGAAGGCGCGCGGGCGCGGCTGATCAACGTGTCGGAGAACGCGACCTATCTGGTGGAGGCCGACGGTTTCCGGTCGATCCTGCGCATCCACCGGCCGGCCTACCACAGCCGGCGCGGCATCGGCCAGGAGCTGGCCTGGTCGCAGGCGCTCGCCGCCGATGGCATGGTGGAGACCCCGCCGCCGATCGCGGGCGTGAACGGCGAACTGGTGCAGGAGGGCCATGTCGAGGGCCTGCCCGAGCCGCGCCTGATGGTGATGTTCGCCTTCGCTCCCGGCCGCCAGCCCGACGAGAACGAGGATCTGACCGCGCCGTTCGAGCGGCTCGGCGCGATCGCCGCGCAGACGCACCTGCATTCACAGGCGTGGAAGAAGCCGGAGCCTCTTGAACGGCTGATCTGGGACGCCGATGCGGTGTTCGGCGCGAAGGCCAACTGGGGCAACTGGCGCGATGCTCCGAACGTCACCCCGGAAATCCGCGACGTCCTGGAACAGTGCGAGGCGCTGGTCTGCCGCCGGCTGGCCGCCTTCGGCAAGGGACAGGACCGCTACGGGCTCGTCCATGCCGACATGCGGCTGGCGAACCTCCTGATCGAGGGCGAGCGGACCGCGCTGATCGACTTCGACGACTGCGGGTCGGGCTGGTTCCTCTACGATTTCGCCACCGGCGTCAGCTTCATGGAGGACCATCCGCAGGTGCCGGCGCTGCGCCGCGCCTGGGTGAAGGGCTACCGTTCCGTCCGGCCGCTGTCGGACGCGGAAGAGACCGAGATCGACACCTTCATCATGCTGCGGCGCATGGCGCTTCTGGCCTGGATCGGCAGCCATATCGAGGCGCCGGAGCCGCAGGCGATGGCGCCGCATTTCGCCGCCAACACCGCGAAGCTCGCGTCAGACTATCTTGCGCGCTTTCGCTGACGCACGCGCCGGGGGCGGCCGATGCGGCGGGCGGCGCGGCGGTCATGTCGGATGCCTGCCGGAGATCACCCGGATCACCCCGCCGCCGGCGTGGCCGACCGCGCCGTGCCCCTGCGCCCGGCGCGCGGCGCGGCACGCTTCGGGGCGGTCTTCTGCGGCATCAGGTTCTCGAGGCTTTGGCGCGTCGTGACGATATGGCTGCGCATCGCCTCGGCGGCGCGATCGGGGTCGCCGTCGCTGATTGCGGCGAAGATCTCCTCGTGATGCTCGTTGGCGCTGTCTTCCAGCCTCTTGAAGACCTTGCCGATCGGCAGGAACATCGCAGTGCGCGCATCCTCGACGGCCTGCTGGATGAGACGGTTTCCCGAGGCTTCGGCCACGGCGAGGTGGAACTCGGAATCGAGTGCGCGGAACCGCGCGATATTGGCCATCGTCGCCCGAAGCTCGGGCGTCTCGCAAAGCTGTCCCATCGCTTTCAGCGCCGAGGCCATGCGCCGCAACTGGTCCTTGCTGCGGCGCGTCGCGGCAAGGCGCGCCGCCATGCACTCGTTCGCGATCCGGTATTCGTAGATCGCGTCCAGCATCTCGCGCTGGGCTTCCATGTAGGACTCGACCTCGTGCGGGCGCAGGCCGCTTTGTGCCTTCACCACCAGCCCGCCGGTGGCCCCGCGTTTCACCTGGATCAGGCCTTCGCCCTCGAGCACGCGCATGGCCTCTCGGATCGTCGTCCGCGACACCAGCATCTGCGCGGCGAGGTCACGTTCGGGCGGAAGCTTGTCGCCGGGGACGAAGCGGCCGAGGAAGATCGCGCGCTTGACCTGTTCCACGACCAGCTCGTAGGCCGCGACCGGGCGAATGCTGTTGATCGCCCCGAGCACGAGGCTGTCAGCCCGTGCCGCATCGTCGTCCGTGGGATTCGACGCATCGCCCCCAGCCACTTTCCCGGCCATCCTTACCTCACCTGTAGGCGCGTCGATTCGGGATTCTCCACCACGAGACGCCTGGTTTCCGTCCCGGTTCCACCCGCCCGCTTCGTGGCGCAGGTGGCACGCCGGGCCTGTTCGCGATCGGTCCGCCGGCACCCTGTGCCAGGGCGCCATTGGCGCAAGTATATGAATGGTCTGATAATAGAACAATGGAATTTTCGACCCTCCGGCCGCAGGGCCGTTCGGGGCCCGGTCCGGGCGCCGGCAAGGGGGAATTTATCGGTTGACTTGTGTTATGAAGGTCTGATTACTAGACCAAAGACCGGCCGGAAAACGGCGGCACTTCCGCACATGGGAGAAGACCGTGCCACAGGGTAACGCTTCACAAGGGGGGATTCCCCCAATGGAAACGCATGGCAATCCGCTTGTGGTTTCCGGCGTCTGCAAGAGCTTCGGCGGGCTCCAGGTCCTGCACGACGTCTCGCTCGACTGCAACCCGGGCGAGATCGTCGGCCTGATCGGGCCGAATGGCGCGGGCAAGTCGACGCTGATCAACGCGATCACCTCGCTGATGCCGGTTTCGTCGGGCGAGGTGCGGCTGGGGGGCGTGCGCGTCTCCAACACCTCGCCGCAGTTCTGCGCAGCCTCGGGGCTCGGCCGCACGTTCCAGAACATCCGTCTCTTCACCCGCCTGACCGTGCGCCAGAACGTCGAGGTCGCCCATACATCCGGGCAACGCGACCGCCCCGAGCTGAGCCGCCGCGTCGACGTCGGGGCGCTCCTGGACCAGTTCGACCTCACCCGCTTCGCCGACTGGAAGGCGGGGGCGCTGCCCTACGGCAGCCAGCGGCGGCTCGAGATCGTGCGGGCGCTGGCGCTGGCACCGGATTTCCTGCTGCTGGACGAGCCCGCGGCCGGGATGAACGCCGGCGAGACCACGGCCCTGATCGCCGCGGTCCGCCGCGCCTCGGGCGATTTTCGCTGCGGCGTCATCGTGATCGACCACGATCTGCGCTTCATCATGACGCTCTGCAGCCGGATCTTCGTGCTGGACGCCGGGAGGATCATTGCCTCGGGGACGCCCGACGAGGTGACGAAGAACCCCAAGGTCATCGAAGTCTACATTGGTCATTCCAGGAAAAGGAAGGCCGCATCAACGGAGGAGGAGAAACATGAACATCACTCGTAAAGGCAAGTTCGCGGCGCTTCTGGCAGGTGTCGCCCTGGCGCTGCCGGCCGCGGCCCAGGAGGAGGGGCTCGTCATCGGCCATGCCGCCGCCGTCACCGGGCTTCTTGCGCCCTATGACGGACCCGACGGCGTCGCCTGCCGTGTCGCCCAGATCAACGATGCCGGCGGCATTCTCGGCAAGCCGGTCACGCTCATGACCCGCGACACCAAGAGCGACCCGGTGACCGCCGCGAACATCGCCCAGGAGCTGATAGACGCCGGCGCCGACGTGCTCTTCGGCCCGCCGACCGACGACGGGCTCATCCCGATGGCCGGCCTTGCGCTGGCGCAGGGGATCCCGGTGCTGTCGGTCGGCTCGACCCAGCCTGCCTTCCCGCAGGCCTCGCCCGACAACGGCTATCTGGTGCCCTACGGCGACAACGCCTCGGGCGCAGCCGCGGCGGAGCTGGCCTATGCCGCCGGCCACCGCAAGGCGGCGCTGATGATCGCCCATGACGTGGGCGCCTATTCGCTGGTGACGCCGGAGTATTTCGCCCAGGCCTTCGAGAAGCTCGGCGGGCAGGTCGTCGGCCGGGTCTCCTACCACCACGGCCTTGCCGACTACGCGCCCCAGGTGGCTGAGATCAGCAACATGGCCGACAAGCCCGATGTGATCTTCGGCGCCATCCTGATGCCCGATGCCGGCGTCTTCCTGCGCACGCTCGCCAGCGCCGACGTCAACATCCCGGTCTACGGGACCGACGGGTTCGATGACCCGAGCCTGATCCCGGTCTCCGGTGCCGGCGGCAAGCTCGCTACCTTCATCACCCACGGCTTCCCCACCGAAGGCAGCGCACTGAAGGCTTTCTACGACGATTGCACGGCTCGCGGCTTCAACGTCCAGAACGTCTTCTTCGGTCTGGGCGGCGAGGCGGTCGACGTGGTCAAGACCGCGGTCGAGGCGGCCGGTTCCTTTGAGCCCCCGGCGATCAACGCGGCGATCCGCGAGATCGAGGGGATGAAGGGGATCGCCTCCGGCTCCATCACCTACAAGGACCAGGCCGGCACGCCGCTGAAGCAGATGGTTGCGCTTCAGATCAAGGACGGGGCCTTCGTCGAGGTGGCCCGGCCCACGCCGGCCTGGGTGCCTGCTCCGTGATGTTCAATGCCGAGAACATATCGGTTTCGTACGGCCCGATCCGGGCCGTACGGGACGTGAGCCTTACGGTCGGGGAGGGTGAGATCGTCACCCTCCTCGGACCGAACGGGGCGGGGAAGTCCAGCCTGATCTCCGCCATCATCGGCCTCGTGCCGAAGACCGGCGGGCGGATCACCTTCCGGGATGAGGATGTGACCGCGCTTGGCACCGAGGCCCTGGTCCGCCGCGGCATGACCGTCACGCCCGAGGGCCGTCGGGTCTTTGCCGACCTGACCGTGGCGGAGAACCTGCGCCTAGGCGCGGCAACCCGCAGCGATCCCGACGGGATTGCCGAGGATACCGAGAAATTCCTCGGAATGTTCCCGATCCTGCGCAAGCGCTTCCATTCGGCGGCAAAATACATGTCGGGCGGTGAACAGCAGATGCTGGCGATTTCGCGTTCTCTGATGTCGCGGCCGAGGTTCCTGATGCTGGACGAGCCCTCGCTGGGCCTTGCCCCCCGCATTGTCGACCAGATCTTCGAGTTCCTCGTCCAGCTCCGCGACTGGGGCGTGACCATGCTCGTCGTCGAGCAGAACGCCGGCGAGGTGCTGGAATTCGCCGACCGCGCCTATGTGCTGGCCAGCGGCGCGATGCAGTTCTCGGGGACGGCCGAGGATCTGCGTCAAAGCGGTGGCGTGATGGAAATGTATCTCGGGCTGGAGGGGCACTGAGCATGGAGTATCTGCTTCAGCAATCCATGAACGCGCTCAGCCTCGGCGGCGAATATGCGCTTCTGGCGCTGGGCCTTGCCATCGTCTTCTCCGTCATGGGGCTGGTCAATTTCGCACATGGCGACATGATCACCTTCGGCGGCTACACGATGTTCCTCGTCGCGGCGGGGTTGGGCATCGCCAATCCGGCGCTTCTCCTGCCGGTGGGGGTGCTTTCGGTGGTGCTTTTCGCCATGTTCCTCGAAAAGGTCGCGTTCAAGCCTGTCAGGGGCGCGCCGCCGACGACGGGGATGCTCACCGCGTTCGGGGTTTCGATCCTGATCCAGAACGTGGCGCTGATCCTCGTCGGCACCCGGGCAAAGGCGGTCCCGACGATGGATTTCCTCATCTCGAACGTGACCATCGGCTCGGTCCGCATCCCGATCGTGCAAATCTTCGAAACCGCCGTCACGTTCACCGCCATCGCCCTGCTCGTCGTCTTCCTGCGGCGCACGACGATCGGCATGGCGATGCGCGCGGCGGCCAAGGACGTGAACACGGTGCGGCTGATGGGCGTGCGCGCCGACCGGGTGATCGCGACCGCCTTCGCCATCTCCGGCTTCCTTGCGGGGCTTGCCACCGTCTTCGTGCTGGCACGGCGCGGCGCGGTCGACCCGTTCATGGGGTTCACGCCGGTGCTGAAGGCCTTCGTCGCGGCGGTGATCGGGGGCTTCGGCAGCCTGCCCGGCGCGGTAATCGGCGGGCTCGTGCTCGGCGTGGCCGAAGTGATGATGCAGGTGGTGCTGCCCGAAAGCATGGCGGGGTTCCGCGACGCCTTCATCTTCACCGCGGTCGGCGTCCTCCTGCTGGTCCGTCCGCAGGGCATCCTCGGCGAACGCCCCGACTTCGGAGAAAAGTCATGATGATCGAAAGACGCGCGCTGGTCGGTGCGGTGGTGCTCGGGCTCTGCATCGCGGTCGCGGGGCTTCTGGTCTGGGGCTTCGCCGCCCCCTACCATCAGCGCCTGTTCTTCACCTTCCTCGTGAACCTGATCGCCGTGGTGGGGCTTCAGGTGTTCATGGGCAATTCCGACATCACCCATTTCGGCCACGTCGGCTTCATGGGGATATCGGCCTATGTCACCGCGATCCTCGCCACGCCGGTCGCGGTGAAGCGTTCGGCGCTCGCGACCGCGCCCTTCGGCGTGAACACGTTCGAGCTTTCGCCCCTTCTCGCCGTGCTCCTCGCGATCCTGATCACGCTCGCCGTGGCCTTTCTCGTCGGGCTGATGATGGTACGGCAGGCCGGCGTTGCCGCCACGATTGCGACGCTGGCGTTCCTCGTCATCGTGCATGTTGTGGTGATGAACTGGGTCGACCTGACGCGCGGGCCCCGCGCCTTCTACGGAATCCCGCCCAAGGCGACGATCGGCTGGGCGGTGGCGACCGCATTCGGCGCGATCGTGCTGGCCCGCGCATTCCGCGACTCGAAATGGGGGCTGCAGTTGCGCGCCTCCTCCGAGGACGTCGCGGCCGCCAGCGCGGTGGGCGTGCCGATCCGCAAGCTGCGTTTCGCGGCATGGATGCTCAGCGCCTTCATCATGGCGATCGCGGGGGCGCTCTTCACCCTGTTCGTCGGCACGATCAGCCCGAAAAGCTTCTATTTCGATCTGACGTTCCTGACGATCGCGATGCTGATCCTTGGCGGAATGCACAGCGTCACCGGCGCGGTGGTGGGCTGCGTGATCGTCACCGTCGGCGTCGAAACGATGCGCTTCCTCGAAAGCGGGCCCGCGGTCGCGTGGATGCAGTTGCCCGAGATGTTCGGCCTGACCGGCTTCTTCCTCGGCCTCGTCATCGTGCTGTCGATGGCCTTCCGGCCCTCGGGCCTGCTCGGCTCTGACGAGATCGACGACATCTGGCACCGCAGGCGCCTGCGCAGGGCCGGGGTCGAGGTGTCCTGATGGCACAAGGCCCCAGGGTCGTTTCGGGGGGCCCCCTCGTCGAACACCCGGCAACCGGCGCGAAGGTCCGCGCCGGCGATTACGCCGCTCATGCCGCGTCGAGCTATGATCTGGCCAGGACGGCCCTGCGCGAGGGGCGGGGCGCGGATGCGGCCGACCTTGCGCGCTATACCGTGCAGGAGGCGCTGGAAGCCTACGAGCTGTTCACCGCCTGGTGCTGCGAGATTCCCGACTTCCTCGCCACGCGCGGGGTTCCGGCCGCGGTCATCGCGGCCGATACCGCGCGGCTGGCGTCGCTTCTGGCCGGGCCGGACGGGTCGGCCTTCGACGGCGATGCCGGCTGGGCGCGCTACTGCGCGCTGATCGAGGACTACGCCGCCGGCGCCGAGGCGGCGAGGTGTGATCCCGCGCTTCTGGACGAGGCGCGCGAGGTGTGGCGCGACACCCATGACCGGCTGTGCGACGGGGTCTATTTCTGGGTGGATGCGGCCGCCCGGCACCTGGGCGAGGAGATCACCGGCGAGCTTTGGGACGTGCTGATGCAGCCGATGTATGACTACTATGTCCGCTACGACACCGACCATCACCCCTGGGTGCGGAGCTTCGACCTCCTGATGCACTACGCGCTGGAGGGGTTGCGCGGCCATCTCAGCGGGCCGGGCCGGAAAGGCTCGGTCGAGGTGATCGAGGAGGCGGACCGCTGGGCGCTCCGCTTCGATCCCTGCGGGTCCGGCGGCCGGACGCTGCGCGACGATCCCGACAGCGGCGCGGGCCCGCGGATGGAGCCGCCCTGGAACCTCGGGGTGACGACGAAGCCGCATGACTGGGCATGGAACAAGACGGGGATCTGCCTCTACTGCGTGCATTGCTGCCAGCTCAACGAACGGATGCCGATGCGCCGCTTCGGCTATCCCACCCGCGTGGTCGAGCCGCCGGTCTGGCCCGAGGCGCGCAGCGGCGGCAAATGTACCTGGTACATCTACAAGGACCCCGCGCTGGTGCCCGATGAGATCTATCGCCGGGTCGGGGCGATGAAGCCGGGGCGCCTTGGCGGCACGGCGCAGCGGGACGGAAACAGGAAGGACGGGACCGATGGCAACGGGGGATAGAGAGGCCGGACGTGCGCTTGCCGAACGGGCCGTGGCGGCCATGCTGGCCGGCGAGGCCGACCTGGTGCAGATGGAGATCCCCGACCTCAACGGTGCGCTCAGGGGCAAGTTCGCCGCCGCGAAGAAGGTCGCCGGCGGGGGCAAGAGCGCGATCTGCACCGTGCTCTACCAGATGACGCCGGTCGATGACGTCTGGGAATCGCGGCACAGCTCCTACGACAACGGCTTTCCCGACGTGTTGGCGGTGCCGGACCTTTCCACCGCCCGGGTGCTGCCGTGGCGGCAGGGCATGGGGGCGGTTCTCTACGATGTCGCCTATCCCGACGGGTCGCCCTTTCCGCTGGCGCCGCGCAACGTGCTGCGCCGCGTCGCCGACCGCTTTGCCGAAACCGGCTATGCGCCGATGTTCGGCGTCGAATATGAGGCCTTCGTCTTCCACGCCGACCGCGAGGCGCAGGCGGCCGGGCGCCACCACGACCTGACCTCGATCGGCCGGATGGCGAATGCCTATCGTCTGACCCAGTCCGACGAGGCGCGAGAGCTTGGCGCCGAGTTCATCCGCCGGATGCGCAGCATCGGCATCACTGTCGAGGTCTTCCACACCGAGCTTGGCCTTGGCGCGGTGGAATTCGCGATGGCGCCCGCCGGGGCGATGGAAGCGGCCGACAACGCCATCCGCGCCAAGACCTACTTCCGCGAGCTTTGCGCGGAAAGGGGCCTGACCGCCACCTTCATGGCGAAATGGCGCGTGGGCGATTCCGGCTGCGGCGCCCATGTCCACCAGAGCATCTGGAAGGACGGCGCGAACGCCTTCCACGATCCGACGACCGGCAAGCTGTCCGAGATCGGCCACAAATATCTGGCCGGGATGCTCGCCGGGCTTTCCGACTGCGGCGTGATCTTCCGGCCCTATGTCAATTCCTTCCGCCGCTTCAACGTCTCGGCCTGGAGCCCGGAGAACGTCTCCTGGGGCCATGACAACCGCAGCGCCGCGCTTCGCGTGATCGCCTATCCCGAGCCGAAAGCCTACCGGATCGAGCATCGCGTGCCGGGCGCCGATGCCAATCCCTATCTCTCCATCGCCGCGATGCTGGCGGGCGGGCACCACGGCATCGCCAACGGCCTGGTGCCGTCGCCACCGGTCGTCGGCAACGCGCTGAAGGCGCCGGATGCGGCGCGGCTCGCCCGGACGCTCGGCGAGGCGACCGAGGTGTTCGAGCGGTCGGCCTTCGCCCGCGACTACTTCGGCGGCGACTTCGTCGAGCATTTCGCCGCCTCGCGCCGGGCCGAGCTTCAGTACTGGAACGACTGGCTGGCGGCGCAGGTCACCAGCTACGAGCTGATCCGGCATTTCGAGACGAGCTGAGGCCCGCGCCGGCCGAAAGGAGACAACGACATGACCGCCTGCATCGTCGGCTGGGCCCACACGCCCTTCGGCAAGCTTCAGGGCGAGACGGTGGAAAGCCTGATCGTGCGGGTGACGCGCCAGGCGCTCGACCATGCCGGCATCGGCGCCGAGGATGTCGACGAAATCGTGCTCGGCCATTTCAACGCCGGCTTCTCGGCGCAGGACTTCACCGCGAGCCTCGTCCTTCAGGCCGATGACGGCCTGCGCTTCACGCCGGCGACGCGGGTGGAGAACGCCTGCGCCACCGGCTCGGCCGCCGTCCGCCAGGGCCTGCGCGCCATTGCGGCGAAGGCCGCGCGGGTGGTTCTGGTCGTGGGCGTCGAGAAGATGACCGACGCCGCCGGGCCGGAGGTTGGCCAGAACCTCCTTCGCGCCTCCTACCTGGCGGAGGAGGGGGAGACGCCCGGCGGCTTCGCCGGGGTGTTCGGCCGGATCGCCGAGGCCTATTTCCAGCGCCACGGCGACCAGTCCGACGCGCTGGCGCGGATCGCCGCCAAGAACCACCGGAACGGCATCGGCAACCCCTTGGCGCAGATCCGCAAGGACCTGGGCTACGACTTCTGCCGCAGCGAAAGCGAGAGGAACCCCTATGTCGCCGGCCCCCTGAAGCGCACCGACTGCTCGCTGGTCTCCGACGGGGCGGCGGCGCTGGTGCTGGCCGACACCGAAACCGCGCTCGGGATGCGCCGGGCGGTGACCTTCCGCGCCAACGAACAGGTGCAGGACTTCCTGCCGATGTCGAAGCGCGACGTGCTGCGGATGGAAGGCTGCGCCGAAGCCTGGGCACGGGCGCTGGCGGCAGCTCGGCTGCGGCTGGATGACCTGTCCTTCGTCGAGACGCACGACTGCTTCACCATCGCCGAACTGATCGAATACGAGGCGATGGGGCTTGCCCGGCCGGGACAGGGGGCGAAGATCGCGCTTGAAGACCAGACAGAAATGGGCGGGCCGCTGCCGGTCAACCCCTCGGGCGGGCTGAAGGCCAAGGGCCACCCGATCGGCGCGACCGGCGTGTCGATGCATGTGCTGTCGGCGATGCAGCTCATGGGCGAGGCCGGGGACATCCAAGTGCGGGACGCGACGCTCGCCGGGATCTTCAACATGGGCGGGGTGGCCGTGGCCAACTACGTCTCGATCCTCGAGCGGCTGAAGTGACCCTGTGGCGGGTGCCCGCGGACCGGTGCGCCGCGGCTGCGGCGGGTCCGCCCCGCCGATCCGCAACCCCGCTCATCCCCAGGTCCTGAGCGCGAAGACCGCGGTCATGCCGACCCCCACGAGCGCGATCAGCCCACGCCGCACCGGGCGCGACAGCAGCCGGGCCACCGGGGCGCCCGCAAGCGTCACCGCCGTCGAGGCGGCCATCATCAGCACGGCCTGCGGCCAGGCCACCAGCCCCGCCGCCGCGAAGGCCGTCACCGAAATCGCCGACAGCACGAAGGACAGGCCATTCTTCAGGCCGTTCATCTCGTGCAGGTCGCTCATGCCCCAGACCGAGAAGAGCGCGAGCAGCATGATCCCGAGCCCGCCATTGAAATAGCCGCCATAGAGGCTGACGAGGAAGAGGCCGGCCGCCGCCCTGGCCCCTTCGCCGCTGGCAAGGCCCGAGACAAGCCGGCGCAGGCGGTCGCCGAACAGGAACGCGAGCGTCGCGAACAGAAGCAGCGCCGGCACGATCCTCGAGAACGTCTCGTTCGATGACACCATCAGCAGAAGCGATCCGGCGAGCCCGCCCGCAAGCGTCACCGCCGCCAGGCGGCCAAGGCGCGCGCGATCCACCCGCCCGAGTTCCCGGCGGAATCCCAGGGCTCCGGCAAGGTATCCCGGAAACACCGCCACCGCGCTGGTGGCATTGGCCGCGACGGACGGGATGCCGGTGAAGACAAGGGCCGGAAAGGTCAGGAACGTGCCCCCGCCCGCCACCGTGTTCAGCATTCCCGCCCCGAAGGCGGCGGCGGCGAGGATGGCCCCGTCGAAAAGCGTCATCGCCGGCCCCTCAGGCCGCCGGGGCGTCCGCCTCGGGCGGGGACACCGACAGCACCGTCAGTTCCCGGGTCTCGCCCATCCGGGTTTCCCAGGTAAAGCGCGCGCCCGCCGCAAGGCCGAGGAGGGCCACGCCGATCGGCGTCATGACAGAGGCGCGGCCCGCCGCGATGTCGGCGTCCTCGGGCCAGACGAGGGTGATGGTCTGGTCGCGGCCGGTCGCCTCGTCGCGGTAGGTGATGGTGCTGCCGATCCCGGCCACGTCGGCGCCGATCTTCGCGGCGGGAACGATGCGCGCGCGGGTCAGTTCGTCGAGCAACCGGCCCGCCAGATCGGGGCTGCGCGCCAGCATGCCGTCGGCCAGGCGTTCGAGCCGGTCGAGGGTTTCGCGGGCGATGGTCACTTGCGGGCGGGATTTGCGGGCCATGATCTGTCCTCGTTGTCTGGTGGGCGGCGTGACCGGGACAGGATGCCCCGCGGTCGACAGCGTCTTTTCGTGAACGGCCCCGGGCGACGGGTCAGCGACGACATCCCTCTGCCCGGGGCAGAGAGCGCATCAGCAGCACCCCGGCACGATGCCGGGCCCTGCGGGGGAAAAAGACCGTCGCCATGCTGCGACCATAGGCCGATGTCCGGGGGATAGTCCAGCGCGGTCGCGCCCGGCCCCGGCGCGGGTCCGCCGGATGGGGCATCGCAGCACCGGCGAGGGCCGTTTCAGCCGCGCAGGGCGGGTCTCAGCGCAGGGTGAACGCGGTGCGGCGGGCGGTGTCCTCCACGGCCATGTGCAGCGACCGGGCGATGCGCTCGGCCCGTTCGATCACATGTGCGGCACCTTCGGGCGGGCAGACCTCGTCGGCGGTCTGGCGGAACAAGTCCAGCCACCGGTCGAAATGCGCCCAGTTGACCGGAAGGGTCGCATGGGCGGGCATCGGCGCGCCGTGGTAGCGCCCGGTCATCAGCGCGACCGAGGACCAGAAGGCCACCATGCGGTCCAGATGCTTCGCCCAGTCGGCGATGCGGTCGGCGAAGATCGGCCCCAGAACCGCATCCGCCCGCACCCGGGAATAGAAGTCGTGCACGAGTGCGGTGAGGATGATCTCGTCAAGCCCGGTCTGGGCCATCAGAGCTGCGGTGATCTCCGGCCGGGCAGAGGAAACGGACGCTTGGGCTCCTGACATCGGGGCAACTCCGGTTGAGGCTTGCAATCCTGTCTAGGTCTGTTAATTGGTATTGTAAATACCGATTCAACCTATCCGCGCCGCCCGCCGGCGGCGCGACGGTCCGTGCCGCACGTCGGCCGGACCCGAGGGCGTGTTTTTGGGAGACGCGGAGCGGACATGCGCGCATCGCTGACAATGGCAGAGCGGAAGACCGGGCTTGGCCTTTCGGCGGCGCTGGCGCTCATGGGGCTGGCGATGGCCGCGGCGGCGCGGCAGGGTCCGATGGCGGTGCATGGCGTCATGGCACTGGCGCTCGGCCTCGTCCTGGTGTTCCGGCTTGGCGCCTCGCTCTACGAAGATCCGGTGCCGGCCCCCGGCCGGGAACGGCGCTACGATGACGCCCCCACCCGCTTCGGCATCGTCATGACGCTGGTCTGGGCGATGATCGGCATGGGCGCGGGCGTCTGGGTTGCGGCGCTCCTCTACTGGCCCGAGGCGACGCCGCTCTGGCCGGCGACCAGCTTCGGCCGGCTGCGCCCGGTGCATACCACCGGGGTGATCTTCGGCTTCGGCGGCAACGCGCTGATCGCCACCTCGTTCCACGTCCTGCAACGCACCTCGCGGGCGCGGCTCGCCGACGCGCTCAGCCCGTGGGTGGTGCTGATCGGCTTCAACCTCTTCTGCGCCTGGGCGGTGACCGGCTATCTGATGGGATCGACCCAGTCGAAGGAATACGCCGAGGCGGAATGGTATGCCGACCTCTGGCTGGTCGCGGTCTGGCTGGTCTACTTCGCGCTCTACATCCGCACGCTCGCCCGCCGGGCAGAACCGCATATCTACGTCGCCAACTGGTATTACATGGCCTTCATCCTGGTGGTGGCGATCCTGCACATCGTCAACAACATCGCGCTGCCCGTCAGCCTCGCGGGGGCGCGGAGCTTTCCGGTCTGGTCGGGGGTGCAGGATGCGATGATCCAGTGGTGGTATGGCCACAATGCGGTCGCCTTCTTCCTGACGGCCGGGTTCCTGGGGATGCTCTACTATTTCCTGCCCGTGCGCTCGGGCCGGCCGATCTGGTCCTATCGGCTCTCGATCCTCAGCTTCTGGGGGATCGTGTTCTTCTACATCTGGGTCGGCTCGCACCACCTGCACTACACCGCGCTGCCCTACTGGGTGCAGACGCTGGGGATGACCTTCTCGGTGATGCTGCTGGTGCCCTCCTGGGCCTCGGCCGGCAATGCGATCGCGACACTGAACGGTGCCTGGCACAAGGTCCGCGACGACGCGACGCTGCGTTTCATGTTCGTGGCGGCAGTGTTCTACGGGCTTTCCACCTTCGAGGGCTCGTTCCTCGCCATCCGCCCGGTCAACTCGCTCAGCCATTACACCGACTGGACGGTGGGCCACGTCCATTCCGGCACGCTGGGCTGGGTCGCCATGATCATCTTCGGCGCGATCTACACTTTGGTGCCACAGCTTTCGGGCCGCGACACGATGGCCTGGCCGCGGGCGATCGAGTGGCACTTCTGGCTCGCCGTCACCGGAACGCTGGTCTACGTCGTCTCGATGTGGAACGCCGGCATCACGCAAGGGTTGATGTGGCGCGCCTATGACGACAGCGGCGCGCTTTCCTACAGCTTCCTGCAATCGGTGCAGGCGATGGCGCCCTACTACCTGCTCCGGGCCATCGGCGGGGCGATGTTCCTGACCGGAGCGGTGATCTGCACGCTGAACTGCCGGGCGACGATGCGCGCGGCACCGGCCGGCGCCGGGGCGCGCGACCGCCCGCTCGCCCTGCAACCGGCGGAGTAGGCCGATGCCGCTGAAACTGCACTACAACCTGGAAAAGCTGTCGATGGGGCTCGTCGCCGCGATCATCGTCGCCGCCTCGATCGGCGGTCTGGTGGAGATCGCGCCGCTCTTCACCATCGACGAGACGGTGGCGGTGCCGGAAGACCTTCGCCCGCTGACGCCGCTGGAACTGGCCGGACGGGAAATCTACATCCGCGAAGGCTGCTACGCCTGCCACAGCCAGATGGTGCGCAGCCTGGCCGACGAGATCGACCGCTACGGCCCCTATTCGCTGGCCGGCGAAAGCGCCTATGACCATCCGATGCTCTGGGGCTCGAAGCGCACCGGGCCGGACCTTGCACGGCTGGGCGGCAAGTATTCCGACCGCTGGCATGTCGAGCACCTGACCGACCCGCGGGCGGTGGTGCCGGCCTCGATCATGCCGGCCTATCCCTGGCTGATGCGCCCGCTGGAGACCGGCAACCTCGGGCCCGAACTGGCGGCGCTCGCGCGCCTGGGCGTGCCCTACGACGCCGGCATGATCACCAATGCCGCGACGGACGCGCTGGGGCAGAGCCGGCCGGATTCGCCCGGCGCGGAAGCGGCGCGCGACCGCTACGGCGAGCGGTTCGCGGCGCGGGATTTCGATGGCAACCCGACGGAACTGACCGAGATGGACGCGCTGGTGGCCTACCTGCAATCGCTCGGCACCCAGACGCGGGCGCCCTACGACCTTCTGGCACGGGGGGGCGAATGACCCACGACCTTCTCGTCTACATTGCCAAGACCTTCGGCCTGATCTGGATGATGGGGTTCTTCCTCGTCGTCCTGATCCGCACCTACAGCCCCGGCCGCCGCGCCGCCCACGACCGCGCGGCGCGCTCGATCCTGCTGTCCGACGAGCGGGAGGGGCAGCGATGAGCACCGCTGGCGGACATGAGCGCGAGGTCGATCCCGTCACCGGCTACGACACGACGGGGCACGACTGGAACGGCATCAAGGAACTCAACACGCCGTTCCCGAAGATCGTGCTCGTGTTCCTGCTCATCGCCTTCCTCTATTCGGTGGTGGCCTGGATCCTGCTGCCGGCCTGGCCCACCGGGCGCGACTACACACGCGGGCTTCTCGGGCTCGATCAGGGGCAGGCGGCGGTCAAGGGGTTCGAGGCGCTCGGCGGCCTGCGGCAGGGCTGGATGGCGCGGTTCGACCAGCCCGATTTCGCCGCGCTTGCCGACGATCCCGCGCTGATGGCCGAGGCGATGCCGGCGGCGGCGCGGCTTTTCGCGGACAACTGCGCGGCCTGTCACGGCACCGGGGGCACCGGCGGGCCGGGCTTTCCGGTGCTGGCCGACCACTCCTGGCTCTGGGGCGGCGACCCCGGGACGGTGGCCGAGACGATCCGGGTCGGCATCAACTCCACCGACCCCGACGCCCGCTATGCCGAAATGCCAAGCTTCGCCGGACTGGCGCGGGAGGACCGCGAGGCGCTCGCCCGCCATGTCGCTGCCCTGCCCTCCGGCACGGCTGAAAAGGACGGCCCCGCGGCCGCGCTCTTTGCCGACAATTGCGCCGCCTGCCACGGCGACGCGGGCGACGGCGGGCTGATGAACGGCGCCCCCTCGCTGACCGACACCGCGACGATCTACGGCCAGGACGAGGCCACGGTCGCCGAAACGCTGCAGCAGGGGCGGAGGGGCGAGATGCCGTCCTGGAAGCCGCGGCTCGGTCCGGCGGAGATCAACCTGCTCGCGCTCTACGTGACGCGCCTCGGCGGCGCGGAGGCGGGGCAATGACCGCGCGGGCGCAAAGGCTTCTGGCGATCGCCGGGGCGGTGCTGGCGGCCGCCGTTTTCGTCGGTGCCAACGCCCATCTTCTGGCCGTCGCCATCGGCTCGCAACCCGGCTGTGTCGAAAAGGCCGCGGCGATGCCCGCGAAGCCGGCCTGCTGAGGAGACGGACCATGCTCGAACCGCTGCCGACGCTTCGACCGCCGTCCCGCCCGGAACCGGCCTTCGCCCGCCACCTGCCCGCCCGCGCCGCGCTCGGCTGGCTGGCACGCGGCTGGGACGATCTGCGCGCCGATCCCGGCTCGAGCCTCGCCTATGGCGGGTTTCTCATGGCGATCTCCTGGGCGGTCCTCTACGTGCTGCACGCCTCGGGGCTGCTCTATCTGGCCCTGCCGGCGGTTTCGGGCTTCCTGATCGTCGGCCCGTTCCTGGCGATCGGGCTCTACGAGAAAAGCCGACGGCGGGTGGCGGGCGGGCGGGCCTCGCTTGCCGACATGGTGGCGCTGCACCCCGCCTCGGGCGGGCAACTGGCCTATGCCGGCCTTTTCCTCGGCCTTCTCGTCCTTTTCTGGCTCCGGGCCGCGGATCTGCTCTATGCACTCTTCTTCGGCCTTACCCCCTTCCCCGGCGCGGAGGAAGCGTTGACCAACGCATTCACGACGCCCCGGGGATGGACGCTGATCGCGACAGGCACGCTGGTGGGCGGGCTGTTCGCAGCCTTCGCCTTCGCGGTCAGCGTCTTTTCCATTCCGATGCTCGTCTCCACCCGCAGCGATGCGCTGACCGCGATGGGCCTGAGCTTTGCGATGACCGTGCAGAACCTGCGCCCGATGCTGGCCTGGGGCGCCATCGTCATCCTGGGGCTCGGGGTTTCGGCGCTGACCGGGCTCGTCGGGCTCGTCGTCGTCTTTCCCGTCCTCGGGCACGGCACCTGGCATGCCTGGCGGGCGATCGCGGGAGGTGGCGAATGAACATCTTCTTCCTCGTCCCGCTGTCGCTCGGGCTTGGGCTGATCGGGCTTGCGAGTTTTGCCTGGGCGCTCCGCACCGGGCAGTTCGACGACCCCGAGGGCGATGCCTGGCGCATCCTGCCGACACCACCCGCACCGAAAGGAGAGACCGATGACGACCTGGCTTCCCAGCCTGATCACTGCGACACCCGCCGAGGGCTATGACCTTGCCGTCAAGCTTTCGCGCTATGCGGTCAAGCTCACCCAGCCCGACGCGGCTGTCCGCGACCGGCTCCGCCCGGAATACGCCGGCGATTCCGATGCGCTGATCGCGGTCAGCCAGGTCGTGGCCACGCATTTCGCCACCGTCGCGGCGGCCAACGGCTACTGGCGATGAGCCCCGTGGCCGGGATCGAGCGCGACGGCGACGGCTTCGTGATCGATGCCGCGCTGGTGGCCGAGATCCTCGGGATCGGCGTCGCGGAGGTGCGCGAGGGAATGCGCAGCGGCGCGATCACCACACGCTGCGAGACCGGCGAGGGCGCCGATGCCGGCCGCTGGCGGCTGACGTTTCATCACGGCGGGGTGGCCCGCAGGCTGGTCGTCGATGACGGTGGCAGGGTGCTGCGGCGCTCGGCCTTTCCCGCGCCCGGCCGGGCGGCGGCATCACCGCCGGTGGGCGGCACGGGCCGGCGCTCAGGCTGACAGGCTGAGGCCCCGCGCGTCTTCGGGCGCAACGAGGTGGCCGCCGCCGACGTCGACCAGTGCCTGCCGTGCCGGCCCCGAGCCCAGGGGCCAGACCGGGCTCGGGATTTCGCCGGCCAGACGCGGGGTGGGGCGGCGCGGACGGCGCGGGTCGGGCACGGGAACCGCCGCCAGAAGCCGCCGGGTGTAGCTGTGGCGGGGGTCGCCGAACAACTGCGCGCGGCTGCCCATTTCCACGATCTGCCCCAGATACATCACCGCGATCCGGTCCGAGATGTTCTCGACCACCGCCATGTCGTGGCTGATGAAGAGATAGCTCACCCCCATCTCCTTCTGGAGGTCGCGCAGAAGGGCGAGCACGCGCGCCTGGATCGAGACGTCGAGCGCGGCGACGCTTTCGTCGCAGACGATGAGCCGGGGCTTGAGCGCGAGCGCGCGGGCGATGCAGATGCGCTGGCGCTGGCCGCCGGAGAACTGGTGGGGATAGCGCCGCGCGGCCGCTGCCGGAAGGTCCACGCGCTCCAGGAGGTCGTGCACGCGCGCGCGCTGTTCGGCGGGCGTGCCGATGCCGTGGATGGCCAGGGGTTCACGGATCAGTTCGCCCACCGTCATGCGGGAATCGAGCGCGGCCATCGGGTCCTGGAACACGATCTGGAGATCGCGGCGAAGCGCCTTGCGCCCGGCGCCGTCCAACTCTCCCAGAACCTTGCCGCCGATCTCGATCCGCCCCGAATGCGGCACCAGCCCGACCAGCGCCTTGGCGAGCGTCGACTTGCCGCAGCCGCTTTCGCCGACAAGCGACAGCGTCTCGCCCCGGATCACGTCGAACGAGACATGTTCGACGGCGTGGACCTGCGCCCTGACGCGGCCGAAGACGCCGGCGCGGATCGGGAACCGCACCGAGACGTCGTCGAACCGCACGAGCACATCGCGTGCCGCGGGCGCCGGGCGGGGCGCCGCGGCCCCGATCCGGGGCACGGCGGCCAGAAGCTCGCGCGTGTAGTCGTCGCGCGGCGTCTCGAAAAGATCGACGGTCGCCGCGCTTTCGACCTCGCGGCCATCGCGCATGACGATCACCCGGTCGGCCATCTCGGCGACCACGCCCATGTCATGGGTGATGAGGATCACCGCCGTCGACAACTCGCGCTGGAGGTCGCGCAGAAGGTCGAGCACCTCGCGCTGCACCGTGACATCGAGCGCGGTGGTGGGTTCGTCGGCGATCAGCACGTCGGGGCGAAGCGCCAGCGCCATCGCGATCATCACGCGCTGGCGCATGCCTCCCGACAGTTCGTGTGGATACTGGTCGAGCCGCCGTTCCGGCTGCGACAGGCGCACCGAGCGCAGCGCCGCCAGGGCGCGGGCGCGAGCCTCAGCGGTCGGCACCGGGTCATGCGCCCGGATCGCCTCGGTCAGCTGCCGCCCGATCGTCATCACCGGGTTCAGCGCCGTCATCGGCTCCTGGAAGATCATGGCGATGCGGGCGCCGCGCAGCGCCTGCATCCGCGAGTCCGGCAGGGTGGTCAGCTCCGTCCCGCCCAGCCGGATCGAGCCCGCCGTCACCCGAACCGCCGGCTGCGGCAGAAGCCCCATGATCGCCAGCGCGGTAATCGACTTGCCCGAACCGCTTTCCCCGGCGATGGCCAGCGTTTCCCCCCGACGCAGGTCAAAGGAAAGGCCGCGCAAGAGCGGCACCGGCCCGGCCTCCGACCGGGCGGCGACATGCAGGTCGCGCACCGCCAGCACGACCTCCTGCGCGGCCGCGCCGGCGGTGGGGGAAGGCGGTTCGGGGCGCGTCACTCGAACACCGCCCTCGGCACGTAGAAGCTGACGACCACGTTCGGCATGTCGACGATTTCGGATACCCTCAGATCGCCGCAGGTGGACACCAGCATGTAGGCGTCGACCGGATCGAGCTTCTGGGTGGCACAGAGAAGGTCGATCATGTTCGCCACCGCATCCTTCGCCGCCGTCCAGAGATCGGGGCCGATGCCGGTGGTGGCCTCGTAGCCCCTGGCGTCGAGATGCCGGGTGACCGGGCCCGGCGTGGTGAAGCGCGGGGTCTTCAACGGCTGGCCCCTGATCACGTCCAGTGCCAGCACCACATCGAACGGGCTTTCGATAGCGGTGCCGCAGACCTCGCCGTCACCCTGCGCCGCATGGGTGTCGCCGACGCTGAAGAGCGCGCCCTCCACCTCCACCGGCAGGTAGAGCACGGTCCCGGCGGAAAGGTCGCGGATGTCCATGTTGCCGCCCATCCGGCGCGGCGGGACCACCGAATGATGGCCCGCCTCGGCCGGCGCGTTGCCGATCGTGCCGGCGAAGGGCTTCAGGGGCACCCGCGCCGATCTGCTGAAAAGCGCAGGCTCGAGGCTCGTCGCGTCAAACTTCCAGACGTGGAGCGCGGGTTCGGTGAACTGGTCGGCGAGCAGGCCGAAGCCGGGAATGTTCGCCGTCCAGCCAAAGCCCGCGCCCTCGCGTTCCTGCGGGGTGAAGCCTTCGATCGTCACCTTCAGCACATCGCCCGGTTTCGCGCCGTCGACGAAGACCGGGCCCGAGACCGGGTTGATCCGGCCGAAGTCGAGCGCGCCCACGTCCTTGACCGTCGAGCGGGGGCCAAGCTGGCCCCCGGAACTGTCAAGGCATTGGAACAGGATCGTCTCGCCGGGCTCCGCCCTCAACGCCGGGGCGAAGGAATTGTCCCAGCCGAAATGGTGGCTCCGGGCATGGATCGTATGGTTGCAGTGCTTGCACATCGCGCCCGCTCACTCCTTGATGAAGACGTAATCGTAGTTGACCGGGATCGAGACCGGATCGACGTAGAGCGCGTCATCGCCGCCCATCCGGGCGGATTTCATCGTGAAGCGCTGCTCGTTGAAGACCGGCGCCCAGGGCGCGTCCTCCATCACCGCCATGTAGATGTCGGACCACATCTTCAGCCGGTCGCCGGCCTTCGCCGGGTCGACGATGGAATCGGCCTCGGCCGCCTTGGCATCGAGCGCCTCGTTGCAGTACTTCGCCCAGTTCCAGCCGCCCTCGACGGCGCCGCCGCAGCCGAGGATCGGGCCGTAGAAGTTGGCCGGGTCGGGGAAGTCGGCGATCCAGGCCATGCCGCCCGACCAGATCATCGGCGCGGTGCCGGCACCGCCGGCCTCGATCACGTTGGCCTGGGCCAGCGACTTGATCGCCGCGTCGATGCCGATCGCCTTCAGGTCCTGCTGGATCGCCTGGGCGATGCGCGGGTTCGGGTCGGTGTTCATCGCGTAAAGCTCGGTCGTGAAGCCGTCGGCATAGCCGGCATCGGCCAGAAGCTTCTTCGCCCCCTCCGGATCATAGGGATAGCCGGCATAGTCCCTGGTATAGCCCGGCATCGTCGGCGGCAGCGGCTGGTTGGCGGGAACCGCGCGGCCGTTGATCACCTGGACGATCCGGTCCTTGTTGATCGCCATGTTCACCGCGCGGCGCACCTCGACCTTGTCGAAAGGGGCCTGGGTCACGTTCATCGTGACATAGCCGGTGTGAAGCTGGCCGCCCTCGACCACCAGCGCCTTCTGCTCCGGATCGGACATCACCTCGACGAACTTCGCCGGCGGGATGCCGTCGCCCGGCACGTCCACCTCGCCGTTCTGGGCCCTGAGGAGCGCGACCACCGGCTCCTGCCCGACCTCGACGGTGAAGCTGTCCAGATAGGGCACGCCCTCGATCCAGTAGTCTGGGTTCCTCTCGAACACCAGACGCTGGCCCAGCGTCCATTCGGTCAGCCGGAAGGCGCCGGTGCCCACGGGCTTCTTGCCGAAATCGGCGCCCTCGGCCTCTACCACTTCCTTCGGCACGACGAAGGAGAAGTTGAGCGCCATGACATGCAGGAAGGTGGCGTCGGGGCGCGACAGCTTGAAGACGACGGTGCTGGCATCCGGCGCCGACAGGCCCGAAAGCCCCTCGGCGGTGCCGGCGGCGGCGGCATCGAAGCCGTCGATCATGGCGAAGAAGCCCTGTCCGGGCGACTGGGTGGCGGGGTTGACCACGCGGTTGATCGACCAGACCACATCCTCGGCCGTCATCTCGCGGCCGTTGTGGAACTTGACGCCGGGGCGCAGGTGGAAGGTGTAGGTCAGCCCGTCCTCCGACAGGTCATGGCTTTCGGCAAGGCCGGGACGCAGCACGGTGGTGCCGGGCTCGTAGTCCATCAGCCCGTCGAAGACCGACTTGATCATCGACCAGTTCTGCCAGTCGTAGCCGATCGCGGGGTCGAGCGTGGCGACATCGTCCTTGTAGGTGACGATCATGTTGCCGCCGTGGTTCGGCTCGGCGCTCTGGCCGAGCGCAGGGAACGCCATGAGCGCGGCGAGCGCGGTGGACAGGACCAGTCTTTTCATCTTTTCTCTCCCGTTGGCTTGGTTGGTTCAGCGAATGCGGATGCGCGGGTCGATCGCCGGGGCGACGAGATCGGCCAGAAGGTTGCCGATGACGATGGCAAGGGCGGAGACCAGGGTGACGCCCATGATGATGGGAATGTCGACGCGCTGGATCGCCTGCCAGGCGAGCTGGCCGATGCCGGGCCAGCCGAAGACGCTTTCGACGACGACGATGCCGGACATGAACATGCCGATGTCGATGCCGATCATGGCGACGATCGGCAGGATCGCATTGGGCAGCGCATGGCCCAGCACCACCCGGGCCCGGCCGAGACCCTTGGCCCGCGCGGTGCGGATGAAGTCGGCCCTGAGCATGTCGAGCATCGAGGAGCGCATGATCCGCGAATACCAGCCGGAGCCGAGGATGCCGAGCGTCAGCGCCGGCAGCACCAGATGCGCCGGCGTACCGTAGCCGCCGATTGGGAACCATCCGAGCTTGACCGCGAAGACATAGAGCAGCAGGAGCGCCACCACGAACTGCGGCGCGGAAACGGTGACGAAGCTCGACAGCATCAGCACATTGTCGAGCGCCCTGCCGCGATTGAGCGCGGCGACCACGCCGAGCGTCAGCCCGATCAGCAACTCGCAGAGGATCGCCGCGACCATCAGGAGGAGCGTCGCCGGCAGGCGCGAGAGGAGAAGGTCCGCCACCTCGGTCTTCTGGAGGTAGGAGCGGCCGAAGTCGCCCTGCGCCAGGTTCCACAGGTAGCGGCCGTATTGCACGAGGAAGGGCTGGTCGAGCCCGAGCTGGCGGCGGATGCTTTCCACCGTCTCGGCGGTGGCCGAACGGCCGGCGATCTGGCGCACCGGATCGGCCGGCAGGACATAGAGCAGCAGGAAGGTGATGAACGAGACGCCCAGAAGGATCAGCGCGGACTGGACCAGGCGGCGCGCGACATAGGCCAGCATCAGTCGCGCCCCTGTTGCGTCGGGTCGAGGATGTCGCGCAGCGCGTCGCCGACGAGGTTGAAGGCCAGCGCCAGCGCGAGGATCGCCGCGCCGGGGATGAAGACGAGCCAGGGCGCGGTCTGGAAATAGGTCTGGTTCTCGAAGATGATGTTGCCCCAGGAGGGGGTCGGCGGCTGCACGCCCACGCCGAGGTAGCTGAGCGTCGCCTCCAGCAGCACCGTGGTCGAGATGCCGAGCGTGCCCCAGACGATCAGCGTCGGCACCAGATGCGGCAGGATGTGGCGGAAGAGGATGCGCCCGGGCCCCGCGCCGAGCGTCCTCTCGGCAGCGATGAAGTCGCGTTCGGCCAGGGACGAGGTCTGGGTGAAGATCACCCGCGCGGTCTGCACCCAGTTCACGAAGGCGATCACCATCGCCACGATCCAGAGCGAGGGCGAAAAGATCGCCGCGAGGCAGATCGCCAGCAAAAGCGCCGGGAACGCCATCATCAGGTCGGTGAAGCGCATCAGCACCGCACCGGCGAGGCCGCGGAAATAGCCCGCGGTCACGCCCACCAGCGTGCCGATGACAAGCGCGGCGCCGTTGGCGACGATGCCGATCAGCAGCGAGGTCCGCGCGCCGAACAGCAGCCGCGAGAACAGGTCGCGGCCGAGAAGGTCGGTACCGAACCAGAACGCGGGTCCGGGCGGCAGCGGCGCGCCCTCGATCGTCAGCCCGTCGAAATGCTGCTCGTTCGGGTCGTAGGGGACGATCCACGGCGCAAGCACCGCGCCGGCAACGCAGAGCGCGATGATCAGCAGGCCCATCACCGCCAGCTTGCGCCGCGCCAGCCGGCGCCAGAGCGACGGGGCGGTTTCGGGCAGCGCCGCCGGCTCAGGCGAGATCGACACGTTTGCCGTCATCTGGCCGTCCTTCGCCGGAATGGGTCGCCACCAGCCGCTCGGCGGCCTCCTCGATGGTGACGCGCCAGGCCATCGCGGTCTGGCGCAGAAGCTCGTAGGCCTCGCCCTGGCTCTTGCCGCGCAGGACGAAGATCATCACCGCCTGGACGATGGTCTGGCGGGCCGAAAGCCGCGATTCCAGGGCGGCGATGCGGGCCGCCGCCTCGTTGGCGCGGTCGAAGTTGCTCCGCGCGACCAGAAGTGCCGCGTAGACGCCCGTGCCGCCCACCGGCTTGATCAGTTGCGCATGCGCCCCCATCGCCATCGCCCAGCGCAGCCGCCCCGGCGCCTCCGACGCGATCAGCGCGATCATCGGCATCGGCGCGGCTCCGGCCGCCCAGGGAAACTGCGCCTCGTGCGCCATGTCCGCGTCGTAGAAGACGAAATCGGCTGTGACCGCCTCGGCCGGAAGCTCCGGCCAGGCCTCGCGCACCTCAAGCCCGATGACATGCAGTTGCCGCACCAAGGGCTGGATCGCCGGATGCGGGCGGTGAAGGACGAAGGCCCTCGCGCCGCCCAGGTGTTCGGTCCGCACCCGCATCACGACACCACCTTCAGCATCGGCCGCGGCAACGGCAGCCGGTCTTGGTGGCTCAGGTAGGGGTCGGCGGCGATCTCGGGCAGCCGCAGGATTTCGCGGAACCTGCCGCCGCGCAGTTCGGCGATGACCACCGGCTGGCGGGCGTGCTGGGTGTCGGGATCGAGCCGCGACGGACGCCCGCGCCGGGCGGCAAGGGCGAGGAGCTGGGCCAGCGGAAGCGTCTCGCCGCCGGCGGTGCCGTGCAGCAGCCGGGCGAGTTCGTGGACCGCCAGCCGCGAGGTTTCCGCGAACGAGCCGAGCCCGCCCGCCGCCGCCTCGAAATACGGGCCGGCGGAATAGAGCCCTTCCGCCGCCGCCCCCGCCGCGCCGATCTCGGCCTCGGTGAAATTGCACGACAGGACCGGCAGCGCCGCGGCGTCCCCCAGTTCGGCGCGCAGGCCGGCGATCCGGGCCAGGAAGGTGTAGGAGCTTTCCCCGATCAGCGAATTGACGATGAAATCGGGTCTCAGCACCCGGATTTCGGCGATCAGGTGATCAAGCTCGGTGTCGCCGATGGCAAGATACCGGTCCGACAGGATCTCTCCGCCGGCCGCGCCGATCCGTTCGCGGGCGATCTGGGCGATTTCCCAGCCCCAGATGTAGTTCGACCCCACCAGCGCGGCGCGCCGTCCGAAGGTCGGCATCGCCCAGTCCAGAAGCGGCAGCAGGTGCTGGTTCGGGCAGGAATGTGTGTAGACCACCTGCTCGGACGCCTCGAACCCCTCGTAGGGCGCGGAATACCACAGCAGGCCGTCCAGACGCTCCAGTTCGGGGATCACCTCCTTGCGGCTCGACGAGGTGAGGCAGCCGAAGACATGCCGCACGCCGGCGTTGCGCAGCATGTCGCGGCAGAGCGGCGCATAGCGGTCCAGACGTCCCTCGGGATCGCGCTCGACGACATCGAAGGCGACATCGAGCGCGGCGTCGGCATTCACCTCGGCCACGCCCCTGAGGACACCGGCCCGCGCCGCCTGCCCGAGCGCGGCGTAGGGGCCGCTCGCGGAATGGAGAAGGCCGATGCTGAGGTTCCGCTTCATCCCCGACCCAAACCAAAAGGCCCCGCACCGATCCGCGCCCTTTGCGATCGGTCCGAGGCCTGCATGCCGATATTTCACGAAAGCCTAGCAGGTCGGTCGCGGCCGCGCCAGTCCGGAATCGAGGCGTTCCGCGATCGGATATTGCCGTGTCACCGGGCGGCGAAGCCGATGCGACGGAAACGCCCCGCCCCGCCGTTCAAGACGAATCCGCTCGGTTTTTCCTGCGCTGGCGGATAAGAGGGTGTCATGGGTTTCACGAAGCTTGTCCGCTCTCCGGCGCATGTCATCGCCGCCCTTGCCGCCCTGGCCCTGCCCGCGGCCGCGCAGCAGGGCGGCACCGGCTCGGGCGGGAATAACGGACCGACCGCGGTGGGCGTCATCACGCTTGAGCCCGCGCAGGTTCCCTACATCGTCACCGTGCCGGGCCGGGCCGTGGCCTTCGAACAGGTGGACATCCGCCCGCGCGTTGCCGGCGTGATCTCGGAAATCCTCTACCACCCGGGGCGGCCGGTCAGCGTCGGCGATCCGCTGTTCCGCATCAACGGCGACACCTATGTGGCCGACCTCAAGGCGGCCGAAGCGTCGGTGGCCGGGGCGCGCGCCGCGCTCGCGGCCGCCGGGGCGACGCTCACCCGCTACCAGCAGCTTGAAAACCGCAGCGTGACGGCCGAAGACGTCGACAGCGCGCGCGTCAAGGCCGCCGAGGCCGAGGCGAGGCTGAGCGCGGCGGAAGCGGTGCGCGACCTGGCGCAGCTCAATCTCGACCGGACCGAAATCCTCAGCCCGATCTCGGGCGTCCCGGACGTGGCCACGGTTTCGGTCGGCGCAATCGTGACCGCGAACCAGAGCGAGGCGCTGACCACCGTCACGCGGCTCGACCCGGTCTATGTCGACATCGAGGAATCGAGCCGCCGCATCCAGGAAACCCGCGACCGTTTCGAGGCCGGCACCCTGACCGCGGGCAGCGACGCGGGCTTTGCCCTGACGCTCGAGACCGGCAAGACCTACGACCGCAAGGGCGAGCTTGTGGCGCCGGGCATTTCGGTGTCCACCACCACCGGGACGACGGCGCTCAGGCTGCAATTCGACAACTCCGACCACGCCATCCTGCCCGGCCAGTTCCTGCGGGTGAAGATGACGGTTGGCTCGACCACAGCCCTTCTGGTGCCGCAGCGCGCCACCTCGCGCGGCTCCGACGGCAGCCTCACCGCCTTCGTGGCGGTCGCGGGCAAGGCCGAGCAGCGGACCCTTGTCGAATCCGGCAGCTACCAGAACGCCTGGATCGTGGTCGAGGGCGTGCGGGCGGGCGAAGCGCTCATCGTCGACGGGCGGACCAACCTTGCCGAGGGCGCCGAGGTCAGCACCGTGCCAGTGACGATCTCTCCCGAAGGCGTGGTGGAGGATGCCGCCGAGGCGAAGGCGGACGCCGCAGCCCCCGCCACAGCCCCCGCCCCGGCCCCCGCCCCGGCCCCGGCCCCCCGGAGCAACTAGGCATGGGCAACTAGGCATGGGCAACTAGGCATGGGCACCTTCTTCATCGGCCGCCCGGTCTTCGCCTGGGTGCTTTCGCTCATGGTGATGCTGGCCGGCGCCGCCGCCTTCCTGGTCCTGCCGGTGCAGCAATACCCCGACATCGCCCCCACCACCGTCAGCATCTCGGCCCGCTATCCCGGCGCCACCGCCCGCGCGGTGCAGAACTCCGTCACCCGGGTGATCGAGGAAAGCCTGACCGGGCTCGACGGCATGCTCTACATGGAAAGCGGCTCGCGGCTCGGCAATGCGTCGATCACCCTGACCTTCGACGGCAGCGCCGACCCGGTCGAGGCGCAGAACGAGGTGCAGTCGAAGGTCAGCCGCATCGAAAGCCGCCTGCCGTCGGCGGTGCGCACGGCCGGGGTGCGGGTGACGCGGTCAAGCTCCGACATCCTCCTCGTGGGGTCGCTCGTCGACACCCAGGGACGCTACACCACGCTGCAACTCGGCGACATCATGGCCGAACAGGTCGAGGGCCAGGTCGAACGGACCGAGGGCGTCGGCGGGCTCAACAGCTTCGGCACGGGCTATGCCATGCGGATCTGGCTCGATCCGCTCTCGCTGGTGCGCTACCAGCTCACGCCCTCGGACGTCGTCGCGGCGGTGCAGGCGCAGAACACCACGGTCTCGGTCGGCGCGCTCGGCAGCCAGCCCACCGTGCCGGGCCAGCAGTTCACCGCCACGATCACGGCACAGAGCCAGCTCGGCTCGGTCGAGGAATTCGAACAGATCCTGCTCAAGACCGAGGCCGGCGGCGGTGCGGTCCGGCTGGGCGATGTGGCCCAGATCGAGATCGGGCAGGAACGCTACGGATCGGAAAGCCTATTCAACGGCCAGCCCGCATCGGGCTTCGGCGTGAACCTCGAAACCGGGGCGAACGCCGTCGAGACCTCGGCCCGGGTGCGCGAGACGCTCGACCGGCTGACCGCCGCACTGCCCGCGGGGCTCGAGTTCCGCATCGCCTACGACACCTCGCCTTTCGTGGAACTGTCGATCCGTCAGGTGGAGCATACGCTGATCGCGGCGGTGGCGCTCGTGGTCCTGGTGCTGGTGGTCTTCCTGCAAAGCCTGCGCGCCACCCTCATCCCGCTGATCACCGTGCCGGTCGTGCTTCTGGGCACGCTCGCGGTACTCTATGCGGCGGGCTATTCGATCAACACGCTGACCATGTTCGCGATGGTCCTGGCGATCGGCCTTCTGGTCGACGACGCCATCGTCGTGGTCGAGAACGTCGAGCGGCTGATGGCCGACGAGGGCCTGCCCGCGCGCGAGGCGACCGCCAAGAGCATGGGCCAGATCACCCAGGCGCTGGTCGGCATCAACGTGGTGCTGGCGGCGGTGTTCCTGCCGATGGCCTTCTTCCCCGGCTCGACCGGGGTGATCTACCGGCAGTTCTCGATCACGATGGTCAGCGCGATGGCGCTGTCGCTTCTGGTCGCGGTGATCCTGTCGCCGCCGATGTCGGCGCGGCTTCTGCGGCAGGGCGACATCCACCACCGCTTCGCCCCGGCGCGCTGGTTCAATGCCGGACTTGCCCGTTTCACCGGATTCTACGGCGCGAGCGTGCGGCAGAGCCTGCGCGCGCCGGTGCTGATGCTGCCGGTGCTCGCGCTGATCCTCGGCGGGGCCTGGGCGATCTGGGGGCGGATGACCTCCTCGTTCATCCCGCCCGAGGACCAGGGCGTGCTCATGACCTTCATCCGGCTGGATGAAGGCGCCACGGCGCAGCAGACCCGCGCGGTGCTCGACGCGGTGAACGCCTACATGCTGGAAGAGGAGAAGGATGCGGTCGAATCGACCTTCGCCACGCTCGGCTTCGGGTTCAGCGGAGGGGGCCAGAGCCGCGCCACGGTCTTCGTCAAGCTGCGTGACTTCGCCCTGCGCGCCGGCGACGAACGCCTGTCATCGGCGGCGGTGGCCGACCGCGCCAATGACGCCTTCTCGAAGTTCCGCGCGGGCCGGGTCGTGGTCAACCAGCCCCCCGCGATCCGCGGGCTCGGCAACACCGGCGGCTTCACCTTCTACCTCGTCGACCAGGCGGGCAAGGGCACCGAGGCGCTGCGCGCCGCCGCCCGGCGGCTCGAACGCCGCGCCAAGGCCAACCCGCTCGTGCAGAACGTCCGCGTCGACGGCACCGAGGACGACAGCGCGCTGAGGCTCGACCTCGACCAGCAGAAGATGGAGAGCTTCGGCGTGGCGCTGTCGCAGGTCAACGCCATGCTTTCGGTGATCTTCGCCGGCGACACGGTGAACGACTTCGTGCTCGGTGCCTCGCTCAGGCCGGTGATCGTGCAGGCGGCGGCCCCCTTCCGGATGCAGCCCGAGGACATCTTCGCCTGGTATGCGCGCAACGCGAAGGGCGAGATGGTGCCGTTTTCCTCGTTCATGACCACCCGGTGGGAGCCGGTGCCGCCCGGGCTGCAACGCTTCGAGGCGACGGCGGCGATCCTTGTGTCCGGCGCCCCCGCGACCGGGGTTTCGACCGGAACGGCGATGGAGGTCATGCAGGACCTCACCGGCCAGATCGCCGGCGGCTACGGCCTTGCCTGGACCGGGATCAGCTATCAGGAACAGCAATCCGGCACCCAGGCGCCGCTCCTCTACGCGGTCTCGGTGCTCGTGGTGTTCCTCGCGCTGGCGGCGCTTTACGAAAGCTGGACGATCCCCTTCGCGGTGATGCTGGCCGTTCCGGTCGGGGTGCTGGGGGCGCTTCTGGCGGCCTGGGCCTTCGGGCAGTCGAACGACGTCTATTTCAAGGTCGGGATGCTGACCACCATCGGCCTGGCCGCGCGCAACGCGATCCTGATCGTGGAATTCGCCGAACGCCTGCGCGCCCAGGGCCGGACCATCGGCGAGGCGGCGGTCGAGGCCGCGCGGATCCGGCTGCGCCCGATCCTGATGACGGCGCTCGCGTTCATCCTCGGCGTCCTGCCCTTGGCCACCGCCTCGGGCGCGGGCGCGGCGGCACAGAACGCCATCGGCATCGGGGTGATCGGCGGCATGGTCGCCTCCACCTTCCTCGGCCTCTTCATGGTGCCGGCGCTCTACGTCCTGATCATGCGCCTCTTCCGCAGCATGGGCCGGCACGGCTGAGGCGGCGGTCGAAGGGCGGCCTCAGGCGTTGAAGAGGAAGTGCAGCACGTCGCCGTCCTTCACCTCGTAGGTCTTGCCTTCCACCCGGAACCTGCCGGACTCGCGGGCGCCGGCCTCGCCGTTGCAGGCGACGTAGTCGTCATAGGCGATGGTCTCGGCCCGGATGAAGCCGCGCTCGAAATCGCCGTGGATGACGCCCGCCGCCTGTGGCGCGAGCGTACCGCCGGTGATCGTCCAGGCGCGGGCTTCCTTCGGACCCACGGTGAAATAGGTCAGAAGGCCCAGCAGCCCATAGGCCGCGCGGATCAGCCGGTCGAGCCCGGCCTCGTGCAGCCCCATCTCCTCGAGGAACATCGCCGCATCGGCGGGCTCCATCTGCGCCAGTTCCTCCTCGATCTTCGCCGAGATCACGACCGAGGCCGCGCCCTGCGCCGCCGCCATCTCCGCCACCTTCGCCGACAGCGCGTTGCCGGTGGCGGCCGAGGCTTCCTCGACGTTGCAGACGTAGAGCACGGGCTTGGCGGTCAGGAGCTGGAGCATTCCCCAGGCCTTCGCGTCGTCCTCCGCCACCGTCACCGTACGGGCCGGCCGGCCGGCCTCGAGTGCGACGAGCGCGGTCCTCATCAGCCGTTCCTGCGCCGCGGTCTCCTTGTCGCCGCCCTTGACCTTGCGGGCGATGCCGGCGAGCCGCCGCTCGATCGACTCCATGTCGGCGATCATCAACTCGGTCTCGATCGTCTCGGCATCGGCGATCGGGTCGATCCGGCCCTCGACATGGGTGACGTCGCCATCCTCGAAGCAGCGCAGCACATGGGCGATGGCATCGACCTCGCGGATATTGGCGAGAAACTGGTTGCCGAGCCCCTCGCCCTTCGACGCGCCGCGAACCAGGCCGGCGATGTCGACGAAGGTGATCCGCGTCGGGATGATCTGCTTCGACCCGGCGATGGCGGCGAGCCTTTCGAGTCGCGCATCGGGCACGGCGACCTCGCCGACGTTGGGCTCGATGGTGCAGAAGGGAAAGTTGGCGGCCTGAGCGGCAGCAGTCTTCGTCAGCGCGTTGAAGAGCGTGGACTTGCCCACGTTCGGCATTCCGACGATGCCCATCCTGAAGCCCATGTTCCGCCCTTTCGCCCGAGATCGGGCGCATCTATGGGGTTCGGGGGCGACGGGTCAAGCCCCGCCCCGCCCGCCCGGCCACCCGCGAAGGCCCATTGATTTCGCCCCGGCTTTTCTGCAAGACCGGCGCGACGGACGAGGAGAGCCCCATGACCCGGATCGAGAAGACATTCGCCAGCCTGAAGGCAGAGGGGCGCAAGGCCTTCGTCGCCTACATCATGGCAGGCGATCCCGATGTGGAAACCTCGCTCGCGCTGATGAAGGGGCTTCCGGCGGCAGGCGTCGACGTGATCGAGCTGGGGATGCCCTTCACCGATCCGATGGCCGACGGGCCGACGATCCAGCTCGCCGGGCAGCGCGCGCTGGAAGGCGGCCAGACGCTGCAGAAGACGCTCGACATGGTGGCCGCGTTCCGCCAGGGCGACGATCGCACGCCGATCGTGCTGATGGGCTACTACAACCCGATCTACTCGCGCGGGGTAGACCGCTTCCTCGCCGACGCGAAGGCGGCGGGCGTCGACGGGCTCATCGTCGTGGACCTGCCGCCCGAGGAGGATGACGAACTCTGCATCCCGGCGAACCGGGCCGGGCTGAACTTCATCCGGCTGGCGACGCCGACGACGGATGCCAAGCGCCTGCCGAAGGTGCTCCAGAACACCAGCGGTTTCCTCTACTATGTCTCGATCACCGGGATCACCGGTGCCGCTGCCGCCCAGGCGACCGATGTCGCGCCCGAGGTCGCGCGGATCAAGGCGGCGACGGACCTGCCGGTGATCGTCGGCTTCGGCATCCGCTCGCCCGAAACCGCCAAGGCCATCGCCGGCGTGGCCGACGGCGCGGTCGTCGGTACGGCGATCGTGAAGCTGGTCGAGGAGAAGCGCCCGGTGGCGGACATCCTCGCCTTCGTGAAGGGCCTCGCCGCGGGCGCCCACGCAGCCTGACGGTCAGACGATCCGGTAGCCGCCGGCGCGCAATCGCCGGGCGATCTCGGCGATATGGGCGGGGCCGGTCTCGCAGCAGCCACCGACGATGGTCGCGCCCGCCGCCACCCAGTCCATGACGAAATCCGCGTAGCGCGCGGGCGTCATCTCGGGCCGGGCATGGAGGACGTCCACGGTAGGACTGTCCTTGAGGAATTCCTTGGTGATCCGGGTGAAGCCGTTGGCATAGGCGCCGAAGGGCAGGCCGAAGCCCGCGAAGAGGTCAAGCGCCGCCGCCATCGCCTCGGGCGCGGAACAGTTGGCGAGCACCGCCCCTGCCCCGCCCGCCAGGGCCACGGCGCGCAGGTCGGCCACCCTCTCGCCCGAGCGCAGGCGCGATCCGTCCTCGTCATCGACCGTGACGGAAAGCCAGACCGGCCTGCCGCCCGCCGCCGCGCCTTCGAGGACGGCGCTAGCATGGGCGAGCGAGGCGACCGTCTCGCACAGGAGAAGATCGACACCGGGGGCGAGAAGGCGGGCGATCTCGGCATACTTGCCCACCGCCTCGCCATGCGGCGGATGCGTCTCCGGCCGGTAGGAGGCGACGAGCGGGCCGATGGAGCCGGCGATCCGGCCTGCGCCGCGGGCATCGCGCGCCGCCCGCGCCTCGGCCAGTGCCTGCCCGTGGAGCGCGGCGAAGCGGTCGTCGATGCCGGCCGCGAGAAGCCGGTCGTGGTGGATCGCATAGGTGTTGGTCGTGGCCACCGTCGCCCCGGTGGCGAAATAGTCGGCATGGACCGCGCCGACGAGGCCGGGATGGTCCATCATCACCTGCGTCGCCCAGAGCGGCGTCGGCGCATCGCCCGAACGCGCAATCAACTCCTGCCCCATGCCGCCGTCGAGCAGGGTGATGTCCTTCGTCATGTGCGTCCCCTTCGCTTCACCTGCCGACCGTGGCCGGGTCCGCGCCGAAAGACAAGCGCGGACGGCTACCAGCGTCCCGATTGCGGCAGGCCGCCGTCGATCTCGTAATATGCTCCCTTAGAGCCGACGAAGATGTGTTCGGCGAGCCGCCCGCCGGTCGGCCCGGTGACCGCGCCCGCCTCGACCGAGAATTCGCCCGCGGCCGAGCGGAACCAGAGCGACGATCCGCAGCGGGCGCAAAAGCCCCGCCGTCCGCCCGCGGGGGTTTCGTATTCGGCCAGCGTGTCGTGCCGGAGCCAGTGGAGCGCGCCTTCGTCGGCATCGAACGAGGCCGTGTAATGGCCGGAAAGGCGCCGGCACTGGTGGCAGTGGCAGGCGGTGATAGGCCCCGCAGGCCCCGGCAGGCGGAAGACCACCCCGCCGCAGAGGCAGGCGCAGTCGAGCACGCGGAGGCCGTCGCGCGCTGGCGGGGGCGGCGGCCCCTCCGGGCGGTAGTAGTCGCCGGCGTCTTCGGTGTGGATATGGCGGGTGAGGCGGAGCCCGTCCGTTGCATCGAGCGCGCCGGCCGCGATGGCGATGCGGGCCTCGTCCGCGGGTTGCCAGAAGAGGCTCGACCCGCAGCGGCTGCAGAAGCCGCGCCGCGCGGCGGCGGAGCTGTCGAACCAGCCAAGCGTGGCGTCGGCGGTCAGGCGGAAGCGGTCGAGCGGCACCGAGGTTGCCGCCCAGACATGGCCGCTCCACCGCCGGCACTGGCCGCAGTGGCAGGCCACGATGTCGCGGAGCGGCGGATCGGCCTGAAACCGCACGCCGCCGCAGAGGCAGCCGCCGGTGTGCGGCCCGGTCATCGAAGGTGTCCGAAGGTTGCGGCGAGGATCGCGGCAAGCTCGCGCGCATCGGTCGCGGTGAAGGCGTCGGGCCGGTCGCTGTCGATGTCGAGCACGCCGATCAGCCGCCCGCCCGCGCCGAAGACCGGCAGCACGATCTCGGACCGGGTGGAGGAGGAACAGGCGATATGGCCGGGGAAGGCCTCGACATCGGCGACGAGCTGCACCTCGCCGGTGCGGGCGGCGGCGCCGCAGACGCCCCGGCCGAAGGGGATGACGAGGCAGCCGTGGCCGCCCTGATAGGGGCCGATCTTCAGGACGCCCGGCCCGGTCACCCGGTAGAAGCCGGTCCAGTCGAAGCGGTCATCGGCGTGGTGGATCTCGCAGGCGACCGTCGCCATCAGCGCGACCTCGTCGGTCTCGCCCTCGGTGAGGCTGGCGATGGTGCGGGCGAGCGCGGCGTAGTCGGCCTGCATGGCGGTTCCTTCGGTTGATGGCCCGGGGGCATCCTGCCCCCGGACCCCCTGGGGGTATTTCGGCAACGAAGAAATCACAGGCGCTCGATGGCGATGGCGGTGCCCTCGCCGCCGCCGATGCAGATCGCGGCGACGCCGCGCCTCAGCCCGCGCCGTTCGAGCGCGTTGAGGAGCGTGACGATGATTCGCGCACCCGAGGCGCCGATCGGATGGCCAAGCGCACAGGCGCCACCGTTCACGTTCATCCGGTCGTGGGGCACGCCGGTCTCGCGCATGAAGGCCATCGGCACTACGGCGAAGGCTTCGTTGACCTCCCAGAGGTCGACATCCCCGACGCCCCAGCCGAGCCGGGCGAGAAGCCTGCCCGCCGCGGGGACCGGCGCGGTGGGGAAGTCCGCCGGCGCCTGGGCGTGGCTCGCGTGGCCAAGGACGCGGGCGCGGATCTTCAGCCCCGCGGCCTCGGCCGCGCCGCGGGAGGCGAGGACGAGCGCCGCCGCGCCGTCGGAGATCGAGGAGGAGTTGGCCGCCGTCACCGTGCCGTCCTTGCGGAAGGCGGGCTTCAGCGACGGGATCTTCTCCGGCCGGGCGAGGCCCGGCTGCTCGTCGGCGGTGACCGTCACCTCGCCGCCACGCCCGGCCACGGCCACCGGCGCGATCTCGGCCGCGAAGGCGCCGGTGGCCTGGGCCTCGAGCGCGCGGCTGAGCGAGGCCAGCGCATAGGCGTCCTGGTCGGCGCGGCCGAACTGGAAGGCGGCGGCGCAGTCCTCGGCGAAGGTGCCCATGAGGCGGCCCCTGTCGTAGGCGTCCTCGAGCCCGTCGAGGAACATGTGGTCGAGCGCCTGGGCGTGGCCGAGCCGCGCGCCGCCCCGCATCTTCGGCAGCAGGTAGGGCGCGTTGGTCATGCTCTCCATGCCCCCCGCGACGACGATCCCGCCCGCCCCGAGCGCAATCTGGTCGAAGGCCAGCATCGCCGCCTTCATGCCCGAGCCGCACATCTTGTTGAGCGTCGTCGCCGGCACCCCCTGCGGCAGCCCGGCCCTGAAGCCCGCCTGCCGCGCCGGCGCCTGCCCCTGCCCCGCCGGCAGGACGCAGCCCATCAGCAGTTCCTCGATCTGGCCGGGCGCGGCGCCGGCATCGGCCAGCGCCGCGGCGATCGCCGCGCCCCCGAGCGTCGCCGCGTCGAGACTGGCGAAGACACCCTGAAAGCCCCCCATCGCCGTCCGCGCGGCCCCTGCGATCACCACCTCTTCCATCTCGCGTCTCCTCTCGGGACCCATGTCCTGCAAAGGCATACCGAATAGTAACGAATATCGTCCAGCCTTGCGGCGATGTGAACCGGGGCGGACCGATGAACCTGATGACCGAAGCTGGCCCGGACGCGCTTGTCGTGCGCGTCCATGAGGAGCGGATCGATGCCGCGGTGGCGATCCAGTTCAAGGACCGGATGCGCGAGCTGACGGCGGGCCGCGAGGGGCCGGTGATTCTCGACCTGTCGCGGGTGAGTTTCGTCGACAGTTCCGGCCTCGGTGCGATCGTGGCGGCGATGAAGCTCCTCGCGCCCCTGCGCCGGCTCGACCTTGCCGCGCTGACCCCGAATGTCGCGCGGGTGTTCCGGCTGACCCGGATGGACGAGGTTTTCCGCATCCTGCCCGACGCGCCGGAGGCCGCAGGACGCTTTCGCGCCGCCGAGTGAGCCGGGGGATGACGGTGAAGCCAGACCAGAACGGGGCGGGCCGGGCAGCACGCGGCGAGGACCGCTTCGCACGGCGCTTCCCTGCGGAACCCTACGCCGTGCGCGAGGCGCTTCGCGCCGCCGTCGCCCGATTTGCCCGCCGGATCTCGCCCGAGGATGCCGGCGCGCTGGAACTGACGCTCGCGGAAGTGCTGAACAACGTGGTCGAACATGCCTATGGCGGCTGCGCCGGCGGCCAGGTCGACCTTGCCCTGTCGCACGCCGGCAGCGCGCTCTGCTGCCGGATCGAGGATCGCGGCCGCCCGATGCCGCATCTTGCCATCCCCGAGGGCGCCCTGCCCCCGACCGGGGTTGCCGTCGCGACTCTCGCGGAGGGCGGCTGGGGCTGGTCGCTGGTGCGCGGCCTGACCGAGAACCTGACCTACGAACGCGACGGCGATCGCAACCGGCTGACCTTCCGCATCCCGCTCGACGCCGTCTGACACCGGCAAGGGGGCTTGCACGATCTGCCTCGCGATTTGCCGCAAAGTTGCCGCAAAGGCTTCAAAAACAAGTCCCAATGGTCCGGCAGTCTGACCCTGTAGCTGCTTAAGGCTTCCCTCGGCGCCGCGTTCAACAGCCCCCACCCATTGCGCGGCGCCGAGGTCTTTCCGCTTCCCCCAGCCAGATTGCATCGACCGCGCCTCAGGGCGCGTTTTGCGGTTTCCCTTCCCGGTGAAGCCGGGCTAGCCTCTGCCCGGGAAGGAGGCGCCATGCGTGATTTCCAGTTGCCCGGGCGGTCGCCGGTCCTTGCGGCCAATGCGATCTGTGCCACGTCGCATCCGCTCGCGGCCAAGATCGCGCTCGACATCCTCCAGGCGGGCGGCAATGCGGCCGACGCCGCGATCGCCGGCGCCGTCCTCCTTGGCATCGCCGAACCGCAGAGCTGCGGCATCGGCGGCGACTGCTTCGTTCTGGTGAAGCCCGCCGGGGCGGAGACCGTCGTCGCGCTCAACGGCTCGGGCCGGGCGCCGGCCGGGCTTTCCGCCGCCGCGCTGCGGGCGCGGGGAATGGCATCCATCGGCACCGAGGCCATCGAATCGGTGACCATGCCGGGGGCCGTCGACGCCTTCGCGGCACTGGCGGAACGCCACGGGCGGCTCGGCCTCGCGGCACTCCTCGCGCCTGCGATCCGCTACGCCGAGGAAGGCGTTCCCGTCGCCCCCCGCGTGGCGTTCGACTGGGCCGACGACGGGCCGCGGCTTTCGGGCGCGGCGCGGCGCTTCTACCTCAGGGACGGAAGGCCGCTGGCCACGGGCGACATCTTCCGCTCGCCCGGGCAGGCGGAAGCGCTGCGGCGGATCGCGCGGGAGGGGCGCGCCGGCTTCTACGCGGGCGAGGTGGCCGAAGACATGGTGCGCTCGCTCAGGGCGGCGGGCGGAACCCATACGCTCGACGATTTCGGCTCGACCGCCTGCACCTGGGCCGAGCCCGTCGCCGGCGCCTACCGGGACCACGACCTGATCGAGCATCCGCCGAACGGCCAGGGCGCGACGGCGATCCTGCTTCTGAAGATTCTCGCCCGGTTCGACATCGCCGCGCTCGATCCCTCGGGCCCGGAGCGCGCCCATCTGGAGGCGGAGGCCGCGAAGCTCGCCTATGACGCGCGCGACCGTTTCATCGCCGACCCCGGCCACACCACCCGGCTCGATCACATGCTGTCGGACGCGACGGCGGACCGGCTGGCCGCGCTGATCGACCCGCGGCGAGCGATGGACCAGGTCACCCGCCGGACCGAGGCGATCCATCGGGACACGGTCTATATCACCGTCGTCGACCGCGACCGCATGGCGGTGTCGCTGATCTATTCGACCTACTGGGGGTTCGGCGCCGGCATCGCTTCGGAGAGGTTCGGCATCCTCTTCCAGAACCGCGGCGCCGGCTTCACCCTCGCCGAGGGGCATCCGAACGAGGCCGGCGGCGGCAAGCGGCCGATGCACACGATCATCCCGGCGATGCTGGGGCAACGCGGGCGGATCGTGATGCCCTTCGGCGTGATGGGCGGGTCGTTCCAGCCGATGGGCCACGCCCATCTCACCTCGAACCTCCTCGACTTCGGCATGGATCTGCAGGAGGCGATCGACGCGCCGCGCTGCATGGCCGAGGCGGGCGTCCTGAAGCTCGAACGCGGCTATTCGCCGGCGACACGGGCGACGCTGGCGGCGATGGGGCATGAGGTGGTCGATCCGGACGGGCCACTTGGCGGCGGCCAGGCGATCCGCATCGACCACGAGCGGGGGCTTCTGATCGGAGGGTCGGATCCCCGCAAGGACGGCTGCGCGCTCGGCTTCTGACGGGCCGGGGGCCGTCAGTTCAGGCGGAAGTGCAGCGGATAGCGGCCGTCCTCGAAATCACCGAAAAGATCGGGAAGGTCCGGGTGATCGACCGGCTCGCCGGAATTGTCGGCGACGAGGTTCTGTTCCGACACATAGGCGACGTAGTAGTTGTCGGCATTCTCGGCAAGAAGATGGTAGAAGGGCTGCTCCTTCTTCGGCCGGCTCTCCTCGGGGATCGCGGCGTACCATTCATCGGTGTTCGAGAAGATCGCATCGACATCGAAGATCACGCCCCGGAACGGATGCGTACGGTGCCGCACCACCTGGCCGAGATGATATTTGGCGTGCGTCTTAAGCATCTTTCTTGCGTCCTCGATAGTCAAATTCTTAACGCCACGGACCCGCCCCTGTCCATGTCTCAGTCCGATTGCGACGGAAACAGTCTGTGAACATCGTTCCGACAGTAGTTTCAAGCCGTTGCGCCCGAACGACACCGCCCCGTCGGCGCCCCGGCGGGCGGGCGCCCGGCCCGCCACCCGCTTTGTGATTTCCACTCGCCGCGATTTCCCGTAGACTTGCCGAAAAAAGAAGATCGAGCGAGGCAGTATGAGCAGACTTCTGCGGCTGGGTATCCTGTTGCTTCTGGTGTCCTGCGGGGGCGGCCAGTATTCCGCGCCGCGCAACCTCGACAACGCCTGCGACATCGTCGACGAGCGTCCCCACTACCTCGCTGCAATGCAGCAGAGCGAACGCAGGTGGGGGGTGCCGGTCCATGTGCAGATGGCGACGATCTACCAGGAAAGCAAGTTCGTCGGCAACGCCAAGACGCCGCGCAAGTTCGTGCTCGGCTTCATTCCGGCCGGGCGGCGCAGTTCGGCCTATGGCTATTCGCAGGCGCTTGACGGCACCTGGGACGATTACGTCGCCGAGACGCGGAGTTTCGGGGCGCGGCGCAACAAGATCGAGGACGCGACGGACTTCATCGGCTGGTACATGGACCGGTCCGAAAGGAAGCTCGGCATCTCCAAGTGGGATGCGGGCAGCCAGTACCTCGCCTATCACGAGGGCCACGGCGGCTATGCCCGCGGCAGCCATCAGGAGAAGGCCTGGCTTCTGAGGGTCGCGAGCGAGGTTGCGCAGCGGTCCGAGAAGTATCAGATGCAGCTCGCCTCCTGCGGGAAACTGTGAGGCTAACTACTTGTTCCGCTTCGTGTTCTTCTCGGCCTGGGCGTTGATCGAGAAGGTCTCCATCGGGTAGCTCTGGCCGGTCTTCAGGGGGCCGAGGACGACCGTCGTCTGGCCGCCGGATTCGTCGGTGACGGTCCATTGCTTCAGCGTCACGGGGGCGGCGGAGAAAGCCATCTGGATCGTGCCGAGCTCGGGGTGCTGGGGGTCCTGTGCGGTGACCAGGGTGAGGCCGTTCTGTTCGGTGTGGCCGACCACCATCCTGGCCTTCGTGAGGTCCACCTTCGGGGCGAGGATGAGGTTGAGCGGGGTCTTGGAGAGCGGGTATTGTTCGGCGGAAGTATTTGATTTTCCGTCGAAAATAGCTACCTGCCCGGCAGAGGCGAGGACCAGCGTGCGCTCCGGCGGGGCGTATTCGAAGCGCATCCGCCCGGGGCGTTCGATCAGCACCCGGCCGGTGGAGGTGCTGCCATCGGCGTTGATCTGGCGAAAGTCGGTCTCGGCCGCCTTCAAGCCGTTGATATAGTTGGAAATCGCGCCGAGAGAGAGCTTTTCGGCCTGGGCCGGAACAGCCATCAGCGCGGCGAGGGCGGGGGCGAGGATCAGGCGTTTCAGCATCATGGCTGTGATGTAGGGCACCGGGGCCGGTTATGCCATAACCGGCGGTCGGATCGGCGCCGGATCGCCGTCGGTTTCGCGTCGGTTCCGCGTCGGTTCCGCGTCGGTTCCGCGTCGGTTTTCCGTCCCGACGGGGCGCGCGGGCCGGAAACCGGTCCGAAACCTGCCCTTGCGAGGGTGGGGCCCCGCCCGGAGGACTCCGCCATGCCCAGACAGACCCCAAGACCGACGCCTCGCCCCACCCGGGCCGAGAAGGACCGCCTTGCCGCCTACCATGAGCTGGCGACAACCATGCGGGGGCTGGAGGAGGACCTGCGCTGGGGGCTGAGGGACTCGCTCAGGCTCCCCCGCGAGTGGATGGAGATCGCGTCGGACCCTGCCGTGCCGGGCAAGGAGAAGGTGACGCTGAGGCTCGATGACGACGTGCTGCGGTTCTTCCGGGCGATGGGAGTTGGGTATCTCACGCGGATCAACGCGGTCTTGCGCAGCTTCATGCTGGCGCGGCTGGCGGGCCTCCTCGGCGGGCCGGAGGACGTGGGTTACGCGCCGACCGCCGAGGAGGAGGCGCGGGCGCTGCGGCGCGAGATCCTCGACCACGCCGCAAGGGTTTCCGAGGCGCGGGAGGCGAAGGAGCGCGAGGCGGAGGCGCGGGAGAAGCTGGCGGGGCTAAGGGCGCTGAGGGATGAGCGGGTAGGGAAGGATTGACACGGGGCGCGGCGGTGCCGGCGCGAAGGCGGAACCCACCGATCCTGCGCTTGCCGGATGGTGGGTTGGAGACTCTCGCTACGCTTGCTTGCGTCCCGTCCGCGCCCCGGCGAAAGCCGGGACCCCGGTGTCATCGTTGCGCCCTTCGGGAGCGGGGCCCCGGCCTTCGCCGGGGCGTGAAACTTCAAGCCCGCCCGGTCAGGCGGCCTGCCGGCGAAAGGCCGCCCGGGTGGCTGGCCGGAGCCGCGAGGCGGAGGGCAAGGGGCTATCCGCGCGCGCCGGACGGTGCCAAATCGGGGCGCGACTGCCTGGGGTGAGACGGGATCAGAAATCGTCCAGTGGACGATTTCCTCGTCGAACGCCCGCCCGCGGCGGGCGGGCCGGGAGTGCGCGTTTATCGCGCCTGCCAAGGGGGTGATGAGGGTTAAGCAATGGTCCAGTGGACCTTTGCCCCGAAGAACGCCGCGCCCGTGGCGCGGCCGGGTGGCAGGCGCGGCCCGATTTCGTCGTTTCGCCGAAATCGGGGGGAGGGAGATTGTTTGGCACCCGCCCTTGCTTGCTAGTTCCACATGCCTTGCCGACTCCAGTCGTGAGGGAAACCTGCCGTTTCTATGCCAATGATACTGTTCGTCGGTGCGCGCCCTACCAGTTCCTTGATCCGGTGATGCCACTTGGTTGCCGGATGAAGGGCCGTCATCATGATGCGCATGATCACAAGAGCTGCGTACACTCTGGTCTGACTGAGGGTCTGTCCTTGGATGTGATCGAGTAGTGGTACGTCGCCAATGTTGGGGAACTTAGGTTGCACTTTCAATCCGCGGTTCCAAAGCCGGGAATGGTGCGCACAGATATTGCGGACATCATTCAACGAGCGCACCCATGTGACCAGCTCTCGACCGGTCAAATTGCCATAGAGCACGGCAATGGCATCTTTGTCAGCATGTCGCATCCCGTCCACAAAGTGCGACAACATACCCCAATCCCAGACCTCTGTGGCAACCCAGATTGGCGGATGATGCCCTTGATACTTACGCCGAAAATGCTCTGCGAAGTCTTCCTTTGACTTCGAAAACTTTCCGTCTTGCGCATCAAGCCAGTCCTGATGACGCGTCTTGTTCCCGTTCCTTGGACTCGGTTTTGTAACGAAGTCCCCATGAAGCTCGTTGGCGTTTCGATGCGCGTGGATGTCGCGCGCGCCGAGAAGATTGGCGATTTGCGCACGGAGCCCGATCTCAATGCGTTCGAGCGCATCAATGACAAGGAGACGCAACTCCTTGTCGAAAACATAGAAGGAGAAAACCTCGTCGAAGTCTGTTCCGGCAACAAACTCGTCGTAGATATGACGGGGCGGCTTGTGTTGGCCAAGATTGGGCAGTGCTACGGACCGACGGAACGGATACCAGTAGGCGCTGAGACGATAGTAGCCTACTCGAGAGAGACAGCGTTTTGACTTTTCAACATCAGCAAAGGTCATCCCGCGGGCGCGAAGGATGGCGATATGTTCATCTGGCGTTTTGTAGGGTTTTAGTATGTTAGCCACAAACTGCTTATACAAATGAAAACCGACCCTTACCACCCTTTCAGGTTGCAGAGGGGCCGGCCATGTCACGAGCATACATACAGGCGAATCTTGAGAATTCAACTACGTTCGCAACGTTAGTCGTTTCGAATCGCAGATGACTGTAGCAACAACGCGTAGCGTTGTTGCTACAGTCATCTGATGAAAATGTCAAGTCCATAATTGCTTGCTGGCCAACGATTTCCTCTCTATAGTCAGATGCGTCGTTGTTTCAGAAAAGAAAGTGCAACATTGGTCGAGCCTGAACGCACCTACTACGAACAACGCTTGATGCGCGAGATCGAAGAAATCGACACCAGGATCAGGGAGTTGCGGCAAGAGCAAGATGCTCTCAAACGGCAACTCATGAAAGCCCGCTGGGAAAGCAGCGCGCTGAAGGAAGTTAGTCGTAAGAACAGCGCCAACAGGGTCATGGTCGAGCGACGTGTGCTGGACGAGTTGAAGGGCGCCCAGAAGCCGCTCACCACCTCAGCCCTGTACAAGGGTGCGCTCCAAGCAAACTTCGAGCTACGAGCGAACACCTTTCGCACCTATTTGCATCGCATGAAAGAGCGCGGCCTAATCGAATCTGTGAGACGTGGTTATTGGCGAATCGCAGCCGAGAGATCCAATTAGAATCAACTGGTTAGGCCGCATATCCCCCTCACCCCTCCGGCACCAATATCTCCCGCTTCCCCACATGGTTCGCCGGCGAGACCAGCCCTTCCTCCTCCATCTGCTCCACCAGCCGGGCGGCCTTGTTGTAGCCGATGCCGAGCTTGCGCTGGATGTAGCTGGTGCTGACCTTGCGGTCGCGGAGGACCACCTGCACGGCCTGATCGTAAAGCGCGTCCTCGTTGTCTCCGCCGCCGAGGCCGAGGACCGTGTCGATGTCGGCGCCGGTGTCTTCGTCGGGCCCCTCGACCACGCCGGACATGTATTCGGGCGGCCCGAAGGACTTGAGGTGGGTGACGATCTCCTCGACCTCCTCGTCGGAAACGAACGGCCCGTGGACGCGGGTGATGCGGCTGCCGCCGGCCATGTAGAGCATGTCGCCCTGGCCCAGAAGCTGCTCGGCCCCCATCTCGCCGAGGATGGTCCGCGAGTCGATCTTCGAGGTGACCTGGAAGGAAATCCGGGTCGGGAAGTTGGCCTTGATCGTGCCGGTGATGACGTCGACCGAGGGCCGCTGCGTCGCCATGATCAGGTGGATTCCGCTGGCGCGGGCCATCTGGGCGAGGCGCTGGATGCAGGCCTCGATCTCTTTCCCCGCGACCATCATCAGGTCGGCCATCTCGTCGACGATGACGACGATGTAGGGGAGCGCGACGGGGGCGAATTCGTCGGTCTCGAACACCGGGTCGCCGGTTTCCTCGTCAAAGCCGGTCTGGACGGTGCGCTTGAACATCTCGCCCTTGGCGAGCGCCTCGCGGACGCGGCCGTTGTAGCCCTCGATGTTCCTGACGCCCATCTTCGACATCTTGCGGTAGCGCTCCTCCATCTCGCCGACGGTCCATTTGAGGGCGACAACCGCCTTCTTGGGGTCGGTGACGACGGGGGAGAGGAGATGCGGGATGCCGTCGTAGACGGAAAGCTCCAGCATCTTGGGGTCGATCATGATCAGCCGGCATTCCTCGGGCGTGAGCTTGTAGAGCAGCGACAGGATCATGGTGTTGATCGCGACCGACTTGCCCGAGCCGGTGGTGCCCGCGATGAGAAGGTGCGGCATCTTGGCGAGGTTGGCGATGACCGGGTCGCCGGCGATGTCCTTGCCGAGGGCCAAGGGCAGGCGGAGGTTGGAATCGCCGTATTCGCGGGCCGAGAGGATTTCGCGCAGCACCACCTTTTCGCGGAAGGCGTTCGGCAGTTCGATGCCGATGACGGTGCGGCCGGGGACGGTGGAGACGCGGGCGGAGAGCGCCGACATCGAGCGCGCGATGTCGTCGGCCAGGCCGATCACGCGGGAGGCCTTGAGGCCGGGGGCGGGTTCCAGTTCGTACATGGTCACGACCGGGCCGGGGCGGACGGAGGTGATTTCGCCCTTCACGCCGTAATCGTCGAGGACGGATTCCAGCATCCGGGCGTTTTCCTCCAGCGCCTCGTCGGAGAGCGGGCGGCGCTGGACCGAGGAGGGGCTGGCGAGGAGCGAGAGGGGGGGGATTTCATAGACGGGCGGGGCGTCGTCGAACCTGAGCCGCGGCTGGGCTTCGGCCAGCGCCTGTTTCGAGGGCAAGGGGGCCTTGCGGGGTGCGTTCTGGACGCGGGGGGCGGTGCCGGCGTGGCGGGCGGCGGAGAGCGCCTCGGCCGCGTCGTCGTCGAGGTCGGCGAAGGCGTTGAGGTCGATGTCGTCACCGGTGTCGGTATCAATGTCGGCGAAGGCCTCGGTGCCGGCGTCGGCGGCGAACAGGTTGGCGGCCGACACCGGCGGCGCGGCGGCGACAGATGCGGCGGAGACGGCGGCCATGCCGCTGGCCGCGGCCTGGATGGCGGCGGAGGGGCGCGTGGCGGCGGTGACGGGCGGTTCCATCCTGAGGTGCGGGTCGAGCCGGGCGTCGGCGGGGGCGGCAAGGCCGGTGCGGGTTTTCACCGCGTCGGCGATGCGGGCGCGGATGCGGTCCTCGGACGGGGCCTCGGCCTCGCGCGCCCAGCGCGACAGGCGCGGTTCGACCAGTTCGGGCTCGGGGTCGGCGAGATAGTCGGTCTCGACCGTGCGGCGGGCGAGGCCGGCGACGCGGGCGAGCAGCCCGCGGCGTTCGCGCACCGGTTCGGCGGGGAGCGGAAGGCCGCCGCCGGCCGGCTCGCCATAGCGGGCGTCGGCGCGCAGCACCTGCGCGGCGCGGCGGGGCGCGGCGGCGTCGGTGAACTGGATCTCCCCAAGCGCGGCGGCTGCGCCGGCGCGGGCGAGCGCGGCCTCGCGGCGGCGTTCGCCGAAGGCCCGGGCGCCGCGCAGCGAGGCGGCCGCCCCCTGGCCGAGCGCGCGCATCAGCCAGTCGTAGGCGACGATCGTGCCGACGAGGAGGAAACGGCCGGTGGCGCGAAGCTCGCCCGTGTCGAAGCCGAGGACGAAGGCCGCCATCGCCAGCGCGGCGGCGAAGACGAGAAGCGCGAGGATCTTGAGCCCGAGCGTGGCCGAGATCGGCGCCAGCCCGAGGATCGCGCCCAGCACGGTGTCACCAAAGAGGCCGCCAAGGCCGAAGCTGTGCGCCCAGTCGGGCCCGGCCACGTGGGTCGAGGCGTAGACCGACATCAGCGCCACCGCGATCGGCGCGAAGATCGCCCGGCCGAGGGCGCGTTCCTCGCCCCGGTGGGTGAGGAAGCGGGCGCCCCAGGCGGCGAAGATGACGGCGATCATCCAGGCGCCGTGGCCGGCGATGACGAACAAGGGCGAGGCCAGCGCCGCGCCGAACCGGCCGAGGAGGTTGCGGGCGGGTTCGTCGGTGGCCGCGAGCCAGGACGGATCGTCGGGCGAATAGCTCGCCAGCATCATCGCCGTCAGCACCGCGAGCGCCAGAAGCACCACGCCGAGAAGTTCTTTCCCGCGCCGTTCCAGCGCGGCCTGGATGTTCTGGTCCAGAAGCGGATCGCGCTGCCGTGCCTGGTAGGATGCCATTCCCTCGTCCCTCAACCGAAAAGGCAGTCGCGGAGCAACTGGAGCCCGCGCCGCATGTCTTCCTTCG
>JAUQYA010000121.1 GCA_030837785.1 Albidovulum sp.
CAGGAGGGCGAGATAGGCCGCGAGGGCGGCGGTCCGGGGTCTGCTCATTGCTGCCTCTTGTGCGGAATTGTTCCTAATTTTGGCCACAATAGCCCGGCAGAGTCGCGCTGTGAATCCCGAGTTGCGGGCTGCGCGCCAGGCACGCGACCCACCTCCCCGAACCGTCGCGAGGTCCGATCCAGATGAACATGCAGGTGCCCAACGTCATCGCGCCGCAGCCACCCCGGTCGATCACCGACACCGGCCTTTCGGTCGTGATGATGCGCGACATCCTCCTCAAGACGATGTTCCGGATGAACCTCGAGACGGTATCGGAAATCTCGCGCCAGATCGCCCTGCCGATCCCGGTCGCACAGGAACTGATTGACATGGTGCGCAGCCAGAAGCTGCTGGAGGCGACCGGCACGCTGCACGCCAACTCCGGCGGCGAGATGGGCTATCAGCTGGCCGATGCCGGCAAGGCGCGCGCGCTCGACGCGCTCAGCCAGTCGGAATACTACGGCGCCATGCCGGTTCCGCTCGATGTCTACCGCGAGCAGGTCAAGAAGCAGTCGATCCGCAACATCCAGATCACGCGGCAGCGCCTGACCTCGGCGATGGGTCACCTGATCCTGCCCGACGAGCTTCTCGACCATCTCGGGCCCGCCGTCGGCGCCGGCCGCTCGATCCTGATGTACGGGCCGCCGGGAAACGGCAAGTCCTCCATCTCCAACGGCATCCGCGATGCCATCGGCGACAAGATCTACATCCCCCGCGCGGTCGAATACGCCGGCCAGGTCATCACCGTCTACGACCCGATCGTCCATTCCGCCGCGCAGGCCTCCGAGGAAGACCCGACCGCGTTGCGCCGCTCGTCGAACCGCTTCGACAACCGCTATGTGCTCTGCGACCGGCCGACCGTGATCACCGGCGGCGAACTGTCGCTCGACATGCTCGACCTCACCTACAACCCGACGGCTCGGACCTATACCGCGTCCTTGCAGATGAAGGCCACCGGCGGCGTCTTCATCATCGACGACCTCGGCCGCCAGGCCGAGCCGCCGCAGAAGATCGTCAACCGCTGGATCGTGCCCCTGGAGGAAAACCGCGACATCCTCGCCCTGCAATCGGGCGAGAAGTTCGAGGTGCCGTTCGATACGCTGGTGATCTTCTCCACCAACTTCCACCCGAACGAGATCTTCGACAAGGCGGCGCTGCGCCGGATCTTCTTCAAGATCAAGATCGACGGGCCGAACCAGGAGATCTTCCTGAAGATTTTCGCGATGGTCGCGAAGAAGAAGAAGATGCCGCTGGACGAGAAGGCTCTCATTCACCTTCTCAAGGTGAAATATCCGACCATCAACAATGTCTATGCCAACTATCAGCCGGTCTTCCTCATTGACCAGATGATCGCGATCTGCCATTTCGAAGGGATTCCCTACCAGATGTCTCCCGAACTGATCGAACGGGCCTGGGCGAACATGTTCGTCCGCGACGAAAAGATCGTGCACTGATGTCGGGCCTCGGAATCGCCGGTTCGGGCCGCGCCGCCCGGACCTTCCTCGCCCGCCTCCGCGCCACGGGATTTGCGCCGCGCCCCGCCGCCGATGACCTGCCCGGGCTGAAGACGCTCCTCCTCGTGCCGCGCGACATCGGCGAATGCGAGGCGCTCTTGTTCGAGGCCGAGAACTTCGCCCGCAAGGCGCCGGCATTGCAGACCATCGTCATCCTCGCCACGCTGTCGCCGCGCTACGTGCGCGCGCTGCGCGGCCGCATCCGGGCCGAGATCGCGCTGGTGGACGCGCCCTTCTCCGGCTCGATCCGCGCCGCCGAGCAAGGTGCCCTCACCTTCTTCGTCGGCGGCCGGCGCGAGGACGTGGACCGCATCGCCCCGATCTTCGACCGCCTTGGCGCCAAGGCGATCCGCATGGGCGGCTTCGGCGCGGCGATGGCCGCGAAGGTGATGAACGACTTCCTCGCTGCCTCATCGAACGCGATGACACGGATCGCGCTCGACTGGGCCGAGGCGCAGGGCATCGACGAGGCGCGCCTGCTCGACGTCACCGGCGAGACGCTCGGCGGCCTGGCCGCACCCGGCCATGACGCTGGCGATCACGCCCCCACCGTGCCGGGAAGCGACGATTGCGTCACCGCCCTTGTCCGCGACGTGGAAATCGCGCTCGACAATGCGCTGGCGGGGGCGCATCTGACGCCGCCCCGCGCCCTCGAAGACGTGTTTCGCGGCCTCAGGCAGCGCCACCTGCACTGACTTGCGCCGACTTGCACGGCGCCCCGCCGCGCCTAGATTGGGGCCATGCGCCCCCTGCCCGCCCCCTTCGTCCAATGGTTCGCCGCACGACGCTGGCAGGTCCATCCGCACCAGCAGGCGCTGCTCGACCGCGCCGATGATCCGGCGACGCTGCTGGTGGCGCCCACCGGTGGCGGCAAGACGCTTGCGGGATTCCTGCCGACACTGGTGGAACTGGCGGCCGGAGATCGCCCCGGCCTGCACACGCTCTACATTTCGCCGCTGAAGGCGCTGGCCGCCGACATCCGCCGCAACCTCCGCCTGCCGGTGGAGGAGATGGGGCTGCCGATCCGCATCGAGGACCGCACCGGCGACACCTCCTACACGGCGCGCCGCCGCCAGCGCGCCGATCCGCCGCAGATCCTCATCACCACGCCCGAAAGCCTCGCGCTTCTGCTCAGCTACGAGGATGCGCCGCGCATTTTCGCGGGCCTCTCGCGGGTGATCGTCGACGAGGTACACGCGCTGGCCGAATCGAAGCGGGGCGACCAGCTCATGCTTGCCCTCGCGCGGCTCCAGGGTCACGCCCCCGGGCTTCGCCGTGTCGGTCTTTCGGCCACGGTGGAGGACCCCGCCGCCATCGCCCGCTTCCTCGCCCGCCACCCCGATCCCTGCGCGATCTTCCATGCCGATCCCGGCCCCGATCCCGACATCGCGATGCTGGAGACCGAAACCCCGCCGCCCTGGGCGGGTGGTGGCGGGCGCTACGCGATTCCCGAGGTGCTGGCCGAGGTCCGCCGCCACCGCACCACGCTGATCTTCCACAACACCCGCGCGCAGGCGGAACTCTTCTTCCGCGACCTGTGGCTCGCAAACGACGAGGGCCTGCCCATCGCCATCCACCACGGCAGCCTCGCGCGCGAGGCGCGCGAGCGGGTCGAGGCCGCGATGGTGCGGGGAGAGTTGCGCGCCGTCGTCTGCACCGGCTCGCTCGATCTCGGCATCGACTGGGGCGACGTCGACCTGGTGATCCAGGTCGGCGCGCCGAAGAACGTCAAGCGGCTGGTCCAGCGCATCGGCCGGGCCAATCACCGCTACAATGCGCCATCGAAGGCGCTCCTGGTGCCGGCGAACCGCTGGGAGGTCGTCGAATGCCAGGCAGCGCTGGATGCCGTGCGGGCCCATGACCTCGACGGCGACCCGCGCGGCCCCGGCCCCCGCGACGTGCTCTGCCAGCACATCCTGATCGCCGCCTGTTCCGGGCCCTTCGACGCTGGCGCGCTTTTCGCCGAGGTCAGAAGTGCGGGGCCCTACGCCGCCCTCACGCAGGCCGAATTCGACGCCTGCCTCGACTTCTGCGCCACCGGTGGCTATGCGCTCAGGGCCTATGACCGCTGGCAGCGGCTGATGCTTCGCGATGGCCTCTGGACGCTCCGCGACCCCCGCGCCGCGCGCGACATCCGGATGAACATCGGCACCATCACCGATTCAGAGATGGTCAAGGTCCGCTGGCAGAACCGGCTCGGCGGCGCCCCCCTCGGCGAGGTCGAGGAAAGCTTTGCCGCGACGCTCACGCCGGGTGAGACCTTCCTCATCGGCGGCCAGGTCGTCCGCTTCGTCTCCTTGCGCGAAATGGCGCTGGAGGTCGCGCCCGCGCCGGGACGGGAGCCGAAGATCGCCGTCTATTCGGGCACCAAGTTCTCCACCTCGACGCAGCTTTCCGACCGCATCCTGCGGATGCTGGTGGCGACCGACTGGCCCGCCCTGCCCCGGGCCACGGCCGAATGGCTGGCGCTCCAGCGCGAGGTGTCGCGGCTGCCCCGCCGCGACCGCCTTCTGGTCGAGACCTTCCCCGCCGAGGGCCGGGCGCATCTCTGCGCCTACGGCTTCATGGGGCGGGCGGCGCAGCAGACGCTCGGGCTTCTCCTGACCAAGCGGATGGAGGACGAAGGGCTGCATCCGCTGGGCTTCGTCTCGACCGACTACGCGACGCTGGTCTGGGGGCTCGATTCCGTCCCCGATCCGGCCGCCCTCTTTGCCCGCGAGAGGCTGCGCGAGGGGCTCGAGTTCTGGCTTGCCGGCAACGCGGTGATGAAGCGGACCTTCCGCAGCGTGGCGACCGTCGCGGGCCTGATCCTGCGCAACCATGCCGGCGCGCGGAAATCCGGCAGGCAGGCCACGTTCTCCTCCGACATCCTCTACGACACGCTCCGCCGCCACGACCCCGACCATCTGCTGCTTCAGGTCACCCGCGAGGAGGCGATGCGGGGGCTCGTGGGCTTCGGCCGGATCGAGGCGCTTCTCGACCGCGTCGCCGGCCGGATCGACCATGTGGCGCTCCGGCGCGTCAGCCCGCTTGCCGCGCCGCTCTTTCTGGAACATGGCCGCGTCCCCGTCGAAGGCGCGGCGCGAGAGCGCGTCGTCGAGGAGACTGCCGCGCGCCTCATGGCCGAGGCGGGGCTCGGGTGATCGCCCCGGCCCCCCGTGCCTGTCGGGCGGGAGGAAAGGAGAGTTGCGTTTCCGCCACCGCCGGGGCAGGAACAGGCCATGAACGCATATGCTTTCGATCTGGCCGGGGCACGGCTTTCGGCGCTGCCGTCCGGGGCGCTCTTCTGGGCCGGGGAAAGCTGCCTTGTCGTCTCGGACCTGCATCTTGGCCGGTCGGGGCGTTTCGCCCGCCGGGCCGGCGCGCTCCTGCCGCCCTACGAGGTCGAGGAGACGCTGGCGCGGCTCGATGCCGACATCGCCGGCCGGGCGCCGCGGGTGGTGATCTGCCTCGGCGACAGTTTCGACGACCCCGAGGCAGGGACGCTGGACGAACGCGCCGCGCTCTGGCTGGCGCGGTTGATGGCGGGCCGGCGCTGGGTCTGGATCGCCGGCAACCACGATCCCGGCCCGCTGGCGCTGGCGGGCGAGCACCGGGCGGAAATGACGCTTGGCCCCCTGACCTTCCGGCACGAGGCCCGCGCCGGCGCCGCGGGCGAAGTCTTCGGCGAGGTTTCCGGCCACTACCACCCCAAGGTCAGGCTTGCGGGCGGGGCGATCCGCTGCTTTCTTGTCGACCGGGCGCGGGCGATCCTGCCGGCCTATGGCACCTATACTGGCGGCCTTTCCGCCGGGCACCACGCGCTTGGCGAACTGATGGGCGAGGGCGCGCTTGCCATCCTGACCGGCCGGACCTGCCGGCCGATGCCGATGCCACGGGGAAGGAACCGATGACGGACGCGACGCTGGATGCGGCCATCGCGGCGCGGGTGCGGGACAGTTTCGCCCGGCAGAACCTGATGGCCACCTTCGGCGCGACGCTGGCCGGGATCGCCCCCGGCAGGGTCGTGATCGAGGCGCCGGTTCGCGACCTCGCCCGCCAGCAGCACGGCTTCGGCCATGCCGGCCTGACCTTCGCGCTCGGCGACACCGCGGCGGGCTATGCCGCGCTGACGCTGATGCCGCCCGGCGCCGAGGTGCTGACCGTCGAGATGAAGATCAACCTCATCGCCCCCGCCGCGGGCGACCGGCTGATCGCCACCGGCCGCGTGGTGAAGGCGGGGCGGCGCCTGACGGTGGTCACCGCCGAGGTCGAGGCGGAAGCCGGAGGCGCCCGCAGGACCATCGCCCTCCTCCAGGGCACGATGCTCCCGGTCGAGCCTTAGCCCTCAGGCCGTCAGCCCCTCGGGCTCCGGCAGGCCGTTGGCGCGGCAGCAGGCGGTGAGCGTGTTGGCCAGAAGGCAGGCGATGGTCATCGGGCCGACGCCCCCCGGCACCGGGGTGATCGCGCCGGCGACCTTCGCGGCGCTCTCGAAATCGGCGTCGCCCACGAGCTTGGTCTTGCCGCCGCGCTCCACCCGGTTGATGCCGACGTCGATCACGGTGGCGCCGGGCTTCACCCAGTCGCCCGGGATCATCTCCGGCCGGCCCACGGCGGCGACGAGGATGTCGGCGCGCCGGCACACCTCGCCCAGATCCTTCGTGCGCGAATGCGCGATCGTCACGGTGCAGCTGTCACCCAGCAGAAGCTGCGCCATCGGCTTGCCGACGATGTTCGACCGGCCGACCACCACCGCCTCCAGCCCGGCGAGCGAGCCGTGGTGATCGCGCAGCATCATCAGGCAGCCCAGGGGCGTGCAGGGCACCATCGCCTTCTGCCCGGTGCCCAGGAGGCCGACGTTGGAGATATGGAACCCGTCCACGTCCTTCGATGGCTCGATGGCGTTGATCACGAGGTCGGAGTTCAGATGCTTCGGCAACGGCAGCTGCACGAGGATGCCGTTCACCGCCGGATCGGCGTTCAGCCGGGCGATCAGCGCCAGCAGCGTGGCCTCGGACGTGTCGGCGGGCAGCTTGTGCTCGTAGGAATTCATCCCCGCCTCGGCCGTCGACTTGCCCTTGGAACGGACATAGACCTCGCTCGCCGGATCCTCGCCGACAAGGACGACGGCAAGGCCGGGGGTGATCCCGTTTTCTTCCTTCAGCCGCGCGACATGGCGCGCGACCTCGCCCCGCACCCTCTCGGCGAAGGCTTTCCCGTCGATGATCTTCGCAGTCATTCCGGTCTCCTCAGTTCGCAACCGCATAGGCGTCGCGGTAATGTGCCATCTGCATGCGCGTCGCCAGAACGGCATTCTTCAAGAGAATTGCCACCGTCACCGGACCGACGCCCCCCGGCACCGGCGTGATCCAGCCGGCGATCTCGGCGCAGCTGTCGAAATCGGCGTCCCCCACCGTGCGCGGGCCCTCGGGTGCCTCGATCCGGTTGATGCCGATGTCGATCAGCGCCGCACCGGGCTTCAGCATCTCGCCGGTGACGAGGCCGGGCTTGCCCACTGCGACGAACACCGCATCGGCACGGCGCGAATGGACGGCGACCTGCCGGGTCATGTGGTGGCAGACCGTCACGGTCGCGCCAAGCCCCATCATCAGGAAGGCGATCGGCTTTCCGACGATCTCGGAATGGCCGATCACGGTCACGTCCAGCCCTTCGACCTTCAGGGGCAGCGACTTCAGGATCTCCACCGCCGCGACCGCGGTACAGGGGCCGAGCGCCAGGTCGTTGTAGACGATGTTGCCGATCGAGGCGGGGTGCATCCCCTCGACATCCTTCAAGGGATGGATCGCGCGCTGCAACTCCTTCACCGGGATATGCGCCGGCAGCGGCCGCTGGATGATGATGCCGTTGACCCGCGGATCGGCGTTCAGCCCGTGAAGGATGCCGGTGAGCTGTTCGAGCGAGATGTTGGCCGGGTAGTTCCGCGCCTCGAAGGCGAGGCCCGCGCCCTCCGCCTGCCGGCGCTGGTTGCGGACGTAAAGCTCGGCCGCGGCGACATCGCCGACCGAGATCGAGACCAGGCGCGGCGCCCAGCCCTCCGCCGCCAGCCGCGCCGCCTCGGCTGCGGCCTCGGCCTGAAGCCGTCGCGCAATCGCCCTGCCGTCGATGATGGTCGCGCTCATCCGCCAGCCGTCCCGTCGCTGCCCGCAGCCCCGCCGCCCGCGTGCGGCGCGGGTCCGGTGCTTGCGGTGCTTCTGCGTTGTCCAAATGCCCCGCGGGGGGCCTCCATCGGCGTGCCGATGGATGGCGGGGGGCGCGAAGCCCCCCGTCCCTTCCTCAGAACAGCCCCTCGACGTGGCCCACGTCGTTCAGCCGGATGACTTCGGCCGAAGGCACCTTGGGCAGACCCGGCATGGTCATGATCTCGCCGCAGATCACCACGATGAAGCCCGCCCCGGCCGAGAGCCGTACCTCGCGCACCGGCACCGAATGCCCGGTCGGCGCGCCGCGCACGTTCGGGTCGGTGGTGAAGCTGTACTGGGTCTTGGCCATGCACACCGGCAGATGGCCGTAGCCCGCCTTCTCCCAGGCATGAAGCTGGTCGCGGATCGACTTGTCGGCCAGCACCTCGTCGGCGTGATAGATGCGCTTGGCGATGGTCTCGACCTTCTGGAACAGCCCCATCTCGTCGGGATAGAGCGGCGCGAAGTTCGCCACGCCGCTTTCGGCGAGCTGGACGACCTTCTTCGCCAGATCGACCGTCCCGGCCGAGCCCTCGGCCCAGTGCCTGCAGAGGATCGCTTCCGCACCCTGCTTCGCGACATAGTCCTTCACCGCCTGGACCTCGGCATCGGTGTCCGAATAGAAGTGGTTGATCGCGACCACGACCGGCACGCCGAACGACTTCACGTTGGCGATGTGGCGGCCAAGGTTGGGGCAGCCCTTCTGCACCGCCTCGACATTCTCGGCCCCGAGATCGGCCTTGGCGACACCGCCGTTCATCTTCATCGCCCGGACGGTGGCCACGATCACCGCCGCGGCGGGCTTGAGCCCGGCCTTGCGGCACTTGATGTCGAAGAACTTCTCCGCCCCGAGGTCGGCGCCGAAGCCGGCTTCGGTCACGACATATTCACCGAGCTTCAGCGCCGTCGTCGTGGCGATGACCGAGTTGCAGCCGTGCGCGATGTTGGCGAAGGGCCCGCCGTGCACGAAGGCGGGGTTGTTTTCCAGCGTCTGCACCAGGTTCGGCTGCATCGCATCCTTCAGAAGCACCGTCATCGCGCCGTCGGCCTTGATGTCGCGGCAGTAGACCGGCGACTTGTCGCGGCGGTAGGCGACGACGATGTCGCCGAGGCGCTTCTGCAGGTCGTCGAGGTTGCGCGACAGGCAGAGGATCGCCATGACTTCCGATGCCACGGTGATGTCGAAGCCCGCCTGCCGCGGGAAGCCGTTCGACACGCCGCCGAGCGAGACGACGATTTCCCTGAGCGCCCGGTCGTTCATGTCCATCACCCGCCGCCAGGAAACCCGGCGGGTGTCGATCTCCAGCTCGTTGCCCCAGTAGATGTGGTTGTCGATCATCGCGCTCAGGAGGTTGTGGGCGCTGGTGATCGCGTGGAAATCGCCGGTGAAGTGGAGGTTCATCTCCTCCATCGGCACGACCTGCGCGTGGCCGCCGCCGGCCGCGCCGCCCTTCATGCCGAAGTTTGGCCCGAGCGAGGCTTCGCGGATGCACACGACCGCCTTCTTGCCGATCCGGTTCAGCCCGTCGCCAAGGCCCACCGTCGTCGTCGTCTTGCCCTCGCCCGCCGGCGTCGGGTTGATCGCGGTGACGAGGATCAGCTTGCCGTCGGGGCGGCCCTGGAGCGATGAGATGAACTCCTGGCTGACCTTGGCCTTGTCGTGGCCGTAGGGCAGAAGATGCTCGGACGGGATGCCGAGCTTGTCGCCGATTTCCTGGATCGGCTTCTTCTTCGCCTCGCGCGCGATTTCGATATCGGTCTTGAACGCCATTTCTCGGTTGTCTCCCTTTCGCCCGTCAGAGGGC
>JAUQYA010000122.1 GCA_030837785.1 Albidovulum sp.
ATCTCGTCGTCCTTCGAGGTCAGGAAGATGACCGGCATCGCGGTCTTCTGGCGGAGCCGCTGAAGAAGTTCCATCCCGTCCATCCGCGGCATCTTGATGTCCAGCACGGCCATGTCCGGCAGACGCTTGTTGAAGGCGTCAAGCGCGGCCTGGCCGTCATTGTAGGTTTCGACCTCGTATCCCTCCGCCTCGAGCGTCATGGACACCGAGGTCAGGATGTTCCGGTCGTCGTCGACGAGTGCGATCCTCGACATGTGGGCTTCCTCGTGCTGCTCTGTTTGTCGTTATTATCGCGGCATTTTCCCTTTTCCGGGGCGCGGAAGCAACTGATATGTGCGAATCGGGCACGGTGGCCGAATCAGATGGCACAAAAAAACCGAAGGTTTGACTAATTTGCCTCACTCCGGAGGATCGTTGCCGTTTCAACCCCCGGCTTCACCAATTGGTTGCGCTAACCCGCCGATGGTGGCGCTAACCCGAACAAACCCTTCTGTTCCAAGATTCAAGGCGCATGATATAGGGGCCGTGCGCCCCCCGCTCCGGAGGGCTGCCGGCGTCCCGGCAGGCCGGGACGTTTCCTTTGAACCTCAAGGAAGCCGCGTGCCGCGGCGACGGGAGCAGGACTATGACCAATGGACGGGTGAACCCCTCGCATCGCTTGGAAGACCAGGGCATCGTGGGGCTCGGCAGCGTCTATTACAACCTCATCGAGCCGGCGCTGATCGAGGAGGCGGTGAAGCGCGGCGAGGGCAGGCTCGGGCTCGGCGGCACCTTCCTGGTCTCGACCGGCGCGCATACCGGCCGCTCGCCCAAGGACAAGCACGTCGTCCGCACCCCCTCGGTGGAACACACGGTCTGGTGGGAGAACAACCGGCCGATGGACCCGGCGAAGTTCGACACGCTCTATGACGACATGCTGGCCCACATGAAGGGCCGCGACGTCTTCGTCCAGGATCTCTACGCCGGCGCCGACCCCGAGCACCGGCTCGACGTGCGCCTGGTGACCGAGCTTGCCTGGCACGGGCTCTTCATCCGCCACCTGCTGCGCCGCCCCTCGCGCGAGGAGCTGGACGGCTTCGCACCCGAATTCACCATCATCAACTGCCCCTCGTTCAAGGCCGACCCGGAACGCCACGGCTGCCGGAGCGAGACGGTGATCGCGCTCAACTTCGACAGGAAGCTGATCCTGATCGGCAACAGCGCCTATGCCGGCGAGAACAAGAAATCCGTCTTCACGCTCCTGAACTACATCCTGCCGGGCAAGGGCGTGATGCCGATGCACTGCTCGGCCAACCATGTGATCGGCAAACCGGATGAAGCGGCGGTGTTCTTCGGCCTGTCGGGCACCGGCAAGACGACGCTGTCGGCCGACCCCTCGCGCACCCTGATCGGCGACGACGAGCACGGCTGGTCGGAGAAGGGCACCTTCAACTTCGAGGGCGGCTGCTACGCCAAGACGATCAACCTTTCGGCCGAGGCGGAGCCGGAAATCTACGCCACCTGCTTCAAGTTCGGCACCGTGATCGAGAACATGATCTACGATCCCGAGACGCTGGCGCTGGACTTCCGCGACAACTCGATCACCGACAACATGCGCTGCGCCTATCCGCTCGATGCGATCTCGAACGCCTCGGCGACCTCGCTCGGCGGGCACCCGAAGAACGTGATCATGCTGACCTGCGACGCCTATGGCGTGCTGCCGCCGATCGCGCGGCTGACCCCGGCGCAGGCGATGTATCACTTCCTGTCGGGCTTCACCTCGAAGACGCCCGGAACCGAGGTCGGCGTGACCGAGCCGATCCCGACCTTCTCGACCTGCTTCGGCGCGCCGTTCATGCCGCGCCGGCCGGAGGTCTACGGCAAGCTCCTGCAACAGAAGATCAAGGAGACCGGGGCGGCCTGCTGGCTGGTCAACACCGGCTGGACCGGCGGCGCCTACGGCAAGGGCGCGCGGATGCCGATCAAGTCGACCCGCACGCTTCTGGCCGCGGCACTCGACGGCTCGCTGGCCGGCGTGAAGTTCCGCAAGGACCCGAACTTCGGCTTCGAGGTGCCGGTCTCGGTCCCCGATGTGCCGGAAGTCCTGCTCGACCCGCGCCGGACCTGGGAGGACGAGGCGGCCTATGACGTGCAGGCGAAGAAGCTCGTGCAGATGTTCGCCGACAACTTCGCGCAATACGTGGCCCATATCGACGACGACGTGCGGGCGGCGGCGATCGGCTGATCGCCGGGGACCTGCGGATTTCGGCAAGGGCCGCCCGCCGGGCGGCCCTTCGCGTTCACCAGCCCAGCCCGCGGCGAAACAGGTTGAACCCGGTCAGGGCAAGCAGGACGAGCGTCCAGCGGCGGAAGCGGACGGGGTCGAGATGGTCGTGCATCCGGAACCCGGCCCAGAGCCCGAGGCTGGCGGGCAGGGCCATCGCCGCCGACAGCGGCAGCGTATCGGCGTCGAGGACGCCCGAGCCCAGATGCGCCAGCGTCAGCACCGCTGCGCCGATCAGGAACACCACGCCCTGCACCCGCACGGTTTCCTGCTTTCCCGCCCCGATCGAGAGCAGGTAGACGATGAGCGGCGGCCCCCAGACGCCGGAAATGCCGCCGTAGAGCCCGCCGATGATGCCAAGCACGATCTCCGCCCGTGTGCGATGCTCGATGCGGATCGCGAGGCTTCGCCCGGCGAGTTGCCAGAGCGCGAAGGCGAGGATCGGCACGCCAAGAAGGAGATTCATCGCCGCCTGCGGGATCAGGGTGACGAACTGCGCCGAGATGGCGAGGAAGATCACCACCATCGCGATGTGGCGGCGATAGGCCACCACGCTGTCCCGGGCCGCCCGCCATCCCTGCCGGAACGCCTGGGCGATGTTGGTGACGAGCGTCGGCAGGATCAGGAGGGCAAGCGCGGTTTCCTTGGGCAGGAACGACCCGAAGGCCGAGATCATGATCATCGGCATGGCGAAGCCGACGGCGCCCTTGACGAAGCCCGCGAAGAGCGTCACCGCCACCGCCAGCCCGATCTGCCAGAGGTCCAGCCCGAACATTGCGCCCCCTTCCCCGCCGCCGGTGATAGCCGGTTGGCGGCGCCGGTGTCAGGGCGAAAATGCGGGCGACATATTCGTTCTGACGCAGCATGGCAAACGAATTAATGTTGCGCTGCAAGTGCGAAATGGCTAGGACGGTGCAACTGCAGAACAGGAGCCGATTCATGGCGCACGATGGGGCCGAGATGCCGACGGCTGCGATCCTTCCCGACCTTCTTTCGCTGACCGCGGCGGCGCTGCCGCCGGTGGAGGCGCTGCTGGAACAGGCGCGGACGGGGCTGAGGGCCGCGGTGGACGCGGGCGGCAAGCTGTCGGGCGCGGCACTCGAGGCGCGGCAGTTCGAGTCCCATGCGCTGTCCTGGCTTGCCACTTACGTCGAATCCCTGCGCCAGCTTCGCGCCTGGGCCGGTCGGCTCGACGCGGCGGGGGCGTTCGGCGAGATGGAGCAGCTGATCCTCCAGATCGGCTTCGGCGAGTATCTGGCGCAGATCGCGGGCGGCATCCCGATGAGCCAGGGCGAGACGGCGCGGCTCGCTGACCTCGGCCTGGCCTGGGTTCCTGAAGGTGCGGCCGCGGCTCTGATCGCACGGGCCAACACCCCGGCCGCACGGACCCGGCTGGTGGCGCTGATGCGCGACAACCACGGCCGGGCGACCTTCGGCGCGACCGGGCTCGACGCCGATCTGGAGATGATCCGCGACCAGTTCCGCCGCTACGCCGAGGAGCGCGTGGTGCCCCATGCCCACGACTGGCACCTGAAGGACGAGCTGATCCCGATGGAGGTCATCACGGAGCTGGCCGGGCTTGGCGTCTTCGGCCTGACGATCCCGGAGGAATTCGGCGGCCTTGGCCTTTCGAAGGCGTCGATGGTCGTGGTCAGCGAGGAGCTGTCGCGCGGCTACATCGGCGTGGGCAGCCTTGGAACCCGCAGCGAGATCGCGGCAGAGCTGATCCTGTGCGGCGGCACGCCGGACCAGAAGGCAGAGTGGCTGCCGAAGCTCGCGAGCGGAGAGATACTGCCCACCGCCGTCTTCACCGAGCCCAACACCGGCTCTGACCTCGGTTCGCTCCGCACCCGCGCGGTGAAGACCGGCGAGGACTGGGAGATCACCGGCAACAAGACCTGGATCACCCATGCCGCGCGCACCCACGTGATGACGCTGCTCGCCCGCACCGACCCGGAGACCACCGACTACCGCGGCCTGTCGATGTTCCTGGCCGAAAAGACCCCCGGCACCGACGAAGACCCCTTCCCCACCCCGGGCATGACCGGGGGCGAGATCGAAGTCCTCGGCTACCGCGGCATGAAGGAATACGAACTTGGCTTCGATGCCTTCAAGGTAAAGGGCGAAAACCTCCTGGGCGGGGTCCCCGGCCAGGGCTTCAAGCAGTTGATGCAGACGTTTGAATCGGCCCGCATCCAGACCGCTGCCCGTGCCATCGGCGTGGCGCAGGCGGCGCTGGAGGTCGGCCTGCAATATGCCGAGGACCGCAGGCAGTTCGGCAAGCCACTGGTCGAATTCCCCCGCGTTTCCGGCAAGCTCGCGATGATGGCGGTCGAGATCATGATCGCCCGGCAACTGACCTATCACAGCGCCTGGCAGAAGGATCACGGGCACCGCTGCGACCTCGAGGCCGGGATGGCCAAGCTTCTGGGCGCCCGCGTGGCCTGGGCGGCGGCCGACAACGCGTTGCAGATCCACGGCGGCAACGGCTTTGCGCTGGAATACCGGATCAGCCGCATCCTCTGCGACGCGCGCATCCTCAACATCTTCGAGGGCGCGGCCGAGATCCAGGCGCAGGTCATCGCCCGCCGGCTTCTGGACGGCGCCGCCTGAGCCGCCGCCCGCGGCCAGACGGCCGGCGCCTGTGCCCCACCCCGGGAATGGGTCCGGCCGGTTGACAGACTGTCGCCACACCGGGGTTTGACACGGGGGCGAGCGATCTGCCCAATAGGGTGAGGGGATCGCTCGAACCGGGGGCGGGGATCGGTATGTTTCGACGGTTGTCCGGCCGCAAGGGATTTGCGGCCATCGCGGGAGTCTTGGGCCTCCTGCTCGCGGGCTTCGGCGCGGGCGTCGCGACCGAATTCGTCGCGCACCCGGTGAAGTTCGTGCAGCGCGCGGTCCGGCGGGTCGTGCCGACACCACCGCCGCCGGTGGTCAGCGAGCCCGACGTCGAGAGCATCTTCCTGGCCTTCAGGCGCGACTCGGTGCAGGTGCCGATCACCCGCTACGGCCGCGGCGGCGGGCTGACGGTGGTCGACAGCCACGCGGTTCTCAGTACGATCGACGGCAAGCTCTACCTCGCCGCGTCGGCCAGGGACGTGACGCCCCTGGCGATCGGCGTGCCCGACTACGGCTTCGATGCCTACCGCGCCTTCGCCGAAGACCCGGCCAACAGCGCCTATCACTTCGAGCTTTGGGCCTACCGCTACTTCGACCTCCTCGCCTACGATTTCGGGGGCTCCAAGCATCTCGCCCTCTCCTTCGTGCGGTTCGAGCCCGACCGGCGCTGCTTCCACACCATCGTCTCGGTGCTCGACATCCCCGCGACGGCGGCGGACCTGGCCCGCTTCACCGCGACGGCCGAGGACTGGCGCACCCTTTATGTCACCGAGCCCTGCCTTCCCCTCAAGACCATCCAGAGCGCCATCGAGGTGCAGATCGGCGGCGGCCGGCTGGCCCATGACGGCAAGGGCCGGCTCTATCTCGGCAGCGGCGATTTCCACATCGACGGCGTCTTTTCCGAAATGCCCGCCATCGCCCAGGATCCCGCCTACGACTACGGCAAGGTGATCGAGATCGATCTTGCCACCGGCGGGCACCGCCAGATCGCGCGGGGGCTGCGCAACATGCAGGGCATCGCCTTCGACGCCGAAGGGCAGCTCTGGACCGTCGAGCACGGGCTGAGGGGCGGGGACGAGCTGAACCTGATCCGGGAGGGAAAGGACTACGGCTGGCCGAAGGAAAGCCTCGGCACGCTCTACAACAAGCTGCCGATCCCGAACGTCCTGTCCTACGGACGGCACGACAGGTTCGAGCCGCCCGTCTATGCCTTCCTGCCCTCGGTCGCCATCTCCAGCCTCGAACTTCTGAAGGGCTTCAACGGCGCCTGGGACGGCGACATCCTGATGGGCACGCTCAAGGACCAGTCGCTCTACCGCTTCCGCATCGCCGACCGCCGGGTGATGTTCGCCGAGCGCATCCCCATCGGCGAACGCATCCGCGCGGCGCGGCAGCTTGACGGCGACCGGCTCGTGCTTTTCACCGACGACAACGAGCTGATCTTCCTGACCGAGGAACCGAACGGCCAGGCCGAGGCATTCCTGACGGCCTATCTCCAGCAGGCCGACCTCAGCCCGCATGTGCGCGACCGGCTGGAGGCGAACATCAACACCTGCCTCAAGTGCCATTCGCTTGACCCCGACGTGAACACCTTCGCGCCGAGCCTCGCGGCGGTCGCCGGCGCCCGGATCGGCGGGACGCGCTATGCGAACTATTCCGACTGGATGCGGGCGCAGGAAACCACCTGGACGCCGGACCGCCTGGCGGCGTTCCTGCAGGATCCGACGGTGCTTGCCCCCGGGACGCTGATGCCCGATCCCGGCATCGACGACCCCGAGGAGATCGGCGCCGTGGTGGATTTCCTCGCGGCGATGGCCTCTCCCCTGGAGTTCACGCCGAAATCCGTCGACCTGGCCGAGCCCGCGGCAGGCGTCACGAATTGACGGCCTGCCCTTCGGCCGCGCCGCGCAGGGTGCCGAGGCGGGGGTGAAGCCTGCCCGCGAGCGCCGCCATGATACCAAGCCCCGCGGCACAGGCAACGAAGACCCCTGCCACCGGCGCGACCAGCAGGATCGCCCAGGCGACGCCGGGCGTGAGGATGCCCGAGACGTCGCGGAAGCTCGAATAGACCGCGGCCATTTCGGTCCGCTCGGCAGGCTTGACCGCCATCAGGAACGGCAGGCCGCCGAAGGTGTCGAGCATCACCAGAAAGCCCGACCCGACAAGCAGGGCGATGACGGCCGCGGGCGGCCAGAACTGGCCGAAGCCCGCGACCGCGAAGCTGAGCGCGGCCCAGCCGAAGGCGGTGCGGACGGCGCGGCGCAGGCCCCGCCCGCGCATCCAGCGCATGATGAGGGGCGCGAGCAGCAGGAAGGCGTTCGACGCGGAATAGGCGATGCTGCCCACCCGGTCGCCGAGCCCCGCCTCGATGCAGAACATCGGCAGATAGACGACATAGACCCACCAGCCCGAGGACCGGACCACGGCGAAGAGCCAGCCGGCGATCAGCCGCGGCTGGCGGAAGAACCGGCCGAGATAGGCGAGCGGATTGGGCGCGGGCGCGCGGGCGCGGGTGATCAGCTTGCCGTTGCCGAGCCTGAGATACCAGAACATCGCCAGAAGTGCCGCGGCAAAGCCGATCGCCAGGACGAACGGCAGCGGCGGCCACCATTTCCACAGGAACACGCCGGTCATCGGCCCCACGGTCCACGACAACGCGCTGTAAAGGAGCTTCTGCGTCTCGACCCGGCCGAGTTCCTGGCGGGCGATGAAATCCATCACATAGGCGTTGGTGCAGATGAAGACGGTGACGGTGGCGAAGTTCATCAGGATCAGCGCGGCCGGCGTGGCAAGGCCGCCGCCGCGCATGGCCAGCGCCGCGCCCGCAACATAGAGGCACGCGCCCAGGGTATAGACCCAGCGGCGGGGGACATGCCGGTTGAGCCAGGGCACCATCAGCCCCCAGGACAGCGAGGCGATCCCGGCAAGGAAATAGAGCACGCTGACGCGGCCCGCATCCTGCCCGAGCGCGTGGTACATCACCAGCGGCCAGACCGAGACGAGCATTCCCCGGAGCGAGGCCTCGATCCCGGCGAGCACGGCAAAACCGGTCACGCCGGGGGTGGGCGCGTGGCGCAGGAATTCGGGGATGTAGCGGCTGATCATCGCGCCTCCACCCCGAGGAATGGCCCGGACCGGCGGCGAGCGTCTGTGACATTTCCGACCTCGGGCGTCGCTCCGGGCTCAGCCCTCGCGCGAGAGGAGCGCCGCCAGACGGCGCCGCGCCTCGGGCAGCGGGCGATGGCCGAGGTCGGGAATGAGCCGGTGTTCGAGGAAATGTCCGGTGGTCCGCAGCGCCGCGGCAATGTCGCCCGCGCTTGCCGGACCCTGGCCGAGCAGGCAGGCCGGCAGCGGCAGGAGCCGGTCGGCCCAGTCGCCCGCCGCGCCACGGGCGACGGCGCGGCCCGACTTCGGGCTGATATAGGCGAGGTCGTCGCGCGCGCCGGTGACGGCGCAGGACGACAGGTCCAGCCCGTAGCCGAGATCCTCCAGAAGCGTCAGTTCCCAGCGGACATAGGCCGGCGGCCAGTCGGACCCGTCGCCGAGGCGATCCAGAAGCCCGATCGTCGCGGCATAGAGACCCGGATGCGGCTCGCGTTCGGGCAGGGTCAGGTGAAGCAGCGCACAGACCGCATTCAGCGCAGCCAGCGCGCGGCGGTCGCCCAGAAGCGCCGCGCGCGACCGCACCGGCTCGACGGCGAAGGTGCCGAGATGATCCTCGAGCCGCGCCCGCCAGGCGAGGTCGAGCTGCGCCCCCGGCTGGAGCAGCGGCGCCAGCCGGCGCGAGGCGCCGCCCGGAACCACCCCGGCGTGGCGGCCGTGCGCGGGCGTGAAGACCTCGATGATCGCGGCATTTTCGCCATGCCGCCTGACCGCCAGAAGGGTGCCTTCGTCCCGCCAGTCCATGCCCGCCTCCGCACCGACTATCCGCGAGGGCCCGCCGGATGTCCACCGGACGTTCCGCTCCCTCGCCCCGTCCGGCGCCCAACACCCGGCGCGGTCAGTCGGAAAGCCCCTCCTCGTCCAGAAGCGTCCTGCCCTCGCGGCTTTCGATCTCGATCACCCAGAGATCGGGGTCGATGCGGCGCTGGCGTGCCGCGGCCGCGTCAACCTCGGCCTCGGCGCCCTCGGCCAGAACCACCCAGGCGCGCGCGCCCGTCGCCAGGTCGAAACTGCGCTGGAAAAGCCGCGCCCGGCCATCGAGCGTGGCAAGCTTCACCAGCACCGCGCCCGCGGTCGGGTCACCCCTGGCCACGACATAGGCCGGCAGATGCGCGGCCTGAAGCCGGGCGAGATAGGCGCGCACCCAGAAATCGGCGGCGAGCCGCGCGGTCATGCGCCCGCTCCTTCTTCGTTGCGGCAAATATCCCCGCCGGAGGCTCCCGCACGTCCAGCCCGCGCGGCGGCCGGGCCGGCACGCGCTTCAGTCGCCATCCTTGAACTCGAGCCCCATCCCGGAATAGCGCTCGCGGTCCTCCTGCCAGTTCTCGCGCACCTTGACCTGGAGGAAGAGATGCACCGGCCGGCCGAGGAATTCGGCGATTTCGGCGCGCGCCTCGCGGCCCACGGCCTTGATCGTCTCGCCGCCCTTGCCGAGCACGATGCCCTTGTGGCCGTCGCGCATGACATAGATCACCTGGTCGATCCGGGCAGAGCCGTCGTCGCGGTCCTGCCAGTGCTCGGTCTCCACCGTGAGCTGGTAGGGCAGTTCCTCGTGAAGCCTCAGCGTCAGCTTCTCGCGGGTGATCTCGGCGGCGATCATCCGCATCGGCAGGTCGGCGATCTGGTCCTCGGGGTAGAACCAGGGGCCCTCGGGCAGTTCCGCCGCCAGCCAGCGCTTCAGGTCCTCCACCCCGTGGCCGCGCTCGGCCGAGATCATGAAGGTCTTCTCGAATGCGAAAGCCGCGTTCATCTCGGCCGCCAGCGCCAGAAGCACCTCGGCCTTCACCCGGTCGATCTTGTTGATGGCCAGCGCGACGCGGGTCTTTTCGGGAAGCTTCTCGCGCAGTGCGTCCAGAATGGCGCGCACCCCGTCGGTCAGGCCGCGGTGCGCCTCGACCAGCAGGACGACGATGTCGGCGTCCGCTGCCCCGCCCCAGGCGGCGGCCACCATCGCCCGGTCGAGTCGGCGGCGCGGGCGGAAGAGGCCGGGCGTGTCGACGAACACGATCTGCGCCGCACCCTCCATCGCGATGCCACGGATGCGGGCGCGGGTGGTCTGCACCTTGTGGGTGACGATCGAGACCTTGGCCCCCACCATGCGGTTGAGAAGCGTCGACTTCCCCGCATTCGGCTCTCCGATCAGGGCGACGAAGCCCGCGCGCGTCCCGGCTCCCTGCGTCTCAGCCATTCCCTGCCTCCATCCGCGCCAGGAGCGCCCGTGCCGCTGCCTGTTCGGCCTGGCGTTTCGATCCGGCCTGCGCCACCTCGGCCTCGCCCGACGAAAGCCGCACCTCGACGGTGAAGAGGGGCTCGTGATCGGGACCCTCCCGCCCCATCTCGGTATAGGCGGGGGGCGGCAGGCCGCGGCCCTGCGCCCATTCCTGGAGCGCGGTCTTGGGATCGCGGGCGTCGGCCTTGACGCTGCCGATCCGCCCGCCCCAGAGCCTGAGGACGAGCGCCCTCGCCGCCTCGAAGCCCGCGTCGAGGTAGACCGCGGCGATCACCGCCTCCATCGCGTCGGCGAGAAGCGCCTCCTTGCGCCGCCCGCCCGACATCATCTCCGACCGGCCGAGCTTCAGGACCTCGCCGAGCGCCAGATCGCGCGCCACGGCGGCGCAGGTTTCCTTGCGGACGAGCGCGTTGAAGCGGGGGGCGAGCTGGCCTTCGCTGGCGCCCTTGTCGGCGGCCAGAAGCGCCTCGGCCATGACAAGGCCGAGAACCCGGTCGCCGAGGAATTCCAGCCGCTGGTTGTCGGGTCGCGCCGGCGTGGCGAGCGAGGAGTGGGTGACCGCGCGCACCAGCAGTTCCGGCCGGCGGAAGTCATGCCCGATGCGGGCCGCGAAGGCCTGAAGGTCGGCGGCGAGCCTCACTCCACCGCCTTGAAGAAGCGGTCGCCACGCCAGGTCCAGAAGAAGAAGAGCGACTTGCCGGCGGAGGAGAACATGATCCGGTCGGCCCGGCCGATCAGGTAGTCGGCCGGCAGCATGCCGACACCGCCCGACGCCACCGCAAAGCGGCTGTCCTGGCTGTTGTCGCGGTTGTCGCCCATGAAGAAGTAATGCCCCGGCGGGACGGTGTAGATCGGCGTGTTGTCGGCCGGCACGCTGGCGATGTTGAGGACATCATGGCGCACCCCGTTCGGCAGCGTCTCGACGAAGCGCTCCTTGACGCAGGTGCCGCCGATGCCGACGGGATCGTTCGCGCAGCGCGGCATGTTGCCCTGCGAGCCCTGCGGCACCTTGATCTCCTCGAAGGTGCCGGCGTCTTCCTGCGGCACGGGCTGGCCGTTCAGCCAGAGCTGGCCGTCCTTCATCTGCACGCTGTCACCCGGCAGGCCGATCAGCCGCTTGATGAAATCGGCCCCGGTGCCGGGATGGCGGAAGACGACGACATCGCCACGCTCGGGGTCGGTGGCGAAGATGCGGCCGGTGATCGGGCAGAGCGCGAAGGGGCAGGAATACCTGGAATAGCCGTAGGCCATCTTGTTGACGAAGAGGAAGTCGCCGATCAGCAGCGTGTCCTTCATCGACCCGGACGGAATCCAGAACGGCTGGTAGAAGAGCGTGCGGAACACCCCGGCGATGAGAAGCGCGTAGACGATCGTCTTCACGGTCTCGACGAAACCATCCTGCTTTGCCACCTTTGCCGCCACGATGCGCCCTGCCCTGTCCTGCCTGTCTTGCCCGCGCTACATGCGGCGCCGGCCGGGCCAAGTCAAGTTTCGGCTGTGCCCGGGCGCGGGCGTGCCTCGATCACCACGAAGGCCTGTGCCCAGGGGTGGTCGTCGGTCAGCGTGACATGGACGATGGCCTCGTGGCCCTCGGGCGTCATCGCCGCCAGCCGTTCGGCCGCCCAGCCGGTCAGCTGCATCACCGGCTGGCCAGTGGGCAGGTTCGAGACGCCCATGTCCTTCCATGCGATGCCCATGCGCAGCCCGGTGCCGAGCGCCTTGGAACAGGCCTCCTTGGCCGCCCAGCGCTTGGCGTAGGTGCCGGCGGTATCCCGTCGCCCTTCGGCCTTGCGCTGTTCCACTTCGGTGAAGACACGGTTGCGGAACCGGTCACCGAAGCGGGCGAGCGTGGCCTCGATCCGCTCGATGTTGCACAGGTCGGTGCCAATGCCGAGGATCATTCTGTTCCGATCCAGTCCGCAAAACGGTCCAACAATACCACGACGGTCCCGGCCCAGTCATCGAAGGGAAGGTCCGGAAGATGGAAGTTCATGTCCTTCATGTCTTGCCAGATCTCGCCCGGCGCGGACTTGATACGCTCCCAGATTTCACCTGCCGTCGGAACCTCCATGCCGCAGACTTCGCGATCGGAAATTGCATGCTCCGGATTGAAGGCCACATCGAGCGCATGCATGTCGCTCATCATCGCGCAGGCATCGGCGACTTCCCACGTGGTTGCGCCAACCACGACGGCGATGCCGTAAACCGGAATCGACTCGCCCGGCATGGTGGCGATGTTGCGGCTTGTCGCGGCGGCCGTGCGCCGGGCGATCCGCTGGCTGGTGTCGCTTACGGCTTCCCTGATCGGGCGTTTGGCGCCACGATAGGACACCATATCGGCCTCGGCGAGCTTTCGCCTGAGGACATCGGTCTCTTTCCTGGTAGTCTCTAGCTGGCCCTTCAGTTTTCCGTTTTCATTGGAAAGATCAACCGCCTGCCGCGCCTTCTGGACGAGCTTGTCGTCCCGGACTGCCAGTTGGGTCTGATGCTTGCCTCGCACGGTCTGGCTGGCGCCGACCACCAGATCGGCCACGGACGATGCCAGGCCGAAGGCAACCGGGATCACTGCCGTGGCGACCGAGGAGGTCAGCCAGACGGCCACGAACACCGCCATGACCACGAGCCGCGCCACGACGGACAAGGTCCGCCAAGCCACCGCGAGCGACCGGAAGAGCGCCCTCATGCCCGCGCGGCCTCCATCGCGCGGCGCATCTCGGCGATGGCCGCCCCGAGCCCGACGAAGATCGCCTCGCCGATCAGGAAATGGCCGATGTTGAGTTCCCTCACCTCGGGGAAGGCGGCAACCGGCGCCACGGTGTCGTAGGTCAGACCGTGGCCGGCGTGGACTTCGAGCCCGAGGGAATGGGCCAGCCGCGCGCCTTCGGCGAGCGCGGCAAGTTCCACGTCGCGTTCGGCAAACCGGCCCTCGGCATGAAGTTCGCAATAGTGCCCGGTATGAAGCTCCACCACCGCCGCGCCGATCTTCGCGCTGCCCTCGATCTGGCGGGGATCGTGGCCGATGAACATCGAGACCCGGCATCCCGCCGCGCGCAGGGGCGCGACGAAATCGGTCAGCCGCCCGATGTCGGCAGCGACGTCGAGCCCGCCTTCCGTCGTCCGCTCCTCGCGCTTTTCAGGAACGATGCAGACGGCATGGGGCCGGTGGCGCAGCGCGATCGCCTGCATCTCTGCAGTCGCCGCCATCTCGAAGTTCAGGGGCTTCGTCAGCGCCGCCATCAGCCGGTCGATGTCGGCGTCGACGATGTGGCGGCGGTCTTCGCGCAGATGCGCGGTGATGCCGTCGGCGCCGGCCGCTTCGGCCAGTTTCGCCGCCCGCACCGGATCGGGGTAGGCCGAGCCGCGGGCGTTGCGCACGGTGGCGACATGGTCGATGTTCACGCCGAGCCTGAGATCGGGCCTGAGATCGGGCCTGAGATGGGTCACGTTTCGCCTCCGTTCCGGTCGGGGCGGAGCCTAGCGGCACGGGGCGCGACTGTGAACGGGGCAAATCGTGCCCGTCACAAGTCGTTCTCAGGGATTTCCGGGCCGCCCGTTGCCTGCCGCGCCGTTTTCGGCCGCCTGCCCGGCGCGGACGTGAAGCCGTGCCCTCAGCTTCTCGAAGCGCTCCTTCAACCGCTTGCGGCGGTGCTTCTGATAGGCCGCGATGATCGGCTCCGACAGGAAGTAGGCGGCGGCGCCGGCGGCGATGCCGGGAAGGAGGCCGCCGACCAGATAGGGCAGGAAGATCTCGTTCCAGAAGTTGTAGAGATTGGCCCAATGCGCCGTGTCGGCCGTGAAGAGAGCGACGAGGTTGTGCCTGAGATCCTCTTCGGCGCCCATGAACTTGCCCACGATCGTCGCGTGCTGGCTTTCGTCGAAGGTCGTCCCCAGCATCCGGTGGCCGAGCTTCATCGAGACGACGGCGATGATCGGGAAGGTGATCGGGTTGCCGACGAGCGTGCCGAGGAGCGACGCCAGCACATTGCCGCGCACGACCCAGGCGGCGATCACGGCCGAGATGAAGTGCAGGCCGAAAAGCGGCGTGAAGCTGGAAAAGACGCCCGCCGCCACGCCGCGGGCGATGCGGCGGGGATCGTCGGGCAGGCGGCGGATGCGGTGGCGGACATAGCGGAACGCGCGCGGCCAGCCGCCACGGGGCCAGAACGCCTCGGTCAGCGTCTGCAACCAGGTCCGCGGGGTGCGCCGTCTGAAGACCAAGGCTCCGTTTCCTCCTGCCCCCGTCAGGCTGCCCCCCGTCAGGCTGCCCCCCGTCAGGCTGCCCCCCGTCAGGCTGCCCCCGTCAGGCTGCCCCCGTCAGGGCTTCCGGCTCAGGTCGCGGTAGCGTTCGACCTGCGCCACGTCGCTTTCCGCGTCGAGCGCGGTCAGCACCATATGGAGATGCTCGGCATCCCTCAGATCGACTTCAACGATGAGACGGTAAAAATCCGGCTTCCGGTCAACGAAAGTCAGATCGGAGATATTGGCCTTCTGTTCGCCGATCAAGGTGCAGATCCGGCCAAGCACGCCGGCGTCGTTGGCAATCGTCAGGTTGAGGCTGACGGTGTAGACCGGCGCATGGCGGCCGGAGTGCCACTGAAGATCGACCCAGCGGCCGGGCTGGTCCTCGAATTCGGCAAGGGCGGCGCAGTCGATCGCGTGCACCACCACGCCCTGGCCGCGGTAGGTGATGCCGATGATGCGTTCGCCCGGCACCGGCTGGCAGCAGTTGGCGCGCCGGAACGACTGGTCGGCGGTCAGGCCCACCACGGCGCGGTGGGCGTCGACCTCCTCGACCGAGGCCTGGGTGGCAAGCTCGGGATAGATTGCCTCGATCACCTCGCGCGCGGACAGTTCGGCCGAGCCGAGGCGCGCCAGCACCTCCTTCTCGTCGGAAAGGCCGAGGGTCTTGGCGGCAGTCCTGAGCGCCTTGTCGGTGGCCTTGCGGCCGACATGTTCGAAGGCGACGCGGGCAAGCTCCTGCCCGAGCTTGATGAACCGCTCGCGGTCCTCCTCGCGCAGGGACCGCCGGATCGCGGCCTTGGCCCGGCCGGTCACCACGATGTCGATCCATGTCACCTGCGGGCGCTGGCCGGTGGCGGTGATGATCTCGATCGACTGGCCGTTCTTGAGCCGGGTCCAGAGCGGCACGCGGATGCCGTCCACCTTGGCGCCGACGGTGGAGTTGCCGATCCGGGTGTGGATCGCATAGGCGAAGTCCAAGGGCGTCGCGCCCTTCGGAAGCTGCATCACATCGCCTTTCGGCGTGAAGCAGAAGACCTGGTCGGAATACATCTCGAGCTTGACGTTCTCGAGAAAGTCGTCCTGGTCCTCGCCGGTGTCGAGCCTTTCGGTCAGCGTCGCGATCCAGCGCGCGGGGTCGACGGCGAAGGGGTTCTGGGCGCGCTCGCCATCGCGGTAGGACCAGTGCGCGGCCACCCCGGCCTCGGCCACCTCGTGCATCTGGCGCGTCCTGATCTGCACCTCCACCCGCTTGCCGTCGCGGCCCGAGACGGTGGTGTGGATCGACCGGTAGCCGTTCGACTTCGGCTGGCTGATGTAGTCCTTGAACCGCCCCGGCACGGCGCGCCAGCGGCGGTGGATCGCGCCGAGGATGCGGTAGCAGTCGCTTTCGCTCCGGCAGATCACGCGGAAGCCGTAGATGTCGGAGAGGCGGGAGAAGGCAAGCTGCTTTTCCTGCATCTTGCGCCAGATCGAATAGGGCTTCTTGGCGCGGCCGAAGACATCGGCCTCGATCCCCTCCTTCTCCAGCTCGGTGCGGATGTCGGTGGTGATCTTGGGAATGACGTCGCCGGTTTCCTTCTGCAAGAGGATGAAGCGGCGGATGATCGAGGCGCGGGCCTCGGGGTTCAGCACCTTGAAGGCGAGGTCTTCCAGCTCCTCGCGCATCCACTGCATGCCCATGCGCCCCGCGAGGGGGGCGAAGATGTCCATCGTCTCGCGCGCCTTGCGGACCTGCTTTTCCTGCGGCAGCGACTTGATCGTGCGCATGTTGTGCAGCCGGTCGGCAAGCTTGACGAGGATCACCCGCAGATCCTTCGACATCGCCATGAAGAGCTTGCGGAAGTTTTCCGACTGCTTGTTGCCGGTCGCGGAAAGCTGGAGGTTGGTGAGCTTCGTCACGCCGTCGACCAGTTCGGCG
>JAUQYA010000015.1 GCA_030837785.1 Albidovulum sp.
GATCTTGCCGTGAACCTGCCCTCGCCCCGCGCGTTGCCTCTGTCCGATCCGAACCGCCGATGCGATCGAAACACCAAATCGCTTCGCCGCGGACCGAACCGTCTCACCATCCCCCAACGCCGACGCAATCCGCATCCGCAGTCCATCGAAAGTGGTGCCACCATACTTCACCCCCATTGTCTGGTGGTCACAGTGAAGCACATCACGATCAATCGCGGAATCCTCTTCCAGATTCAATCAAGCGCAGACACGCTCTAAGGGCGAGGCGGCCGGTCGCGGTGTGTCTCTTGGCGACATGGGCCGGATGGCGGCGGAGGCCGGGTATTTTCCCGATCTTCTCGGCGAAGTGAACGCGGGAACGAACAAGGGAGAGGCGGCAGACTTTGCCGCGCGGCTTCTGGAAGCCCTCGGCGAGGACGCGTCGGGCCGCAAGGTCTATGCCGAAGGTGATGGTCCGGATACCGACCTGATGGCTCTGAGCGACGCGCTGAGCGAGCGCGGCATTGATCTGGCGGCCATGTCGAATGACGAGGCTGCGGCGGCGCTTGAAGACGATGTGACGGGCGTGGTATACGGGCAGGACGATGAGCAGATACGACGATCTCCGATCGAAGCCGGGCGAACCGATGTCGCCCCTGAGCTACGCCGAGCATCTGGCGGGCGGGCGCCTCTCCGATCAGGAGATCGCATCGACGCTCTCGCAGTATTCGGACCCGAGACAGAAACCCCCGTCTACGAAATAGCCGACCCGGCCGCGTTCAGGCAGGCGCTCACGGATGCCGTGGCGACGCTCGGCCCGCAATCTGCGCAGGTCACGGTCTACGATGACTACGCGGGGATGCGGCAGTTTCTGTTCAATGATGGAAAATCCGGTTTTGCCTTGAGGGGCGGCGACATCGTGTCGGTGTTTTCGTCCGCCGATGCGCCGCCTGGCGCTGTCGCACGAATCCTGCCGCTCGCAACAATGCAGGGCGGTAATCGCCTCGATGCATTCAACACCTATCTGCCGGCACTTTATGCGCGCTTCGGCATGCGGGCGGTGGCGCGGCTCCCGTTCAATCGCGAGTTCGCGCCACAGGGCTGGGACATGCGGGTTCTTGGCGAGCCCGATGTCGTCTTCATGGTTTTCGATCCGGATCATGCGTCGGCGGAAACCGACAATGAAGTTCCGGACTATGAGTCCGGCGTAACGGCTCAACGCGATGCCATTCCCGGCGCCTTCGATCCCGCCGATCCAAGGGTACTGGATCAGGAAAAGCGCGGCTCCATCGTCTTCCCTGCCGGCGGGGTGACGGGTGGTCAAACGATCGTCAACCTGCTCGGGTCGGCCGACCTCTCGACCTTCATCCATGAATCCGGGCACTTCTTTCTTGAAGCGTTCAACGCGCTTGCCTCCGATCCGAACGCGCCACAGGCGATGAAGGACGATCTCGCGGCAATTCTCGACTGGTTCGGCGTCAAGGACTGGTACGAAGTCGGCGTGGAGCAGCATGAGCAATGGGCGCGCGGGTTCGAATCCTGCGCCATGGAAGGCAAGGCGCCGTCGCTTGCTCTGGCGGATGCATTCGCTCGCTTCAAGGCGTGGCTCACGCAGATCTATCGCTCGCTTGCCGGGATCAACGTCAAGATCACGCCGGAAATCCGCGAGGTCATGGACAGGATGCTGGCGACGGATGCGGAGGTCGCCGAGGCGCGGGCCGAGATGGAGATGCGCCCGCTCTTCGCCGCCGCTCCTCCCGGCATGTCGGATGGCGACTTCGCCACCTACCGACGGATGGCCCGCAGGGCCACGGAGACGGCCGAACAGGCCCTTCTCGAAAAGACCATGACCAAGGTGCGGCGCGAGAAGGAAGCGTGGTTCAGGGAGGAAAAACAGGCCACTCGTGCCGAAGTTGCGGTCGAGTATGACCGGCGCCCCGAATACCGGCTGATCGACATGCTTGCCAACCAGACGTGGCACGGGCTGGATGAAGACAGCAATGCCCGCGCGGTCCCTGACGTGCAGATCGACCGAAAGATGCTGGTATTCTATTGCAGCGATCCGGGCTGCTGGCTGGGCTACAACGCCGCGCTGGGGGCGGTCGCGGCGGGCTATACGAACGTCTACTGGTACCGGGGCGGGTTGCAGGCCTGGCAGATGAGCGGCCTGCCGCTGGTCCCGTCGGGCTTCTGACAGGGGAGGAGGCGATCCGGACGATCCTTCTGGCCGCCGCTCTGGTCCTTGCCGCGGGGAGCGGCCTTCGCGCCGGCCCCGCGGCGGAGGTGCGGGCACCGGCCGACCAACTGCCGGCGGCGGGCGGGCGGCCCCGACCCTGCGTCTGGCCGGCGATACTGGCGGGCGGGAACAGGCCCGGCCTGCCGCGGACGCCGAGCGCCGCGCGGCCGCCCTTTTCGACGAGGCCCGCAGACATGTGCAGGCCGGCGGCGACCCCGGCGGCGCGGTGCCGCTTCTGTCCGAGGCGCTGCGCCTTCTGTCCGGGGCCGGTGCCGTCCCGTCCGACCTGTGGATCGGGGCCTCCGGCCTTCTCGCCCGGCTGGACCTCGATGCCGGGCGCGCCGCCGCGGCGCGCGCGCGGGCGGAGGAGTTCATGCGCATCGCGCGGCCGACCGAATGGCGCGCCCGGGCGGCGGCCAGTGCGGCCGACATCCGGTTCCGGCTTGGCGATTTCGCCGACGCGGCGACCCTTCTGGAGGAGGCGCTGGCAGTCGATCCGGGGACTCTTTCGCAGGTCTACGGCGATCTGTTCGTGGCCTATGCCGCGGCACAGGAGGCAGCAGAAGCGGAGGGGCGGATCGACGATGCCGCCGCGCTGATCGACGCGCGCCTTGCCATCCTCAGGACCTTTGCCGTCGATCCCGACGATGCCGGCAAGAGGCGCTTCTGTTCGGGAAGTTCTACCTGTTCCACGAGGCGGCGCGCTACGGGGCGGCGGCCGCGGCGCTCAGGGCCTGGGCCGCGGCCGGGCAACCGACCCCGGACGAGCGGGCGTTCATCGACCGGATGGCGAGCCTGACGCTGGACTACGCGCGGCTGTCGGGCGAGGTGGAGCGGCGCAGCGTGCAACTGGACTACGCCGAGCTTTCCGTGGCCTTCGCGGAACTTGCCGGCGATCCGTCCGATCCCCGGCTGGGATGGGCGCTGCGCGAACGGGCGGCGGCCGAGAGGGGGCTGGGCCGGATCGATGCGTCGACGCAGTCGCTCCGGCAGGCTGCCGAGGTGCTGGCGCGGTCCGGGGCCGGCCGCGCCGAGTTGCATTTCGTGCTCTGCGACCTCGCGGCGAACGCCTGGGCCGGCGGGGATCTGACGCTTGCGCGCGATCTCTACGCGCGGGCCGATGCGTCGCGGGCGGCGGCGCAGGCTGAGGGCGCGCCGGCCGATGCGCCGCTCGATCGCGCGATCGAGGCGGTCAACCGCGCCAACCTGGAGGTCGATCTCGGCGACGGGGCGAAGGCGCTGGACCGGGCGGCGCAGGCGCGCGCCCTGTTCGCGGAGGATGCGGCGCGCGGCCCGCAGAAATGGAACGCGCGCGCGGTGGCCGCGCGGATCGACGCCGTCCGGGCCCGCGCGCTGGCCGCGACCGGGCGGCGGGCCGAGGCGGTGGCAGCCGCCCTTGCCGCGGCCGGGACCGCCCGGGCGGTCTATCCGGCGGATCATCCCGATCTTGCGCTCGCGCTGGTCAACGCCGGTGACCTGGTCGCGGCGCTGGGCGACACCGGCCGGGGCATCCCGCTGATGCAGGAGGGCGCCGGGTGGCTGGCCCGGGCCCTGCCGCCCGACGCCCCGCAGGTTCTGGAAGCCGAGGGGAAGCTGGCGCTCGTTCAGCTGACGGCGGGCAACCGGCCGGCGGCGCTGGCGCTTCTGAGGCGGATCACCGAGGCGCGCAAGTCGCCCGCCTATCGCGAGGCATTGCCGGAGGCGGCTTTGAGTTCGAGACGCTGGCCTGGCTCTTGCTGGCGGATCGTCCGGCGGACGACACCGAGCGGCTCGACGAGGCCTTCGAGGCGCTGCAATGGACCCAGATCACCCGCTCGGCCGAGGCGCTGTCGCTTCTGGAGGCGCGCCTTGCCGCCTCCGATGCGGGGCTGGCGCCGATCCTGCGGCGGCGCCAGGATCTGATCGAGGAGCATCGGCGCACGACATCGCGCGTGCTGGCCGCGCTGGCCGGCGAGGGGGCCGGCGAGGGGGCCGGTGACGGGGCCGGTGACGGGGCCGGAGACGGGGTTGGCGGCGGGACCGCTCCCGGGGCCGTCGCCGGGATGAACGCCCGGCTTGCCGAGATCGACGCGGACCTCGGCCGGATCGATACCGATATCGCCGCCCTTGGCCTGGAGATGACCGGGCTTGCGGCGGTGCGGCCCCTGGGCATCGCCGGGGTGCAGGCGCTTCTGAAACCCGGCGAGGGGCTCGTCACCTTCGCGTTGCCGAGCCTCAGGCCCGACCGGGTGCCGGGGCTCGGCCGATCCTCAAACCGGGCGATCCTGGTGACGCGCGACCGCGTGACGGTCGGCACCGTGGCCGAGCCGGGCCGCCGGGCGCTCGACAACCGGCTCGGGCCTTTCGCTGCGGCGTTGCGATCAGTGATGCCGGCTGCCGGCGGCCCCTCGCCGCCGAGTTGCGCGGCGCGATGATCGCGGGCGGCGTCGAGGATGCGCGATCCTACTTCGATTTCGAGGCCGCCTACCGGCTTTACCGTGACCTCTTCGGCGGCCTTTCCGGCGCGCTCGACGGGCTTGACCATCTGATCGTGGTGCCGCCCGCCGATATGTTGCCGCTGCCGTTCGCCGCCCACGCGCTGGCCGCAAGCGAAACCGGGGCGGCCTCGCCGGGGCTGGTGCTGACACCGCCCGAGCGCGCGACGGAGGAGGACGACGGGCTCCTGACCGCAGGCGAGATCGCGACCTTCGATCTGTCGGCGCGGCTGGTGATGCTCTCGGCCTGCAACACCGCCGCCGGCGAGGGGCAGGGGGCCGACGGGCTTTCGGGGATGGCGCGGGCGTTCTTTCACGCCGGCGCGCGCGGTCGTGGTGACGCAGTGGTCGGCCTATTCGGACGCCGCGTTGCAGGTCTCGACCGGGCTTCTGTCGGAGCTGGAGAGGAGGGCGGGCGACGGCGCGGCCAAGGCGCTGCGGCGGACCCAACTCGGCATCCTCGACGATCCCCGCGCCGTGGCGTTTCGCCAGCATCCCGCCTATTGGGCGCCCTTCACGCCGGTCGGGGCGGACTGAGGTTCCGGGCCGGCGGCACCGCCGTCGGGAAGGGCGGGATCGTTGATGCCGCCGAACCTGCCATCGGCCGTGCGCGACACTCCCGACGGGCAGGCGTAGAGCTTCGGCATCACCACATTGCCCGAAACCTCGACGGTGTATGTCGCGGCCAGCCAGTCGAGAACGGCGGGGCCGAGCCTGGGGTCGGCCCTGAGGCTGCCGCGATGGGAGGCGTCGAGGCGCGGCAGGTGGATCGCCTCTTCGAGCGTCATGCCGAAGTCCAGCATCAGCGCCGCGATCTGCGCGACGCAGGGCATGATCAGGTCGCCGCCCGACGCGCCGATGGCGAATTCGGCCACGCCGTCGTGGACGCCGACGGTGGGCACCATGTTCGACGAATTGATCCGCTTGCCGCCGAGCATCGAGGTGCGGCGGCCCGGGCGGGGGTCGAAATAGCTGACGCCGTTGTTGAGCAGGAGGCCTGTGCGCGGCAGCACGATCCCGGCGCCGAAGTGGTCGAGGAGCGTGTAGGTCAGCGCGACCATGTTGCCTTCGGCATCGGCCGCCGAGAGCGACGAGGTGGAGCATCCGACCTCCGACAGGGTGCCGTTGCGCTGCCGGTGCGCGCGCCAGGCAGCCTCGAGAGCGTCGGCATAGACGAGCCAGCTTGCGGCGTCCGGCCGGGGGCCGGGGGCGGGCATCGCCCTGCCGGCATGGGCGAGGAAATCGCGCTGCCGCAGGCCGCCGCTCTGCTCGCCGGGGGTGAAAAGCGTGGTGCCGCGGTGGTGCGCCTCCATCGGCGGATGGTCGAGAACCTCGTAGCGGGCGAGGTCGTCCATGCCGATCCGGCTTCCCAGCGCCTGCAATTCCGCGGCGATGTCGCACCCCAAATCGCCCCGGTAGAAGCCTTCGGCACCCTTTTCGGCGAGGCGCCGCAGCGTCCCGGCCAGGCCCGGAATCCGCAACTGCGCGCCGGGCTGCAACGGCACGCCCTCCGGCAGGAAGACCGAGGCCGCGACCGGGTCGCGGCGGAGGATGGCCATTTCCGAGGCGATCATCAGCGTGCAGAACCAGCTTGCGGGAATTCCCTCGTCGGCCAGCCGGATCGCCGGCTGCAACACCTCGCCGAGGGATCGGCTGCCATAGCGGGCGAGCGCATGATCGAAGCCGGCGACCGCGCCCGGCACCGTCACGGCGGTGGCGCCCTGGGTGTTGGCGAAGCCGCGGACGGCGGGAAACCCCATCGACGTGACCGGCAGCGCCGGATCGACCGGATAGTCCCCGGGGGCGACGCCGGCGGCAAGGACGCCCTGGAAATCGAGGGCCACCGCGCGGCCCTCCCGCGCCAGCCAGATCACCATGAAGCCGCTGCCGCCGATCCCGCACATCCAGGGTTCGACCGCCCCGAGCGCCAGCGCGGCGGCGACGGCGGCATCGACTGCATTGCCCCCCCGGCCGAGGAGCTCCGCCCCGGCCCTTGCGGCGGCGATGTGCTGGGCGGCCACCATCCCGGCCGGGTTGGTGACAAACGGTTTCCGGGTGCTCCACTGATCCGCCGTCGTGGTCATCGCAGTCTCCTGGCTGTCGGGCCCGGCTTGCCAGCGAGGCCGAATCGAGTATATCGTAAATATATTGGAAGTATATCGAGCGGATCGCCCGGCATGAGCAAGCGCAAGAGCGACGAGGCCTATGGCGAGTTGCGCAGCCGGATCATGATGGCGGTCCTGCCGCCGAACGCCGTCCTGGACGAAAGGCGCCTGACCGAGGACCTCGGCCTCGGCCGGACGCCCTTGCGCGAGGCCGTCCTCAGGCTGGAGCAGGAAGGGCTTGTCACCTCGATGGGGCGGCGGGGCTACGTCGTGGCCAGCGCGACGCCGGCCGACATGATCCGCGCCTATGAGCTGCGCCGCGAGCTGGAATGCTTCACCGCCGGTCTCGCCGCCGAACGGCGCAACGCCGGCGATCTGGCGAAGTTCGATGCATTTCTTGCCCGCATGGCGGCCGAGATGGACGGCCATGTGGACGACCTGCACTGGCAGCTTGCGGCCGACGAGGAGTTCCACCGCATCGTCGCGGACGCCTCCGACAACCGCTTCGCGCAGCAGTATCTGGCCTTCCTGTTCGGCCTGTCGGTGCGCAGCCTCTATGTCGCGCGGATTCCGATCACCCTCGTCCAGGAGGAGATCGACAACTACCGTTCGGTGCTGACCGCGATCCGGATGCGCGACGCCGGGGCCGCGCGGGCGGCGATGGCGCGCCATCTGACGATCAACCCGATGCAGGTGATGGCCGACAGCCTGTCCGGCACCAGGCCGCAGGTCGGCTGATGCGCAGGGCGTTGCGGCAGAGGATCGAGATCGGCGCGATGCTCGCGCCTTCGGTGCTGCTGCTCGGCGTCTTCGTGCTTGCGCCGCTGTGCATCGTCGCCGCCTACAGCTTCGCGCTGCGCGATCCCTATGGCGCGGTGCTGCCGGGGTTCACGCTGCGGAACTACGCCGACCTCTTCCAGAGCGTCTACCTGCTCGTCTTCGTCAATTCGTTCGAACTGGCGGCCTCGACCACGCTGCTGTGCCTCATGATCGGCTATCCGGTCGCCTATTTCATCGCCTTCAAGGCCGGGCGGTTTGCGCCGGCGCTGCTGTTGCTGCTGCTGATCCCGTTCTGGATCAACTTCCTGATCCGCATCTCGGCCTGGGTCGTGCTTCTGGGCCGGGGCGGGCTGATCAACCAGGGTCTCGTCCGGACCGGCCTGATCGACGCGCCGGTGGGCATGCTCGGCAGCTATGGCGCCACGCTGGTCGGGATGGTCTACGCCTTCCTGCCGCTGACGGTGTTTCCGATCTATGCCGCGCTCCAGCCGATCGACCGGCGGCTGGTCGAGGCGGGCGCCGACCTCGGCGCCGGGCCGGCGGAGACGTTCCTTCGCATCACTCTGCCCCTGTCGCTGCCGGGGGTGCTGGCGGCGGCGCTTTTCGTCTTCGTCCCCTCGATGGGGGTCTTCGCGATCCCGGTCCTTCTGGGCGGCGGCAAGGACATCATCCTCGGCAACCTGATCGTCCAGCTGTTCCTGGAGTTCCGCAACATCCCGCTCGGGGCCGCGGTGTCGATGCTGCTCCTCGCCTTCGCCGGGATCGGCATCCTTCTTTACATGCGGGCGCTGCGCCGGGTGGAGGCGATGAAATGAGATCGCCCCCCGCTCCGGGCTGGCTGACCCGCACCATCGTCCACGGCATTTCCGGCTGGGTGACGCTTCTCACCTATCTGTTCATGCTGATCCCGATCGCGGTGCTGATCGTCTTCGCGTTCAACGCCGGCAAGTCGACGGTGGTCTGGACCGGGTTTTCGCTCGAATGGTTCGGGAAGGTCTGGCACAACCGCAACATCGCCAGGGCGCTCAACGTCAGCCTGGTCGTCGCGCTGGGCAGCGCCGCCCTGTCGACCGCCATCGGGGCGCTGGCGGCGGTGGCGATCACCCGGCGCGAGTTTCCCGGCCGCGACCTTCTGGGCGCGGCGCTCGCGGCCCCCCTGGTCCTGCCCGAGATCGTGCTGAGCGTGGGGCTTCTGGTCTTCATGTCCTTCGCCGGCGTCCCGCTCGGCTATGGCAGCATGATCATCGGCCATGTGCTGGTGTCGATCCCCTTCGCAACGCTCATCGTCCGCGCCGCCGCCTCGTCGCTCGACCTCCGGCTCGAGGATGCGGCGGCTGACCTCGGCGCCAACGAATGGCAGACCTTTCGGCTGGTCACCCTGCCGCAGCTGATGCCGGCGATCGCCACCGCCTTCATCCTGTCGGCCACCCTGTCCTTCGACAACCTGGTGATGTCGACCTTCACCTCGGGGGTCGGCACCACCACCCTGCCGCTGCGTATCTATTCGATGCTGAAGCTGGGGATCACTCCGGAAATCAATGCGTTGGGCGCCCTGATGGTGGTGGCCAACATCGCCGTCCTGTTCCTGGTGATGGGGCGTTACCTGCCCCTGATGCTGAAATCCAACCGGCGGTGAACCGCCGGACCCACCGTCCAACAAGGAGTTGACCCATGACCAGACTACCCCACGCAATCGCCGCCTCGGCTCTCGCCCTCGTGGCCGCCAATCCCGCGCTGGCCGAAGACCTGCGCATCTTCGGCTGGGCCAACGAGATGCCCGACGAGGTGCTCCAGGACTTCGAGGCCGAGACCGGCATCGCGGTGACCTTCGACACCTTCGACAGCAACGAATCGATGATCGCCAAGCTCGATGCCGGCGGATCGGGCTATGACCTGGTGAACCCGTCACAATACGCGGTGCAGATCCTCATCAACCGCGGCAAGCTCGCCGAACTCGACCATTCGCGGATCGAGACCTATGACAAGATCGGCCCGTCGTTCAAGGAAGTGTCCTACGACCCCGGCAACAAGTATTCGATTCCCTACGTCTGGGGGACGACCGGCCTTGCCTACAACAAGACCTGCGTCGATGCGCCGATCACCAGCTGGAAGGCGCTCTTCGACGAGAAATACAAGGGCCGGGTCTACATGCTCGACAACATGCTGGCGGCCTATATCGCCGGCCTCCAGGTCAACGGCTTCGACGCCAACACCACCGACCCGGCCGAGATCGAGAAGGCGACCGAGACGCTGATCGCGCAGAAACCGATGCTCGCCGGCTACAACAGCACCAACTTCGCCGATCTCGTCTCCTCGGGCGAGGCCTGCGTCGTCGAAAGCTGGTCCTCCTCGGTGCTCCAGGCGACCCAGGACAATCCTGATGTGGTCTATGTCCTGCCCGAGGAAGGCGGCACGATGTGGATCGACGGCTATTCGATCCTGACCGATGCGCCGAACCCGGATGCCGCCTACAAGTTCCTGTCCTATATCCTGCGCCCGGAGGTTGCCGCGAAGACGACGGAACTGACCCAGACGGCGACCGTCGTGGCAGAGTCCAGGGCGCTTCTGCCCGAGGCGCTGGCCAAGAACTCGGCGGTGTTCCCCGATGAGAAGACCATCGCCAATGCCGACTTCATCCTCGACCTCGGCGACGCGATGAAGCTCTACCAGGACGGCTGGACCAAGGTGAAAGCGGCCCAGTGAGATCCGATGGCGGGTGCGTGGCCACCACGCGCCCGCCGCAGGACCGAGACAGCCAGATGCAGGACCAGCACACCAGCCCCCCCGCCGTCGACCTGCGCGGCGTCACCAAGCGCTTCGGAGCGGTGACGGCGGTCGACCGCCTCGACCTGACGATCCGGTCGGGAGAGTTCTTCACGATGCTCGGCGCCTCGGGCTGCGGCAAGACCACGACGCTCAGGCTGATCGCCGGGTTCGACCTGCCGACCGAGGGGCAGATCCTGATCTCGGGCCAGGACGTGTCGGAGGTTCCGGCCTATCAGCGCCCGGTCCACACGGTGTTCCAGAGCTACGCGCTGTTTCCGCACATGACGATCCTCGACAATGTGGCCTTTCCCCTGAAGGTGCGCCGCCTGACCCGCGCCGAACAGCGCGACCGGGCGATGGCGGCGCTCGACATGGTGCAGATGGGCGGCCTCGCCGACCGCCGGCCCGCGCAACTGTCGGGCGGCCAGCAGCAGCGCGCCGCGCTGGCGCGGGCGCTGGTCAACGAGCCGGCGGTGCTGCTGCTGGACGAGCCCCTGGGGGCGCTCGACCTCAAGCTCCGCAAGGAGATGCAGCACGAGCTGAAGGAGATGCAGCGGCGGCTGGGGATCACCTTCGTCTTCGTCACCCACGACCAGGAAGAGGCGCTGACGCTCAGCGACCGGATCGCGCTGATGCAGGGCGGGCGGATCATCCAGCTCGACACGCCGGCAAATCTCTACAACGCGCCGAAGACCCTCTATGCCGCCAGCTTCATCGGCGAGACCAACCTGATCCCCGCCCGCGTCATCGGCCATGACGGCGACACCGGCCTGGTCGAGGCGCTCGGCCGGACCCGCCGCATCGAGGGCCTCGCCGCCCCGGCCGGGTCCGCCGTCACCCTCGCCCTGCGCCCCGAGCGCATCCGGCGCGACGCGGCCGGCGAGGGGCCGGAGGGCAGGCTCGTCGGGATCGACTTCATCGGCACCGACCTGCGCCTGACCTATGCGCTGGCCGACGGCACCAGCATCGTCGTGCGCGAGCAGAACCGCGGCACCGCCATCCCCGCGATCGGCGAGACCACGCGGCTTGGCCACGATGACGGCGATCTTCACATCTTCACCACCTGAACGGGACAGACGGGACACCAGATGACGGACATCTATCGCATCGAACCGCTGCCGGCACCGCTGGCGCCGGACCGGGCCGCGCGGCTTGCCAGGGTCGAGGCGGCCACCCTCGGCCATTACCTGCATTCGGGCTTCCTCGACCTCGGCATCCGGCCGCTGCTCGGCGCCGCCCGCGTCGCGGGGGCGGCGGTGACCGTCCAGATCCCTGGGCCGGATTCGACGCTTCTCTATTACGCGATGGACCGGGTCCGACCGGGCGACGTGCTGGTCATCGACCGTGCCGGCGACCGGACCCATGCCTGCTGGGGCGGGTTCATGGCGGCGGTGGCGAAGGTCCGCGGCCTTGCCGGCGTCGTCATCGACGGGGCGGTGACCGACCCCGCGGCGATCGTCGCGGCGGGGGTGCCGACCTGGGCGCGGCAGACCTCGGCCATCACCACCAAGCTTTTGAACCTCGGCGGCGGGTTCAACGTGCCGGTGTCGGCGGGCGGGGTTGCCGTCACGCCGGGCGACGCGATCCTTGCCGACGACTGCGGTGTCGTGGTGATCCCGCCATCGCGGCTCGATGCCCTGACCGAGGCCGCGCTGAAGGACCAGGAGGAGGAGGGCGGCTGGATCGAGCGGCTGGAGAAGGGCGAGACCCTTCAGGACCTGGTCGACATCCGCGCGATGCTGGAGAAGAACGGGATGGGGGGTGCCGGTGTCTGAAATCTCGCCCCACGCAGTGTGGCTGTCGACGCCGCACCAGCAGCTAGTCGAGATCGCCTTCGGCCTTGGCTGCCGCAGGTTCGTGCTGGATGTCGAGCACGGCTATTTCGACCTTGATGCCACCGACAAGCTGGTGGCGCTGATCCGCGCGCTCGGCGCCGAGGTCCATGCCAAGGTTCTCGGGCCCGAGACGGTCGCGATCCAGCAGGCGCTGGACATCGGCTGCCACGGCGTGATCATCCCGCATATCGGCGATCTCGACCATGCCCGCCGGGTCACAGCGGCTGCGAAATATCCGCCCATCGGCTGCCGCAGCTTCTCGGGCACGCGGCCGGCCCGCTATGACGCGGTGAGGCAGGACTACTACACGCGCGAGAACGCCGGCACGCTCTGCCTGCCGATGATCGAAAGCGCCGAGGCGCTCGAGGATGTCGAGGCGATCCTGGCGCTGCCGACCGTCGATGGCGTCTTCGTCGGCCCGTCGGACCTGTCGCTGAGCCGCGGGCGCGGCGCCTATGCGAAAACCGAGGCGGATTTCGCCGACCTGCGCCGCATCGCCGCCGCCGCGAAGGCCGCGGGCAAGCCCTGGATCATGCCCGCCTGGGCGCCGGTGGAACGCAAGCTGGCGCGGGAGCTTGGCGCGGCCTGGCAGGTGACGGTGGACGAATACGGCGCGCTCTGGACCGGCATCGAAATCGGTCTGAAGGCCTGAGGGGAAGCGGAATGTCCATCGTTGTGTATCTCGGCGACGACGCGGAAACGCGCGACTGGATCGCGCTTCTGGCGGGCCTTCTGCCCGAGTTCGAAATCCGCGACTTCGACGACCCCGGCGACCGGGCGGCGGTCGAGTACGCGGTGGTCTGGGCCCCGCCCGCCGGCGGCATCGCGCGCTTTCCCAATCTCAAGGCGGTGGTGTCGATCGGCGCCGGCGTGGATCACGTCCTGCGAGACCCCGACCTGCCGAAGCATCTGCCGATCCTGCGCACCACCGGCCCCGACATGGTCCAGCGCCTGCGCGAATACGTGGCGTTGCATGTCCTGGCCCATCACCGCGACCTCGCGGTGACCGACGCCTTCCAGGCCCGTGCGCACTGGCAGCAGATCGTCACGCCGGTGGCGGGTGGCCGCCGGGTGGGGATCATGGGCATGGGCCAGATCGCCCGCGCCTGCGCCCGGACGCTCGTCTCGCTCGGGTTCGACACCGCCGGATGGTCGCGGTCGGGCACCTCCACCGAGGGCGTGACGCCCTATGCCGGTCCCGACGGGCTGCCGGAGTTTCTCGCGCGGAGCGAAATCCTCGTCTGCCTGCTGCCGCTGACGCCCGAAACGCGGGACATTCTGAACGCCGCCACCTTCGCCCGGCTGCCGAAGGGGGCGCGGCTGATCAACGCGGGCCGCGGCGGGCATCTGGTCGAAGGCGACCTCTTGGCGGCGCTCGACTCGGGCCAGCTGGCGGGGGCGACGCTCGATGTCTTCCGCACCGAGCCGTTGCCGCCCGACCATCCCTTCTGGCGTCACCCCTCGATCCGCGTCACGCCGCATGTCGCCTCCTACATCGACCCGGCGACCGGGGCGTCGGTGGTCGCGGCGAACATCCGGTCGTTCCAGAAGACCGGCACATGCGAGGCGATCGCCGACCCCGAACGCGGGTACTGACGCGCGGGATGCCGGATCGACCTTCCGTGCCAAGCCGCACCGTTACGGCGGCAGCAGGCTGCGACCGGGAGCATCCAAAGGCGAACGGAAGTGTGGAGGCGGGTACCGGAATCGAACCGGTCTTCACGGATTTGCAATCCGCTGCGTAACCTCTCCGCCAACCCGCCGGAGGTGGAGCGGAGATATACCATGCCCCGCCCCGGTGCAACCCGTTCCCCCGGGGCGGCTTCCGCCGGCCGCGCGGCGCGTTGTCCCGTTGCCCCCCGGGGGTTTCTGTGGCAAGACGGACGGCATCCGCAAACCAGACCGAAGAGTTCAGTCGATGACCGATTTCGCAGCGCGCCGCACGATGATGGTCGACACCCAGGTTCGCCCCAACGATGTCACCAAATACCCGATCATCGAGGCCATGCTGGCGGTGCCGCGCGAGGCCTTCGTGCCGGGCGGACAGCGCGAGGCGGCCTATGTCGGCGGCAACCTCGAGATCGCGCCCGGCCGGGTGATGCTGGAGCCGCGGACGTTGGCCAAGATGCTCGACGCGCTCGATGTCCAGCCCACCGACCTGGTGCTCGATGTCGGCTGCGGGTTCGGCTATTCGGCCGCCGTCATCGCGCGGATGGCGGAGGCGGTGGTGGCGCTCGAGGAGGCCGAGGCGCTGGCCGGGCAGGCGCAGGCGCGGCTGTCGGCCGAGGGGGCCGACAGCGCCGCCCTCGTCACCGGCCCGCTCGCGGAGGGGGCGGCCAAGCACGGTCCCTACGACGTGATCGTCATCGAGGGCGCGGCGGAGGCCGTGCCCGACGCGATCCTCGCGCAGCTCAAGGACGGCGGAAGGATTGGCTGCCTGTTCATGGAAGGCGCGCTCGGCGTCTGCCGGATCGGCCACAAGATCGACGGCGCCGTCACCTGGCGCTTCGCCTTCAACGCCGCGGCGCCGGTGCTGCCCGGGTTTGCCGCGCGGAAGGCCTTCGTGCTTTGACCGGGCGGGCCCCGGGATACGCGCGCGCCGAGCCCATGAAGATACAAGGAAGACAGCCGATGAAAGCCGTTCCGCCCCGCCGCCTTCTTGCCGCAGCGCTCTGCGCGGCGGGCCTGTTCGTATCGTTGCCCGCGCGGGCGGAAACGCTGGCCGACGCGCTGATCTCGGCCTACCGCAACTCCAACCTCCTGGAGCAGAACCGCGCCGTGCTGCGCGCCACCGATGAGGATGTGGCCGGCGCGGTCTCGGCGCTGCGACCGGTGTTGCAGTGGGTGGCCGATGCCCAGCAGTTCGACACCCGCCAGCGGACCGGGCTGGACGCCTCGCTGGGGCTCCAGGCGCAGGTCACGCTTCTTGACTTCGGCCGCAACAGGCTCGGCATCGACATCGCCAAGGAGCTTGTGCTGGCCACGCGCGAGGCGCTTGTGGGCGTCGAGCAGAACGTGTTGCTGAATGCGGTGCAGGCCTATTTCGACGTGCGCAGCGCCGTCGAGAACGTCGCGATCAACGAGAACTCCGTCCGCGTCGTGGGCGAGTTCCTGCGTGCCACGCAGGACCAGTTCGACGTCGGCGAGGTCACCCGCACCGACGTGGCGCAGGCCGAGGCGCGGCAGGCCGCGGCGCGGGCGGGGCTGGCGGCGGCGCAGGGCCAGCTTGCCGTCGCGCGCGAGGCCTATCGGGCCGCGACCGGCCACTATCCGGCGGCCTTGGCCGCCGCCCCCCGAGCGCCGGCGCTGCCGCGGAGCATGGACGAGGCAGGCGCGCTCGCGCAGCGCCGCCACCCGGCGATCCTCCAGGCACAGCACATGGCCAAGGTGGGCGACCTCGGCATTTTCGCCGCGGCGGCGGAGCGGATGCCGGAGCTGACCGGCTCGGTCAGCGTCACCCACAACGACGGCACCGGCGACGATGCGGTGGCCGCGCTCGGCCTGTCGCAGACGATCTATGCCGGTGGCAAGCTTTCGGCAGCCCACCGCAAGGCCATCGCGCAGCGCGACCAGGCGCGGGCGGGGCTATTGCAGGCCAGTGTCTCGATCTCGCAGGGCGTCGGCAACGCCTTCGCCGCGATCGACGTGGCCCGTGCCCAGATCAGCGCCACCGACCGCCAGATCGAGGCCGCGACCATCGCCTACGACGGCGTGAAGGAAGAGGCCAAGCTTGGCGCGCGCACCACGCTCGACGTGCTGAATGCGGAGCAGGAACTGCTCGACGCCCGGGCGGCGCGCATCACCGCCGAGGCCGATCTCCAGATAGCGAACTATTCACTTCTGGCGGCTATGGGTCTTCTGACGGCAGAGCGCCTGAACCTCGGGATCCCGACCTACGACCCGGAGGCCTACTACAACGCCGTCAAGGATGCGCCTGCGACCTCGGTGCAAGGCAAGAGCCTCGACCGGGTTTTGCAGGCGATCGGCAAGAACTGAGCACCGCTTGGTTGTCGACCGCAGCGGTGCGCCGTAAACTGGGCCCGAGCGGTTGAGGAATGCCCATGCCTGACCCCCTGACGAATCTCGAGATCCAGGATGTGCTGTCCTCGATCCGGCGCCTCGTGTCCGAGGACAACCGCCACCGGGCGGAGCGCGAAAGCGCCCGTGACGGGGGCGAGGCTGCGCTGCTGCGCAGCCCGGCCGAGGCGGGAAAGTTCGTCCTGACCGAGGCGCTGCGGGTGCCCGGGGCGGACGCGGCCGAGGCCGGAGAGGGTGCAGCGGAAGACGTCGCGCCGACCGGGGCGGCGGCGCCCGAAGCTGCGGTGCCCGAAGTCGTGGCGCCCGAAGTCGCGGCGCCCGAAGTCGCGGCGCCGGAGCCCGTGGCGCCCTGGGCCGAGGCTGCCCAGGTCGAGGTTCGCGCGGCGGCCCCGGAAACCGCCGGCGCCGGCGAGGGTGATGCGCTTGACCAGACCGTGACCGGCGAGGGCCGGTTCGAGGCAGGACATGCCGTGCCCGCCCTGGCCGAGACCGAGACTGCGGGCGGCAACACCTGGGAAGCCGCCGGCGACACGACGGAGGCGGACGCGGGCTCGATCGAGGAGACGATCGCCGAGCTTGAGGCTGCGGTCGCCGGGATCGGCGGCGAGTTCGAGCCAGACGGCAGCGAGGTCGCGCGGGGGCGCGCGATCGACGCCGAACTTGAGGAAGCGTTCGAGGACGGCTTTGCCGTCGATCTCGCCGCCGAAGAGGAAGAGGCCCGCGCGCTGGCGCAGCCGGTGACCTCGTGGACGGGCCCCGCAGCGGCCGCCGACGAGGCTTCGGGTCCGATCGAGGTCGTGGAACCGGAGGCTGCGGAGGCGGCGGCCGGCGCGGGGGATGATGGGGCACTGGCCACCGAATGGACCGCAGAGGCCGCCGCCGAATCCGCGCCGCCGGCCGAACCTGCGGAGCCGGAGCCGGAGGGTGCCGCCGAGGTCGATCATTCCGACCTCGAAGCCGCCGCTCGGGCCCCCGAGGTGGTGCTGAACGGGATCCCCGGCGAAGCCCTCCCGGCCTTTGCCCATTCCGCCGCGGCCTGGCGGGGCGCGACCGCCGCGCCGTCGGCGGCCGAGGCGCCACGCCTGGGGCTTCGCCGGCTGACCCTGACCGCGGCGGATGCGGTCGTGGAGGGTCCGGCCCCCTGGGACCGCGGCGACGCGCCGCCCGCCGACGCGCCCTTCGATCCTGACGCGGCGGCGATGCCGGACGAGGCGCCGGGCCTCGCTTCGGCCCTGGCCGACGAGGCGCCGGAGTGCGGCCCGGGCGAGGGCGAGGAGGAAAGTTCGATCTTCGGTCCCGGCGAGGACGGCGTGATCGACATGGACATGCTGCGCGACCTCGTGGCCGAGATCATCCGCGAGGAGCTTCAGGGCGCGCTCGGCGAACGGATCACCCGCAACGTGCGGATGCTGGTCAGGCGCGAGATCAACCGTGCGCTCGAGGCGCGGGGGCTGGAGTAAGGCGCTGCCCGCGCCGGTCCGGTGAGGGCCGGGCCCCGCGCGACCGGCCCGACTCGGCCCCGGTTTTGAAAAGCAAGCCTTTGGACGAAAAGGAAAACGCGCCCGAGGGGCGCGTTGGCTCGACGGATCGGCCGGTGGCGCCCGGTCAGGCGGCCTCGGCCTCTTCCGCGGCGTGGCGGCGTTCGCTCTCCTCGCGCGACAGCGCGACCGAGGTCCGAACCCCTTTCGACACGAATTCCATCAGCCCCTTGACGACCCGCTCGTTGGGGTCGATCCCGGCGCAGGACAGAACCTCGCGGCCATCCCGCGAGCGGGCCCAGCGGGCGATCTGCTCGGGCCCGTTGCCATACTTCTTGTCGTCGGCAATCGCATCGTCGAGAGCGGCCAGCACCACCGCGGCGAAAAGCTTCCGCGACCGCTGGCCTTGCTCGTAGTTGAATGCGGTGCCGTCCACGAAATCGCGCATTTCCTGATCCGTCTTATTGCTCTTGCGTTTCCCGGCGTCCTGCTGTTTATGGCGTTTCTCTTTTGATTCGGTATGCCCGCTGGCGAATGACTGTCATGCGTCTGACGCATGGCTTACGCTGGGGTAACACCGTATCTAGTTGGCTTGCCAGAAACAGGCCCGGCATATATAGGTGCCGCCCAATCACGTTCAACCTTTTGTCAAGGTTCTCTCCATGCCAAAGATCAACGGCAACGAAATCCGCCCCGGCAACATCCTGGAACATGACGGGGGTCTCTGGGCTGCCGTGAAGGTCAACCACGTCAAGCCCGGCAAGGGCGGCGCCTTCGCGCAGGTCGAACTGAAGAACCTTCGCGACGGGCGCAAGCTCAACGAACGCTTCCGTTCGGAAGACAAGGTGGAGCAGGTGCGGCTGGAACAGAAGGACCAGCAGTTCCTCTACGAGAACGACGGCCGCCTGGTGTTCATGGACAGCGAGACCTTCGAGCAGATCGAGCTTGATGCCGAGCTTCTGGGCGAGCGGCGGCCGTTCCTTCAGGACGGCATGACCGCGACGATCGAATATTACGGCGATGAGGCGCTGTCGGTCTCGATCCCGCAGAAGGTGACCTGCACGGTGACGGAGACCGAGCCGGTGGTGAAGGGCCAGACGGCTGCCAACAGCTACAAGCCCGCGATCCTCGACAACGGCGTCCGGATGATGGTGCCGCCCTTCATCGGCGAGGGCGAGGCGATCATCATCAACACCGACACGCTGGAATATTCCGAACGCGCCTGAGCGTCAGGGAAGGGTGACGCGGGCGCCCTCCGCCCGCATCTCGCCCCCGGCCCGGTCGAAGCGCAGATAGGCGATGCCCTTGCCGTCCGCCTGGGTGAAAAGCCGCCCGGCGGGCTTTCCGCCGGCGAGGATTTCGGCCCCGACCGGGGCCATGCCCTCGACAGTCACGGTCACCAGGCCCTTGCGAAGCTCGGTCTTGTGCTTCATCCGCGCCGTCACCTCCTGCCCGACATAGCAGCCCTTGCGGAAATCGACGCCGTTCAGCCGTTCGAAACCGGCCTCGAGGATGTAGCTGTCGTCGGCAATCAGCTCGACGCCGGTCTCGGGGATGCAGTGCTCCACCCGGACCCTGTCCCAGTCGATCGCGGGGGCGCCGCCCGGGTCCGCCGCGTAGCGCCGCCAGCCGAGCGCGGGGTGGCGCGAGTCGGCAAACGCCCCTTCGGGCGCCGGCCCGAGCCCGCGCGAGACCTGGAGGGACGAGGGCGCGATCTGCACCTCGGCGCGCAGCCGATACATCGACAGCCGGCGCATCAGGCTGTCGGCCAGGCTTTCGTGCACGTCGAGAAGAATCGCCCCCTCCGCGGGCACCAGCAAGAAATCCGCCAGATACTTGCCCTGGGGCGAGAGCAGCGCGGCATAGACGACGCCGTCCGCCAGGCGGCTGACGTCGTTGCTGACGAGGCCTTGCAGGAAATGCTCGCGGTCCTTGCCGGTGATCTCGAACAGCCTGCGGTCGGGGGCGGCTTCGCCTTGCATCGTCATCGGTCCGGTCCTGTAAGCGCGGTCAGTCGGAAAACTGCAGCCGGCAGAGCCCGGCGTAAAGCCCGTTTGCGGCCAGAAGTGCTGCGTGGGTGCCTTCCTCGACCACCCGGCCCCTGTCCATCACCACGATCTTGTCGGCGTTGCGCACCGTTGCCAGCCGGTGGGCGATGACCAGCGTGGTGCGCCCGCGCGAGAGGCCTTCGAGCGCCTCCTGCACCACCTTCTCGCTCGCGGCATCGAGCGCCGAGGTCGCCTCGTCCATCAGCAGGATCGGCGCATCACGCAGAAGCGCGCGGGCGATCGCGACGCGCTGGCGCTGGCCGCCCGAAAGCCCCGAGCCGCGCGGGCCCGCCGGCGTGTCGAGCCCCTGGGGCAGACGGTCGGCGAAGGCGCTGACATGGGCCGCCTCGAGTGCCGCGCGGAGCGCTTCGTCCGGCACGCCCTGCCGGCCCAGAAGGACATTCTCGCGGATCGTCTCGTCAAAGAGCGTGGCATCCTGGGTGACCACCGAGAAGTGGTCGCGCAAGGTGGCCAGGTCGAGCGTGGCGATGTCGGTGCCGCCGATGCCGATGTGGCCCGAGGCGGGGTCCACCATGCGGGTAAGCAGGTTGAAGACGGTCGACTTCCCCGCGCCCGAGGGGCCGACGATGGCGGTGGTCCGGCCCGGCTCGGCGGTGAAGCTGAGCCCGCGCAGCACCTCGTGCTCGCCGTAGGAAAGATGGACGGCGTCGAAGACGATGCCGGTCGTCGCCGGCGGCTTCGCGGGCGCGGCGACGATCTTCACCGTCGGGCGGGTGTCGAACAGCCGGTAGAGCCGCTCGAGGCTCGCCGCGGCGGTCTGCCAGGCGCCGGCCATGTCGCCGATCCGTCGGAGCGGCTGGAAGGCGAGCGACATGGCGGTGAAGAACGACATGAACTCGCCCACGGTGCGTTCGCCGCGCGTCACCTCGGGGCCGGCGAGGAGAAGCACGCCGAAGAAGCCGAGCCCGGTGACGATGTCGATCAGCGCCGGCACCAGCGCGCGGATCGCCGCGGTCTTGGTCTCGGCCCGGACGATGGCCTGGGTGATCGCGCGGAAGCGGGACAGCTGGTAGCCTTCCATCCGGTTCAGCTTCACCGCGGCGATGCCGTGGAAAATCTCGTCGAGCCGGGTCGCCCGCCGCGCCGCCTCGCCCCGGACATAGCCGGTCTTGCGGCGGATGTAGCGCTGGACGGCGATCGTCGGCAGGATCAGGAGCGGTGCCGCGACAAGTGCGGTCAGCGTCCAGCGCGGGTCAATGGCCAGGGCCACGCCAAAGAGCGAGACGAGCGCGATCACGTCGCGCCCGATGCCGGTGATCAGCAGCGACCAGACGCCCTGGACGACCGCGGTGTCGCCCTGCACCCGTTCGATCAGCGCGCCGGGCGGGTTCTCCTGGTAGAACGGCCCGTCGAGGGTGAGGAGGTGGCCGAGAAGGTCCACCTGCATCGCCGTGGCCGAGCGCAGCCCGACACGGGTGAGAAGCGCGCGGTTGATGATCAGCGTCATCGCCCGGATCAGGAAAAGCGAGAAGATCGCGCCACCCACCCACCAGATCGCACGCCCCTCGCCGGCGACGAAGACGCGGTCGAAGAGCGGCTTCAGCATCCACGAGAGCGCCCCGAGGGTGGAGCCCTCGATCACCATGAAGACACCGGCGGCGGCCATCGTCCATTTGTGCGCCGACAGGTAGTCGCGCCAGAGCCGGGCCAGGAGCCGGCGCGAGCCGTAGGCGGAACGGAGAGCGGGGGCGCCTTGTCGGGGCACGGGGAGGATCGGGCCTTGGGCTTGCGCGGGCAGGGCCCGCAGGTCGCGCCGATCTAGCCCGAAAGCCGGGGGCGAGGCAAGGCGATGGGGCCGGATTGACCTTGCCGGCCCGGCCGCCTAGGGCTTCGTCACAGACGGAGGTTGCGATGAGTCTCGGAAACGGCCGCCCCTATCTCGCGATTCCCGGCCCCTCGGTGATGCCCGACCGGGTGCTGGCGGCGATGCACCGGGCGGCGCCGAACATCTATGGCGGGCCCCTGCACGAGATGACCGCCTCGGTCGTGGCCGACCTCAGGCGGGTGGCGCGGACCACGGCGCATGTGGCGATCTACATCGCCAACGGCCACGGCGCCTGGGAGGCCGCGAACGCGAACCTGTTTTCGCGCGGCGACCGCGCGCTTGTCGCCATCAATGGACGTTTCGGCGAGGGCTGGGCCGCCTCGGCGGAGCGGCTGGGCGTGGCCGTCGAGCGGCTCGACTTCGGCAGGCGCGCCCCGGCCGAACCTTCGCGCATCGCCGAGGCGCTGGCGGCCGACCGGACGGGCGGGATCCGGGCGGTTCTGGTCACCCATGTGGACACCGCGAGTTCGGTCAGGAACGACATCGCCGCAATCCGCCGGGCGATGGATGCGACGGGCCACCCGGCGCTTCTGGCCGTCGACGCCATCGCCTCGCTCGGCTGCGATCCCCTGCACATGGACGAATGGGGCATCGACGTTCTGGTCTCGGCCAGCCAGAAGGGGTTGATGGTGCCGCCCGGCCTCGGCTTCGTCTGGATTTCCGACCGGGCGCTCGAGCGGTGCCGGGGCTCGGACCTGCGCACGCCCTACTGGGACTGGGGGCCGCGCGCCGACCCGGCCGAATACTGGCAGCATTTCTGCGGCACCGCCCCCACCCACCATCTTTACGGGCTGCGCGAGGCGCTGACGATGCTTCTGGACGAGGAGGGGCTTGAAGCCGCCTGGGCGCGGCACCGGGCGCTTGCGGGCGCGGTCTGGGCCGCCTTCGACGCCTGGGGCCGGGAAGGCGGGATCGCGCTCAACGTGGTCGACCCTGGCCATCGCGGCTTTTCGGTGACGGCGGCGCGGATCGGCGGCGGCGGCGCCGGGCGGCTTCGTGACTGGTGCGAGGCCGAGGCCGGCGTGACGCTCGGCATCGGGCTCGGCATGGCCGAACCGGGCAGCGCCGCCTACGGCGATTTCCTGCGGGTGGCGCATATGGGCCATGTCAATGCGCACATGACGCTCGGGGCGCTGGCGGTGATGGAGGCCGGGATGCGGGCGCTGGCGATCCCGCATGGTCCGGGTGCGCTCGACGCCGCCGCGGCGGCGATCGCCTGAGGGCGACGGTCCGGGAGCCGGGGGGCGGTCCCGGGCGTCCGCGCCGAAAGGCCGGCCAATCCCTTTGCGAGGCCCGGGGAGCTGTCAGCAGAGAACTCTGCGCCGGCCGGGGTCGTAGGCCGCGCCGGTGACCACCGTTGCCGCCGCGGTCTGCCCGAAGCTTTGCAGCGACAGCCGCTGTCCGGTGCGGGCGAGGTCGGGCGGCAGGTAGGCGAGCGCGAGCGGCTTGCCGACGGTGTAGCCGAAGTTGGCCGAGGTGGTCTGCGCGACCACCCGGTCCTCGTGCAGCACCGCCTCGCCGCCGAAGACCGCCAGCGGCTCGTCGAGCAGCAGCGTCACCATCCGGCGCCGCGGCCCCGCCGCGCGTTCCGCCGCAAGGGCCGCGCGGCCGATGAAGTCGCCCTTGTCCCAGTCGACGAGAAAGCCGAGCCCGGCCTCGATCGGCGTGTCGTCCGGGCCGATGTCCGCCCCCCAGGCGAGGAACCGCTTCTCTAGCCGCAGCGTGTCGATGGCGTGATAGCCGAAGTTCACGAGCCCGAAGGGTGCGCCGGCCTCGGCCAGCGCCTCGTAGGCATGTTCCATGCACTCCATCGGCACGTAAAGCTCCCACCCCAGTTCGCCGACATAGGAGATCCGGCAGGCCGTGACCGGGGCGTAGCCGACATGGATATCGCGCGCGGTCATGAAGGGGAATTCGTCATGCCCGAGCGGATCGTCGCAGACGCGCGACAGGATGTCCCGCGCGCGCGGGCCCTGGAGGTTCAGGACGCCGAGGCCCGAGGTGATGTCGCGGATCTCCACCGCCGCGCGGCCGTCGCGCGCGGCGAAGGCCGCGAGCCCCCGGTCGAGCCAGCTCCGGTCGCGGATGCCAAGCGCCGAGCCGGTGACGAGCCAGAAGCGGTCGGGCGCGCGGCGCAGGATCGTCACGTCGGCCTCGATGCCGCCCCGGTCGTTGCAGAGCTGCGTGTAGGTGGCGCTGCCAACTGGCCGGCCGACGTTCCCCGCAGCGAGGAACTGGAGGTAGCGGCAGGCGTCGGGGCCGGAAATCTCGAACTTGGTGAAGGAGGTCTGGTCGCAGATGCCGGCGGCCTCGCGCACCGCGCGATGCTCGTGCCCCACCGTCTCGGCCTGGCCCTCGCGGGCGAAGCCCTCGGGCTGTACCGGCGGGATGGTGCCATGCGCGAACCGGTTGGCGCGTTCCCAGCCGAACTTGCTGCCGAAGACCGCGCCGGCCGCTTTCAGCCGGTGGTGGAGCGGCGAGCGACGCACCCCGCGCGCGCTCTGCGGCTCCGATCCCGGCCAGTGGATGTCGTAGTACTTGGTGTAGCTTTCCACGGCGCGGTCGTGCAGGAAGCGGTGGCCGGCGTGCAGCGGCCCGAAGCGGCGCAGGTCGAAGGCCCAGAGGTCGCGGCCCGGGTCGCCCTCCAGCATCCACTGCGCCGCCGCCTTGCCGACCCCGCCCGAGGCGGCGATGCCCGAGGTGAAGGCGCAGGCCACGAAGAAGTTGGCGATGCCCGGCACCGGCCCCATCACCGGCTCGCCGTCCGGCGAGATCGGGATCGGGCCGTTGACGATGGTGCGCAGGCCGAGCCGGTTCAGGATCGGCAGCCGGCGCGCGGCGGGAACCAGGATTTCCTCCAGCCGCTCCATGTTGGCGTCGAAGAGGTGGCGGGAGTTCTCCCAGGGGAAGCCCTCCTTCGGGTTGACCTTGTCGGTGGAGCGCTCCCAGCCGCCGATCGCCAGCGCGCCGGGCTCGGGCTTGGCATAGTAGCCCCCGTCGGGGTCGCGGAAGGCGGGCAGCCCGTCGGGAATCTCGGCCGTCTTCTCGGTCACGAAATACTGGTGCTGGACGACGCCCGCCGGCAGGTCGATGCCGGCCATCTGGCCCACAGCCCGCGCCCAGATGCCGGCCGCGTTCACCACAAGCTCGCAGGCGATCGCGCCCTGGGGTGTCTCGACATGGGTGATGCGGCCGTCCTTCAGCCGCAATCCCGTCGCCATCACCCCTTCGGCGATGCGTCCGCCATACTTGCGCACGCCCTTCGCATAGGCCTGCGTCAGCGAATAGGGATCGACATGGCCGTCCTCGGGGATGAAGGCCGCGCCGACAAGGTCGCCGGTCTCCATCAGCGGATAGAGGTCGCGCGCCTCGGCGGGCGTCAGCATCTGCATGTCGAAGCCGACCGCGCGGGCGGCCGAATGCGATTTCAGCAGCTCCTGCCAGCGCGCCGCACTCGCCGCGACACGGATGGAGCCGACCTTGCGCCAGCCGATCTCCTGCCCGGTGTCGGCGGCAAGCCCGTCGAAGAGGGTAACGGAATCGCGCATCAGCGCCATCAGGTTCTGCTGCGAGCGGAACTGGCCGACCAGCCCTGCGGCGTGCCAGGTCGCACCCTCGGTCAGGCGGGTCTTCTCGAGCAGGAGAACGTCGCGCTCGCCCGCCCTGGCGAGGTGATAGGCGATGGAGGTGCCGATGGCGCCACCGCCGATGACGACGAACCGCGCGGCCGCCGGAAGGGAAGGGGTCATCTGCCGGGCCTTTCAGACGGAAAGCTGCATCCGCCGCCGGGTCTGGCGCCGTTCGCGCCCGGCCCCGCGGCTGCCGATCTCGAAGGGTGCCCAGCCTGCGGGCAGGGTGGCGTCGCCCGCCACGATCCCGGCGAAATGCGCCTTGATCCGGGCGTCCGTCTCGGCATCCAGCGCCGCCCGGTTGGGCCGCGAGAGGATCGCCATCGCCTTGTTCAGCGCCCGCTTGTGGATGTCGGCCGATCCGTTCTCGGCCCAGGTCTCGCGCAGGTCGCGGTCGGCGAGGTCGGGCATGAAGGTCGCCGTCGTCATGTTGGCAAGCGTCATCGGGCTGTCGGCGAACATGCCGCCCGGTCCGATCCGCCGGATGTCGTCGAGCGCGAGCGCAGCCTCGCTGAAATCGACGCCGGCGCGGATCTGCTTGATCATCCGGGCGATCTCGTCGTCGATGACGAGCTGGCCGAAATCCAGCGACATCAGCGCATCCAGAAGCCCGCCCATGACGATGAAGCCGACGCCCGAGACCGCGCCGAGAAGCGTCGACATGCCCTTCTCGTAGCCTGCCTGCGCGTCCGACACCTTGGAGTTGGTCAGCCCGAGATAGCCCCCCGGCGGCACGTTGTAGCGGCGTGCCATCTGGCAGACCAGCGTGTTCATCATGCCGACCTCGATCGCGCCTGGCGCATAGGCCCCGGTCCTGAGGTCGGCGAAGACCGGAAGGAAGTTGTACATCAGTTCCGTGCCGGCCCGCGACATCTGGGCGAGGCACATCGTCGCCAGCCACTCGGCGTTGATCAGCGCCATCATGCCGGGCATCGACAGCGGCGTGTTGATCCCGCCCATCGGCGCGACGGTGCCATAGGCGGTCACGCCCCGTTCGGCGAAGAACATCAGGTTCTCGGTCGAATCGAAGTCCATCGTCAGCGGCGTGACGATCGAGCAGTAGCCGAAGTTGATGAAGGGCCGTTCCCAGAACGCCTCCGGCGAGCCGGCGATCAGCTCGCCGAGCTTCAGGATCTTCTCCGCCTCCTCGACGTTCAGGACCGAGGTCCGCACCGGCTTCAGGCAGTTCTTCAGCGCCGGGTAGAAGCGCGACAGGTTGAAATGCCCCTCCGGCGCGTCGTCGGCGAGGACCGAGATCGAGAAGACGTCGAAGCCGTCAAGCTCGTTGACGATCTGGCCGATGCGGGCGATGTCGTGCGAGGTCGCCCGGCGGGTCACGCCGGTGACCGGATCGACGATGTCGGGCGCGGAGCTTGCGGTGGCGATCACCGGCAGCCTGCGGGGAAAGGTGACGTCGTATTTCGGATCGCGGCCGCGCAGCGTGATCGTCGGCGGCACCATCGCCAGATGGCGCTCGACGACCTCGGGCGGGATGGTCACCCGTTCGGTCGCCTCGTCCACCCGCGCGCCGTGCTCGGCAAAGCGCCGGCGCGCCTTGGCGTTGCGGACGAGAAGGCCGACCTCGTCGAGGATTTCGAGCGAGGCCTCGTGGATGCGGTCAAGCTCGCGGGGATCGAGGAAGGTGAAATACTGCATGGCGGTCTTTCCGGGGTTGCAGGCGGACTCTGTGCCGGAACCCGCTTGCGATCAAACGACGTTTCGTGCAGCTTCGCATAAGATTATCTTATTTGGCGGCGCGAATGGCTCGTCAGGTCAAGCTCAACTACCTGCGCGCCTTCGACGCGGCGGCGAGGCACCTGAGCTTTTCCGCCGCGGCGGAGGAGATGAACCTGACGCAGGCCGCGATCAGCCAGCAGATCGCCAAGCTGGAACAGGCGCTCGGCTCCGACCTCTTCATCCGGCGCAACCGCGCGCTCGGCCTCAGCGAGCGCGGCCTTGCCTATCACCTCGTCGTCCGCGAGGTGCTGGACCGGCTGGATGCGGTGACGGGGCAGATCTTCCCCGCCGAGAGCCGCAAGACGGTGTCGGTCCGCTGCACGCCCAGCATCGCCTCGCAATGGCTTGCGCCCCGGCTCGGCGCCTTCCACCGTGCCCATCCTTCCATCGACATCCGCATCCAGACGCTCGACCTCTACCCCGATCGCCGGCAGTCGCCGCAGGCGGACCTGACGATCTACCGCGCGGCGGAGGATCATCACCCCGACGCCGAGACGCGGCTCCTGTGGCGGGCGGAGATCTTTCCGGTCGGCGGGCCGGCCTATCTGGAACGGTCCGACCCGATCGCCGGCCCCGCCGGAATCGCGCGCTGCGCGCTGATCGACATCCTCGGCTATGCCAACAACTGGCACCGCTGGCTGCGCCGGTTCGCGCCCGGCTGCCCGCCACCCGCGCCGGTGGTGACGCTCGACGGGCTCAACATGGCGATCGAGGCGGCCTGCCGGGGCGAGGGGCTGATCCTCGGCCGCCGCCCGCTGATCGACGCCTATCTGGCGGACGGGCGGCTGGTGCCCGTGCTCGACGGGGACTTCAGCCTCCATTCCTCCTATTTCCTGCGCCTGAACCCCGCCAGCCCGCGCCGCGCCGCCGCCCGCATGCTGGCGGACTGGATGCTGGGGGCAGGGCGCGGCGGGTGACGTTCCGGGTCAGAGGCGGACCCGTTCCGCCGTCGGGTCGTAGGCGGCCTTGAGGTGCAGCGTCGCGGCGTGGCGCGCCCCGGCAAGGTCGACCTCCCACCGCCCGGTGGCGAGAAAGTCGCGGCTGACCCCGGCGTCCTGCTCGATCAGCGCAAGCCCGACCGATCGGCCGAGCGTGTGGCCGTGGCCGGCCGAGCGCAGCTCACCCACCGGCCTGCCGTCGCGCAGCACCGCCTCGCCGCCCCAGAGCACCGGGCCAGCATCGTCCAGCGTGACCTGGACGATGCGGCGGCGGGGCGTTCCGGCCCGTGCCGCCATGATCGCCTCACGACCGATGAAATCTGGCTTGTCCGCCGCGACGGCGAACATCAGCCCGGCCTCGACCGGGGTGATGTCGGGCGTGAGTTCCCGCGACCAGGCGCGGAAACCCTTCTCCAGGCGCATCGACTCCAGCGCGTAGTAGCCCGCATCCGCGACGCCGAGGTCGGCGCCCTTCTCGAACAGCGCCTCGTAGATGCCGGCGGCGAGTTCGGTCGGCACGATCAGCTCCCACCCCAGTTCGCCGACATAGGTCATGCGGTTGGCGATGCCGGTGCCGTAGCCGAGGTCGATCTGCCGGTGGGTGGCGAAGGGGAAGGCCTCGTTCGAGAGGTCGGCCGGGGTGATCCGCAACAGGAGCGCGCGCGACAGCGGCCCCATCACCGCCAGCACCGCGTAAGCCGAGGTGAGATCGGTGACGCAGACATGGGCGTCGTCCGGCAGGTTCCGCGTGATCCAGTCGCGGTCGCGCTCGGCCTGCGCCGATCCGGTGACGAGCAGGAAGCGGTCGCGGTCGAGCCTGAGCACGGTCAGGTCGCTTTCATAGCCGCCGCGCGGGTTGAACATGCCGGTATAGACCGACCGCCCCGGCGCCACGTCCACCTTGGCGCCGCACAGCCGGTCGAGCGCGCCCGCCGCGTCGCGTCCCTGCACCAGAAGCTTGCCGAACGATGTCTGGTCGAAGACCGCGACCCGTTCGCGCGTCGCCCGCACCTCTTCCGCCACGGCACCGTGCCAGTTCTGGCGGCCGAAGCTGTAGTCGGTGTCGGCGCGGCCACCCGGGCCAGCGAACCAGTTCGCCCGCTCCCAGCCGAGCTTGGAGCCGAAGCAGGCGCCCTTCGCCTGCAAGAGGTGATAGGTGGGCGAGCGGCGCAGGGGGCGCGCGGTATCAAGCTCGCGGTTCGGCCAGGGCATGGCGTAGTGCAGGCCCAGCGTCTCCTTCACCCGGTCGTGCAGCCAGGCGGAGTTGTTGTTGAAGGGCGCGAAGCGGCGGATGTCGACCGGCCAGAGATCCATCGTCGGTGCGCCGTTGACGATCCATTCGGCCAATGCCCGTCCGGCGCCACCGGCGCTGGCGATGCCCATCGAGTTGAACCCCGCGCCGACGAAGAAGCCCTTCAGCTCCGGCGCCTCGCCGAGGATGAAGTTGTTGTCGGGCGTGAAGCTTTCGGGGCCGTTGTAGAACTTCTTCACCTCGGCCTGGCCCAGTTGCGGCACCCGGATCAGGGCATTCTCCATCAATGGCTCGAACTGGTCCCAGTCGTCGGGGAGGAGCGAGAAGACGAAATCGTCGGGGATGCCGTCCATCCCCCAGGGTTTCGCGACCGGCTCGAACCCGCCCATGACGAGGCCGCCGACCTCCTCCTTGAAGTAGATGAAGCCGTCGGGGTCGCGCAGCACCGGCAGGTCGGGATGGACGCCCTCGATCCTGCCGGTCACGATATACATGTGTTCGGCCGAATGGAGCGGCACCGCGACGCCGCACATCCGGCCGACCTTGCGCGCCCACTGGCCGGCGCAGTTGACGACGATTTCGGCGGCGATGCTGCCCTGGTCCGTCTCCACCCCGCAGGCGCGGCCATCCTTGACGGTGATGCCGGTGACCCTGACCCGTTCGAGGATGCGCGCGCCCCGGCTGCGCGCGCCCTTCGCCAGCGACTGCGTCAGGTCGGTCGGGTTGGCCTTGCCGTCGCCGGGCAGCCAGACCGCGCCCTTGAGGTCGGCGGTTTCCATCACCGGCCAGAGATCGCCCGCCTCGCGCGCCGAGATGACCTCGACCGCGACCCCCTGTGCCCGTGCGGCGGCGGCGGTCCGCTTCAGCACCGTGATCCGGTCCTCCGTCCGCGCCACGGCGAGCGAGCCGCAGTTCTTCCAGCCGGTGGCAAGGCCGGTCTCCGCCTCGAGCCCGGCGTAAAGCTCGGTCGAATAGCGGATGAGGCCGGTCATGTTCGCGTGGCTGCGCAACTGGCCGACCAGCCCCGCGGCGTGCCAGGTCGTGCCGCCGGACAACTGGCCCTGTTCCAGAAGCACGACGTCGGACCAGCCGAGCCGCGTCAGGTGATAGGCGACCGAACAGCCGATGATGCCGCCGCCGACGATGACGACGCGGGCGTGGGAGGGAAGGGTCATGGAGGAACTCCTGTGTGGTTGTAGCTCAATCCCACACAAAGCCACAGAAAGCCAAATCGCAAATTCCTATGGGATGATAACTTCCCGTCCCGCCCGTGCCAGCGCCGCGGCGATCCGCGGGTCGGGCACCCGGTCGGTGATGATGCCCGCCGCCCGCGCCGGTCCGCCGATGCGGCAGGGCGTCAGGAGGCCGAACTTGGAACTGTCGATCACGAACCATCCGCGCTGCGCGGCGCCGATCATGCGCGCCCGGGCCTCCGCGCCCATCAGGGTGAAATCGGTGACGCCGCCGTCGGGCGCCACGCCGCCGGCGCTGACGAAGGCGATGTCGACGCGGAAACGGTCGAGGGCCGCCAGAAGCTCGGGCCCTTCCGCCGCCTCGTCGCCGGGATTGACCGTGCCCCCCGTGATCTGGACGCGGATGCCGTCAGAGCGGCAGAGGTCGAGCGCGATCGGCAGGCTGGGCGTGATCACCGTCAGCCCGCGGCGGGCCTTCAGCGCCCGCGCCAGCGCCGCCGTGGTGGTGCCGCCGTCAAGCAGGACGACCATCCCGTCCGCGACCATCGCGGCGGCGCGCGCCGCGATCCGCTGCTTTCCGGCGGCATTGCGGACCTCCCTGACCCCCAGCGCTGGCTCGGCGGCGGAAAAGCGGGTGGCGCCGCCGTGGGTCAGTTCCAGCATCCCGCGTGCGGCCAGCGCCTTGAGGTCGCGCCGCACCGTTTCCTGGCTGACGTCGAACTGCCTGGCGATCTCGGTCACGAAAACCGCCCCCTCGGCTTCCAGCCGGCGGAGGATCGCCTCGTGCCGCTGGGGGGCGAGCGTGCGCTGGACTTGCGGGTCCGTCATCGCGCAAGCCTGCCGTTCCCGGCCGGCGTCGGCAAGATGCACCGGCATACCATCAGGGCCGCGCCGCCTCGCCGGCGACCTCGAAGAAGGCGTGCACCAGCTTGCCGTTGCGGCGTTCGCGCAGGCAGATCAGCGCCTCGTCCATCCTGACGCCCTCGGTCCCCGCCACCGGGATCGCAACCAGCCGCGCATCCTCGCCGAACTCGGCGGCGGAGACGAAGCCGACGCCGGCCCCCGAGGCGACGATCTCGCGCACCGCCTCGCGCCCCTCGGCCTCGATCGCCGGGTGGAGCCGGGTCCCCGCCGCGCTTGCCGCCTCCTCGAGCTTGGCGCGGGTGCGCGACCCGCGTTCGCGGAAGACGAGCGGATGGCGCGCCAGCTGGTCGAAAGTCAGGACCTTTTCCCCGGCGAGCGGATGGTGCAGCGCCACGAAGGCAATGATCGGCGCCGAACTCAGGTGGACATGCTCGAAGTCCCTCGTCTCCGGCACCGAACCGATGACGCCGAGGTCGGCCTCGTATCGGTAGAGGCTTTCGATGATGGTTTCGGTGTTGCCCGCCCGGACGGTGATGCGCACACCGGGATACCGCTGCCGGAAGGTGCCGAGGATGTTCAGCAGGTGGTGGGCAGCGTCGGCGACGATCCGCAACGTGCCCGAGCGAAGCGCGCGCGTCTCCGACAGAAGGTCCAGCGCCTGCTGTTCGTTGTCGAAAAGACGACGGGTGATTTCCAGCAGCCGCTCCCCCGTGGGCGTCAGGATGACCTGTTTCTTGTGACGGTTGAACAGAAGGACATCGTATTCCTCCTCGAGCTTGCGCACCTGGTCCGAGATCGCCGGCTGGGTCAGCCGAAGCTCTTCGGCCGCGCGCGAGAAGCCGCCGCAGATGGCGACGTTGTGGAAGGCGCGAAGCTGGACATAGCGCATGACCGGAGCGGCCTTTCATCGGGAAATATTATGTAGCCACGCAAAGTAACGATCTGATCTATGGGATGCAATACCGGGCGGAAGGGCGCGCTCTTCCGGGCCACCCCCGCAGCCGGAAGCGGGCCGTGGCCAGAGGACCACAGTGGAATTGATAGAAGGATATGAAATAACGATTTTACGAATATAACTCTCCATGCGATACGAAGGCGAACCATCTCCGGCATCAGGAGCAGCCATGTCGACCTCCGCCCCGCCCCTTCCGTCGCCGCGCCTTGGCGAGCCCTATCTGCTGACGCCCGGTCCGCTGACGACGGCCTATGAGGTGAAGGAAGCGATGCTGCGCGACTGGGGGTCCTGGGACGCCGACTTCCGCGCCCTGACCAGATCGCTCTGCGACCAGCTCGTCGCCCTTGCCGGCGACAGCAAGGGAGAGTTCGCCTGCGTGCCGATGCAGGGGTCCGGGTCCTACTGCGTCGAGGCGATGCTCGGCAGCTTCGTGCCGCGGGACGGCAAGGTGCTGGTGCTGGCGAACGGCGCTTACGGCCTGCGCGCCGCCGAGACGATGAAATACCTCGGCCGCGCCTGCACGCTGATCGACAAGGGCGACTACCTGCCGCCGCGCGGGGACGAGGTGGGAGCGGCCCTCGACGCCGATCCGGCGATCACCCATGTCATCGCCATCCACTGCGAGACCTCGTCGGGTATCCTCAACCCGGTCGCGGAGATTTCCGAGGCGGTCTATGCGCGCGGACGCAAGCTCCTGATCGACTCGATGTCGGCCTTCGGGGCGATCGACCTCGACGTCAACCGCATCCGCTACGAGGCGATGGTGTCCTCGGCCAACAAGTGCATCGAGGGCGTGCCGGGCTTCGGCTTCGTGATCGCCCGCAAGACCGAGCTGGAGGCGGCCAAGGGCAACAGCCATTCCCTCTCGCTCGACGTTCATGCGCAATGGGCGAGCATGGTCAAGACCGGCCAGTGGCGCTACACGCCGCCCACCCATGTCGTCGCCGCCTTCCTCGAGGCGCTGCGCATCCATGCGGCCGAGGGCGGCGTCGCCGGCCGTGGCGCGCGCTACACGAAAAACCGCGACGTGATGGTGGCGGGGATGCGCGCGCTCGGCTTCGAGACGCTGCTGAAGGACCGCTGGCTCAGCCCGATCATCGTCACCTTCTTCTGCCCGGCCGATCCGAAGTTCGTCTTCACCGACTTCTATGACCGGATGAAGGCCAAGGGCTTCATCATCTATCCGGGCAAGCTGACCGTGGTCGACAGTTTCCGCATCGGCTGCATCGGCCGGATGGACGAGCATGTCATGCGCAAGGTCGTCAAGGCGGCCGGCGAGGCGCTGGCCGAAATGGGCGTCACCTCCGCCGCGCCGCCGGCGGCGGCGCTGGAGGAACGCGCGAAACTTGCCGCCTGACGCGGCGCCCCGAATCCGACGGAAGGACCAGAGATGAACCTGCACACCCGCGCCCCCGTGACGGCGAACGACCGCGCCTATCCCTGGCCGAAGGTGCCCGCCGTGGCGATCTGCCTCGACGGCTGCGAACCGGCCTATCTTGAGGTGGCGATCGCCGAGGGGCTGATGCCGACGCTGCGGCGGATGCGCGAGACCGGGACCGACCGGCTGGCGCATTCGGTGATCCCCTCCTTCACCAACCCCAACAACCTCTCGATCGCCACCGGCCGCCCGCCGAGCGTCCACGGCATCTGCGGCAACTACCTCTACGAGCCGGAAACCGGGCAGGAGGTGATGATGAACGACGTGCGCTTCCTGCGCGCGCCGACGGTCTTCGCCAAGTTCCACGAGGCCGGCGCCCGCGTCGCGGTGGTGACCGCGAAGGACAAGCTCAGGGCGCTTCTCGGCGCGGGGCTGACCTTCGGCGACGACCGGGCGATCTGCTTTTCCTCGGAACGGTCGGACAAGGCGACGAAGGCCGAAAACGGGATCGAGAACGCCTCGAAGTGGCTCGGCCGGCCGGTGCCCGAGGTCTATTCGGCCGACCTGTCGGAATTCGTCTTCGCCGCCGGCGTCAAGCTCCTGAAGGAGTGGAAGCCGGACGTGATGTATCTGTCGACGACCGACTACATCCAGCACAAGTTCGCGCCCGAACAGCAGGGCGCCAAGGACTTCTACGCGATGTTCGACCGCTATCTGGCCGAACTCGACGCGCTTGGCGCCGCGATCGTCGTGACCGCCGACCACGGCATGAAGCCCAAGCACAAGGCCGACGGCACGCCTGCCGTCATCTATGTGCAGGACATGCTGGACGGCTGGCTCGGCAAGGATGCCGCGCGTGTCATCCTGCCGATCACCGACCCTTACGTCGTCCACCACGGCGCGCTCGGCTCCTTCGCCACGGCCTACCTGCCGGATGGTGCGGACCGGGCCGCGATCATGGCCCGGCTCGCGGCGCTGCCGGGGCTGACCCTGGTCATCGACCGCGACGCGGCGGTGCGGCGGTTCGAGCTTCCGGCCGACCGGATCGGCGACATCGTGATGATCTCGGGCGAGACCATGACGATCGGCACCTCGGCCCATCGTCATGACCTTGCCGCGCTGAAGGAGCCCCTGCGCAGCCACGGCGGCCTGACCGAGCAGGAGGTGCCGTTCATCGTCAACCGCAGGATCGACCTGCCGGACGCGCCGGTCCTGCGCAACTTCGATGCCTTCCTCTATGCCTGCACCGCGGCGGCGCTGTGACATGAAGGACCATGCGATGACGAAGATCGAGGTGCGGCACGAGGGCATGCGGATCGGCGGCGAGACGGTCTTCACCGACCGGGTGATCGAGGTCCGCTATCCCTATACCGGCGAGGTGGTGGGCACCGTCCCGGCCGGCACCGCCGAACATGCGGCCCGTGCCTTCGCCATCGCGGCGGCCTACCGCTCGAAGCTGACCCGCTACGAGCGGAGCCAGATCCTGAAGCGGGCGGGCGAGCTGATCGGCGAGCGGCGGGACTATCTGGCCAAGTGGCTGGTGCTGGAGCTCGGCATCTGCTGGCAGCACGCGGTCTACGAGACGAAGCGGGCGCAGGATGTCTATACCTTCGCGGCGGCGCAGGCGCTGAACGACGACGGCCAGATCTTCTCCTGCGACCTCACCCACAACGGCAAGGACCGCAAGATCTACACCAAGCGCGAGCCGGTGCGCGCGATCAGCGCGATCACGCCCTTCAACCATCCCTTGAACATGGTCAGCCACAAGGTCGCGCCCTCGATCGCCACCAACAACTGCATGGTCTGCAAGCCGACCGAACTGACGCCGCTGACGGCGCTGGCGCTCGCCGACATCCTCTACGAGGCCGGGCTGCCGCCCGAGATGTTCCAGGTGGTGACCGGGCTGCCCGCCGACATCGGCGACGAGATGATCACCAACGAGAACATCGACATCATCACCTTCACCGGCGGCGTGCCGGTCGGCAAGATGATCGCGGCGAAGGCGGTCTACAAGCGCCAGGCGCTGGAACTTGGGGGGAACGACCCCCTCATCATCCTCAACGACCTCGACGACGCCGATCTCGACAAGGCGGCGACCATCGCGGTGGCGGGTGCGACTGGCAACTCGGGCCAGCGCTGCACCGCCGTCAAGCGCATCCTCGTGCAGGAAAGCGTGGCCGACCGGTTCGTGCCAAAGGTGCTGGAGAAGGCGAAGGCGCTGAAGTTCGGCGACCCGATGGACCCGGCGACCGAGTTGGGCTGCGTCATCCACGAGAAGGCGGCGGCGCTGTTTGAAAGGCGCGTCTACATGGCCGCCGAGCGCGGCGCGAAGGTGCTTTACGACCCCGGCCGCCGCGGCGCGCTCCTGCCGCCGATCGTCGTCGACCATGTGCCCCACGACAGCGAGCTTGTGATGGAGGAGACCTTCGGCCCGATCGTGCCGGTCGTGCGGGTTCCCGATGACGATGCCGAGGTCATGCGCATCTCGAACTCCACCCCCTTCGGCCTGTCGTCCGGCGTCTGCACCAACGACTTCCGCCGGATGCAGGCCTTCATCGAGGGGCTCGACGTCGGCACCGTCAACATCTGGGAACAGCCCGGCTACCGGATCGAGACCTCGCCCTTCGGCGGCATCAAGGACAGCGGCAATGGCGTCAAGGAAGGCGTCACCGAGGCGATGAGGTTCTTCACCAACGTCAAGACCTATTCGCTGCCGTGGCCGCGGTGACCGCCCGGATGGAGAGGGAGACGATCACCCATACCGAGGGGGAATCCAACACCTCCGCGGCGCGCGCGGCCTGGGCGGCGAGGCACCCGGACGAGGCGACGAAGGCGCTTCTCGGCCGCGATGCGGAGGCCTTCCTGCACCAGTCGCTCTCCTCCCCCTGCCTGTCCACCATCGCCCGGGCGGAGGGCATCTGGATCGAGGACACCGCCGGGCGGCGGTTCATGGATTTCCACGGCAATTCCGTCCATCACATCGGCTACGGCCACCCCCGCGTGGTCGCGGCGATCAAGGACCAGCTCGACCGGCTGAGTTTCTCTCCCCGCCGCTTCACCAACGAGGTTTCGGTCCAACTGGCCGAGGAGCTGGGACGCATCTCGCCCGGCGATCTCGGCAAGGTGCTGTTCACCACCGGCGGCTCCGACGCCAACGAGGTGGCGCTGCGGCTCGCCCGGGCGGCGACCGGGCGGTTCAAGACGCTGAGCTTCTGGGACGCCTTCCACGGCGCGGGCTTCGGCGCCGCGAGCGTCGGCGGCGAGGCGACGTTCCGCAGCCACATCGCCGGGCCGCTCCTGCCCGGCGCCGAGCATGTCGCCCCCTTCAACTGCTACCGCTGCGCCTATGGCCATCCGGGGCCGGAGACCTGCGCGCTCGCCTGCGCGACGATGGTCGACTACGTGCTGGAGCGGGAAGGGGATGTCGCCGCCGTCATCGCCGAACCGATGCGGGCCGTGCCGGTCGTGCCGCCGCCCGGCTACTGGCGCGCGGTGCGCGAGGCCTGCGACTGTCACGGCGCGCTCCTGATCATGGACGAGATCCCGACCGGGCTCGGCAAGACCGGACGGATGTTCGCCTTCGAGCATGACGGGATCGTGCCCGACATCGTGACGCTGGGGAAATCGCTCGGCGGCGGCATCCTTCCGATCGCCGCCGTCGTCGCCCGGCGCGACCTTGACGTCGCCGGCGATTTCGCAATCGGCCATTACACCCACGAGAAGAACCCGGTGACGGCACGCGCCGCGCTCGAGACGCTTGCCGTGATCCGTGACGAGGGGCTGGTCGAGAGGGCGGCGGAGCTGGGGCGCCACGCGCTCGACCGGCTCGGCGAGGCGCTGGCGGGGAGCGCGGTTGTCGGCGACATCCGCGGCCGTGGGCTGATGTTCGGGGTGGAGATCGTCGGGGACCGGGCAACCAAGGCGCCCGACCAGGCCGCGGCGGAACGGATCTACTATCGCTGCCTGGGGGCCGGGCTGAGTTTCAAGATCAGCGCCGGCTCGGTCCTGACGCTCTCTCCGCCGCTGGTCATCACCCGCGGCGAGCTTGACCGCGCGCTCGACATCGTCGTGGCGGCGATCGCCGGGGAAACGGCATGACCGCGCCCGCAATCCATCGTCTGGGATTATGGATATATATGATAAATAGATTTTACTTATTGATCGACGCTCCGCAAACTCGACTGACGAGGATGCGCCGGGTCATCCGGCTGTCATCGTCGGGCACTACCAAAGAGAAGATGCCCGAGGCGTTCGGACGCTGACGGGACGACCACCGCACCCAACATCGAGGACAACATGCGCACAAGAACCTCCCTGGCTCTCGGAGCTCTCGCCATCGCCCTGAGCACCACGGCCCTGCGGGCCGAAACCGAACTGACGGTCTATTCGGCCATCGAGGCGGAAGACCTCGAGCGCTACGCCGCGACCTTCAACGAGGACCATCCCGACATCAAGATCAACTGGGTCCGGGATTCCACCGGCGTCATCACCGCCAAGCTTCTGGCGGAAAAGAACAATCCGCAGGCCGACGTGGTCTGGGGCCTGGCCGCGACCTCGCTTCTCGTGCTCAAGACCGAGGGCATGCTGGAGCCCTACGCGCCGGCCGGCCTCGATGCGCTCGACCCGAGGTTCCGCGACACCGACACCCCGCCCTCCTGGGTGGGCATGGACGCCTGGGTGGCCGCGATCTGCTACAACACGGTCGAGGGCGAGAAGCTCGGCCTCACGCCGCCGAAAAGCTGGGCGGACCTGACCAAGCCGGAATACGCCGGCCATATCGTCATGCCCAACCCGGCGTCATCGGGCACCGGCTTCCTCGACGTGTCGAGCTGGTTGCAGATGATGGGCGAGGAGGCCGGCTGGGCCTACATGGACGCGCTGCACAACAACATCGCGGCCTATACCCATTCCGGCTCCAAGCCCTGCAAGATGGCGGCCTCCGGCGAAACCGTGATGGGCGTCTCCTTCGCCTTCCGTGGCGCCAAGGAGAAGGCCAATGGCGCGCCCGTCGATATCATCATCCCCGAGGAGGGCATCGGCTGGGACATGGAGGCCTCGGCGATCATCGCCGGCACCGCCAATGCGGAGGCCGCGCAGGCACTCATCGACTGGTCGGTCACGCCGAAGGCCAGCGAGATGTATAACGTCGGCTATGCCGTCGTCGCCGTGCCGGGCGTCGCCAAGCCGGTCGAGCACTACCCGGCGAACGTGTCCGAGAAGATGATCGACAACGACTTCGAGTGGGCCGCGAACAACCGCGACGCCATCCTCGAGGAGTGGTCCAAGCGCTACGATTCCAAGTCGGAACCGAAGGGCTGAACCGCCTGGTCCTGCCGGGGCGCCGCTGGCCGGCGCGCCGGTCCTGAACATCCCACCGGGGGATTGCATGAACATGATGAACGTGGACGGAGCGCCTGTCGCGACCGCCGGGAGCGGCCTGCCCGATCCCTATCTGAAGATCGAAGGGCTGTGGAAGGCCTTCGGGGACTTCGTTGCCCTCAAGGATGTCTCGCTCCAGATCGCGAAGGGGGAGTTCATCTGCTTCCTCGGCCCGTCCGGCTGCGGCAAGACCACGCTCCTGCGCGCGATCGCCGGGCTCGATCCGCAGAGTCGCGGCACGATCCGCCAGGGCGGGCGCGACATCTCCGGCCTGCCGGCCTCGCAGCGCGACTACGGGATCGTCTTCCAGTCCTACGCGCTCTTTCCGAACCTGACGGTGGAGAAGAACATCGCCTTCGGGCTCGAGAACACCGGCCGCCCGAAGGCCGAGATCGCCGCGCGGGTGAGGGAACTGCTCGCGCTGGTGGGCCTGCCCGACCAGGCGGCGAAATATCCCGCCCAGCTTTCCGGCGGCCAGCAGCAGCGCATCGCGCTCGCCCGCGCCATCGCGATCAACCCCGGCCTGCTCCTCCTGGACGAGCCGCTGTCGGCGCTGGATGCCAAGGTGCGCGTCCATCTCAGGCATGAAATCAAGGAGTTGCAGCGCAAGCTCGGGGTGACCACGATCATGGTGACCCATGACCAGGAAGAGGCGCTGTCGATGGCTGACCGCATCGTGGTGATGAACCACGGCGTCATCGAACAGATCGGCACGTCGACCGAAATCTACCGCCACCCCGCCACGCTCTTCGTCGCCGATTTCATCGGCGAGACGAACCGCATCGCCACCACCTGTTCAGGCGACGCCGTCAGGGTCGGCGAGACGGTCCTGCAGGCCCGCACCGAAGGGTTGGCCGACGGCACTCCCGTCACCGTGGCGGTCCGCCCCGAGGACGTCCTGCCCCATGCCGCCGGGCACGAGGCGACGCCGAAGCCCAACCACCTCAACGTCCGGATCGAGGCGATGGAATTCCTCGGCTCCTACTGGCGGACCCACCTTGCCAGCCCGGCGCTGGGAGGCACGCCGCTTGTCGCCAACTTCTCGATGAACGCGGTGCGCCGCTTCGCCCTGGAACCCGGCGGCGAAATGACGGTGGAACTGCCGGCCGACCGGGTCATCGTGTTCCGGCGCGGAGGCGAGCATGGCTGAGGCGGCGACCCTCCCCGCTGGCCGCGCCGCGCGGCTCAAGGTCGACAGCGATGGCTGGATCAAGCGCGGCTTCATGGGGCTGATCGCGCTCTACCTCGTCGCCGCGCTGGCGCTGCCGCTCTACGCGATGCTGTCGAAAAGCTTCGTGACCTACCATTTCGACCTCTCGCGCTACGAATTCCAGGTCAGCGACGAAAGCGGCACGGTCTGGAGCGATCCGGTCAGCGCCGCCACGCTCAACGACCGGCTCGGCAGGTTCTCCGCCGCCGATCTTGCCTCCAGCAGCGACGGCCGCCTCGCCGTCACCGATCTCTTTCCCGCCTTCAGCTTCAAGAGCCCGGTCAGATACCGCATCCGCGGCACCGCCGGCGACGCGCCCTATCTCGTCGGCCTCGATCTGCGCCGCTCGACCGAATGGCAGGAGGTCGACAGCAACACCTTCCGGCGCATCAACCTCAGGCCGGTCACGACGGCCGGCCTTCAGAACTACGCCGAATATTTCTCGAACCCCGTGCTGTTCTCCTCGATCGAGAACTCGCTCTTCATCGCCACGATCTCGACCGTGCTGACGGTGACCTTCGCCTTCGGCTTCGCCTATGCGCTGAACCGGTCCTGCATGCCGTTCAAGGGTGCGTTCAAGCTTGTCGCAATGATGCCGATCCTCGTGCCCTCGCTCCTGCCGGGGATCGCGCTGATCTACATGTTCGGCAACCAGGGCTTCCTGAAGGGCCTGCTCTACGGCCAGTCGATCTACGGTCCGCTGGGGATCATCATCGGTTCGGTCTTCTTCACCTTCCCGCACGCGCTCATCATCATCTCGACCGCGCTCGCGATCTCCGACCAGCGGCAGTACGAGGCGGCCGAGTCGCTGCGCGCCTCGAAATGGCGGACGTTCTGGACGGTGACGATCCCGGGCGCGCGCTACGGGCTCGTCTCCGCGGCCTTCGTGACCTTCACCCTCGTGATCACCGATTTCGGCCTGCCCAAGGTCATCGGCGGGCAATACAACGTGCTGGCGATCGACATCTACAAGCAGGTCATCGGCCAGCAGAACTTCGAGATGGGCGCGGTCGTGTCGGTCATCCTCCTGATCCCCGCCATCGTCGCCTTCATCGTCGACCGGCAGGTGCAGAAGAAGCAGGTCTCGCTCCTCTCCGCCCGCTCGGTCCCCTACCAGCCGAAGCCCGACCGCAGGTTCGACCTGGCGATGCTCGGCTGGTGCAGCGTCGTGGGCGTCTTCATCGCCGGGATCATCGCCGTCTGCCAGTTCGTCGCCCTGATCAACTACTGGCCCTACGACCTCAGCTTCAGCCTCAGGAACTACGATTTCGACCGGATGGACGGCGGCGGCTGGGCCGCCTACTGGAACTCGCTCAAGCTTGCCGCGATGACCGCCGTGATCGGCACCGGGATCATCTTCACCGGGGCCTACATGGTGGAGAAGATCGACGGTTTCCGCGCCGGCCGCGCGATGTTCCAGTTCCTTGCCATGCTGCCGATGGCGATTCCGGGCATGGTGCTGGGGCTGGCCTACATCTTCTTCTTCAACGATCCGGCCAACCCGCTCCACTTCATCTACGGCACGATGGCGATCCTCGTCGTCTCGACCGTCACCCACTTCTACACGGTCGGGCATCTGACGGCGCTGACCGCGCTCAAGCAGATCGACGCCGAGTTCGAGCCCGTCGCCAGCTCGCTCCGCCAGCCGTTCTGGCGGCTCTTCGCCCGCGTCACCGTGCCGGTCTGCCTGCCCGCCATCCTCGACATCTCGATCTACCTGTTCGTGAACGCGATGACGACGGTCTCGGCGGTGGTGTTCCTCTACTCGACGCACACCGCGCTTGCCTCGGTCGCGGTGCTGAACATGGACGATGCGGGCGACATCGCCCCCGCGGCGGCGATGGGAATGATGATCTTCTATACCAACGCGGCGGCGCGGATCCTCCACGCGCTCGCCTCCCGCCGCATCCTGCGGCGCACGCAGGCATGGCGGGTGCGATAGGCGCGCCCCCCCCGGGGCCCGCGATCGCCGCAGGGGCGGCAACGGGGGGTGGCGAGTGGCCCCGGTGCGCTTTCTGCCCCCCGGGAACCCTTCGGGGGACATTCCGGCCAGTCTGAAAGGGCTTCAGGCCCGGGCGGCGGCGAGCGCCTGCGGGAGCGCCCCGGCGAAGCGGGCGAGGTCCGGCGCGCGGCCGCAGCTCACCCTGATGCAGCGGTCGTGCGGGGCGACGAAGGGCATCCGCACGAAGATGTCGCGGGCGGCGAGTTCGGCGAGCACGCGGCGGGCGAAGCCGCCGTCGGCGCCGCAGTCGATGGTGACGAAATTGGCGGCCGAGGGCAGGGCGACGAGGCCGTTCGCTGCGGCGATCCGGTCCAGCTCGGCCCGCGCCGCCGCGACCTCCGCCTTTGCCGAGGCGAGCCAGCCTTGGTCGGCGAGTGCGGCGAGCGCGCCCGCCTGGGCGATCCGGCCGACGCCGAAATGGTTGCGGATCTTGTTGAAACCGGCGATCAGCGGGGCGGCGGCGATGGCATAGCCGACGCGGAGCCCGGCCATCCCGTAGCCCTTGGAGAAGGTCCGCATCCGGATCACCCGCGGGTCTTCGGCGTTTATCGCGGGCGCGGTGCCGTCCGGGGCGAGGTCGATGTAGGCTTCGTCGAGCACCAGGAGCGTGCCCGCCGGCAGGGCTTCGATCATCCAGGCGATGGTGCCGGCGGGATGGGCAGAGCCCATCGGGTTGTCGGGATTGGCGAGGTAGAGAAGCTTCGCGCGGGTTTCGGCGGCCTTCGCAAGAAGCGCATCGGGGTCTTCGAAGTTGCCCCGGTAGGGCACCTTGTGAAGCAGCCCGCCGAAGCCCGCGACATGGAAGCCGAAGGTCGGATAGGCACCGTCCGAGGTCACCACCGGGTCGCCGGGGCCGACAAGCATCCGCACGAGATAGCCCAGAAGCCCGTCGATCCCCTCGCCGACGACGATGTTTTCCGCACCGACGCCATGATGGGCGGCAAGGGCCGCGCGCAGGGCGTGGTTCTCGGGATCGCCATACATCCAGACCTCGCGGGCGGCCTGCGCCATCGCCTCCACGGCGCGGGGCGAGGGGCCGAAGAGGCTCTCGTTGGCGCCGAGGCGCGCGGCGAAGGGGCGGCCCCGCGCGCGTTCCTGGGTTTCCGGGCCGACGAAGGGGACGGTGGCAGGAAGGCTCTCGACGAGCGGGGTGTAGCGCGGTCCGGTCATGGCGCGAGAAGAAGCAGAAAGCGCCCGGTCCGGCAAGCACCTTCGGGGGGTTGCCCTTCCCGCGGGCGCGGCGCAGAACAAGCCACGTCAGATCCAGCGCCGGGAGAAGACCGATCGCCGCCCCCGCCACCCTCGCGCCGCTGCGCAACCGGGCCTTCCGCGAGCTCTGGCTGGCCAGTCAGGTGTCCAACCTCGGCTCACTGATCCAGGCGGTGGGCGCGGCCTGGGCGATGGGGAGCCTGACCGCGAGCCATTCGATGGTGGCGCTGGTGCAGTCGTCCAACACGCTGCCGATCATGGTCTTTTCGCTCGTTTCCGGAGCGCTGGCCGACAATTTCGACCGCCGGCGGATCATGCTGACGGCACAGGTCTTCATGTTCGCGGTGTCGGTCGCGCTGGCGGCGGTGGCCTGGGGCGGCGGGCTCACGCCGTGGCTGCTCCTGTCGTTCACCTTCCTGATCGGCTGCGGCGGGGCGCTGTTCAACCCGTCCTGGCAGGCGTCGATCGGCGACATCGTGCCGCGCGAGGAGGTGCCGGGCGCGGTGGGGCTGAACTCGATGGGCTTCAACCTCGCGCGCTCGGTCGGGCCGGCGATCGGCGGCGCCATCGTCGCCGCGGCCGGCGTCGCCGCGGCCTTCGCGGTGAATGCCGCGAGCTACGTGGCCTTCATCTTCGGCATCGCCCGCCTGCCGCCGGTGGAGCGCGACCTGACGCTGCCGCGCGAAGGCGTGGCCCCGGCGATCGGCGCGGGATTTCGCTACATGGTGATGTCGCCGGCGCTGATCCGGATCATGGCGCGGGCGGCGCTGTTCGGTGCCGGCGCCTCTTCGGTCATGGCGCTCCTGCCGGTCTACACGCGCGACACGATGGGCGGCACGGCCTTCACCTACGGCGTCTTCCTTGGCTGTTTCGGGCTGGGCGCGATCGGCGGCGTGCTGATGAACGCGCGGCTTCGGGCGGCCCTTCGCAACGAGCGGGTGGTGGAGATCGGATTCGCGGGCTTCGCGCTGGCCGCGGCGGTGCTGGCGCTGCTGCCCGTCGCCTGGGCGGTCGTGCCGGCACTTTTCCTGGCCGGGGCCTGCTGGGTGATGGCGCTGTCGCTCTTCAACACCACGGTTCAGCTTTCGACGCCGCGCTGGGTGCTGGGTCGGGCGCTGGCCTTCTACCAGATGGCGACCTTCGGTGGCATGGCGGCGGGCGCCTGGGGCTGGGGCTGGCTGTCGGACGCGGCGAGCACCGCGGCCGCGCTTCTGGCGGCGGCGACGCTGCTGGTCGCCGGGGGGCTTGCGGGCTGGGTGCTGCGGGTGAGCGATTTCGGCGAGCTGGACCTGTCGCCCCTCGGCCTGATCACGGCGGCGGAGCCGCGGATCGACCTGCGCGCCCGCAGCGGCCCGATCTTCGTCATGGTGGACTACGAGGTGGCGCAGGCCGACGTGCCGGAGTTCCTGGCGCTGATGCAGGAGCGCCGCCGCATCCGCATCCGCGACGGCGCGCGGCGCTGGTCGCTGCTGCGCGACCTGGAGCGGCCGGAGCTCTGGAGCGAGAAATACTATGTATCGACCTGGGTCGACTATGCGCGCCATCTCGCGCGGCGGACCAAGGCCGACGATGCGGTGAGCCGGGCGATCCGGGCCATGCACCGCGGCGCGGAGCCGCCGAAGGTCTGGCGCAAGATCGAGCGCCAGACCGTGCCGCGCCACGATGACGCGCCGCCGCTCGTCCCGTCGGACCTGGCCTGAGCGGTCAGGTTTTCAGGAACTTGCGGCGGGCCTCCCCGGCGATGGCGCGGCGCAGTTCGAGCCGGGCGATCTCGGCCATTGCGGCCTGCCGCGCGGCGTCGTCGGGCGCCCCGGCATAGCGCGCCCTGGCAGCGAGGATGGCCTTCCCGAGCGTGATCTCCTCCGGCAGGACACCCGCTTCCGCCATGATCCGGAAGCCGAGCGCCTCGCCCGGATCGACGAAGGCATCGCCGCCGCGGTCGGGCAACGGTTTTCCTTCGCCTTCAAGGCCCTGCAACCGGCCTTCGGCGCGGGCTTTCAGCATGCGGCGTTCGGCGATGCGGTCGAACCAACCGGACATGGACACCTCCGTTGGCGAAGTAGGTCGTGAAGGTGCCCACGGGAAGGGCCGGGGGCGCTGCCCCCGGACACCCGGGGGTATTTGGCAACGAAGACGCGCTAGCCGATGTCGGAAAGACGCCTCAGGGCGGCTTTCAGCTTCGCCGCCTCGTCCTCGCTCAGTTCCAGCTTCTCGCGGGTTTCCTCGACGATTTCCTCGGGGGCGCTTGCGACGAATTTGGGGTTGGAGAGGCGGGCCTTGAGGCCGGCCATGTCCTTGTCGATTTTGTCCAAGGTCTTGGAAAGGCGCGACTTTTCCTCGGCGATGTCGATGACGCCGGCGAGAGGGATGGCGAGGCTGCCGCCTTCGACGGCGACGGTGATCGAGCCCTTCGGGGCTGTGCCTTCGGTCATGCCGTCGAGCCTTGCGAGGCGTTCGATCATCGGCCGGTTGCGCCCGAAAGCCTCGCGGCCCCGGTCGTCCATCTGGGTCATGACGATGGGGAGTTTCAGCCCGGCCGGGACGTGCATCTGGGCGCGGGCGGAGCGGATTTCCTCGATGAGGGAAATCACCCAGTTCATCTCGCGGTCCGCGTTTTCGTCAATGAGTTCAGCGCCATAGTCGGGCCAGTCGGCATGGACGAGGAGCTTTTCGCGGGTGCCGGTCAGGCCCCAGAGTTCCTCGGTGATGAAGGGCATGATCGGGTGGAGCAGCACGTAGCACTGGTCGAGCACCCAGGCCATCGTCGCCCGCGTCTCGGCCGCATGGTCGCCGTCCATCAAGGGCTTGGCGAATTCCACATACCAGTCGCAGACCTTGCCCCAGACGAAGGCATAGAGCGTGCTGGCGGCGTCGTTGAAACGGAAGGCCGACAGCGCCTCGTCCACCGCGATCCGCGCCCGCGCCGTCTCGCCGATGATCCAGCGGTTGACGGTATGTTTCGCGTCGGGTTTGCGTCGGTTTTCCGTCCCGACACCGTCCCGACCGAGCGCGCCGTTCATCTCGGCGAAGCGGGTGGCGTTCCAGAGCTTGGTGGTGAAGTTGCGGTAGCCGGCGATCCGGTCCTTGGAGAGCTTGAGGTCGCGCCCCATCGCCGCCATCGCGGTCAGCGTGAAGCGCAGCGCATCGGCGCCGTATTCGTCGATGAGTTCCAGCGGGTCGATGACGTTGCCCAGGGACTTCGACATCTTCCGGCCCTTCTCGTCGCGCACGAGGGCGTGGACATAGACGGTGTGGAAGGGCACCCGGTCGACCACCGCAAGCTGCATCATCATCATCCGGGCGACCCAGAAGAAGATGATGTCGAAGCCGGTGACGAGGACATCGGTCGGGAAGTATTTCCTGTAGGCTTCGGTGTCCTCGGGCCAGCCGAGGGTGCCGATCGGCCAGAGGCCGGAGGAGAACCAGGTGTCGAGGACGTCGGGGTCGCGGGCGAGGTCAACACTCCGCAGCGTGACATGCTCTGCGTTTCCGACACCGCCGGCAACAGGGTTCGGTTGTTTCCTTTTGCCCTCAGCAGCCGGGAGATCGTCAAACTTCGAGAAGTTAACTCTGACTTTCTCGCCGTAAAAGATTTGGGCCTGATCCCGCACTTCTTCGCTAGACGCAGCGCAGAATGTTTTCATCGGGTTGTATGTAAGGGCGTCCGTCCCGTGTTCGGGTATCGACATACCTTCTTTGACACTCGGCCCATACCACACCGGAATCTGGTGCCCCCACCAGAGCTGGCGCGAGATGCACCAGGGCTCGATGTTCTCGAGCCAGTGGAAATAGGTCTTGGCGTCGCGTTCGGGCAGGATGCGGGTGTAGCCGGCCTTCTCGTCGAAGGCCCCGGCCTCCTGCGCCGCCATGCCCTGACGGACGGCATCGAGCGCCGGGCCGACGATCTTCGCGGTATCGACGAACCACTGGTCGGTCAGCATCGGCTCGATGACCACCTTGGAGCGGTCGCCGTGCGGCTGCATCATCTTGTTCTGTTCGACGTAAGGCACGCGCTCCAGATGTTCGGCGCCGGTTTCCTTGTCGATGCTCTTCTCGAGGACGGTGACGGCCAGCCCCTCGGCGGTGATCTGGTCGACGACGCGCTTCCTCGCCTCGTAGCGGTCGAGGCCGCGCAGGTCGTCGGGCACGAGGTTGAGCGCGTCCACCTCGGCCTCGGTCAGGGTCCGTTCGCCGCGGGCGACGGCCAGCGCGATGGCGGCGGCCTCGGCGTAAGCCGCCCCGTCCGACCGCATCGCCGCCTTCGTGTCCATCAGCCGGTAGCAGGGGATGCCGTTCCGCTTCGCCACGCCATAGTCGTTGAAGTCATGCGCGCCGGTGATCTTGACCGCGCCCGAGCCGAAATGCGGGTCGGGATAGTCGTCGGTGATGATCGGGATCAGCCGGCGGTGGTCCTTCGGACCCACCGGGATTTCGCAGAGTTTCCCGATGATTGGCGCATAGCGTTCATCCGACGGGTGAACCGCAACGGCGCCGTCGCCCAGCATCGTCTCGGGCCGCGTCGTGGCGATGGAGATGTAGTCGCGCGTCTCGCGGAAGGTGACATTGCCGTCCGCGTCGCGCTCGACATATTCGTAGGTCTCGCCGCCGGCGAGCGGATACTTGAAGTGCCACATCTGGCCCGGCACCTCGACCTGTTCGACCTCGAGGTCGGAGATCGCGGTCTCGAAATGCGGGTCCCAGTTGACGAGGCGCTTGCCGCGATAAATGTAGCCTTTGTCATAGAGGTCGACGAAGACCTTGATCACGGCATCGTGGAAGTTGCCTTCCTCGCCCGCCGGCGCGCCGGGGGCGCCGGACATGGTGAAGGCGTTGCGCGACCAGTCGCAGGAGGCGCCGAGGCGCTTGAGCTGAGTGATGATGGTGTCGCCGGACTGGCCCTTCCATTCCCAGACCTTTTCCAGAAACTTCTCGCGGCCCATCTCGCGGCGGCCCTTGTTGCCGGCCTTCGCCAGTTCGCGCTCCACCACCATCTGGGTGGCGATTCCGGCATGGTCCTGCCCCGGCTGCCAGAGCGTGTCGAAGCCCCGCATCCGGTGCCAGCGGACGAGGATGTCCTGGAGCGTGTTGTTGAAGGCGTGGCCCATGTGCAGCGAGCCGGTGACGTTCGGCGGCGGAATCATGATGCAGAAGGTTTCCGCCCCCGGTTTCGCGTTCGCGCCCGCCCTGAAGGCCCCGGCCTTTTCCCAGGCGGCGTAGAGGCGTTTCTCGGCCTCGGCGGCGTTGAAGGTCTTTTCCATCGGCATCGCGGGCGTCCCGTTTCCGTTTGACGGTTTCCCTTAGCGAATGGGCGGCGCGAGGGGAAGGGGCCGGGCAGGTGACAAGCCGGGCCGAAGAGGGCAGTCTGGCGCGGACCGGGCGGGAGGGGACGATGGACGAGGTGAGGGGCTTCGTGATGGACGGGGCGGGCGGGGCCGAGGTGGTGGCGCCCGAGGGGCGGACGATTGCCGCGCTTCAGCCCGCGACCGGCTTTGTCTGGGTCTGCATCGATTTTTCAAGCCCCGCCGGGTTTCAATGGTTGCAGGAGGCGGGGCTCGACCCGATCGCCTTCGCGGCGCTGACGGCCGAGGAGACGAGGCCGCGCTGCACCGTGCATGGCGAGATGGTGCTGATGAACCTCAGGGGGGTGAACCTGAACCCCGGCGCGGAGCCCGAGGACATGGTCTCGCTCAGGCTTTGCGTGATGGAGCGCGTGATCGTCTCGTGCCGCCGCCGCCCGCTCCAGGCGCTCGACGACGTGCGCGAGGGGATGCGGCCGGGGCGGGCACCGGTGACGCAGGGCGACCTGATCGCGCGCATCGCGCTCAGGCTCGCCGACAGGGCCGAGCCGGTGGTGGCGCGGCTGAACGAAAGGCTCGACGATCTGGAGGAGGCGGTGGGCGCGCAGGTGGACGGCGACCTGCGCCGCGAACTGGCCGACGTGCGCCGGGTGTCCTCGGTGCTGCGGCGCTTCATGTTCCCGCAACGCGACGCGCTGACGACGCTGGAGATCGAGGAACTCGGCTGGCTGACCAACCGCGACCGCAGCCGCCTGCGGGAGGCGGCCGAGCGGGTGACCCGGCTTGGCGAGGACCTCGACGCGATCCGCGACCGGGCGCAGGTGGTGCGCGACCAGGTCGTCGACATCCGCGCCGAGGCGATGAACCGGCAGATGCTGGTGCTGTCGGTGGTGGCGGCGATCTTCCTGCCGCTCGGGCTTCTGACCGGGCTTCTGGGGATCAACGTCGGCGGTGTGCCGGGCGCCGAGGTGCCCTGGGCCTTCTGGGCGGTCTGCGCGCTCCTGCTGGCGATCTGCGGCTTCCAGATCTGGCTTTTCCGGCGACTGAAGGTTCTTGGCTGAGGGGGGCGGCCGCCAGCCACGGCCGGGCGGCGACATGCGAGCCCGCATCGGCGTTCGAGCGCGCTTCCTTTATAGTGCCACAATCCCGCAGTCCAATGCGGCTTCGCCAAGGGGCTTCATGCAAATGTTTCGACGACTCACGGGTCTGGCCTGCGTTCTTTTCATTGCGGCGGCGCAGCCCGCAGCCCCGTCCCCGCAGGCCGACGCGGATTTCATCGCGGCCAAACTGATCAAAAGCGACGAATATCGGAAGCTGCTGAGCGACAGGATCACGAACGCCCGGGTAAACGGCGCAACGCAAGCGTTGTCCGAGCATTCCGTGAAGATCATGGATTTTGAAAGATTGGCCGAACTGCTGTCCGACTACGAGATCCCGGCGGAGGTGTTCGACCGGCATCAAAGGTTTGTCGCCGACCGGCTGATCGAGAAAATGCAGCCGGGGCAGCTCGCTTCGCTTGCACAGCATGTGCGAAATCTCGATGCGCAACGCACGGCTGCAAGGACGGACGAGACCGAGAGGGTGATGACCCTCGACGAATTCAGGGATTCATTGGAAGAGATTGAGGGTCTGGCTGATGACCCGGTTTTCAAGCACGAGATGGAATTGATGTCCGTCGGTATCATGCTGATTGGTTTGGCCGTACGGGCAAGCACCAGCGGCGAGGTCGGCCCGACGTCTTCGGAACTTGCCGATCTGCTTGAGGTTGACGGGGTTTTTGGCTTTCCGAACCGGATCGTCCGAAGGGACGTGATCCGCGAACTGCGCGCCGCCGACCCCTGAGCCGGGACGACCCTGACCTTGTAACGAAAGACGGCGGTCTATCCCGCCCGCGCCGCCTCGATCGCGGCGATGTCGATCTTCTGCATCGTCATCATCGCCTGCATGGCGCGTTTGGCGGCGGCGCGGTCGGGGTCGCTGATCGCCTCCATCAGCGCCCGGGGCGTGATCTGCCAGAAAAGGCCGAAGCGGTCGCGGCACCAGCCGCAGTCGCTGGCCTGTCCGCCGCCCCCGGTGATGGCGTTCCAGTAGCGGTCGGTCTCTTCCTGGGTGTCGGTGTAGACCTGGAACGACACCGCCTCGTTGAACCTGAAGGCCGGCCCGCCGTTCAGGCCGAGGAAGGGCTGGCCGAGCACGGTGAACTCGACGGTCAGCTCCTGCCCCTCGCGCATCGAGGGGTTGTCGGCGGGCGAGGCGAGGGCGGGGCCGACGTGGCTGTCGGGGAAGGTGGCGGCGTAGAACTCCGCCGCCTCCCGCGCGGTGCCGTCGAACCACAGGCAGGTGGCCATCCGGTGCCGGGTCATTGCGTCATCTCCTTCGGGCCGACGACGGCGAAATGCGCGCCCTGCGGGTCGCGGGCGACGGCGATGAAGGCGCCGCCGGGGACTTCCATCGGGCCGTGCATGACCTCGCCGCCCGCCGCCTTGATGCGGCCGATGGCGGCGTCGATGCCGTTCGCGCCGAAATACGGGAGCCAGCAGGGCACCGGCGCGTTGCCGAGGCCCATCATGCCGCCGATGTCCTGGCCCTGATGCGAGAAGAGCTGGTAGGTGCCCATCGCGCCCATGTCCACCGCCTGCGACTTCCGCCAGCCGAAGGCCTTGCTGTAGAACTCGAACCCCCTGGCGGGGTCGGTGCTCATCAGCTCGTTCCAGTTGCCGTGGCCCTCCTTCTGCTGGTCGAAGGCGCCGCCCGCGCCGCCACCCGGCATCGGTGCCGGTTCGAGGATGCCGAAGCCCGCGCCCTGCGGATCGCCGAGGATGGCGAAACGCCCGGTGCCGGGGATCTCGGCCACCGGCCGGTGGAGCGTCGCGCCGGCGCCAACCATCTGCGCCACCGCCTTGTCGGCGTCGTCGACGGCGAAGTAGATCATCCACATCGGCGGCATGCTGGCGACGTCCGCGGGCATGTCCATCGCGCCGGCGACCATCTTCCCGCCGATGCTGGCGAGATGGTAGGTGAAACCCTCCATGCCCGCATCGGCGAAAGTCCAGCCGAGCACCTTGCCGTAGAAGGTGCCGGCCGCCTTGAGCTGGCCGGGGGTGGTCGAAAGCTCGTACCAGCAGGGCTTGCCGTGATCGGTCATGTCGCGCTTCCTTCCATCAGGATCGGTTCGAACCCGCCGTAGATCATCCGCTTGCCGTCGAAGGGCATGTCGGACATCGCTTCGGACGACATGGCCGGGTCGTCCATCATTTTCTTGTAGGCCTTGTCCCGCGTCGCCTTGTCGGGCCAGGTCATCCAGCAGAGGACGACCGTCTCGTCGTCCTTCGCATCGACCGCGCGGAAGAAATCGGTCTGCTTGCCGGGGGGGACGTCGTCGCCCCAGCCGACGACGAGCGACTGCGCGCCCATCTTGCGGAACTCGGGCCACCACTTCGCCTCGTGCGCGCGGTAGTCCTCGCGTTTCGCGGTGGGCACCGGCACGACGAATCCATCAATATAGGGCATGGCTGTTCCTTTCCTGTTGCGCGCAGCCATGCTGGGCGCATAAGTAGGAAAAAGCAACTATCGGTCGGGAAAGATGACTGCCCTCGGCGGAACCCCGCGCCCCAGGCCCCGCAGCGTCTATGGCGAGGGCTGCATCGCCGCCCATGCGCTCGACCTTCTCGGCGACCGCTGGGCGCTGCTGGTGATCCGCGAGCTGATGCTGGGGCCGAAGCGCTTCGCATTGATCCGCTCGGGCCTGCCGGGGATCAGCGCCTCGGTCCTGACGCAGCGGCTGGAGGGGCTGGAAGCGGCGGGCCTCCTCCGCCGGGTGGTGTTGCCGGAGCCGGCGGGGGTGCAGGTCTATGACCTGACCGCGCTCGGCCGCGGGGTGCGGCCGGTGCTGGACGCGCTCTGCCGCTTCGGGGCGCGATTGCCGGGGCACGATCCGGCGAAGCCGATCAGCCCCACCGCGCTGATGTTGTCGATGGCGGCGATGATCGACCGGCGGGCGGCGACGGCGGTGGCGGTCCGGGCGGGCTTCGAGCTGGGGCGCGAGAGCTTCCGCGGCGCGATCGGGAACGGCCGCTGGGAGGTGGAGCGGGGTGCGGCGGAGGGCGACATCGTCTTCGCCGGCAGCGCCAATGCGATGGCCGGGGTCATCTACGGCACGAAGCCGCTGGCCGAATGGATCGATGCGGGGGCGGTGGCGTTCCGGGGCGATCCGGCGGCGGGTCAGCGCTTCGTCGATCTCTTCGCCCTGAGGCGCGCGGCTAGATCGCGCGGTCGAGCTTTGTCGACAGGTGGATGAGGCTTTCGTGGGATTTCACGCCGGTCATCTCGCCGATCTGGTCGAGCACCTCGTCGAGCGCGGTGGTCGAGGTGGCGGCCACCTGGAGGAGAAGATCGACGCGGCCGGAGGTGGTGTGGATGCGTTCGACCGCGGGCAGCGCCTTCAGCCGCGACAGCACGTTGGCCTGGGCCCGCGGCTCGATCGTCAGGAGCACGGTCGCGCGGATGCGGCTTTGCCGGGCGGCCTCACCGAGCTTGACGGTATAGCCGGCGATCACGCCCGAGGATTCGAGCCGCTCGAGCCGCGCCTGGATGGTGGAGCGCGCTACCTTCAACCGCCGCGCGAGCGTCGCCACCGACATCCGCGCGTCGGCGCCGAGAAGACCAAGGATCGTGCGGTCGAGGTCGTCCATTCTGCAACACCGTCGATTTGTGCATGCTCTTCGTCATAATAACGATCGTGCGCCGCAAATCTACCCTTTTCATCGGTCAGGTTGTGCCCCATATCGCCCCAACTTCGTTCAGGAAAAGGGCGGCTCATACGCACCTGGCCTGGTTGGTAGAAACGCGTAAGCGTCTCCCGACCCGTGAAGCCGGGGCAAGAGGTGGCTGCGCTCTGTTGGCAGGAGCAGGCCGATGGGGCTTTCCAAGACTA
>JAUQYA010000123.1 GCA_030837785.1 Albidovulum sp.
CCGGTGCCCCAGTGGCATCTGGAAAGCCGCTCGCCGCTTACAGTCGCGGGGGCGGTTGAGGCTTCGGGTGCCGCCTTTGGTCCACCCTACCCCATTCCCGTTTCAGTCCGGGCGCTTTGCGCCTGCCGGACACCATACGCCGCCATCTGGCCCGAACGGCCCGCCCCGGTCAAGGCGGAAAGCGTCGGAAACGCGCACGGGAGCGACCGGGTCAGCCCGGGATCCGCGCCAGCGCCTTCTCGCGCAGCGTCCCGATCGGGCGCGCGTCGGCGAGGTTGCCGTCCCCGGATGCGTCATAGAGCTTGAGGAACACGATCAGGTTCGGCACGTCCGCATCGCCGGTGTCACCGAAGAGATAGGCGGTCTTGCCCGGGGCGCGCACGGCAACGGCCGAGGGACGCGTGCAGCCGGACATGCAGTCAACCTGGCCGACCCGGATGGCAAGGCCCGCCGCCTCGATCGCCGCGCGAATCGCCGATGCGAGACCCGCGCGCCCGGCCGGACAGGATCGGCAGACCGTGACGACGGCTCCCACGGTCAACCCTCCGCCAGCGGGCCGAGAAGGATCAGCGCCGGCCCGCCGCCGGCTTCCGACTCGATCAGCGATTGCATCGACGCGAGTGTCCCGCGGACAAGCTTTTGCGCCGGGGTAGAGACGCTTTCGGCCAGAAGTGCGGGCGTTTCCGGCGGCAGGCCCGCGCCCAAGAGGCGGTGCGCGAGTTCGGCGAAGGTGCGCTTGCCCATGAAGATGACCGTCGTCGCCGTCGGGTCGGCGAGTGCGGCGAGGTTCAGGTCCCGGGGCAAGGCGCCGGTGACGTCATGGCCGGTGATGAACTGAACCCGCCGCGCCGTCAGCCGCCGGGTCAGCGGAATGCCGGCCGCCGCGGCCGCCGCCATCGCCGAGGTCACGCCGGGCACGATCTCGTAACCGATTTCCGCTGCGCGGCAGGCGGTGATCTCTTCCTCCAGCCGGCCGAAAAGACCACAGTCGCCGGACTTGAGCCGCACCACCCTGGCGCCGGTCGCGGCATAGTCCACCAGCAGCCGGTTGACATGATCCTGTTTCGCCGAAGGCCGCCCGGCACGCTTTCCCACCCCGACGAGATCGGCCCCGGGCCGTGCATGGGCAAGGATGGGCCCCGACGAGAGATCGTCGAACAGGACCACATCCGCCCTCTGCAGCCGTTCGACGGCGCGGAGCGTCAGAAGTTCGGGATCGCCGGGGCCGGAGGATACGAAGCTGACGAAGCCGGTCATGTCGCCTCCGCGATCAGGTGAAAGAAGGTGCCGGTGGCCCGGCCACGGCGCGACCCGGTTTCGGGCACCGCCTCGCCGGTGGCATCCACGACGCGCGCAAGCGGCATATCGGGCTGGAGGAGGATCGTCGAGTAGTGAAACTCGTGGCCGCGCAGGCGCGCGCCCGGCCGGTGGCCCGGGATCGCGGCGGCAAGCTCGGCCAGCCGGTAGCCGAGGTGCATCCGCCGCTTCTCGAACGAGGTGACGAGGCCGAGGAGCCCGGCCATTTCATGCCGGTGCCCGTCGCGGTCGACGATCGCCTCGCCCATCGCCATGTAGCCGCCGCATTCGCCATGCACCGGCCGGGTCTCGGCAAACCGTCTCAACCCTTGGCGGAACCTCCCGGCAGAGGCGAGAGCGGGGCCGTGCAGTTCCGGATAGCCGCCCGCCAGCCAGCAGCAGTCGGCATCCTTGTCCGGCGCCTCGTCGGCGAGGGGCGAGAAGGGACGGATCTCGGCGCCCGCACGCCGCCAGCCGTCGATGAGATGCGGATAGACGAAGGAGAACGCCGCATCGCGGGCCAGTGCGATCCGTTGCCCCGGCGGGGTGATGCGGCGCGGAGCCTGAGCCGCAAGGCGGGTCGTGCCCGCGGCGGCCCGCAGCGCCGGAAGATCGAGACTGGTGGCGATGAAGGCGCCCGCCTCGACGATGATCCGGTCGAGTTCCGGCGTCTCCTCGGCCTGGAGCAGGCCCAGATGGCGCTCGGGCACAGAGATGCCGGGGTTGCGCGGCAGGGCGCCGAAGACGGTGATGCCCGCCGCCTCCATCCCCGCGCGCACCAGCGCTTCGTGCCGGGGCGAGGCGACGCGGTTCAGCACCACGCCGGCAAGGACGACGCCCGGTCGCATCGTGGCGAAGCCGCGGGCGACGGCCGCGGCGGACTGCGCCTGGCCCGAGACATCGAGGACGAGCAGCACCGGCCAGCCGGTCAGCGCGGCGAGATCGGCCGAGGCGCCGGTGCCGGCCTCTCCGGCCCGCGCCACGCCGTCGAAAAGGCCCATCGACCCTTCCGCCAGCACCAGATCCGCGCCCTCCGCCGCGGCGATGTGACCGGCGATTTCCGCCCCGCCCATCGCCCAGCTGTCGAGGTTGAGCGAGGCGCGCCCAGATGTCGCCCGGTGGAAGGCGGGGTCGATGTAGTCGGGGCCACTCTTGAACGGCTGCACGGCAAGGCCCGCCGCGCGGAAGGCGGCGAGAAGGCCCAGCATGACGGTGGTCTTGCCCGTGCCGGATGCGGGAGCGGAAATGATGAGGCCGGGGGGGATCATTCGCGGTCGGGGAACCTCGGGTGGGTGCCGACGGGGCGGTATCGGCGGTCGTAGTCGCCGGCATAGAGCCTGCTTTCGTCGAACTCCTCGGCACCGATCGAATGGCCGACGAAGATCAGCGCGGTGCGCTCCATCTCGGCCCCGATCGCGGTCTGAAGGGTGCCGAGCGTCGCCCGGACGATGCGCTCGTCGGGCCAGGACGCGCGCCAGATCACGGCGACGGGACAATCGGCACCATAGTGCGGCTGAAGCTCGGCCACGACCTTGTCGAGCATGTGCACCGACAGGTGAATCGCCAGAACGGCGCCGGTCCGGGCAAAATTCTCGAGCGTCTCGCCCGGTGGCATGGCGGTGGCACGGCCCGAGGTGCGGGTCAGGACGACCGACTGGGCGACTCCCGGCAGCGTCAGTTCCGCCCCAAGCGCCGCCGCGCCCGCGGCAAAGGCGGGAACGCCCGGCGTGACGTCATAAGGAATGCCAAGCGCCCTGAGCCGACGCAGTTGTTCGCCCATCGCCGACCAGACGGAAAGGTCGCCGGAATGCAGCCGCGCGACATCCTTGCCCGCCGCATGGGCCGCCTCGATCTCGGCGATGATCGCGTCGAGCGACAGCGGCGCGGTATTGACGATCCTCGCACCGGGAGGGCAGTGCGCGAGCACCGCCTCGGGCACCAGCGAGCCCGCATAGAGGCACACCGGACAGGCTGCGATCAGGTCACGCCCCCTGATCGTCAGCAGGTCGGCCGCCCCGGGGCCAGCGCCGATGAAATGCACCGTCATTCGTCCATCCTTTCCGCAATTGCCGCCGTTGCAAGCCCGTCGCCCGAGACCACGCGCGGCCCGAGAAGCCGGGCCCCGGGCCCCGCGCCGGCAAGGGCTGCCGCCTCGGCGAGCGATCCCGCCCCGAACCTTTCCGCGACCCTGGCCGACTGCGTCATCGTCGGCCGATCCGCAAGCCGCTCCCGCGCCACGGCGAGGACGGGAAGCTGCATTGCTTCGGCAAAGGCGCGGAAGACCGGGGTCGCCGCCTTGTCCGGCGCGGTTGCCAGCCGGTCCGCCGCGCCACCGGCGAGACGAAGCGCATCCTGCAGCGAGGCTACGGTCGCCGCCGACCTGAAACCGAAGCCCGCCACCCTCATTTGGCCACGCTCCATTGCACGACCGGGCGGGCGGGCCGCCAGCCGTGCCTGCCACCAAGGGGTTCGGCGGTGGCCAGTTCGATCCGCATCAGCATCCCGCCCCGCGCGCCGTGAGAGGTTGCCAGAAGTGCCTCGGATTCAAGCGTCACCGCATTCGCGACCAGTCGCGCGCCCGCCGGCATCAGGCTCCAGATCGTCTCGAATCCGGCCGAATCCGCGCCGCCGCCGATGAAGATGGCGTCGGGGGCGGCAAGGTCGCGCACCGCCGCCGGCCAGTCCCCCTCGACCACGGTCAGCCGGTGCGACAGGCCGAAGGTTTCGGCGTTCCGGCGGATGTTCGCGGCGCGGTCGGGCCGTGCCTCCACCGCCAGCGCCCGGGCTCCTGCCGCCGCTAGGCACCATTCGACCGAGATCGAGCCCGACCCGGCGCCCAGATCCCAGAGCACCTCGCCCGGACGCGGCGCCAGCGCCGACAGCGTCAGCGCACGGACCGGCCGCTTGGTGATCTGGCCGTCGTGGGCGAAGAGATCGTCGGGCAGGCCGGATGCCCGGGGCAGGCCGGCGGCCCCCGCCGCCTCGATCGCGACTGCAACCGGATGAGAGATGCCGGTCAGTCCGAACCGCTCCGCGGTGGCGGTCCGCACGCGTTCCCGCGGCCCGCCCAGCGCCTCGAGCACCGTGAGCCGCGACGGGCCAAAGCCACGCCCGGTCAGCCATCCGGCCATTGCCGCCGGGGCCTCGCCATCGCGCAGAAGACAGATCAACCGCACGCCGCGGCCCAGCACCGGCACGAGCCGTTCGAACGGTGCGGCATGAAGGCCGAGGCAGAGCGTCTCCTCCAGCCGCCAGCCAAGCCGGGCCGCCGCGACCGAAAAGGTGGAGGGCGCGGGGTGGCACAGCCATTCGCCGGCGTCGAGATGCGCGGCAAGGCTTCCCCCCGCGCCATGCCAGAATGGATCACCGGAGGCGAGGACGACGACATTTCGGCCGCGTTCCGCCAGAACAGGGTCGATCCGAAACGGCACCGGCCAGTCGCGGCCGCGGTCCGCGACGCCGGCAAGCGCCAGGTGACGCGGCCCCCCGAAGACCACCTCGGCGCGTGCAAGCGCTATCCGGCTTGCCTCCGACAGGCCCGCCGGTCCATCTTCGCCCAGACCGATGATCGTCAGCCAGGGGTCAGCCACGATGCGCGTCCTTCTCCTCGGCGGCACGACCGAGGCGAGCCTTCTGGCCCGCCGCCTGGCACAGGACCATGTCGATGCCGTCTTTTCCTATGCGGGGCGCACCGAGGCGCCCGTGGCGCAGCCGCTGCCGATGCGGATCGGCGGTTTCGGCGGGTCGGAGGGCCTTGCGCGCTACCTGACGCAAGAGCGGATCACCCATGTGGTCGACGCGACCCATCCCTTCGCCGCACAGATGAGCCGCAACGCGATCGTCGGCTGCGCCAGGGCTGCGGTGCCCCTCTGCGGCTTCGAGCGCGCGCCCTGGGCGAGCGGCCCCGGTGACAACTGGCGCCACGTTGCCGATCTTGCCGGCGCGGTCGCGGCGCTGCCCGAGCGGCCCCTGCGCGTGTTCCTGGCCATTGGCCGGCAGCACCTCGACGCCTTCGCGGCCAAGCCGCAGCACCATTACCTGCTCAGGCTCGTCGATCCGCCCCAGGGGCCGCTGCCCCTGCCCGATACCACCGTCGAGATCGCCCGCGGCCCCTTCGCCGAGCCGGCAGACCGGGAGCTTCTGGCCCGGCACCGGATCGACCTCATCATCGCCAAGAACGCCGGCGGCGCGGGCGCCCGGGCAAAGCTCGACGCGGCCCGCACACTGGGCCTGCCGGTGGTGTTGATCGACCGCCCGGGGCTTCCGCCCCGCCGGATTGCGGAAACGGTGGAGGAGGTGATGGCGTTTCTCGCTCATCCCGCCGACCTCGGCGTGTAGACGAAGCGCCCGACCCTGCGCGTATCGGGGTTGCCGAGGATGACGACGGTGCGCATGTCGGCCATGTCAGGCTCTGCTTCCGCCAGCGTCACGGTTTTCAGCGCCTCTTCCGGCGTCGTGACCGCGCGCGCGAAGGAGATCAGGCGAGAGCCCCCGCATTCCTCGCGCAAGACCTCCAGCGCACGGGCGAACTGGTGCGGCCGGCTGCGGGAGCGGGGATTGTAGAAGGCCATTGCAAATCCCGCCCGGGCGGCCAGCCGCAGCCGGTGTTCGACCAGCTCCCACGGCTTGAGATTGTCAGACAGGTTGATCGCGCAGAAGTCGTGGCCAAGCGGCGCGCCGAGACGCGCGGCAGCGGCAAGCATGGCGGTGATGCCCGGCAGCACACGGATGTCGAACGCATCCTGATCGGGTCGCCTCTCCAGCGCCTCGAACACTGCGGCAGCCATCGCGAACACGCCCGGATCGCCGGAAGAGACGACGACGACCCGGCGCCCCTCTGCCGCCATGCCAAGCGCGTGGCTGGCGCGGTCGATCTCCACCCGATTGTCGGAAGGGTGAAGCCTCAACCCCTCGCGCGCGGCGACACGGGCGACATAGGGGATGTAGCCGACGATGTCGGTGGCCGCGGCCAGCGCCGCGCGCACCTCGTCGGTGACAAGCCGCTCGTCACCCGGCCCGAGGCCGGCGATGGCCACCCATCCCGTCATGGCCGCCGCCCCTGGCCGTGGACGACGACGATCGAGAAATAGGGCACCTTCGCGGGCACCTCGCTCAGCCGGTGCACGCGCTGGTCCGGCATCGTTCCGTGCTCCACGAGCCAGGCCGAGTCGAGCCTCCCGGCGGCAGTCAGCGCGCGCTTCAGCTTTTCCAAGTTGCGGCCGATCTTCATCACCACAAGCGCATCGGTATCGCGGACGCGGCGGACCAGCTCCGCTTCGGGCATCGTCGCGGTCACCACGGTCAGCACATCGTCACCCCAGGTGATCGGCTCACCGGTCGCGGTCCAACAGCCCGACATGCCGGTGATCCCCGGCACGACCTCAACCCGGGAGCGTTCCCTGAGCCGGGTATAGAGGTGCATGAAACTGCCGTAGAAGAAGGGGTCGCCCTCGCAAAGGACCAGAACCACCTCGGTTTCGGAAAGCGTGGCGAGCCGCTCGGCCCAGATTTGGTAGAAGGCCGCCATCACGCGGTTGTATTCAGGATCGGTGACCGGAATCTCGGTCGTGACCGGGTATTCCATCGGATGCTCGACGGCGTCGGGGCCCAGCATCCCCGCAACGATCCGGCGTGCTTGGCCCTGATAGCCCGCCTTGCGGAAATAAGCGACATGGGTAGCGGATCGCACCAGCCGGTCGGCCTTCACGCTCATGAGCTCGGGATCGCCGGGGCCGAGGCCGACGCAGATGACCTTTCCCATCCTCACTCCTTCCGGCTTGCCAGCGCGTTGACGGCCGCGACCGTGATCGCAGAACCGCCGAGCCGCCCCCTCACGACGAGCGACGGCGCCGGCAGATCAGCCATGAGTGCCTCTTTCGATTCCGCCGCGCCGACGAATCCCACCGGACAGCCGATGATTGCCGCCGGGCGTGGGCAGGACGGATCTTCGAGCATGTTGAGAAGGTGGAAGAGCGCCGTCGGAGCGTTGCCGATGGCCACCACGGCGCCCCCGAGATCCGGCCGCCACAGTTCCAGCGCCGCGGCGGACCGGGTGTTGGCCATCGTCTTCGCCAGATCCGGCACGCCTGGGTCGTGGAGGGTGCAGATCACCGCGTTCCCGGCGGGAAGGCGGGCGCGCGTGATCCCCTCGCTGACCATCCGCGCGTCGCAGAGAACGGGCGCACCCGCTTCGAGAGCGGCGCGGGCGGCGATCGCCATGCCGGGCGAAAAGCGCACGTCGCGTTCAAGCCCGACCATCCCGGCGGCATGGATCATGCGGACGACGACGACCTCTTCCTCGGGCGTGAACCGCGAAAGATCGGCCTCGGCCCGGATCGTGGCAAAACTTTCAGCGTAGATCGCCGCGCCGTCGGTTTCATAGATGTGGGGCATGGGTGGTCTCGGTCAGGTCAGTGATGGTCAGGGTGGCGGGGTCGAGCCCCGTGCCTCGTGGCGCGCCGCCGGCGGTGCCGTCGCGGATGATTGCGACCTTCCCGCCGGGCTGGCCGACCAGGGTGACATGCGCAGGTCCGGGGTGGGCGCAGCCCTTGGCGCAGCCGGAGACATGCAGGGTTTCTGCCGGGCGAAGCCTCGCGCTCAGACGCCGCGCAAGGTCGCGGGTGGCGATCAGCGCTTGCGGGCAGCCGGGTGCGCCGGTGCAGGCGGTCGTCCTCAGAAGCGGGCTGTCCGGATCGGTGACAAGCCCGGCAAGGTCAGGCACGCGCACCGCGCCCTCGATCAGGAGCATGCGCCAGGGCGTGAGCCGGATCGGGCCGATTCCGGCAAGAACAGACAGGGTTTCCGCGTCGGTCTGGCCGAAGGCAAAGGCCGCAAGCAGGCCGGGCGGCGTAGCACCGGGGCGCGGCGTTTGTCCCTGTTGCGGGTGCGGCACGGCGATAGTCCGGAACGGCTCTGGCAGCACGGCCCCGCGCGCCAGATGCGCCGCCATGCGGCCCCTGCCCGCCGGCGCGCCACCCGAGCCAAGGAACCAGCGCGCGAGATCGAGCGCAAGCGTGGCGGCCGTCGCCTCCGTTGCCCGCGCGGCGGTGGCGGCGCCGTCCGCCCGGACGATCAGGACGCCGTCCAGGCGTTCGATGCGGATGTCGGCCGGGGTCTCCGTCAGCACGGGCGCCGCGCCGCAATCGACGGCATAGCCGAATTTCGCGGGCGTGGCGGGGGCATCGCCGGCCGCAAGCGCCCCTTCAAGCGCGGCGCCGACAGCAAGCGTGGCGTCACCCGCGGACCAGAACGGCTGGACGACGATGTTGCGGCGGGTCTCGGAGGCGATGCTGTCGTCAATGAGGCCAAGCCCGCGCAGGCCGTCGATCAGCGGCGGATGGCCGGACTCGGTCACGCCACGGATCTGCAGATTCGCGCGGGCGGAAAGGTCGATCAGGCCATTGCCATGTCGCGCGGCGAGGTCCGCGATGCCCGCCGCCTGCACCTGCGTCAGCCGCCCCAGATGCGGGCGCACCCGCACGACGAGCCCGTCGCCCGACAGCATCGGTCGCAGCGCGCCGGGGCACCAGCCCTGGATGACCGGCGCGCTCATCGGTTCGCCTCGATCGCCATCGAATTGCGCCGCGTGACCCAGAGCCCCGCATCCCGCAGGGCGGCGAAGCGGTCGCGCAGCGCCTGGAGCGCCGCGGGGTTCTCGCGTTCCATGAAGGCCACCAGATCGGCGCGGCCGAGTGTCGCCTCGTGGTAGAGGTCGAAGAGATGGGCGGGTACGGCGCGCGCGAGCTGCGCGAAGGCCGCCATGTGGTCGAGGGTTGCCGCGATCTCGGCCGCGCCGCGGAAGCCGTGGCGCATCATGCCATCGGCCCAGGCGGGGTTGGCCGCGCGGGCTCGCACCACCCGGGCAATCTCTTCCGGCAGCGTGCGGGCGCGGGGCGCATCCGGCTGCGTCGCGTCGAGGTGATAGAGCGCCGGGCCGGTGCCGCCGAGCCGGGCGGCGGCGGCGGCAAACCCTCCCTCGTGCGCGGCGTAGTCGGAGGCGAGGAGAAGGTCGGTCTCGGCCAGGTCCTGGACATGGACGAAGCCATCGGCCCCCTTCACTTGCGCCTCCAGCGCCGCGCGGGCGGGATGCGCGGCGCCGGTCGCGTCGATCGCCCATGCCGAGCCGGACAGCCAGGCCTCTCCCGCCACTGCCCGGCCATCCGGCCCGTAGTCCTCGATTGCCTCGCCCATCGCCAGGCCATAAAGCCCCGGCTTCGGGCCGAAGACCCGCGGCGTGGCACGCAGGTAGGGATTGTCCCCGGCCGATTCCTCGCGGCCGGCAAGGGCCGCGGCGGCGGATTCGAAAAGCTGCGCGAGGCCCGGAAAAACGTCTCTGAACAGGCCGGAAACGCGCAGGGTGACGTCGATCCGAGGGCGGCGGAGAAGGGCGAGCGGGATCACCTCGAAGCCCGACACCCGCTCCGACCCCTCGTCCCATTTCGGGGCAAGCCCGGCGAGGTGCAGCGCCATCGCGAATTCCTCGCCTGCGGTGCGCATCGTGGCCGAGCCCCACAGGTCGACGACCAGTGCCCTTGGCCAGTCGCCGTGGTCCTGAAGATGGCGGCGCAGCAGCTCCTCGGCCAGCTTCACCCCCTGCGCATGGGCCGCGCGCGACGGCACGGCGCGCGGGTCTGTGGTGAAGAGGTTGCGCCCCGTCGGCAGCACGTCCGACCGCCCGCGAAACGGCGAGCCGGAGGGCCCCGCCTCGACCCGCCGCCCGTTCAGGGCGGCCAGAAGCCCCGCGCGTTCCTCGGCTCCGCATTGACCGGTGCCGAAGACATGGAGCCCGTCGCCGAACTGGCTTTCCTTGATGTCGCAGACGAAGCGGTCGATCCGGGTGATGGCTTCGGCGGGGGAAGCATCTTCGGGCAGACCCAGGTCGTTCTCCACGCCACGCCCGCGCGCCTCGTCGCGGATCGCCCGGATCAGCCGGTCACGGCGGGCGGGGTCGAGCCCGTCGGCGGTGGAATATTCGTCGAGCAGGCGTTCTAGGCGCGACAGCGGTTCCGGCACCGCACTGGCCGCGAGCGGTGGCGGCAGATGGCCGATGGTCACCGCGCCGATCCGCCGCTTGGCCTGCGCGGCTTCGCCGGGATCGTTGACGATGAACGGATAGATCACCGGCAGCCCGCCCGTCAGCGTCTCGGGCCAGCACACGGCCGACAGCGCCACCGACTTGCCGGGCAGCCATTCGAGCGTGCCATGTGCCCCGATGTGGACGAGCGCGTCGACACCCTGCGCCCGCAGCCAGAGATAGAAGGCCACATAGGCGTGCCGCGGCGTGCGGCTGAGGTCGTGGTAGTCGTCCGACCGGGTCTTCACCTCGCCGCGCTCGGGCTGGAGCGCGACGATGGCCCGGCCCCGCCGCAGAGCGTGGAAGCGGAAATGGCCGCCGGCAACGGCGGGATCGGCCTCGGGCTCGCCCCAGGCGGCAAAAAGCGCCTCGCGGAGAGGCTCCGGCAGGGCGGAAAGCGAGTCTTCGTAGGCCGAAACCGGCCATTCCAGCCTTTCGGCGGCGAGGGCGGGGCCAAGGCTTTTGCCGGTCACTTCCGCCCCGATCAGCCCCAGAACCGTCTCTGCCGAGGCGAGCGCGTCGAGGCCGACGGCATGGGCGAGCTGCCAGGTCTTGCCGGGGTAGGTCGAGAGGACGAGGGCCGGCGCCCGATCCGCTGCCGGTGTCGCGGCGAGCCGGTGCCAGCCCGCCACCCGATCGGCGATCGCCGCGATGCGGCCCGGATCGGCGCGGTGGGCAAAGCGGGCATATTGCAGATCGGGATCGCGGCGGCCGGGGCTCTTGAAGCTGGCGACGCCGGCAAAGATGCGGCCGTCCACCTCGGGCAGGACGACATGCATGGCGAGATCGGCGGGTGACAGCCCCCGGTCCGAGACCGCCCAGTCCTTCCGCCGCGCCGTCGAGAGCGCAACCTGGAACACCGGGCAGCCGGGCGCATCGAGCGGGGAAGGGCCGCCATCGGCCCCCCTCGCCGAAAACGCAGTGGCGTTGACGATGGCCGCGGGAGCCAGGCGGGCAAGCTCGGTCCTGAGCCAGTCGGCGGCGCCGGCATCCTTGAGGCTTGCGGCGAAGGCGCCGATGGCGGCGAAGCCGCGCGCCTCCAGCGCCGCGATCAGCCCGTCCACCGGGTCGGTGTCGGCGGAGGTCAGGTAGGAGCGGTAGAAGGTTACGACGGCGAGTGGCCGGCCGGACGCGTCAGGCGCGGGAACGACGCCGCGGCCGGGAAGATACCAGCCGAAGGCGGGCACCGTCTTTTCCCCCGCTACCGGCCCGGCATATAGGCCAGCCGCCAGCGACAGCTGCTGAAGCGCCGCCTGCGCGGCAATCGCGCCCCCGGCATCGCAGAGCGTCCGGAGCCGGCGCAGGGTCGAAACCGGAAGGGTGGACAGCGCATCGAGCCGCGTGTCCTCGTGCCCGTCGGCGGGCAGGACGGCCAGCGCAATCCCGTTGCGGCGGGCCAGATCCTGGACCTGCGCAAGGCCATAGGGCCAGTAGCTTTCGCCGCCGATCAGGCGGATGAGAATGCCCTTCGCGCCAGGCAGCGTGCGCTCGACATAGGTATCGACCGACAGTGGATGGCGCAGCGCCACGAGGTTCGCCAGCCGCAGCGATGGCAACCTATCCCTGCCGCGGTGCCATCCTGCCGCGAAGGCGCCGAGGTCGCTGTCGGAAAACGACAGCACCACCAGATCGGCCGGGGTCTGGCCGAGGTCGGTGGGCGTGTCGGTTTCTTCCAGCCCGTGGCTTTCGCGGAAGATGACATGCATCGGGTGCCTCAGGCCTCCTGGTCTTGGGGCGCAAGCACGGCGCGAATCGCGTCAGGATCGACATCGTGATGCTCGGCGATGACGACGAGGCGCGTGGCGCGCGGGCTCTCGCCCCAGGGCCGGTCGAACTGTGCCCTCACCCGCTCACCGACCGCCTGGACCAGCATCCGCATCGGCTTGTCCCGGACGGCGACATAGCCCTTGACGCGCAGGATGTTCTGTTCGCGCGCAAGCCGCGCGATGGCCTCCTTCAGCGCCTCGGGGTCGGCGATCTCTGGCAACTCCATGACGACCGTGTCGAAATCGTCGTGTTCGTGATCCTCCGCGCCGTCATGGTGCGAGGGGCGGGAAGCCAGGTCGTCCTCGGCGGCGGCGTTCAAGCCGAGGATCAGCCGCGGGTCGATGCGGCCGTCCTCGACGGCGAGGATCGGCAGCCGGCGCGGCGCCTCGGCCTCGATCACGGCGCGCGCTGCCGCGATTGCCGCCGCATCGGCCAGATCGGCCTTGGTCAGCAGCACGATGTCGGCGCAGGCGATCTGGTCCTCGAAGACCTCGCTGAGGGGTGTTTCGTGGTCGATCGACTCATCGGCCGCGCGTTGCGCCTCGACGGCCACCACGTCCGGGGCGAAACGCCCCGCCGCCACTGCCTCGGCATCGGCGAGCGCCACCACCCCGTCGACCGTGATCCGCGAACGGATCGCCGGCCAGTCGAAGGCTTTCAGAAGCGGCTTCGGCAGCGCAAGGCCCGAGGTCTCGATCAGGATGTGGTCGGGCCGCTGCGGTAGCGCCATCAGCGCCTCGATCGTCGGGATGAAATCGTCGGCGACGGTGCAGCAGATGCAGCCGTTGGCTAGCTCGACGATATTTTCCTCGGGGCACATCTCGTCGGCGCAGGATTTCAGGATCTCGCCATCCACGCCGACGCTGCCGAATTCGTTGACAAGGACGGCCAGCCGCCTGCCTTGCGGGTTCTGCATCAGATGACGGATCAGCGTCGTCTTGCCGGCGCCGAGAAAGCCGGTGATGACGGTGACGGGAATCTTGCTCAGCGGGTCCATTCAACTCTCCATCGGCGGGATGCGGGCAAGCGACTGCTTGCGGAAGATCACCGGGCGCTCGCGCCAGGGCACGAGCCCGTCGGGCGCGGCGGCGTAGGCGGCGGCACCGGCGAGGATGTCGGCGACATCCGCATCCGGATCCATGCCGCGGTAGACATAGGACCACCGGCCCGGACCCGAAAGGGCGATGTTGCAGCCGTGGTCGCAGGCCGAAAGACACTCCACCGGCACGATCCGCACGCCCCGGGGCGCCCCCACCGCCTCGAGCGCGGCCAGAAGCCGGGCACCAGGCGGCGTCCCGCCCTCCGGCAGAGGGCGGCCCATCTTGCAGGTCGTGCAGACATGGAGCGTTACCGTCACCACCGCAGTCCTTCCAGCCTGGGGAAAGGGGAGCGCCCGCGGGGGTCGCGCGTTCGACCCCGAGCCGGTTGCGGAACCCCCGTCCGCCGTCACGTTCACGCGCTGGCAGGTCTCCCGGCTTGCGGATGTCGGGGCGGGCATCGCCCCGGCGGCCCTCCCGCCTTCCCGGCTTTCGCCAGTGGCTTCGGGGGACCTCTCCGGTCACGGTCGCGGGGGCGGCTGCGCTTCGGCGATGCGCCCGGATGGGTCGCAAAGCCGGTCGCATTCCCTCTTCGCCTGCCCTAAGACAGGAAC
>JAUQYA010000016.1 GCA_030837785.1 Albidovulum sp.
TCATCACCGATTTCGAGAACGACATCGATGTGATCCGCCTTGCGACCGGCGCGGCCGACTTCTCGGCCGTCACGGTGACGGCACAGGGCAGCGACACGCTCGTGCAGTTCTCTGATGTCTCGATCCTGCTCGCCGGTGTCGATTCCTCGCTGATCGACGCCAGCGATTTCATCTTCGGCTGAGGGCGGAAGGGACCGGCGGCACCGGATGCAGGGGATGGCTCCTCCGCCCGCGGCGGAGGCATCCGGCATGGATCTCCGGTGCCCGTCAGAAGAGGAAGCTCGCGTTGCTGAAGTCGGCCGCCGTCAGCGGCTGGCCATCCATCGTGGTCAGAAGGATCGCCTCGTCGCCGATGCCGATCCGCGCGCCCGAGGCGGTGGACGAGATGGTCAGCCGGGCCATCGAATAGACCATGTCGAAATCGGAAAGGTCGATCCGGTCGGCCCCCCTTTCGTAGTCCATGATGAAATCATAGACGCCGTCCTGGACGAAGATGAAGGTGTCGACCCCGGTCCCCCCGCAAAGCCTGTCGATACCGCCGCCATCGACGATCCGGTCGTTGCCGCGCATCCCCCAAAGCGTGTTGCGCGCGTCGCTGCCGAAGAGGAAATCGTCGCCGATGCCGCCCACCGCATCACTGGCCGGCCCGCTGGGCGCGACCGTGTTGCCGATCGCCCCGAGATCGAGGTGGAACTGCGTGACCCCCGCCTCCGTCGCGCTGCTGACGAAAACCTGGACATCTCCCCCGACATTGACCGTCTCGATGGCCGCAACCGAGGCGAGCGTCGTCGCCGCCGTGTCGATGGCGTTGGAGAGGAAATAGAGATGTCCGTCCGGCCCGAGTTCAAAAAGGCTCAGACCTCCGTCATTCCCGCCGGCGAGGACAAAGGCCCTGCCGTTCAGTTCGAACGTGTCGAGCGCGGTGACGGCGCGGAAGCGGGTGTCGAGCGTGTCCCAGACCATGTCGCGGAAGCCGAGGCTACCGTCGGCGCCGATCCCGTAGACCGTCAGGTTGCTGCTTCCCGCCGCGCCGACGACGAGGAAGTCGCCCGCGTCGGCCGAGACGGTGGCAAGCCGGGTCGGCTGGTGGATGCCGACCCCCTTCATGCCATAGACCGTGTCGACGACAGAAAGCGCGCCCCCGCCGTCGATCGTCAGGCTGGTGATGCCGTGCTCCACGCTCGACGCGGCGAAGAGAAACTGCGCCGCGCCGGTCTTGAGGCTCGCCAGTGCCGAGACATTGGCGAGGGCGAGGGCGCCATCGTCGGCCAGCCCGCCGAGATGGGCAAGCGCCGGCCCGGCAGAGAGGCCGAACACCTCCAGCCCGGCCCCGGTGGCACGGCCGGCGACCATCAGGCCGCGATCACCGGCCGAGACGATTTCGATGGCGCCGAGCGCGGCCGTCGACTGCGCCATCGGCGGGATCGTCCGGACCGCGAGAAAACCGCCGTCGGCACCGAGCGCGCGGAAGGCGATCTCGTCGTCATAGCGTGCGGCCGCGGTCAGGAACATCTCGCCGCCGAGCGAAACCAGTTCGATGTCGCAGGCACCGTAGGTGCCGGTGCGGGCGCCGGCGGCGACCTCGCCGAGGAACGTCGCGGCAAGGCCGGCGCCGAGCCCGAAGGCCGCGAGACCGCCCGTCGCCTCCGACGCGGTGAAAAGCCTGAGCCCACCCTGGAAGCTGCCGACGGCCATGCCGGTGATGCCCGTGGCGCTGGTAAAGCCGCTGCCCTGGTGGACCGCCCGCAGGATGAATGCTGCCATCGCCCCGATCGCCCTTGTCCGATTCGGGTCCCAGTCTGGCGCCCGCCGGGCTACGGCCGGGTTAACAGCTTTGCCGGGGCGTCCCGGGCGGAAACCGCCACCGCCGCCTCTTTCCGCCGGCCGGAACCGCTGCACCGCCGCATTCCTGCCTTAACGGAAATTTAGCGTGGCCCCGGCACAGATCAGACCAGGCAGCCCGGACCCCGTCGTGACCAGACCCACGGACCCCCTTTACAGTTCGCAATGGCATCTCGCCCGGATCGGAAACCTCGAAACCGTGTGGGATCATTTCACCGGCCGGGGCGTCCGGGTCGTCGTCTATGACGAGGGCGTGCAGGCCTCCCATCCCGATCTGGATGGAAACTACTCGGCCGCCGGCGCGTTCACCTATGGCGGTGTCACCTATCCCTCGACACCGGCGTCCAACCGCGGCCACGGCACCGCGGTCGCCGGCCTGATCTCAGCCGAGGCCTTCAACGGCACCGGCGGCGTCGGTGTCGCGTGGGGATCGACTGTGGCGGCACTGAACTTTCTCGACGCGGTGCAGGCGGCAGCCGATCCGGTGATCCTCGCCGCGTTGCGAAACGCCGCGACCTTCGACGTGATGAACAACAGTTGGGGCTTCACCCCGCTGTTCCGGCCCGAGCAATCGCTTCTCGACCCGTCGGGCCAGGGAGCCGCCATCGCGGGTGCCTTCGCCGATGTCGCCGCCACCGGGCGGGGCGGGCTCGGAACCCTCATCGTCAACGCGGCAGGAAACAGCGCGCTCAACGCCAACGGCGACGGCATGCTTGCGAGCCGCCATGTCATCGCGGTCGCCGCAACCGACCGCTACGGCAACGCCACGGACTATTCCAACTGGGGCAGCAACATCCTTGTGTCGGCCCCCGATGCGGCGGTCACGACCGACCTCGTTGGCAACGGCGGATACAATACTGCCGGCACCCTCGACGGCGATCCGCTGGCCGACACGAACTACACCACGGTCTTCGGCGGCACCTCGGCAGCGGCCCCCCTGGTTTCCGGGGTCGTCGCCCTCATGCTCGAGGCCAATCCCGCGCTGGGCTGGCGCGATGTCCACAACATCCTCGCGCTCTCGGCCAGCCACACCGGATCGGGTCTCGGCTCCGGCCCCGCAGGTCAGGAGATCGACGGCTGGCATGTCGCGCGGAGCGGAATCTGGAATGGCGGCGGCCTCGCCTATAGCGCCGACTACGGCTTCGGCATGGTCGATGCGCTCGCCGCCGTCAGCATGGCAGAGGTCTGGCATCTGATGAACGGGCCGGCGCGGACCTCCGCGAACGAGCTTTCGGTCACGGCGAACTGGACCGGCACGATCGTCATACCCGACGGCGGCACCGCGCTTGCCCAGGTCACCGTCGGACAGGCAATCGAGGTCGAGACCGTCATGGTGACGGTGGATATCACCCATTCCTACGCCACCGACCTGACGCTCATCCTCATCGCGCCGGACGGCAGCGAGTTCATGCTGATGCGGAACGATGCCGACCCCGACCTGATGGACAACGGCTTCGCCTGGGCCTTCTCGGTCGAGGGCGCGCGGACGTTGTCCAGTGCCGGCGTCTGGCGCCTTCGGGTCGACGACGCGGCGATGTTCGACCAGGGAACGATCCGGGGCTTCGGCGTTGAAATCTCAGGCGGCGCGCCCGGGGGGTACAGGGTCCACAGCTTCACCGACGATTTCCCGCTGTTCCGGACCGTGGCACCGGCGCGCGCCAGCGTGATGTCGGCCGGCACCGGCGACTGGCTGAATTTCGCCGCCGTGAGCGGAAACATGGCGCTGACGCTGGCCCCGGGCCAGACGATCAAGGTGAACGGCGCCAGCTGGGTCACCTTGCAGGCCGGCTCCGCCTTCACCCGGCTTGCAGCCGGCAGCGGCAACGACACGCTCCGCGGCGCGGCGACCAATGACGTGATCCACGCCGGGACCGGGAAGGACTGGCTTGCCGGCGGCGATGGCACGGATTCCCTTCAGGGCGGCCGCGGCAACGACACGATCTATGGCGGCGCCGGCTACGACACCATCCGCGGCGGCGAGGGCGACGATGCCGCCTATGGCGACAATGGCCGCGATCTCGTCTTCCTCGACAACGGCAACGACATCTTCTGGGACAATGCGCAGGCAGACGACCACGGCCACGACACGATCTGGGCGGGCGCGGGCAACGATACGGTGAACGGCGGCGGCGGCAACGAGGTGATCCAGGGCGAGGACGGCAACGATTCGCTGTCCGGCGGGATCGGCAACGACACGCTTTATGGCGGCAACAACTACGACACGCTCGATGGCGGCGACGGCGACGACCGGGTCTGGGGCGGCAACGGCCGCGACCTGATCTTCCTCGGCAACGGCAATGACGTGTTCTGGGACAACGCGCAGGCCGATGCCAACGGCCATGACACGATCTGGGGCGGGGCCGGCAACGACACGGTGAACGGCGGCGGCGGCAACGAAGTTATCTGGGGCGAGGCGGGGGCGGATTCGCTTCTGGGCGGGATCGGCAACGACACGATCTACGGCGGCGACAACTACGACACCATCCGCGGTGGCGACGGCGACGACCGGGTCTGGGGCGGCAACGGCCGCGACCTGGTCTACCTCAGCAACGGCAACGACATCTTCTGGGACAACGGCCAGAACGACGTCAACGGTCACGACACGATCTGGGGCGGGGCCGGCAACGACACGGTCAACGGCGGCGGCGGCAACGAGGTGATCTGGGGCGAGGCGGGCGACGATTCGCTTCTGGGCGGGATCGGCAACGACACGCTCTGGGGCGGTGCCGGCGCCGACCGCTTCATCTTTGCCGCCGGCTGCGGCAGCGACCTCGTCACCGATTTCGAGGGCGGGATCGACGGCCTGATGCTCGACGATGTGCTCTGGGGCGGCGGACTGAGCGTTGCGCAGGCCATCGCCAACCATGCCGCCACCGTCGGCTCCGACATCGTCCTCGACTTCGGCGGCGGCAACATGATCACGCTGGCCGGCCTTGCCGCCACCGGGCTTGCCGAGAGCGATCTGGTCATCATCTGAGCCCGCGGGCGCGCGGGCGGCGATCTATTCGGCGATGACTGCCCCGAGCCCGCCGGCCTCGCCGGCCGGCACCGGGCCCGCGCCGGCGGGTGCATAGCCCGGCACCCAGCGCCGCAGCGCCGTCCCGATCATGGTCTCGTCACCCGCCTCCACCGCCTCCCTGAGGTCGCGCAGCGCCGCGGCGAGTTCGAGTTCGGAGAGCCTGGGCTCGATGAGGGAGAGGATCTTGGGATGCGCGGTGGACCCGCCGCCGCTGCCGATCATCAGTTCCTCGTGGAGCTTCTCACCGGGGCGCAGGCCGGTCACCACGATCTCGATGTCGCCGTCCGGGTTGGCGCGGTCGCGCACGGTGTAGCCGGAGGCCTCGATCACCCGCCGGGCAAGATCGCGAATCCGCACGGGTTCGCCCATGTCGAGCACGAAGACCTCGCCGCCCCGGGCGAGGCTGCCCGCGATCAGCACGAGCCGCGCGGCTTCCTGGATCGTCATGAAATAGCGGGTGATCGCGTCGTGGGTCAGCGTCACCGGCCCGCCCGCGGCGATCTGCTCCTGAAACAGCGGAATGACCGAACCTGAGGAGCCGAGGACATTGCCGAAGCGCACGATCGAAAAGATGGTGCGGCCGGGGGACGAGGTCTGCCCCTGGACGGTCAGCTCGGCCATGCGCTTGGTCGCGCCCATCACGCTCGTCGGTCGCACCGCCTTGTCGGAGGAGACGAGGACGAAGCGCCGCACGCGCGCCGCGCGCACCTTCTGCACCAGCACGTGGGTGGCCAGCGCGTTGTTCACGACCCCGACCCGGGCATTGCCTTCGACCAGCGGCACGTGCTTGTAGGCGGCCGCGTGGAGCACCGCGTCGACAGCATGATCCTTCAGCACCCGTTCGACCAGCTGGCCGTCCCCGACCGACCCCAGGACCGATACAAGCTCGATCCCCAGCCCTTCGGTCAGGACACGCAGCTCCATTCCCGCGGTGTAGAGGGCGACCTCGCTCAACTCGAACATGACGAGCTTGCGTGGCCGGCAGGCAATGACCTGGCGGCAAAGCTCCAGCCCGATCGACCCGCCCGCCCCGGTCACCATCACCGCGGCACCGCGGTAGCCATCGCCGCCGTCGGCCAGTTCGTTGTGCAGGCCCTTGCGGTTGAGAAGCGCCGACGTCGGCGCGGGTTCCAGCTTGTCGACGAGCGCATCGTCGCCGATCAGCTGGGCGAAGGACGGGAGCGTCTGCACCTCGAGCCCGAGCCGCGCGAGGCGGCGCGACAGCAGGCTCTGCTTGTGGACCGAGAGCGAGGGCATGGCCAGAAGGACCCGCCGGACGTTGTATTGTTCGATGACGCGCGGGAGGTGGGGGCCCGAGAACACCGGCAGGCCCGCCACGATCAGGCCGCGGAGCGTCGCGTTGTCGTCGACGAAGGCGACGGGCAGGATGTCGGCCCGGCTTCGCAGCGCGGCGGCCAGCGCCATGCCGGTGCGCCCGGCGCCGTAGATCAGCACCCGCGTCACCTCGGCGCTCTGCCGGTAGATCGCCAGAAGGACGTGCAGGAGGCCGATCCGCCCGCCAGCGGCAAGCGCCAGGAACACCAGCCCGAAGATGACGTGAAATCCCGCGGGCAGCCCCAGCGCGCCCAGCGCCGCGAGGGTAGCGCTCGCCACCGCCAGGATCGCCGCGAAGAGCGCGGTCCGCTCCGCCGCGGCGAGATCGTAGTGCTTCAGCCGCACGTCCGCGGTTCCGAGCACGAGCGACAGGCCGAGCGCCACCGCCATCAGGGGCGGCACCAGTGGCCAATTGCTTGCGAGGATCGCCGCGGGACGCAGCGTCGAGAACTGGATCACGGTCGAAGCGGTGAAGGCCAACGCGACGCAGGACAGGTCAAGCAGAAGCAGCACGAGCCGCTTCTGCTGCCGCGTCATCGCCAGAACGAACTTCACCATCCCCTGGGTGCCCTTCGCATGCCCGCCGTCTTCCGGCGTTCAGCGCGCAGGAAGGCGCCGGCCGGCCGGTTGTTCTTCTACGGTGATGTTATCGGATGCATCCGCAGCTATCGCAACACCTTATGCGGACCTTGCCGCGAATCGGCGCGGAATCAGCGGAAAACGACCGGCTTCAGCGCCTCAGCCCCGGCGCGCCACGCCGCCGAGCGTGCGCAGGAGGATGCACAGATCGAGGCACAGCGACTGGCGGCGCTGGTAGATCAGGTCGAGCCGGGCCTTGCGCGGGATGCAACGCCGCAGATAGACGCGATTTGTCTCTTCCGGAGTCGCGCACTGCGCGAGAAGCCGTTCCTCGTGACGATGGAAGACCAGCGTGGCGAGACCGGTGACGCCGGGGCGAGAGCGCAGGACGGCGGCATAGGTTTCGGGGCAGGCGTCGACATACTGGCGCAATGGCGGGCGCGGTCCGACGAAGCTCATGTCACCCTTCAGGATGTTGAAAAGCTGCGGCAATTCGTCGAGCCGCGTCCGCCGCAGGATGCCGCCGACCGGGGTGATCCGGGCCGCCTTGTCACCGCCCGAGACGCCGCTGTCGCGGCCGGCCTCTCGCATGGTGCGGAACTTCCACAGCGTGAAGGGGTGGCCGGGGGCGCGCATCCGTTCGGCGCCGTAAAGGATCGGCCGACCCTCTGTCAGCGCAAGGAGAAGCGCCACTACCGCCATCAGGAGCCCGAGCGGCAGCAGAAGGATGAGCCCGAGGGCGATGTCGAAGAGCCGTTTCCGCGCTGTCATGGCGCCTCCGCCAGCGTGGCGCGAAGGTCGGCGACGATGGACGCCGCATCGGCCGCGGGCAGCGGGCCGGCGATCGCCGCAAGCCGGGCGACGTCAAGCCGGACGACCGGCAGCGCCGTGGCGGGCGCCGGGCGGGCGGCCCAGGCGCGCCCGGAGGCGTCCAGAAGCGCCTCCATCGCCACCGCGCCGTCCAGCGCCACGTTCAGAACCTCGGGCAGCGGCCCGCCCGGCCGGGCATGGGCGACAAGCCGCGACAGGATGCCGGCCAGCGTCCTCGGGCCAAGGTAGCTCCGCCGCGGGCCGGTGCCGTCGGGGAAGATGTCCAGCATCTGCGGGTCCGGCCCCGGTTGCGCCGCCAGAAGCGCATCGGCCCCGGCGACATTTGCGATCCTGAGAAGGCTCAGCCCCGGTCCGCCGGGATGCGCCGCCGCCCAGGCCAGCGCCGCCTCCTCCATCGCCGCCTTGGCGCGGCCGTAGCCGGTCACGGGGGCGGGCGCATCGGTCTCGCGCGCGAAGGGCGAATTGCCGTAGACGGCAGCGCTCGAGGCAAGGAAGACATGGGCCACGCCCGCATCCCGCGCGGCCCGGAGTGCCGCCTGCGCAAGGCAGGCATGATCGGCATCGTCGCGCGCCGATCCGCCCACCCGTCCCGCGAGGTTGAGGATCGCCGAGGCCCCGGCGGCGGCCCTGGCATAGGCCGCCGGATCGCCCAGCGGATCGAACCGCGGCCCGGCGCCCGCGCCGGTCCGGCGCTGCCAGACAAGCCCCCCCTGCCCGATCTGCATCCAGGCCCGGCCGAGAAGCCCGCCCAGACGGCCGGTTCCGCCGACGACGAGCAGCCTGCCTTCATCGAACCGGCCCATCAACGGCACTCCCCCAGCCGATGCGCCCCCCCGAACGCGACGCGGGGTCCGGCTTAGCATTCCCGGCCGGCTTGCGAAACCGCCGACCGGGGTGCGCCGAGCCGAACCTGGGCGGGGCGGGTTGCTCCCCGCGGGAAACTTCCCCATGATGCCGCCCGGTCCGGCCCCCAGGGCGCGGGGCGCGAGGAGGGAAGCGAAATGGCCACCGGCAGGAACATCCGCACCTGGTTCGAGGGGCGCTGGCACGAGGGCGACGTGGCGGTGATGCGCGCGGCCGATCATGGCAGCTGGCTCGGCACCACCGTCTTCGACGGCGCCCGCTGGTTCGAGGGCGTCTCGCCCGACCTCGACCGCCACATGGCGCGCGTGAACCGGTCGGCCGAGGCGCTGATGATCACGCCGACGATGGCGGCCGAGGCGATGGTGGAGATCGCCCGGGAGGGCCTCGCGATGTATCCCAGGGGCGCGGCCGTCTATATCCGGCCGATGTACTGGGCGCTTGACGGGGACGCGACCGGGATCGTGCCGGAGCCGGGCGGAACCGGCTTCGCGCTTTGCCTGGAGGAAATTCCGATGGCGCCCGAGGGCGCGACGACGACGCTCACCACGACGCGGTTCCGCCGGCCGGTGATCGATTCCTCGCTGACCAACGCCAAGGCGGGGTGCCTCTATCCCAACAACGCGCGGATGCTGGCGGAGGCGCGGTTGAAGGGCTACGCAAACGCGCTCGTCGCCGACGCGCTCGGCAACGTGGCGGAAACCGCCACGGCGAACGTCTTCCTGGTGAAGGATGGCGAGCTGTTCACCCCGGTCGCCAACGGCACCTTCCTGTCGGGTATCACCCGCGCGCGCCACATCGCGAACGCGCGCGCCGACGGGATGACGGTGCACGAGACGGTGCTGAGCTTCGACGACTTCCGCGCCGCCGACGAGGTGTTCCTGTCGGGCAACTTCTCCAAGGTCACGCCGGTGGTGGAGTTCGACGGCACCCATTTCCAGCACGGCCCGGTGACCAAGCGGATGCGCGCGCTCTACTGGGATTGGGCGCATTCGGGATCGTGAGCGGCGGGATTGCCAGTGCAGGCGCGAGCGGCGATGATCGCGCCGCCTGCCACGAGAGATCGACGGGGGAGAACCATGCGCAAGTTCCTGGTCGTTCTCGACGACAGCCGCGAGTGCCTGAACGCGATGCGGTTCGCCGCACTGCGCGCCGCCCATACCGGCGCCGGCGTCACCATCCTTTCGGTGATCCCGCCCGAGGAGTTCCAGCACTGGATCGGCGTGGCCGACATCATGCGGGCCGAAGCGCGGGAACGGATCGAGGCGCATTTCGAGGTCTTCGCCAAATGGATGCGCGACCGGCAGGGAATCGAGCCGGAACTGGTGATCCGCGAGGGCGAGCCGGTGACCGAGATCCTCGCGCTGATCCGGGATAACCCCGAGATCGGCGTCCTCGTCCTTGGCGCGGGGACCGACAAGTCGGGGCCCGGGCCGCTGGTCACGCAGCTTTCGAAAACCTCGGGCAACCTGCCGATCCCGATCACCATCGTTCCGGGCGAGTTGTCGAAGGAGCGGCTTGAGGCGATCACCTGACCGGCGTTCGCCGACGAGACAGAGCCCGGCGTCGCGGCCCCGGGGGCCGTCTGCCCCCCGGACCTCTCGAGGATGTTTCGGCAACGAAGAAGGTCAGAGAAGGAGCGAGGCCGCGCCTTCATGCCTGAGCAGCGCGACCTTGGTTTCCACGCCCCCCGGGGCGGAGAAGCCGCCAAGGCCGGTCGCGCCGAGGACGCGGTGGCAGGGCACGATGACCGGCACGGGGTTGGCCCCGCAGGCCTGGCCGATCGCCTGCGCGGGCGCGCCGAGGGCGCGGGCGAGATCGCCGTAGCTGCGGGTCTCGCCGAAGGGAATCGCCACCATCGCCCGCATCACCTCGCCCACGAGCCCCGGCCGGAAGGCCACCGGCAGGTCGAAGCTCCGGCGGGTGCCGGCGAAATAAGCGCCAAGCTGGCGTGCGGCTTCGGCCAGGAGCGGGGTGTCGTCGCGGGCCGCCCCGCCCCAGCGGAGCGACACGATCGCCCCCGCGTCCTCGCGAAGCGTCAGGGGGCCGAAGGGGCCTGGCACGGTCATCTCGGGCATGGCGTGATGCTGCGCCCCGAGGGGGCCGCCGGCAACCCGTTTCCTGCGCCTTCCCTGCCCGGGCTCAGCCGAGGACGCCGTCGCAGCGGGCGCAGGTGCCGGGATGCGCATGGGTGCCGACGTCGGGCAGGATCTTCCAGCAGCGCTGGCACTTCTCGCCCTCGGCCAGCTCGAAGACGACGCCGACGCCCGGCACCTCGGGCAGGCGGAACGCCTCCTGCGGCTCGGGATCGGCGGTCAGGACCAGGCCCGAGGTGATGCAGATGTCGGCGAAATCGACCGATTTCAGCGCGGCGAGGGTGGCCTGATCCTCGACATGGACCACGGGGGCGGCTTCGAGGCTGGCGCCGATCACCTTTGCCGCGCGCTGCACCTCGAGAGCTGCGGTGACGACGCGGCGGACCCGGCGGATCTTCTCCCACTTCTCCGCCAGCGGTTCGTCGCGCCAGTCGGCGGGCGTGGCGGGGATGTCCTGAAGGTGGACCGAGGCATCCTCGCCGGGGAAGCGCGAGAGCCAGACATCCTCCATCGTGAAGACGAGAATCGGCGCGAGCCAGGTCGTGAGCCGGTGGAAGATGAGGTCGAGCACGCTGCGCGCGGCGCGGCGGCGGAGGCTTCCGGCCCCGTCGCAGTAAAGCGCGTCCTTGCGGATGTCGAAGTAGAGCGCCGAGAGGTCCACCGTGCAGAAGGTGAAAAGGGTCTGGAAGACACCCTGGAAGTCGTATCTTTCGTAGCCCCGGCGCACCGTGTGGTCGAGTTCGGCCAGCCGGTGCAGCACCCAGCGTTCCAGTTCCGGCATCTCCTCGGGCGCCACCCGCTCGGCCTCGCTGAAACCGGCGAGGCTGCCGAGGATGAAGCGCAGCGTGTTCCTCAGCCGCCGGTAGCTGTCGGCGGTGCCCTTGAGGATTTCCTTGCCGATGCGGAGGTCGACCGTGTAGTCCGACTGCGCCACCCAGAGCCGCAGGATGTCGGCGCCGTATTCGTCGATCACCGCCTGCGGCGCCACGGTGTTGCCGAGCGACTTGGACATTTTCATGCCCTTCTCGTCGAGCGTGAAACCGTGGGTCAGGACGCCGCGGTAAGGCGCGCGGCCCAGCGTCGCGCAGGCCTGGAGCAGCGAGGAGTGGAACCAGCCGCGGTGCTGGTCGGTGCCTTCGAGATAGAGGTCGGCGATGCCGTCCGGCGTGCCGTCGGGCCGGTCGCGCAGCACGAAGGCATGGGTGGAGCCAGAATCGAACCAGACGTCGAGCACATCGAAGACCTGTTCGTAATCCTGCGGGTTCACGATGCCCGAGAGCACGCGCTCCTTGAATCCTTGCACATACCAGACATCGGCGCCCTCGGCCTCGAAGGCGGCGACGATCCTTGCATTGACCTCGGTGTTCCTCAGAAGGAAGCCCGGATCATTGGGCTGGACGCCTTTCCTGACAAAACAGGTGAGCGGCACGCCCCAGGCGCGCTGGCGCGACAGCACCCAGTCGGGCCGCGCCGCGATCATCGAATGCAGCCGGTTGCGCCCGGTGCCCGGGGTCCATTCGACGAGCGTATCGATCGAGGTCAGCGCGCGGGCGCGGATGGTGTCGCCGTGTTCGCCCATGCCGTCGTCGAGCTTGCGGTCGATGGCGACGAACCATTGCGGCGTGTTGCGATAGATCAGCGGCGCCTTCGAGCGCCAGGAATGCGGATAGGAGTGCTTGAGCTTGCCCTTGGCGAGAAGCGCGCCGGCATAGGCCAGTTGCTTGATGACGCTGACGTTGGCGGGGCCTTCCTTGCCGTCGGGCAGGATGATGTGCTGGCCGCCGAACAAGGGCAGGTCGGCGCGGAAGCTGCCGTCGGGCTCGACGTTGTAGGTCATCGGCAGGCCATGCCTCTGGCCGAGTTGGTAGTCGTCATCGCCGTGCGAGGGCGCGGTATGGACAAAGCCGGTGCCCGCGTCATCGGTGACATGGTCGCCGGGGAGCATGGGAACGTCGTAGTCCCATTCTCCATTGCTGCCTTCGATACCGCGAAGGGGGTGAACGCATATTGTCGCACCAAGTAGACCAGCTTTGAGTGGACATAGCTTAGAGAACTCTTCAACCCTACCTGCTTGGAAAACTCCTTCAGCAAGTCGTTCGGCGAGGATCAGCGTTTCACCGACTTTTGCCGTGCTGTTCACTGCGACCGCATCGACCCGATAAAGCGCGTAGTCGAGAGCGGGATTGAATGCGATTGCGCGGTTCTGCGGAATGGTCCAGGGCGTGGTTGTCCAGATCAACACCGAGGCACGCTTGAATGCCTCGTACTCTTCACTTCCTCGGACAAAATCCTCCTCAAAATGCGCAAATAGGTCTACCGGGAACCGCACCCAAACCTGATGGCTGGTATGGTCGTGATACTCGACCTCGGCCTCGGCCAGCGCGGTCTTTTCGACCGGCGACCACATCACCGGCTTCGAGCCCTGATAGAGCGCCCCGTTCATCAGGAACTTCAGGAACTCGGCCGCGATCACCGCCTCGGCGTGGTAGGCCATCGTCAGGTAGGGGTCGGCCCAGTCGCCGGTGACGCCGAGGCGCTTGAACTCCGCCCGCTGGACGTCGATCCAGCCCTCGGCGAACTTGCGGCATTCCCGGCGGAACTCGACCACCGGCACCGCGTCCTTGTCCTTGCCGGCGGCCCGATACTGTTCCTCGATCTTCCATTCGATCGGCAGGCCGTGGCAGTCCCAGCCGGGCACATAGCGGCTGTCCTTGCCCATCATCTGCTGGCTGCGGACCACCATGTCCTTCAGGACCTTGTTCAGCGCGTGGCCGATGTGGAGGTGGCCGTTGGCGTAGGGCGGCCCGTCGTGGAGGACGAAGCCTTCCCGCCCGGTCTTTTCCCGCAGGCGGTCGTAGATGCCGAGCCTTTCCCAGCGGGCAAGCCATTCCGGCTCGCGTTGCGGCAGGGCCGCGCGCATGGGAAAGCCGGTCTCGGGCAGGAAGACGGTGTCGCGGTAGTCGGGGCTGGCGGTCTTGGCTGTCGTCTCGGGCGTTTCGGCGCACATTTCGGGCGGTCCTTCGGAAATCCCTGGAAGCATGGTCGGCGCGATGGCTCGGGCGCCTTTTCCCGGCGACTGATCGATCAGGCCGCCGGGCCGCTAATTCGGATGAGGATCGCGGGCATGTGCTTCATGGCCCGCCTTATAGGAAACCGCACCGCGGGGGTAAAGTGGGCGTGGAATTGCGGGGCGGCGGCATCAGGGGGACTTGCCTCCACCGGCGCAACCGCGCAAGGATCGGCGCCCGGAAGGAGACCGGATGCCGCCCCCGCCCCCGCGCTTTGCCGTCACGCCCGAGGAGATCGACCGCGTCGTGGCCGATTTCTACGCCGCGATCCGGGTCCATCCCGGCCTTGGCCCGGTCTTTGCCGCCCATGTGACGGACTGGCCGGCACATGAGGCGAAGATCGCCGGCTTCTGGCGCAACGCGATCCTTTTCGAGAGGAGCTACGACGGCAATCCGCTGCAGGTCCACCGCGACGCGGGCAACGTGCGGCCGGGGATGTTCGACGTCTGGCTCGGCCTGTTCGACTCGGTCCTGAGGCGCGACCTTCCGCCGGAGACGGCCGGGGCCTGGTCGGCGCTGGCCCACCGCATCGGCCGCAGCCTGCGCTATGGCGTGGTGGAGCAGGCGGTGTCCCCCGGCGGCGTGCCGAAGCTCGGCTAGGGTTTCGTCCCGCCTCGCGGCGGCGCGACCCGCCGGGAGGGCGCTGCCCTCCCGGACCCTCCCGGAGTATTTGCCGACAGAAAGGAGGGGCTCAGCCCTCCCGGGAACCGGGCTCGCCGGTATCCTGCCGCGCCGCCGCCCAGCGGTTGAGCCAGGCGAGACCGGCGAGCGAGAGTCCGAGCGCGAGAAAGGAGAAGACGCGGGTAAGGCCGGAAAGACCCGAGATGTCGATCAGGAACACCTTGGCGATGGTAAGCCCGATCACCGCCATCGCGGCGCGGCGAAGTGGGGGCGAGCGGCGCGCGATCGCCTGGTAGAGAAGGCCCGCACCCACCGCCATGAGCGCGAGCGTGTAGGCATAGAGCTCGCCCTGCGTGACGCCCGGCACCGACAGGTCGTCACCCCGCATGAGCCGCCGGATCTCGAGGCCGGCATAGAGCGCCGAGAGCGCCACGCCCGCGGCCATGAGGGCCCAGCGGATGAGCCGTGGCACGTGGTCGAGGCGCGTCAGCGCAAGCAGGAGGAGACCCCCCGGCACGGCATAGGCGACGAAAAGCGTATCGAGGAGCGGCGGGCCGTAGACCAGCCCCTCGCGCCGGCCGGTGAGTGCGACGAGCGGGTTGGCGACGGTCGCGGCAAGCGCGATGCCCCCGAAGCCCGCCAGGGCCGCGAGGCTGGCGATCGCCCAGCGCAGCCAGCGGAGCACGCCGCCGAGTTGCAGCCGGTAGAGCTGCACGAGCATGAGGATGAGCCACGGCAGCGCGTTCAGCGTCAGCGCCCAGTGGGCGAAGAACCAGTCGCCCCCTGCCCGGTCCGACAGCCAGCGGCTGACGAGCACGTTGGCGAAAAGGGCGGCATAGGCCGCGAAGGCGCTTTCAAGCACCACCTGCGCCGGCCGGCGGTCGAGGCCCTTGAGCAGCGTGAGCGCCGCCGCCATCGCCGCCGCGGCACCGGCACAGGAGGCGACCGCTTCCCACAGCGCCGCCTGGTCGACCGCCCAGCCGAGGCCGGGATCGACCACCAGCCGCCAGGACAGCGCGATCACCCCCGCCTGGATGAAGACCCCCATCTCGGGCAGGCGGAAGCGGCGGTCGAGCGCGGCCGCGACTATGACGAGGGCCGCGAGCGCGAGGGTCAGGGCGCCCTTGGTGAGGATCAGGAACAGGGCGAGCGCGATGAGCGACAGCATCGAGAGCGTCATGTAGGCCGCGCGCCGCATGTCGCCGCCGTCGGCGCGGGCGAAGGCCAGGGCAAGGACCGCCGTCAGCGCGGCAAGCGCGATGACGTGGAGCGCCCAGAGGAATGGGCCGAGCGCGGCCGAGGGTGCCCAGAAAAGCTCCAGCACCAGCGCGGCGAGGGGCGCGACGAGCGCCGCGCCCGCCGCCCAGAAGGGCTTGAGCCGCCCCGCCCCGCCGCTCGTCCGGGCAGCGCCGAGCGTGATCGCCGTTGCCATCGCCAGGAGGAAGGTCACGATCATCGGCGCCGCGGTTTCCGGCGCGCGGAGCACGATCGCCTTCGCCGCGAGGTCGGCCGCCAGGGGGCCGGCGTCCAGCCCCTCGAACCCGAGGCGCGCGAGGAAGGCCGCCGCGGGCAGCACCGTCAGGTCCGACAGCGCCCGCGCACCGGGCGACCAGAAGGTGAGCGCGAGGGCAAGCGCCGCAAGGCAGAGGTAGACGAGAAGGCTTTCGGCCGCGGTCGAGGTGTCGAGGAGGAGAAGGAGAAGGCTCGCCGCCGCCACGGTGCCGCCCGCGAGTTTCGTCGGGAAGATCGGCGGTTGCGCCTTCCACGCGAAGAACTCCACCATCATCGTGCCGGCGTGGTCGGGCATGAGCGCGCGCGCGGGCACCACGATGGCAAGGACGGCGATCGCCACCAGCATCAGCGCGAACCAGCCCGGCCCGCCCGTCTGGGCAAGGACGAGGCCGCCGCCAACGATGCCGAGCACCACGGCGAGGACCGAGACCCAGGCCCAGCGCCGGATCGTGTCGACGAGAAGCCCGGTGCCGGCGATCACGGCGAAATAGCCGTAAAGCCACCAGGGCGTCTGGCTTTCTCCACCAACGATGAAGGGGGCGGCGGCGGCACCCAGAAGCCCGACCGCGGCAAGGAAAGCGCCGTGGAACCAGCCCAGCGTGATGGCGAGAAGTGCCGTCGCGACGATGCCCGCGAAGGCGGTTTCCGGCCCGATCAGGCCGTAAAGCTGCCGCGCGGCCACCACGCCGCCAAAGATCGAGACGATGCCCGCACCCGAGAAGGTCGAGGGCACATAGGCCCCGGGATCGGTCTCCCGGTCGCCCCAGCGGCGGCGGACCAACTCGCCCGCGGCAATCAGGAGAATGCCGAAGAGGATCGCCGCCGCGACCCGCGCGGTCGGCGGCAGAAGGCCGTTCTCGATCCCGTATTGCACGAAGAAGATGCCGGCGAGCGCCAGCGACAGCGCCGAGACGGCAAAGACCCAGTTGGCCTTCAGCCAGTCGGCGAGGGCAGAGACCCGCGGGGCCGCGACGGGCATCGGCGGCGGCGGGGATGGGGGCGCCGGGGACGGCGGCAGGTTGGCCCAGGGGCCGGAGATCGCCTCCGCCGCAGCGGCGGCGGGTTCGGGGGCCACGGGAACCTCGGGCGCGGCCGGTGCCTCGGCCGCCGGCATGGCCTCGGGCAGGGTGACCGCGGGCGCAGGCGCGGCGGCCTGTGGCACCTCCGCCCTCGCCCGCGTCGCCTGGCGCAGATCGCCGAGCGCCCGGCCCTGCTCGGCCACCCTCTGCTCCAGCGTCTCGACCCGCCGCTTCAGCCCGCCGACCGCGACCAGCAGCACCACCACCGCAACCGGCAGCGCCAGCGCCACAAGCGCCGCCAGCACAAAAAGACCCTCGAACCCCACTACGCCCGTCCCTCCGCCCGGTTGCCCCGGGGCCGTTCACCGCCCCATTCATAGCGCAAAGCCGGGGCGCGGGAAGTCAGGATTTCCCTTCGTCCGCCTCGGCGCGACCGGACCCGAACAGCCCCGCCAGCGCCCGGCTGACGAGGTTGGTGACGCGGGGGCGCGGCAGCACCGCGAAAGGCAAGGGCCGGCAGACCTCGATCGCGGCGACACCGACGCGCGCCGTCAGCGCGCCGTTGACGACACCTTCGCCGAACCGGCGCGAGAGCTTCGACAGGAGCCCGCCGCCCGCGACCGACTGGATCAGGTCGTCACCCACCGCGACGGCGCCGGTGGCGACGAGGTGGGTCAGCACCGTGCGCAGAAGCCGCCAGCCGCCGATCGCGCCGGCGCGGCCGCCGTAGACCTCGGCGATGCGGCGGATCATCCGCAGGTTCACCGTCAGCGCCGCGGCCACGTCGGCGAGCGCCAGCGGCACGAAGGCGGTCACCGTCGCCACCTGCCGCGCCGCGCTCTCGATCTCGGCCCGCGCGGCGCGGTCCAGCGGCGCCATCAGTTCCGCCTCGGCGAGGTGCAGGAGCGCATCGGCGTCGAACACGTCCCCCCGCCGTTCGGCAAGCCGTGCCCGGCCCCAGCCGGTGTCCTCCCGCGCGGCATAGAGCGCAAGGAGCCCGTCGACGACCCGGCCCGCCGCCGCCATGTCGCCCGAGGCGGCGGCGGCGAGTGCCGCCCGGTGCACCCGGTCGAGCCGGGAAAGCCGCGCCCAGGCGGCGGCCTCGCGCAGCGCCACCAGAAGGGCGGCGAGCACAAAGAGCCCGGTCAGCCCCGCCGCGATCCAGCCGAGCAGCGGATGCGTCGCCAGAAGCCCCTCGACGAAGCGCCAGGTGGCGATCGAGGCCATGAAGCCCACGAGTGCCGCGGCCGAAGACCAGAAGAACCGCCCGAGCCGCGACCGTGGCCTTGCCGCCAGCACCGCGATGGTCTGCATCGCCCTTCCCTGCGGCGGCGCCGCGTCGGGCACCGGCGGCGCGGCGTCGGGGCCCATCGCGGCCGCTTCCCCGCGTTCGATCAGGACCGGGCCTTTCGGATTCGCCATCAGTGCCTCACAACCTGTCGCCGATCAGGAACTCCGCCGCCCGGTCGAGCCTGATGTGCGGCGGCCCCTCGCCCGGCTTCAGCCTCAGCCGCGCCGGCGCGAAGCTCATCACCTGATAGTCGGCGTCGAGCCATCCCGCCGCCCCCTGCCGCGCCGGGGCGAGGATGTCGGCGGGATTCTGCGGCAACTCGCCCGCATAGGCCGTGGCCTCCCGCCCGGTCGCCAGAAGCCGCCCGCGCACGGCATCGAGGGTGCGGCCCTCGTGGGTCACCGTCTCCTCCACCGTGGCGCGAAGGGCGGCGATCGACATCGCCGCGGTGTCGGCGCCGGCGAAATCGGCGCGGTCCTTCGCCTCGCGCACGAGCGCGGCCATGATCGCGGTCAGCCGCATGTGCTGGCTGTGGTGCAGGTGATCGGCCTTGGTCGCGGCAAAGAGGATGCGCTCCACCCGCCGCGTTCCCAGAAGCCCCATCAGCCAGCCGACCTTGCCGGGCCGGAAGGCGGCGAGAATGTCGGCCATCGCGGTGCGCATGTCCTCGACCGCCCGCGGGCCGGCATGGATCGCGCCCAGCGCATCGACCAGCACCACCTGCCGGTCGATGCGGGCGAAATGGTCGCGGAAGAAGGGCTTCACCACCTTCTCCTTGTAGGCTTCGAAGCGCCGCTCCATCTCGCGCCGGAGCGAGCCGCGCGGGGCGGTGGGCGGCCCCGGCAGCGGCGCGAAGGTCAGCGCCGGCGAGCCGGCCAGCTCCCCGGGCAGCAGGAACCGGCCGGGCGTGCAGTCCGAATAGCCGGCGGCGCGGGCGGCGCGCAGATACTGCGCGAAGGCCTCGGCCAGACGCTTGGCCACCGTCTCGTCATGCGGCGCGGCGGCGTCGACGCCTTCGAGCGCGGCGAGAAATCCCGCCGCTTCGGCCCGCCCGCCGATCCGGCCGAGCACCTCCGCCGCCCAGTCGCCATAGCGCCGGTCCATCAGCCCAAGGTCGAGGAGCCATTCGCCGGGATAGTCGACGATGTCGAGGTGCAGCGTCCGCGGCCCGCGGACGGAGCCGAAAATCCCCGCCTCCTTCAGCCGGAACGACAGGCGCAGCTCGCTCACCGCCCGGGTGCTTTCCGGCCAGTGCGGCTCGGGCCCGGTCAGCGCGGCCAGATGCGCCTCGTAGTCGAAGCGCGGCACGGTGTCGTCGGGCTGCGGCTGGAGGAAGGCCGAGAGGATGCGCCCCTCCGCCGCGGCGCGCAGGCCCGGCATCCGGCCCCGGTCCATCAGGTTGGCGACGAGCGCGGTGATGAACACGGTCTTGCCGGCGCGGGACAGCCCGGTCACGCCGAGCCGGATCACCGGGTCGGAGAAGGGCTGCGCCAGCCCCTCGATGGTCCGGCCGAGCCTGTCGGTGATGTCGGATAGTGCCAAGACCTGCCCCTTGCCTTTCCTCGAAGATAGGACGGGCGGGGGCGCATGGGTAGGGGCGATTGCCAAGGCCCGCCCGGCGGCGGTAAGGAAGCGCGATGCCCCGCTATGCGCTCAGGATCGAATACCACGGCGGCCCCTTCGCCGGCTGGCAGCGCCAGTCGGGGCAGCCCTCGGTGCAGGCGGCGGTCGAATCCGCCCTCGCCCGCCTCGACCCCGGGGGCCCCGCCATCGCCGCGGCGGGGCGCACCGATGCCGGCGTCCATGCCACCGGCCAGGTCGCGCATTGCGACCTCGGCAGGGACTGGGAGCCGTTCCGCCTGATGGAGGCGCTGAACTGGCACCTCAAGCCCGCCCCGGTCGCCGTGCTCGCCGCCGCCCGCGTCGCGGGCGACTTCCACGCCCGCTTCGCGGCCACCGAGCGGCGCTATCTCTACCGGATCATCGCCCGCCGCGCGCCGCTCACCCTCGAGGCCGGCCTCGCCTGGCGGGTGCTTCGCCCGCTCGACGCGGGCGCGATGCGCGAGGCTGCCGCGCATCTGGTCGGCCACCACGACTTCACCACCTTCCGCTCCACGCTCTGCCAGTCGCGAAGCCCGGTGAAGACGCTCGACGAGATCGTCCTCGATGAGGTGGAGATTCCCCACGGGCGCGAATACCGCTTCCGGCTTCGCGCACGGTCGTTCCTGCACAACCAGGTCCGCTCGATCGTCGGCACGCTCGAACGCGTCGGCGCCGGCGCCTGGTCGCCCGCTGACGTGAAGGCGGCGCTGGAGGCCCGCGACCGCGCCGCCTGTGGCCCCGTGGCGCCGCCCGACGGCCTCTGCCTTACCGGTGTCTCCTACCCGGAAGACCCCTTCGGCTGAGCATCTTCGTTATGCGAAATACCCCGGGGGAGGCCCCGCGTTCGCGGGGACGGGGGCGGCGCCCCCCCCCCGCTCCCCCAGCGCCATCGCGGCAAGGCGGGGCGGCCGGCGGATCGGGCGGTCAGGCCTCTCGCGCCGCGCCCGGGTCCAGAAGCTGGCGCACCGCGTCGCGCAGTTCCTTCAGCTCGAAAGGCTTGGCAATGAATCCGTCGGCACCGAGCGCGAGCCCCTTGCGCCGCTCCATCGCCGAGCCGCGCGCGGTCATCATCAGGATCTTCACGTCCTTGAGGTCGGGGTCCATCCGCACGGTCTGGCAGATCTCGTAGCCCGACACCTCGGGCAGCATCACGTCGAGAAGGACGAGGTCCGGCGCGGTGTCGCGAATTTTCGGAAGCGCCTCGGCGCCGTTGGCGATCCTTTCGTGGTCGTAGCCTTCGCGGGTCAGCACGTAGTCGAGCGCGAGCGCGATGTTGTCCTCGTCCTCCACGATCAGGACGCGGTGCCTGAGCTTCCCGGCCGCCATGTCACCCTCCCCTGCGGGGCGCCCGGGGGCATCGGGCGGGACGCGGGGCGGGGGAAGCGGGGGTGGCGGGAGTGGGGGCGCGGGTGGCCAGGGGTCTCATGCGTCTTTCCCTCCATCTTCGCCCCGGAAGGGGCCGGGCCGGGTCTCCTCGGTGGCAGGGAGCCTGCGCCGGGGCAATGTGGCGCGGCGTCGCTGGCACCGGGTCCGGCGGGCAGCCGGGCCGGGGTCACCCCGGCCCGGCCGGAGCGGTCAGCGGTGCAGCTTGTGCTCGGGATCGTCGGTGAAGATCGACTTCTTGTGGGTGCCGTTCGGCACGAAGATCGCCCCGATCACCACCGTCATCAGCGCGACGACGATCGCGTACCAGAGGCCGGCGTAGATGTTGCCGGTCTGGGCCGAGATCGCGAAGGCGGTCGCGGGCAGGAGGCCGCCGAACCAGCCGTTGCCGATGTGGTAGGGCAGCGACAGGCCCGAATAGCGGATGCGGGTCGGGAACAGTTCGACCAGCATCGCCGCGATCGGCCCGTAGACCATCGTCACGAGAATGATCAGATAGGTCAGGATCGCGATGATCATGAGCTTCTGGCCCGTGAAGATGTCGAGGAAGTGGGCCGCCTTGGCAACCGTCACGTTGTTTTCCGCCACCAGCGGGTAGCCCGCCGCCTTCAGCGCCTCGTTGACCGCCTTCTCGAAGGCCGGCTTCACCGCGCTCGCATCGTCCAGCGCCTTCTGCGCGGCATCGATCGCCGCCTGGTCGGTGCCGGATTTCGCCGCCTCCAGCGCCGCCTTGGCTTCGGCGATGGCCTTGGCGTTCTCGGCGCCGTCATAGCCCGGGATCACCGTGTCGCCGATCTGCACCGAGGCGATCGTCCCCGCCGGCGCGTCGACCGTGGTCGAGTTGACCGAGGTCTTCGACAGAAGCGCCTTGGCGATGTCGCAGGAGGTGGTGAACTTCGCCGTGCCCGTCGGGTTGAACTGGAACGAGCATCGCGCCGGATCGGCAGTCACCACGACCGGCGTCTGCTGGGCCTCGTAGAGTGCCGGGTTGGCGGTGTGGGTCAGGAGCTTGAAGGTCGGGAAGTAGGTGAGCGCCGCGATCAGGCAGCCCAACAGGATGATCGGCTTGCGGCCGATCCGGTCGGAGAGCGAGCCGAAGAACAGGAAGCCCCAGGTGCCGATGATCAGCGACCACGCCACGAAGACGTTGGCCGAGAAGAGGTCCACCTTGATGACGTTCTGCAGGAAGAACAGCGCGTAGAACTGGCCGGAATACCAGACCACCGCCTGACCGGCGGTGAGGCCGAAAAGCGCGATCAGCGCGATCTTGGCGTTCTTCCACTGGCCGAAGGCCTCGCGCAGCGGCGCCTTCGACTGCGCGCCCTCTTCCTTCATCTTCTTGAAGGCCGGGCTCTCGTTCATCTGCAGCCGGATGTAGAGCGAGATCGCCAGCAGCACGATCGAACCGAGGAACGGGATGCGCCAGCCCCAGAGTTCGAAGGCCTTGATCATCTTCGGCGTGCCGTCGGCGTTCATCACCGCCGCGCCCGCCGCGTCAAGCACCGGCGTCGGTTCCCAGTTGCCGTTGACATAGCCCTGCACCAGGAGGATGACGACCAGCGACAGAAGCAGCCCCAGCGTCGCCGTCGTCTGGATGAACGAGGTGAAGTAGCCGCGCTGGTTGATCGGCGCGTGTTCGGCCACATAGACCGCCGCCCCGCCGTATTCGCCGCCGAGCGCCAGGCCCTGCAACATCCGCAGCGCGATCAGGATGACCGGCGCGGCCATGCCCCAGCTGGTGTAGCCGGGCAGCAGACCGACGAGGAAGGTCGACAGACCCATGATCATGATGGTCATGAGGAAGGTGTATTTCCGCCCGATGAGGTCGCCGAGCGAGCCGAACACCAGCGCGCCGAACGGCCGCACGATGAACCCCGCCGCGAAGGCCAGGAGCGCGAAGACGTTGCGCGTGGCTTCCGGGAACGAGGTGAAGAACTGCGCGCCGATGATCGCCGCGAGCGAACCGTAAAGGTAGAAATCGTACCACTCGAAGATCGTGCCAGCGGAAGAGGCGAGGATCACCTTCTTCTCTTCCCTGGTCATCGGACGGGAGCGGTTCACCGCCACGTCCAGATCGGTTGTTGCCATCGTTTCCTCCTAGCAAGCGGGGCACCGCGGCCCCTTGTTCCATCCCCGCCGCGCGGCCTCCTCGCCGCGGGCAAAACTTCTCCGTTCACGGAAAGCGGCATGTCACCCGCCGTCCGCGTCGTGTCGTTCCGGCCTCTTCGGGCCGGCCGGACTCGTGTCGTCAGACCGAGGCGTGATCCGCCCCGGTTCCTCCTCCTCCGGGGGCTTGCCGCCCCTTCGCGTGATTGCCGAACACGGCCGCGACCAGCGCCTGCAACGCCGCGCCCACCTCGGGAATGTCCGCCATCGCATCGACCGTCTGAAGGACGCCCATCTTGCGGTAATGCGCGATCAGCGGCGCCGTCTGGGCGTGATAGGCGGTCAGCCGTTCGCGCACCGTCTCGGCATTGTCGTCGGCGCGGCGCTTGAACGCCGTGCCGCCGCACTTGTCGCAAACCCCCGCCGCGGCGGGCTGCTTGAACTCGTCATGATAGCCCTCGCCGCAGGCAGCGCAGGTGTACCGTCCGGCCACGCGGCCGACCATCGCCTCGTCGTCGACCTCGAGGCTGATCGCGGCGCCGACGCCGCGGCCCTCGCGCGCGAGAAGCCCATCGAGCGCCGCGGCCTGCCCGGCCGTCCGCGGGAAGCCGTCGAGGATGACGCCGCGCGCCACGTCGGGCTCGGCCATCCGGTCCTTCAGGATCGACAGCACGATCTCGTCGGAGACGAGCCCGCCCGCCTCCATCACCGCCTTCGCGGCAAGGCCCGCGGGCGTACCCCGGGTCACCGCCGCGCGCAGAAGATCGCCGGTCGAAAGCTGGACGAGGCCGAAGCGTTCCTCCAGCATCCGCGCCTGCGTGCCCTTGCCCGCCCCCGGCGGCCCGAGCAGGATGACGACGGCGGCGGCGGGGGCGGCCTCGACCTCTCGCATCCGCTCAGCTCCGGTTCATGCGGTTGTTGATGAGTTCCTCGACCACCGACGGATCGGCCAGCGTCGAGATGTCACCGAGCGCGCCGTAGTCGTTCTCGGCGATCTTCCTGAGGATGCGGCGCATGATCTTGCCCGAGCGGGTCTTGGGCAGGCCGGGCGCCCACTGGATCAGGTCGGGCGAGGCGATCGGCCCGATCTCGGACCTGACCCACTGCACCAGCTCCTTCCTGAGCGACTCCGATGGCTCCACCCCGTTCATCAGCGTGACATAGGCGTAGATGCCCTGGCCCTTGATCTCGTGGGGATAGCCCACCACCGCGGCCTCGGCGACCTTGGCATGGGCCACCAGCGCGCTTTCCACCTCGGCCGTGCCCATGCGGTGGCCCGAGACGTTGATCACGTCATCGACCCGGCCGGTGATCCAGTAATAGCCGTCGCGGTCGCGCCGGCAGCCGTCGCCGGTGAAGTAATAGCCGCGATACTGGCTGAAATAGGCCTCCTGGAAGCGCTCGTGATCGCCCCAGAGCGTGCGCATCTGCCCCGGCCAGCTGTCGGAGATGCAGAGCACACCCTCGGCCTCGGTCTCGCCCTGGCGAACGCCGGTCGAGGCATCGAGGATCACTGGCTTGACGCCGAAGAACGGCAGCGTCGCCGAGCCCGGCTTGGTCGGCGTCGCCCCTGGCAGCGGGGTGATCATGTGGCCGCCGGTCTCGGTCTGCCACCAGGTGTCGACGATCGGGCGCTTGCCCTTGCCGACATGCTTGTCATACCAGATCCAGGCCTCGGGGTTGATCGGCTCGCCCACCGAGCCGAGCACCCGGATCGACGACAGGTCGTATTTCTCGACCCATTCCGGCCCCTGCCCCATCAGCGAGCGGATCGCCGTCGGCGCGGTGTAGAACTGGGTGACCTTGTGCTTTTCGCAGACCTCCCAGAAGCGCCCCGCGTCCGGCCAGGTCGGCACGCCCTCGAACATGACGGTGGTCGCGCCGTTGGCCAGCGGCCCGTAGAGGATGTAGCTGTGCCCGGTGACCCAGCCCACGTCCGCGGTGCACCAGAAGACGTCGCCCTCCTTGTAGTCGAAGACGTATTCGTGCGTCATCGCCGCGAAGGCGAGATAGCCGCCCGTCGTGTGCACCACGCCCTTCGGCTTGCCGGTGGAACCGGAGGTGTAGAGGATGAAGAGCGGATCTTCCGCGTTCATCGGCCGCGGCGGGCATTCGGGGCTGACCATGTCCATCATCGCCAGCACATCGACGTCACGCCCCTGAATCCACGAGGTCTGGTCGCCGGTATGCTTGACGACGAGGCAGCGCACCTTGTCCGAACAGTGCAGCAGCGCCGCGTCGGTATTGGCCTTCAGCGGCGTGCGCCGCCCGCCGCGCGGCGCGCTGTCGGCGGTGATGACGAGCTTGGCGCCGGAATCGTTGATCCGGTTGGCGAGCGCGTCGGAGGAAAAGCCGGCGAAGACCACCGAATGGATCGCGCCGATCCGCGCGCAGGCCAGCATCGCATAGGCCGCCTCGGGGATCATCGGCAGGTAGATGACGACGCGGTCGCCGCGCATCACCCCCTGGGACAGCAGGACGTTGGCCATCTGGTTCACCTTCCGCGACAGTTCGCGGTAGGTGATGTGGCGCGCCGGTGTCTTGGGATCGTCGGGCTCCCAGATGATCGCCGTCTGTAGCGCGCGGTCCTTGAGGTGCCGGTCGATGCAGTTGACCGACGCGTTCAGCACCCCGTCCTCATACCACTTGATCGAGACCTTGCCGAAGGTGAAGTCGGTGTCCTTGACCTTGGTATAGGGCTTGATCCAGTCGAGCCGCTTGCCCTCGCGGCCCCAGAACGCATCCGGGTCGGCCAGCGATTCGGCATACATCTCACGGTATCTGGCCGCGTTGGCATGCGCGTTCTCGAAGCCCGGCGGCACGTCGCGCATTTCCGGCGCCTGAGCCGAGTGAGCCTTGGCAGAAGACATTCCGATCCTCCCTTGCACCTGCGTCGCCACGAAACGCCCTCGTCCGCGGCGCAAAGCCTTCAGGCCCCGAACCGCAGGCCCCTGTCACGTCGCATTGTAAACCAATCGTTGATTTCTATGTAACCCCTTTTGTTAAAAAGATTTTTTGGTCAATTTATTCACAGTTTTTCAGCACGTTTTGTAAATTTCCAGAAATGTGGCAAAACTTTGCCGAAGAATATCAACTTCTTGGCTGTTCACGAACCGGTGAAGATCGGCCGCGCCAGGCCGGTCATTCGGGCGGCAGGCCACTGCCGCATCCGGGGCGTGGTGGCGCACGCCCGCGCCGCGTCACGGGCGCAGGGCGGGCGCAGGGCGGGCACAGGGCGGGCACAGGGCGGGCGTTGGCGCTCACACGTCTTGCGCGATTCGAGCGGGTCAGCAGCCGCTGGCAGGACCGCGGCCGGAAGGGCGCCGCGCGGTTGCCCCGGCAGCCGCACTGTTGCCGGCTTCGGCAGGCATTGTTCGGCAAAACCGGGGCTTGTCTTGCCTGCGGCCCTGTCCATGATACGCCGGACCGGCACCCGGGCGAGCGACCCCCGGCGCGCCATCCCGAATCCGCCCCGGCAGACAGGAGCGCCGCTTGCCCCCTTCCCCCCAGACACCGCGCCGCACCGACCCGATCCGGGCGACCGACGAGGACGCGCGCGGCATCGCCCGCACTCTCCTGACCGAAGCGCGCACCGCGGCGCTTGCCGTCCTCGACCCTGCGACGGGGGCGCCCTTCGTCAGCCGCGTGGCCTTCGGCCTCGGCCCTGCGGGCGAGGCGCTGACGCTTGTCTCCGACCTTGCGGTTCATGCGCGCGCGCTCCGCGCCGACCCGCGGGTGTCGCTGCTTCTGGGCGAGCCGGGGCCGAAGGGCGATCCCCTCGTCCATCCCCGCCTGACGCTGGCGGCCACCGCCGCCTTCGTCGCCGCCGACGCCCCCGAACGGTCGGCCTTGCGGGTGGCCTGGCTCGGCCATCACCCGAAGGCCGCCCTCTATATCGATTTCGCCGACTTCCATTTCGTGCGGTTCGAGATCGGGCGCGGCCATCTGAACGCCGGGTTCGGGAAAGCCTATGCACTCGACGCGAATGACCTTAAGCTGACTTCATAGGGGATCGGGCGGGCCGCGCAGCGATTTGTGACGCAAGATGTTTGAGTTGGCGGTTGTGGCAAAGGACGATGACGGACAACCGGACGACGTGGCAGGACGAAATCGAGCGCCAGCGGCACCGGCTTGAGGCCGATCTTGTCTCGCGCCAGCTTGGCGTGTTCCTGACCAGCGTCGTCTTCGTCTTCTTCCTGCCGTTCTGGTTCGTGTTCGTGACCTACCTCGCGGTCATCGGATCGGAGGTGAACCAGCACCGCCTGATGCTCGCCTATGCCGGGGATGCCACCCCGGCCCGGCGCCTCGGCATCCTGGTCAACGCCGGCGCAGGCATGGCCGCCTACTGCCTGCCGGCGCTCTTCGTCTGGCTCGACCCCGAGCCCCTGGTGAAGTTCGTCGGAATCCTGTCCATCGTCGGCGCGCTTCTCAGCGTCTCGGTCGTGCGCTCTACCCATCTCGCCTTCGGCATCGCCTCGGGCCTGCCGGCCGCGCTGGCACTGCTGTGGCTGCCGCTGCAATACTTCTTCGACCCCCTCCTCGACTACCGCGCGGCGCTGGCGATGGCGGGGACGATCATCCTTCTGGGCTATTTCGCCTCGGCGCTGGTGCAGAACCACCGGATGCAGAACACCCTTCTGGCCGCCGTCGCCGAAGCCAGCGCGGCGAGCCAGGCCAAGTCGCGGTTCCTCTCGGCGATGAGCCACGAGGTCAGGACGCCGCTGAACGCGATCCTCGGCCACAGCCAGCTTCTTGCCGCCGAGCCCGATCAGGGACGGGCGCGCGGCCATGCCGTCGCGATCGCGACGGCGGCCCATGCGCTCGAGACGATGGTGCAGGACGTGACCGATCTCGCCTCCGCCACCGAGGGAGAGCTGAAGTTCCGTCCGGTGACGGCGGTGATCCGGCCCGAGCTGGAGGTGCTGGCCGGCCTGCCCCTGCCCCTCGATGCGCCGCGCGAACCCGAGATCGTCGTGGAGATCGCCCCCGAGGTTCCCGAGTTCGGCCAGTTCGATCCGATCCTCCTGCGCAAGTGTCTCACCCATCTCTGCGCCATCGTGCTGAACGGCCTGCCCGTCGGCAGCCGCCCCGCCATCGACCTGCGCTGCGCACTGGCGCCCGGGCGGGGCGACAGGTTGCGCCTGACAATCGCCGGGCACAGCCCGGCGCCGGGTGCGGGCCAGGGGCAGGGACTTCCGTCCGAGGAAACGCTGGCGCTGAGCCTGGTCTACAGGGTGGCCGAGGTCATGGGGGCCCGCGCGGCGGTCCTGCGCGCGCCCGACGGCAGCCCGATCGCGCGGATAGAGCTGCCCTTCGTCACCGTCCCCGAGCCGCCCGCCACCGGTGCCGAATCCGTCTACGGCCGCCTGCGCGCGCTCGTCGTGGACGACATCGCCACCAACCGCTTCGTGCTGATCCAGCTTCTGCGCGCGCTCCGCGTCGAGGCAGACGAGGCGGGCGGCGGCAGCGACGCGCTGGAACGGCTCGCCGAGGGCGAATTCGACCTCGTGCTCCTCGACATGAACATGCCCGACATGGACGGCGAGGCGACCTTCCGGGAAATCCGCGCCGCCGACGCGCCCTGGGCGACGATCCCGGTGGTGGCGCTGACCGCCGACGCCGTGGCGCTCAAGCGCGACTACTACCTCGCCCTCGGCCTGAACGGCTTCGTCTCGAAACCCGTCGACCGGCGGCTTCTCTGGGCCGAGATCCTCTCGGCCGTGCCGCGCCCGCCGCCGCTCTGAAAGGCGGCGGGCCGGGCGCGCCTCAGACCGGGTTGTCCATCCGGACCCGCAGGTGGACGCGCCCCTTCGACGCCGTCGCCCAGTTGACCGTCACGTTCTGCTTCGCGGCGCCCTGTTGCACCTCGACATGGGGCATGTCGTTGCGCCGTTCGTTCCCGGGGCCGGTAACCGGCCCCTCGGCCACCAGCGCCTCGACGTTGCGCGCCCAGCCGCCGAAGGGCAGGTAGGCGCCGGGGCTCACCGTCCAGACCATCGCCGCCGAGGCCTGGTCGTGCTGGAAGAAGACCGGGTTGGAAATCGGCTGGGTCACGGCGGTGAAGGCATTCGCCTCCACCGTGATGTTCTTCATCGAGGCATAGTTGAGGGCCGCGAAGGTGGTGTCGACCGCATCGACCCGGTCGATCGCCCCGGCGAGCGCCTTGAAGACGTTGCCCGAGATGTTCAGGTCGCGCAGGAAATGCCCCGCACCATAGGGCTTGACGACGAGAAAGGCGAACCAGGGCGCGACATCGCTGGCGGCGAAGGTGTTGCCGGTGATCGTGAGGCCGCCGAAGGAATACTGGTTGGCGAACCCCGGGTCGCTTTCGTATTCGTTGGTCCACTCGATCGAGCAGTTGTCGACATAATTGCCGGTGATCGTCGACTTGACGTCGGTGCCGGCGAGGACGAGGCCCGGCAGCCGCAGCCCGTCCACCTCGGTGTCGCCCTGGAACCAGTGGTTGCCGACGATGAGGTTGCCGTTGCCGCCGAGCACCGCGAAGTGGCGGAAATGCTGCGCCCGGCAATCACGGATCTTCACGTCGTTCGCGTTGGTGTTGAGCACGATCGACACCCGGTCCTGCGACCTCAGTCCGCTTTCGTCCGAGGTGAAGTTGCAGCGGTCGACCATCATCCCCTGGCAGCCGTCGCCGATCGAGGTGACGCCGCGGTTCTTCGGCCGGGTGATGTGGCAGTCGCGCAGGTGGAAGAGCGACCCCGACGGCGGCAACAGGATGGCGCTGGCGACGCCGTTGCACTGCACCTCGACATCGTCGAGCACCATCTTCGACAGCGACGAGAAGCCCGAGAAGTCCAGCACGTACTTGAACCGGGTGAAGGTGTAGACCTGGCTGCCGGCCGCGCCGTAAAGCGGCTGGCTCAGCGTCAGCGTGCCGGCGCCGAGATTGACGGCGGTGACATAGACTTCGCGCCCGACGCCGGTGCCGGTGACGAGCGATCCCACCGCGACGTTGGCGATGTTGACGACATTCGTCAGCACCCGCTCGTTGGCCGGGCCGTAGCTCGCCTGCGAGGTGACGGCGGTCGGCGCCCAGGCCGGGCCGTCCACCACGTCGAACTGGCCGTTGCGGATCACCCGGCGGGTGGCGAAGGAGGTCTTGTTGTACACCGCCGCCTGAAGGTCGATCGGTGCGGTGACTTCGATCCGGCGGCCGCCGAGGTCGAGCGAATCGTGGTCGACGAAATTGAGAAGCGCCTGGAATGCGCGGCGGAACCCCTCTTCCTCGCTGCCGAAGGCGGCGGCGTAGCTCGCCAGGTCGAAGCTGCGGGTCAGCGACAGCCGCCGGTTTGCCGACATCGCCACCGTGCCCTCGAACCGCGCCGGCGCCTCGAAGGTCACGTCGGCGTTCAGAAAATAGCTCCCCGAGGAGACGAGCACCGACCGGCCCGAGGCGAAGGCCGCGGCATCGGCGGCCTCGAAGGCGGCGGAATCGTCGGTGACCCCGTCGCCCTTCGCGCCATAGTCGCGCACGTCCACCCAGTCGATCAGGTCACGCAGGAAGACCGAGGTGACATCCTCGATCTCGATGTCGTCGATCCGCACGACGCCGCCGTTCGGCCCGGTCAGGTCAAGCCCGAAATGGCCGAGGAGGGCGGCCCGGTCCCAGCTCATGTCCACCCCGCCGCGGCTGCCGGTGCCGACGATCGCCTCCACCGTCTCGACCTTGCCGTAGGCGGAAAGCTGGACGGAGGGGCCGGTCTCGACCACGCCCGCCACATGCGCCCCGGCCGCGGCCCCTGCCCAGCCGGCGATGCGC
>JAUQYA010000124.1 GCA_030837785.1 Albidovulum sp.
GGCCTCTCCTTGTTGACGGGGCTTTTCCCCTGCGATACGCGAGCGGCACGGGAATTTCCAGACGCTGACACCCAAAGGACCGGCCATGACCGACGCGGCCAACGCAGGCTTCACCCCGCGCATCTTCTCCGGCATCCAGCCGTCGGGGGGGCTCACGCTCGGCAACTACCTCGGCGCGCTCAAGCGCTTCGTGGAAAAGCAGGACGAAGGGATCGAGACGGTCTACTGCCTCGTCGACCTGCACGCGATCACCGTCTGGCAGGATCCCGACAGGCTGAAGGCGCAGACGCGCGAGGCGGCGGCAGCCTTCATCGCCGCCGGGATCGACCCCGCGCGGTCGATCCTCTTCAACCAGTCCCAGGTCTCCGCCCATGCCGAGCTTGCCTGGATCCTGAACTGCGTCGCGCGCCTTGGCTGGATGAACCGGATGACCCAGTTCAAGGACAAGGCCGGCAAGAACGCCGAGGCGGCGAGCCTGGGGCTTTACGCCTATCCGGCGCTGATGGCGGCCGACATCCTCGCCTATCACGCGACGATGGTGCCGGTGGGCGAGGACCAGAAGCAGCATGTCGAGCTGACCCGCGACATCGCGGCGAAGTTCAACCACGACTTCAAGGTGGATTTCTTCCCGCTCCCCGAGCCGGTGATCGAGGGCGCCGCGGCGCGGGTCATGTCGCTCAGGGACGGCACGCGGAAGATGTCGAAGTCCGACCCCTCGGATGCGAGCCGGATCAACCTGACCGACGACGCCGACACCATCGCCCAGAAGATCCGGAAGGCCAAGACCGACGCCGAGCCGCTGCCCGAGACGCTGGCCGAACTGAAGGACCGGCCCGAGGCGCGCAACCTCGTCAACATCTACGCGGCCCTTGCCGGCGAGGCGCCGGAGGCCGTGCTGGAACGCTTTGCCGGCCACGGCTTCGGCGCGTTCAAGCCGGCCCTGGCCGAGGTCGCCGTCGCCACGCTCGCCCCGATCACGACCGAGATGAAGCGCCTTCTGGCCGACCCGGCCGAAATCGACCGCATCCTCGGCCACGGCGCCCAACGCGCCGACGCGCTCGCCCGCCCGATCCTCGCGCGGACCCATGACATCGTCGGGATGATCCGGTCGAGGTGAGAGGGGCTGCGGGTGGCGCGGGCGAGCCGCTTCAAGACGGATGCGCTAGGGATTGGGCCAGAACTTCCGGAACTTCGCGCTCATGATGTTTACTTCGTCATAGGACGAGAAATCCAACGGGCGAATGGCATCCTTGATCTCGCTCGTGTCGATCACATATTCACGCGCAATCGGCGCGTCATAGCCCAATAGCTCATAGTCGCGTTTGTAGAGCCGGTAGAACCAGTCCAGGTCCACACCCGAAAGCTGTGGCTGGTTTTCGTCTTCGCTCTTGTTGCGCACCGGAAAGTCCAGACGCGACTCCGGGAACCCCTGCCGGACGAGGATCGCTTTCATTTGCGCCGGCCAGTCGGGATCCTCGATCCTGAGGACATGATCGACGAACCTCTTGGTGGAAATGTAGATGAAGTAATGCTGCGGGCAGAAATGGACATAGGCGGGATCGTAACGAATATTCGTGCTGTCCAGCTCGCGCAGGAACTCCGGTACAGGCAACTTGCGCCTGTATTCATGCTGCATGAAATGCTGATGGATCGCTGAGATGAAGCGCGTCATCGGGTCGCGCGTCAGGGCGATCACGGTGTAGTCGCGGACCGCATTCATGACCTGCGGCTGCAGGTCGATCAACGGCACGTGCGCGCTGTCTCCATACCTCTGATGACGTGCCATCCAGCGCCAGCCCCACATCCGCTGACAATCCGGATCCGCCTGGACGAGCGTCTCGCGGATCGAGGTGCCGGCGCACTTCGGAATGTGGATGAATACGGTCTGGAATCGATGTGAGATGATCATGGCGTGAGACGCAGCTTTTGCCTAACTCTTCGAGCGATCGAGCGAAGCCGACGGAGGGGCCCCCGAAGGCGGCTAGGTATCACTGTTTTTTTTTGAGTGCATCGAGTTGAAGATTGGCCTTGAAGGCGTTCCAGTCCTCTACCAACCTGGCACCGGCAATGTCATCGGGATTCCGGTATGCCTCGCGCACATGCGGCAACATATCGACGAGGTAGCGCTTCTGCGGACCGAAGTACAGATGAACGAAGGGGACGTCTTCCCGGATGACAATGCGCCGACCATTTTGATGGCAGTAGCGATTGAACATTTCCTCGTCATCCACGCCGCCGTTGCCGACCGTTTCCCACATGTCGCGCTGGAAGAGCATCACATTGATCGAATAGCGGATCGACGTGTCGAACTCTGCCTCTCCAAGCGATTTCGTCAGCGCCAGATAGCGTTCCGGCTGGAGCGTGGTTTCCTGGTGGATCCAGCGCGCCAGATGCGGGAACTGCCAGACCGTTCCCCAGCCGCCACCGTCGATGGCGCCACCTTCGGATATCCGGAAATCCTGGTAGCCGGGCACGAACTCCCCCGCGAGGTGCGGGGATGGCATGAGGCGCGCATATGACTCGCGCAGTTCGGGAAGCGTGGCAAGGCGGGAGAACCCGTATGGGTTGTTGTTCACCAGCGCACTGACATAGCAGATCGTGTCGGGGGCCTGGCGATTGTAGCAGTCGATCAGCCCTTCGAGCCAGCCTTCGGCGACGGGGAAGGCATCGTCGTCAAGCTTGAGGATGTATTCAGCCTCGATGTGATTGCGGATTGCGTCACGGATTCCGTAATAGGCAGGCTGCCGCCGGCCGGGGTTGATCCAGTGGACGCGGCCGTAGTTCGCACGCGAAGCAAAGCGGCACATGTCTTCGCAGACATCGGCGCCAGACAGCCCGTAACAGTTGGACAGCAGATAGATGGGAACCTGGGTAGGCGTGGTCCGCAAGACCTGCGCGATGGTCAGGTCAAGAGCCTCGAAATCGTTGCAGGTCAGGATCAGGATGGCGGTATTGGAGAGGGTGATCATTCCACCGCCCCTTTCTTGTATGCGCGCATGACAGCATTCCGGGTGACGGCGAAGCGCAAGATCAGCGCGAACGATCGCAGCAACTGGTACAGGGACGCCGGGCTTCGGCGGCGCAGATAGCCGGCGTCACCATAGGGCAGCTTGTCGTAGTAGCTGTACCTGCCCATGCTGTGTCTGATCGCGTTCCCCGCGACGACAGGCGGCGCGTCGTTGCGGCGCCAGGCCGAGGGGCGGAACCAGTTCAGCAGCAGCTCCGGCAGCGGGGGCCGGTCGCCGCCGCTTTGGATGTCCGCATCCTTCGGCAGGGCGACAGGTTTTTCGGCCATGGCCCGGACCTTCTTCAGGGTTCGGCCCATGTCGGATTTCTCGAGTGCGCGTGGCCCTGCCAGGAAGTCGGACAGCGCGGCGTTGAACATGCGCTGCCGGTCAAGCCTCAAGGTCAACATCAGACTGCCGGCGATGTTGAGCATCTGCCGTATCGAGGTCGTCAGCGGCGGATGATTTCTTGCCCTGAGGATCAGGTCGTTCCGGATATCGTAGTAGTAGTAGCTTGGGGAGCCCTCTTCGCCGTGGGCGACCAGCAGATTGGGGAACACCACAGTCGGCATTCCCTTTGCGCGGCTTTCATAGCCGAACATCACATCGTCCCGTTTTATGAACTGCTTGCGCGGCATGCGCGGAGCCGGCCCGTCGAGATCGACCAGCAGGCTCCACCAACCACTGAAATCCACCTCCTTGAGTGGGTAAAGCCGATGACGTTCGTGGCCCTGCAGGTTAAGATCGGCGTTGTGCAGTTCGAGGCCGAAGACATTCGTCTCCGACACGTCCGCACCCTGTTCCTTGATGATGCGGTCGGGAATATTGAGGATCTCGGCAAGGCTGCCGACATGATAGCTGCGCGACAGGCATGACAGCGCATAGAGCCGGTCGACGAAGTCCGGACCGATGGCGATGTCATCGTCCATGATGACGAAGTGGCCGTAGTTCCTGGCGCGGAAATGGCGGTGCCCTTCCAGAAAGCCGCCGGTGCCACCCACGTTGTCAAGTTCGGTCACCTGAATGCCGTCGGGGAGCGACTCAAGCGCCTTGCCGTTGTTGATCACCAGAACGTCCAGCAAGCCCGCCCGGTAGGCTGCGCTCTGCTTCAGGATCTCGAGATTGGGCAGCAGGTATTCGGGCTTGTTGTAGGTGGTGATGGCGACACCCAGCGGCTTCAGAGTGGCCGGCGCGGGCGTGGTCCAGGCCAGAAGCTCGGCTGAAAGGGTGCCTGTGTAGGACAGTTCGAGATAGAACCGTTCGGGCGCATTGCGCAGCGGCGGCGTATCGATGCAGATTTCCGCAGTGCCGTTTCCGGTCTCTTGAAAGACAGTTTTCGGAGGCTCGTTGCCGCCCCGGCGCAACAGCCGGACCAGCCATTTGTCAGCGTCGAACCGCAGCGAAAGGGTCGCCCGTTCCAGACCTGCAACGCGGCGATAATGCTCTGAGGGAAAGGCGTTCGACGGGCTGTCGAAATTGAGACGGTTCCATTTCTCGTTCGACGGTCCCATCGCGCGCCGATCCGCAAGATACGCGCCATTGCGTTTCTCGGGCTGGCCGAAGCTGTCATCCAGGACCATCCGCATCAGGACGAGATGATCGCGGCCGCGGACACGAACGGATGGCGATGAATGCTGCGCGTTGAGGATGACTGAAGGCGCATTGATCGCTTGAGCAAGACTCATTCCGTATTTCCAGTCAAATCCCGGCCGATCTCGCCGCTCCATAACGGACCCGCCGACTGTCGACAAGTAGGCCCCCTGGTACGCGCATGGCTCACATTCGGATGCCCGCCTGCATGGTCGCGGCCGGCCGACCTGTCCCACCGCCCGACAGTTCGCGAGTTCAGCGAAGGCAAGCCCCTACCGCGTGTCAACATCCTAGACCGGCGCCACCGCGAAGGCGGGCATCGCCTCGCCCCGTGCGGCGGCAAGGAACCTATCGGCGGCGTCCAGCGCCTCGCGGATCGTCACGTCCATGTCGAGGTAGCGGTAGGTGCCGAGCCGGCCGACGAAGGTGACGCCGGGCTCGGCCGACGCCCGCTCGACATAGGCGCCGAGGAGCGCCTTTTCGGCGACGAGGCGGATCGGATAGTAGGGGATGTCGTCAGGCCCGCAGTCGCGCGCGGCCTCCCGGTACAGGACCGAGCCCTCATGCTCTTCCCAGGGGGCGAAGTGCTTGTGCTCGGTGATCCGGGTCCAGGGCACCTCGGCGTCGCCGTAGTTCATCACCGCGCAGCCCTGGTAGTCGCCGCGATAGGTGAAGCGCTCGAAATCCAGCGTGCGGTAGCCGAGCCGGCCCAACTCGTGGTCGAACCAGCCGTCGAGGGGGCCGGAGTAGAACACATGGTCGTAGTCCGCCGCCTTGCCGCGCGAGAAACGGGCCGACAGGCGGACCTCGATTCCCGGATGGACGAGGATGCGTTCCACCATGGCGGTGTAGCCGTCCTCCGGCATTCCCTGGAACCGGTGGAAGAAATAGTTGTCGTCGTAGTTGAAGCGCACCGGCAGGCGCTTGAGGATCGAGGCAGGCAGATCACGGGGCGAGCAGCCCCACTGCTTCTGGGTGTAGCCCTTGAAGAAGGTCTCGTAGAGATCGCGGCCCACGAAGCGCAGCGCCTGTTCCTCGAAGGTCTGCGGATCGGCGATGGAGCTGTCGGCCTCTTGCTCGATGAAGGCGCGCGCCTCGTCGGGGCGCAGGGTCTTGCCGTAGAACTGGTTGATCGTGTGCAGGTTGACCGGCAGCGAATAGACCGCGCCGCGCGCCGTCGTCTTCACCCGGTTGCGGTAGGGCAGGAAGGTGGCGAACCGGTTCACATAGTCCCAGACGCCGGCATCGTCGGTGTGGAAGATGTGCGGCCCGTAGACATGGACCATCACCCCGGTTTCGCCGTCGCGCTCGGTATGGCAGTTGCCGGCGACATGGGGGCGCTCCTCCATCACGGTGATCCGGTGCCCGGCCTCGGCCAGCCTGCGTCCGATCACCGCCCCGGAAAGGCCCGCGCCGACCATGAGAATGTGCATGTCGCCCCCCCCCCCGTGCCGGGCCCGTGCGCCGGCCCGTGCGCCGACCCGTACGCTCTGGGGCTTCTTCCACAGCCGGCCCGGTTTGACAACCGGAAGGCGCCCGCAACCGTCAGGCCATCATCGCATGGTGCGCGGCGATCGCCTCCTCGAGGTCGGGATAGTAGCGCAGGGCGCCATGCTCGAGGATGAGGCCGGAATCGCAGAACTCGCGGATCTGGCCCATCTCGTGGCTGACGAGGATCGCGCCGGATCTTTCCATCCGCTCGGTGAAGACGGCGCGGCTCTTGCGCCGGAAGGCGGCGTCGCCCACGGCGGTCACCTCGTCGACGAGGTAGGTGTCGAAGCGGATGCCCATCGAGGCGCCGAAGGCGAGGCGCGAGCGCATCCCCGACGAATAGCTGCGGATCGGCATGTGGAAGTGCTTGCCGAGCTCGGCGAAATCGGCGACGAAATCCACGAGGCTTTCGGTATCCACGCCGTAGACCCGGGCAATGAAGCGGACGTTCTGCGCCCCCGTGAGGTCGCGGTGGAACGACCCGCCGAAGCCGACCGGCCAGGAGATCGTGCCGTCGGAGATGATGTGCCCGCTTTCTGGGCGGATCGTGCCGGCGATCAGTTGCAGGAGCGTCGACTTCCCCGCCCCGTTCCGCCCGAGCAGCGCGAGCGACCTGCCCGTGGGCAGCGAGAGCGTGAGGTCGTCGATCACCACCTTGCGGCTGTCGCCGACGGGGTAGCTCTTCGTCAGGTTCTGGAAGCGGATCATCCGGCGGGCCCCCTGCCCTACCGGCGGTCGCGGATCGAGTAGTAGACCAGCGCAAGGATCGCCCAAGCCAGCGCCAGGAACAGCGCCGCAAGCCCGGTCAGGACGAAGCGCTGCGGATATTCCGCCGTCTGCGGCAGGGTCGGCCGGATGAAGGGCGCGAGGTAGAGGCTCTGCCGCGACGCTTCCGACCGGGCGATGTCGACCGCGGCCAGCGACAGGCCGTAGCTCTGTTCTGCATATTCGCGATCGACGCTGAGGCTTTCGTATTCGGCAATCAGCTTCGGATAGTCCTCGGCCACCTCGCCGACCTCGTTCGACGAGGTCGCCAGCGTCTGGCGTTCGGCGGCGATCCGTTCGCGGATCACGTCGATGCGCCGCTGCGCCTGCGCCAGCCGAGGGTCGCTGGCATTGTCGGTCTGGAGAAGCAGAAGGTCGTTGTCGACCAGCGCCCCCGCCAACTGCTGCTGGAGCGTGCTGAGCACGCCCATCCGCGCCTGGAGGTCGCTTTGGGGGTCGACGATCTGGGTCCGGGTGCGGAACCGGGTCATCGCCTCGCGAGAGTCCTTCAGCCGCTCGATCGCGACTTCCAGCTCCTCGTTGGCGTAGCGCATGACGTCCTGCCGCGCCGCGGTGTTCAGGTCGTTGATCTTCTTCTGGCTCTCGGCGACGATTTCGGCGGCGAGCGTCTGCGCATCCTCCGGCGTGAAGGCGAGCACGCGAAGCTCGATGAGGCGGGTGCTCTGGTCGTAGGAGACTCGCACCATGCGCTGCCAGTAGAATACCAGATCCTCGATCGTTCCCGACGGATCGAAGGCGAAGACAGGGTCATCGGGCCAGTGCTTGGAAAAGACCCGCCGCAGATCCATCCGGGCGTCGATGGCCTCGACCATCTCCTGGCTCTGGATGAACTCATAGAGGATGTCGCTTTCCGAGGTGCCGCCGGTGCCGGCGAACTGGGCGAGGCCGCCGATCAGCCCGGCCGCCGCCTCGGTCCCCTCCTCGCGCCGGACGGCAAAGCCAACGGTCGAGGCATACTGGTCCTCGCTGACGACGAACAGGTAGAAAGCCGAGGCAACGACCGGCAGGACGACGGCCAGAAGGAAGCTGACGAGAAGCCCCCAGTGACGGCGGCGCATCACCGCCTCCTCCGCCACCGGGCGGATGTTGGTCAGCCGGCCGGGCTGCGACAGGCCGCCCGCTGCGGCAGACTGTGCGGCGGGCCGACCCGCACCACCGCCGGCCGGCTGGCCCGGGGCCCCGCCGGGCCGCCCGGGGCCGGGCTGCACCGCCGGACCCGCCCCCCCCTGACCTTGCGCCGCCGCGGCCAGGCCCGGGCGCGCGCCCTGGGCCGCGCCGCCCGCGCCATTTTGGGGTTGTTCCATTTTATCATTGTCCCGCAATGGATTGCCTCAGGCAGACGGGGTTTGATCTCGGTCCGTCCTTCCTACATAATAGCGGCGAAAAATGCCAGCACACTCGGCTTCCGCAATGCCCGCAACCGAAAATCCGCCGTTCCCGCCGCCGCTTCAGCCGCGGCGCGCCGCAAACCGGCGCCTCGGGGTGCGGACCCGATCCTATCCGACCCTGCGCACCGTTCTCGCCCTCATCCTGCGCGAGATGTCGACCCGCTACGGACAATCGCCCGGCGGCTATCTCTGGGCGGTGCTCGAACCGCTCGGCGCGATCCTCATCCTGGCGCTCGGTTTGTCGCTGCTGATCCGGCATCCCTCGCTCGGCACAAGCTTCATCCTGTTCTATGCGACCGGCTTCATGCCCTTCTCGGTCTACCAGAGCATCCAGAACACGGTGTCGCGCGCGCTGAACTTCTCCCGCCCGCTGCTGATGTATCCCTCGGTCACCTGGCTTGACGCGCTGATCGCACGGGCGGCGCTGAACATCCTCACCGGGGTGATGGTCAGCTACCTTCTCCTTGCCGGCATCGTGCTCGTCGACAGGACCAGTGCGGTGATCGACATCGGCCCGGTAATCCTCGCGATGGTCATGACCGCACTTCTCGGCGTCGGCGTCGGCGCCTTCAACTGCCTGTTGATCGGGATGTTCCCGGCCTGGGAAATCATCTGGTCGATCATCTCGCGGCCGCTGTTCCTTGCCTCCGGCATCCTCTTCCTGTTCGAGGATCTGCCGAGGTCGATCCAGACCTTCCTCTGGTACAACCCGCTTCTCCACATCGTCGGCGAGATGCGGCGGGGGTTCTACCCGATGTATTCGCCGCAATACGTCAGCCCCGCCTACGTCATCCTGCTGTCGCTGGGGCTGCTCGCCTTCAGCCTCGTCCTTCTCCAGCGCTACCACGCCGACATTCTCGATCAGACCTGACCGGGCGGGCCGGACCGGCCGGCAGCCTCGATCTCGGCCAGCGTCGCGTCGAGACGATTGCCGAGACCATCGGCCACCGCCCGGCCGAGAAGCCGGAGATAGGCGCGCCGCTCGCCCCGGTGGTGGCGCACCTTCATCAGCCACTTCGGCAGGACCACGAGAAGCGCCGGCCAGAACAGCCAGCCGGCCGACCGGCGATAGACGATCAGAAGGTTGCGGTGGTGATAGTAGCTCTTCCAGAGCGGCACGAACCGCTGCCCCTTCGCGCTGATCGTGGTGAAATCGTGCTCGAACCTGATGCCGGGA
>JAUQYA010000017.1 GCA_030837785.1 Albidovulum sp.
CAGGCGATGGCCTCGCGCGTGCGCGAATGCCGCATCGATCGCGAGCCGCGCAAGCGCGAGCAGCCCTCGGACCACGCGCCGGTGGTCGCCCGGATCGACCTCGACGACGGCGAAGCGGTCGCATCGGCGCCGCGGCGCGGCGCAGAAATGTGGACACGGGCCACGACACGGGCTAACACGCCAAGGCCCCAACCTTCCGCGCGACGAGGCCCGCCCCGATGCCCAGCCTGAACGACATCCGTTCGACCTTTCTCGACTACTTCCGCCGCAACGGCCACCGTGTCGTGCCGTCCTCGCCGCTCGTTCCCCGGAACGACCCGACGCTGATGTTCACGAACTCTGGCATGGTGCAGTTCAAGAACTGCTTCACCGGGGTCGATCGGCGCGACTACGTGCGCGCGACCACCGCGCAGAAATGCGTGCGCGCGGGGGGCAAGCACAACGACCTCGACAACGTCGGCTACACCGCGCGGCACCACACCTTCTTCGAGATGCTCGGCAACTTCTCCTTCGGCGACTACTTCAAGGCCGAGGCGATCCCCTTCGCCTGGGAGTTGATCACCCGGGATTTCGGGATCGACCCGAAGCGGCTGATGACCACGGTCTACCACACCGACGACGAGGCCTTCGGCATCTGGCGCAAGGTCGGCGTGCCGGAAGACCGGATCATCCGCATCGACACCGACGACAACTTCTGGCGGATGGGCCCGACCGGCCCCTGCGGGCCCTGCACCGAGATCTTCTACGACCACGGCGACCATATCTGGGGCGGCCCTCCGGGCTCGGCGGAGGCCGACGGCGACCGGTTCATCGAGATCTGGAACCTCGTCTTCATGCAGTACGAGCAGTTCGAGGACGGCTCGCTGCGCGAGCTGGAGATGCAGTCGATCGACACCGGCATGGGGCTGGAGCGGATCGGCGCGCTTCTCCAGGGCAAGCACGACAACTACGACACCGACCTGATGCGGAGCCTGATCGAGGCCTCCGCCCACGCCACCTCGACCGACCCGGACGGGTCGGGCAAGGTGCACCACCGGGTGATTGCCGACCACCTGCGCTCGACTTCCTTCCTGATCGCCGACGGGGTCATGCCCTCCAGCGAGGGGCGCGGCTATGTGCTCAGGCGGATCATGCGCCGGGCGATGCGGCATGCGCATCTTCTTGGCGCCGACGAGCCCTTGATGTATCGCCTCGTGCCGGCGCTGGTGCGGCAGATGGGCGCGGCCTATCCCGAACTGGTGCGCGCCGAGCCGCTGATCGAGGAGACGCTGAAGCTCGAGGAGACGCGATTCAAGCAGACGCTCGACCGCGGCCTGAGGCTTCTCGACGACGAACTGGCGAAGCTCGGCGGGGGCCAGCCGCTGCCCGGCGCGGCGGCGTTCCGGCTTTACGATACCTACGGCTTCCCGCTCGACCTGACCCAGGATGCGCTGCGCGAGAAGGGGCGGACGGTCGACGTCGCAGGCTTCGACCATGCGATGGCCGGGCAGCGCGCCAAGGCCCGCGCGGCCTGGGCCGGGTCGGGCGAGACCAGGGACGCCGCGATCTGGTTCGACCTGGCCGAGAAACACGGGGCGACCGAGTTCCTCGGCTACGACACCGAAGCCGCCGAAGGCCAGATCGTGGCGCTGGTCGCGGGCGGCGCCGAGATCGGGTCGGCCGGAACCGGCGCGAAGGTGCAGATCGTCGTCAACCAGACGCCGTTCTATGCCGAGGCGGGCGGGCAGGTCGGCGACACCGGCTTCATCCGCACCGATACCGGCATGGCAGCCGTCACCGACACGAAGAAGTCGCAGGGGGTCTTCATCCATCTGGCCGAGGTCAGCGAGGGCGAGATCGCCCGCGGCCAGCCGGCCAAGCTCGAGGTCGACCACAGCCGGCGCACCGCGATCCGGGCGAACCACTCAGCCACGCATCTGCTGCACGAGGCGCTCCGGCGCGCGCTTGGCGATCATGTGGCGCAGCGCGGCTCGCTCAATGCCGACGACCGCCTGCGATTCGACTTCAGCCATTCGAAGGCGCTGACCGGCAGCGAACTTGCCGGGGTGGAGGTCGAGGTGAACGCCTTCATCCGCCAGAACGCGCCCGTCGAGACCCGGATCATGACGCCGGACGACGCCCGCGCACTTGGCGCCCAGGCGCTTTTCGGCGAGAAATACGGCGACGAGGTGCGGGTCGTCTCGATGGGGCGCCTCGCCAACGCCGGCAAGGGCGCAGACGGCGCGACCTATTCCCTGGAACTGTGCGGCGGCACCCATGTGACGCGCACCGGCGACATCGGCGCCTTCGTCTGCCTCGGCGACAGCGCGTCCTCGGCCGGTGTGCGCCGGATCGAGGCGCTGACCGGGCAGGCGGCGCTTGATCACCTTGCCGCACAAGCGGCGCGGCTGGCGGAGATCGCGGCGGCGCTCAAGGCCCAGCCGGGCGAGGTGGCGGATCGCGTGCGGGCGTTGATCGACGACCGCAAGGCCCTCGCAAACGAGGTGGCGCAGTTGCGCCGCGATCTGGCGATGGGCGGCGGCGGCCAGGGCGGGCCGGAGGCGAAGGACGTGGGCGGCGTGAAGTTCCTCGCCCAGACCGTCTCGGGCGTCTCGGGCAAGGATCTTCCGGCGCTGGTCGACGAGTTGAAGGCGCGGGTGGGGTCGGGCGTCGTGCTGGTGGTGGCCGACACCGGCGGCAAGGCCGCGGTGGCCGCGGGCGTGACCGGCGACCTGACCCAGCGCCTGTCGGCGGTGGATATCGTCAAGGCGGCGGCAGAGGCGCTTGGCGGAAGGGGCGGCGGCGGCCGGCCGGACATGGCGCAGGCGGGCGGCGCGGATGCGTCGAAGGCGGAGGCGGCGGTGAAAGCCGCCGAGGCGGTGATCGGAGGAGCAGCATGAGCGGGACGAAGGGGGCGCTGTGGATCGCCCATGTGAAGGTCATCGACGCCGAGGCCTACGGCCGCTATGCGGCGCTGGCCGGCCCGGCGATCGCCAAGCACGGCGGGGCCTTCCTCGCCCGCGGCGGGCGCTACGTGCAGCTTGAGGGCAACGACCGGCCGCGCAACGTGGTGGCGCGCTTCCCCTCGCTGGAGGCGGCGGTGGACTGCTACCACAGCCCAGAATACCAGGCGGCGCTCGCCCATGCCCGCGGCGCGGCCGAGCGCGACCTGATGGTGGTCGAGGAATCCTGACGCCCGGCTTGCGCGGGGGTGACGGGAGGAAGGCCACGCCCCCACCGTCTCGCCCAAACCCGGCGTGGCGCAGCGCCCGCCTGCGGTTGGGTGCCGCCCTCTGCGCCTTGCATGATCTGTAGCACCGTGGCGCGGGCCGAAGACCCGCCTGCGCGGCGGGCTCGCCCCGAGCCCGCCACCGGCAGCCCCGACGTGGAGCGAAGATCCGCCTGCGCGGGGGGCTCGCGCATCGGCGCAAAATCGTCTATCGTGATGCAAAATAAAGAAAGATCGGGCAGCCTGCCCGGGGGGCGACGTTTTCCCCGGCAGGCCAGAGGGGCAGAGCATGTGCAGGTGGGCCGCCTATATCGGGGAGCCGCTGTTTCTTGAGGAAATCGTCAGCCGGCCGGGGCATTCGCTGATCCACCAGAGCCACGGGGCGACGGAAGCCAAGTCGGCGATCAATGCCGACGGCTTCGGCATTGCCTGGTATGGCGAACGGGCGGAGCCCGGCCTTTTCCGCGACATCCTGCCGGCCTGGTCGGACCCGAACCTGCGCTCGCTGACCGCGCAGGTCCGCTCGCCGCTCTTCCTCGCCCATGTCCGCGCCTCGACCGGAACGGCGACGAGCCGGAACAACTGCCATCCCTTTGTGGTGGGCGCCTGGTCGTTCATGCACAATGGTCAGATCGGCGGCTACGAAAGCTTCCGGCGCGACGCCGAGATGCTGATCCCCGATCATCTCTACCCCCACCGCAGGGGCGCGACCGACAGCGAGGCGCTGTTTCTGGTCGCCCTGGGAGAGGGGCTCGCCGAGGATCCGAAGGGCGCGCTGGAGCGCGCCACCGCGGCGCTGGAGACGCTTTCGCGCGCCAAGGGTGCCGCCCCGCACGTCCGCATGACCGTCGCGTTTTCCGACGGCCGGCGGCTTTACGCGGTGCGCTACGCCACCGACGACGCGGCGCCCTCGCTCTATCACCGCTGGTCGGACACGCGGGGCGGACGCGCCGTCGTCTCCGAGCCGCTCGAGGCGGGCGAGTGCTGGGAGCGGGTGCCGCCGGCGAGTTTCTGCACCTTCGACGGCGCCGACGCGCGGGTCGAACCCTTCGCGCCGCGCTGCCGGGGCCGCGGCGGGGCGCGCGGCACCGCCCGCAGGCGCACGGCGGCCTGACCCCCGGGCAATGTCGTTTTCGCCCGCGATGTGACGCAAACTGCGGTCGTGCGGAACGCTTTGGCGGTAAAAGATGGCCAGCAGCGGCGCAGACAGGAGGCGGGAATGACTGAGGTGATGGAAGGCCGGCGGGCCCGGGGCGGCGGTGCGGCACGGCGGGCCGAACGCAGCGCGGTCAGGATCGAATGCGCGAAGTTCATCGAGCGCAACATCCCCAACCTCGAAATCCTGAACGAGGAAGCGCTCCAGATCATCGAGGCGAACGCCGAAACGATCCTCGAGGAAATCGGCGTCAACTTCGTCGAGAACCCGGCCGCGCTGAAGCGCTGGAAGGAGGCCGGCGCCGATGTGCAGGGCGAACGCGTCCGCCTGCCCAAGGGCCTTGCCCGCGCGCTCTGCAAGACCGCGCCCGCCTCGTTCGTGCAGCACGCCCGCAACCCCGAGCGCAACGTCACCGTCGGCGGCCGCGGTCTGGTGCTGGCGCCGGTCTACGGGCCGCCCTTCGTGCGTGACGCCGAGGGCGGGCGGCGCTATGCCACGATCGAGGATTTCCGCAAGTTCGTGAAGCTCGGCTACATGTCGAAGTGGCTGCACCATTCCGGCGGCACCGTCTGCGAACCGACCGACGTGCCGGTGAACAAGCGCCACCTCGACATGCTGCACGCCCACATGACGCTTTCCGACAAGCCCTACATGGGCTCGGTCACGGCACCGGAGCGGGCGCAGGATTCGGTCGAGATGTCGGATATCCTGTTCGGCGGCCTCAATGACCGGACGGTGATGACGAGCCTCGTCAACATCAACTCGCCGATGACCTTCGACGGCATCATGATGGGCGCGCTCGAGGTCTATGCCAGGGCCAACCAGGCAGCGATCGTCTCGCCCTTCATCGTCGGCGGCGCGATGTCGCCGGTCACCGTGGCCGGCACGCTGACCCAGGTGCTGGTCGAGGTTCTGGCCGGCGTCGCCTACAGCCAGCTGATCCGCAAGGGCGCGCCGGTGATCGCGGGCGCCTTCGTGACCTCGACCGACATGGCCTCGGGCGCGCCGACGTTCGGGACCCCCGAGGCGAGCCTCGTCACCTCCGGCGCGGGCCAGCTCGTCCGCCGTCTCGGCATTCCCTACCGCTCCGCCGGGGCCTTCTGCGGATCGAAGCTGCCCGATGCGCAGGCCGCCTACGAAAGCGCCAACAGCCTCAACATGGGGCTTCTCGCCGGCGTCAACTTCATGCTCCACGCCTGCGGCTGGCTCGAGGGCGGGCTGGTGTCCTCGTTCGAGAAGTTCGTGATGGACGCCGATCAGCTTGGCGTGATGCACCACATCGCCGAGGGCATCGACATGTCCGACAACGGCCAGGCGATGGAGGCCTTGCGCTTCGTTGGCTCGGGTCAGGCGAGCCACTTCCTCGGCACCGATCACACCCAGGCGAATTTCCGCACCGCATTCTGGCGGTCGGATCTCTTCGACTACAAGCCGTTCGAGACCTGGCAGGAAGAGGGCGAGCGCGACACCGTGCGGCTGGCGGGCGAGCGGGTCGCGAAGCTTCTGGCCGACTACCAGAAGCCGGCGATCGACCAGGGCGTCGAAGAGGCGCTGAACGAATACGTCGCGAAGAAGAAGGCAGCGACCCCCGACACCTTCATGTGACGCCGCGCACACGCGGATTGCAGCGGGCCGCCCCCGGACCGAGGGGCGGCCCGTTTCCGTTCAGGCCGCACCCGGCCGGGGCAGCAGCCGCGTCTCTGCCATCATCGCGATCAGCAGATCGATGTGGCGCACGAAGCTGTAGGAGGCATCGCCTGCCCGCCGCGTCGCCTCGACCCGTTCCTCCTCGGCCAGAAGCGCGGTCAGGGCGCGGTCAGGGCCGGGGGCCTCGGCGGTGCGCATCACGCGGCCGAGGTCGCGCGACCGGCTGTAGTCGGCCAGGCCCGCGCGGGCGGCGCGGACCAGAAGCCGCGGCCGGCGCAGGTCGGTGACGAGGGACAAGAGATCGGGCATCGCATCCTCCTGAAATTATTCAATCGGAAGATGAAACAGGAGGCGGCGATGTTGCCTATTGTCGCAAAGCGGCGACCGCAGATTTGGCGAAGATTTATGATTTTGAAAGAATTATGGCTGACGGCCGCGGCTTTAACCAACAGGTAACCATATCAACCAACGGTTGAGCACGTTTTGGTTAAGACGACGTGAAGCGTCGCTCGAAAATCGGTGAGAAATGACGGTAATGAACCCTCCGCCGGCGGTCCTGCCCGCCTGGCTGCCGGAAAACCTGCGCCTCTATCTTCGCCATGTCGAAGAGGGCCTTTCCATCCGTGCGCTGGCACGGGAACTGGACTGCCACGCCTCGACGGTCCTCAGGAAGGTCCGCGCCTTCGAGAACCGCCGCGACGACCCGCTGGTCGACGAGGCCCTGACCGGGCTCGGCGCGCTTCACCTCCAGCTGGCCCGCGCCGGCCTCCCGCAAGACCACCCGCACTCCCCCGTCGCGCCCCAGGCCATCACGCCCCAGGCCATCACGCCCCAGGCCATCACGCCCCAGGCCATCACGCCCCAGGAAGGAAACCGCCCGATGTCTGCCCCCCTCCGCCACGCCGCACCCGCGATCACCGATGCCGCCACCGTCGACCGCGAGGCCAGGCGCATCCTGCGCCGGCTTTGCGAGATCGGCGCCATGCTGGTCGTGGCGCCGGAAATGGAAAAGGCGGCGGTGCTCAAGGGAAGCGTCCGCACCGCGGTCGTCGATCGGGCGGTCGCGCAGGCCTTCGCGGTCAAGGACTGGATCGGCCTCAAGACCTCGGGGCGGGTGTCGACCTACGAGATCACCGGCGCGGGTCGCTCCGCCCTGAAGCGGCTTCTGGCCGAAGACCAGTCCGCCCGCGCCGACGGCTTCGCCGAGGCGCAGACCCCGTTCGGCGACCAGCACCGTGTCTGGGGCGAGCGCAGCGTGATGGAGCCGGGCGCGCGCGGGCCGCGGCGGATGCGTTTCAACCTCGCCGAAAGCCCGCTCGACGTGCTCGCCCGCAGGAAGGAAAAGGACGGCAGCCCCTTCCTCACGCCCGACCTCGTCGCCGCCGGCGAACGGCTGCGCGAGGATTTCGAACTGGCGCAGATGGGGCCGCGCGTGGCGCAGAACTGGGACCGGTTCCTCACCGCCGGCGCCGACCGCGGCGGGTTTTCGGCGGGGGGACCCGAGTCAGGGTCCTCGAAGGCGCGGGAGCGTGTTGCCGCGGCGCTGCGCGACCTCGGGCCGGGGCTTGGCGACATGGTGCTGAGGTGCTGCTGCTTCCTCGAGGGGCTGGAGGCCGCGGAAAAGCGCATGGGCTGGTCGGCGCGGTCGGGCAAGATCGTGCTCAGGATCGCGCTGCAGCGGCTCAAGCGGCACTATGACGAGGCCTATGGCGGCAAGGCGCCGCTGATCGGCTGATCCCGGGGAAGGGGCGGGTGCGCCCGGGGGACGTGGTTCACCGCCGCCCCCCGGCCGGTTTCCGTCAGTCCCCGTTGGCCCGGGTCACGCCGGCGGCGTGCAGGATCCCGGCCACCGCGCCGCCCGCGAGCGGGGCCACGATGAAGACCCAGAGGTCGGCCAGCGCCTTGCCGCCGACGATCACCGCCGGCCCGATCGAGCGGGCCGGGTTCACCGACACACCGGTCACGTTGATGCCGACAAGGTGGATGCCCGCCAGCGTCAGGCCGATCGCAAGGCCCGCCATCGCGCCGGGCGCGCCGTCCTGGGTCGCGCCGAGGATCACGGTCACGAAGATGAAGGTGGCGATCGCCTCGAACAGAAGCGCGGCCAGCAGCGAATATTCGCCCAGATACCCTGCGCCAAAGCCGTTCTGGCCGAGGCCGTGGGTGGCAAGCGCATAGTCGGCCTTGCCGCTGGCGATGGCGAAGACCGCAAGCGCGCCGACTGTCGCGCCGGCAACCTGCGCGACCGCATAGCCGATGAATTCGCCCGCGCTCATCCGCCCGGCCGTCACCATCCCGAGCGAGACCGCAGGGTTGAGATGCGCCCCCGAGATCGCCCCGAGCGCGTAGGCGGCCGCGACGATCGACAGGCCGAAGGCCAGCGCGATGCCGAGCATCCCGATCTTTTCGCCCATCAGCACGGCCGCGCCGACACCGAAGAAGACGAGAATGAAGGTGCCGAGGAACTCGGCCGTGACCTTTCTGGACATGTTCCCTCCTGGCGGGGTGGTCCTGACCGCCCCGATCCGCGTTGCCTTCCCTGTTGCGAAGGCGTATCTGGAATTCCGGCCCAGGTCAGGGGGAAAATATCGGTGCGCGATCTCAAGATACCCGGTCAGAGACATCCCGAGAAGGCGCACCGCGCCGATCAGGAGCAGCCGAAGAAGCCCGCCTGGATCCGGGTCAAGGCGCCGACCTCCACAGGCTACAAGGCGACGCGCGACATCCTCAAGAGCAACAGGCTCGTCACCGTCTGCGAAGAGGCCGGCTGCCCGAACGTGGGCGAATGCTGGAGCCACGGCCACGCCACGATGATGATCATGGGCGAGATCTGCACCCGCGGCTGCACCTTCTGCAACGTGGCGACGGGGCGGCCCGATGCGCTCGACGCCTTCGAGCCCGGCCGCGTGGCCCATGCGGTCGAGACCCTCGGCCTCAGGCATGTCGTCATCACCAGCGTCGACCGCGACGACCTCGACGACGGCGGCGCCGAGCATTTCGCCCAGACAATCCGCGCCGTGCGGCACCGCAGCCCGGAGACGACGATCGAAATCCTCACCCCGGATTTCCTCAGATGCGGGCCGCAGGCGCTGGAAACGGTGGTGGAGGCGCGCCCCGACGTCTTCAACCACAACCTCGAGACGGTGCCGGGGCTTTACCCCTCGGTGCGGCCCGGGGCGCGCTATTTCCACAGCCTCAGGCTTCTCCAGCGGGTGAAGGAGCTTGATCCGGCGATGTTCACCAAATCGGGGATCATGGTCGGCCTCGGCGAGGACCGGCAGGGCGTCTTGCAGGTGATGGACGACATGCGCGCGGCCGATGTCGATTTCCTGACCATCGGGCAGTATCTGCAACCGACGCCGAAGCACCACCGGGTCGAACGGTTCGTCACGCCCGAGGAGTTCAAGGGCTACGAGACATCGGCCTACGGCAAGGGCTTCCTGATGGTCTCGGCGACGCCGCTCACCCGGTCGTCCTATCACGCGGGCGAGGATTTCGCGCGCCTGCGGGCCGCCCGGCTCGAACGGCTCGGCCGCGGCTGACCTCACTCTACCGGGGCGACCCGCTTGAGATAGGCCGCGATCGCGGCGCGGTCGCTTTCGGGCAGATGCGCGGTGTTCTCGACCACCAGCGCCATGTGGCCGCCGGCGCTGTCGAAGTCGGGGGTGAATCCCGAGGTCAGGTATTCGACGACATCGGCCGCGGACCAGTCGAGCTTGGCGGGCGTGATGTTGGGGAAACTGCCCTTCCCCCCCGGCACCGGGCCGCCTGCCAGCCAGCGCGCCCGGTCCGATCCGCCAAGGGCGGTGCGTGGCGTGTGGCATTCGCCGCAGTGGCCGAGTGCCTCGGCGAGGTAGCGGCCGCGCTGCTCCTCGGCGGTCAGGTCGCCGGCCACCACCCAGGACGGGTCGAGGTAGAGGAGTTTCCACGCTCCGAGCGTCAGGCGGATGTTGAAGGGAAAGCCCACCTCGTGCGCCGCGCTCGGGGTCGGGTCGGCCGGCAGCGTGGCGAGAAAGGCGCGCAGATCCACGACATCCTGGAGCGAGGCGCGGGCGTAGCTCGCATAGGGAAAGACCGGGTAGTAATGCTGCCCCGCGGGCGACACGCCCCGGATCATCGCATTGGCAAGGTCGAGCGCGCTCCAGCCGCCGATCCCCGCTTCGGCGTCGTTGGAGATGTTGGGCGCGACAAAGGTGCCGAAGGGCGACGGGAAGCGCTGGCCGCCCCTGAGCACCAGTTTCGCCTCGCCCTTGGCGTCGGCGTCGGCGTGGCAGGAGGCGCAGCCGCCGGCCCAGAACACCTGCTCGCCATGCGCCGGATCGGGCGTCAGGCCGGCAAGCGCATCGGCGGGCAGGGGGCGAGGCCGGGTGATCGCCCAGGCCGCCGCAAGCCCGGCGAGCGCGAGAAGGGCAAGGGCGGTCAGAACGCGGCGCATCTTCGGAAATCCCTGCTCTTGCGGTCAGGGGCGCATCCGTCGCTTCGGATGCGCCCCGCTTCCCGTATCACGTCATTCGGACTTGCGGTATTGCTTGTGGCAGCCGCCGCAGGCCTGGCCGACCGCGCCCATCGCGGCTTTCAGCCCGTCGTGGCCGGTCCCGGCTGCCGCGGCAAGCGTGTTGGCCGCTGTCTTCAACTCGGCGAACCGCGCCTCGCGGTCGCCAGCGTTGGCGATGATCTCGGGCAGGGCGGCGCTGTCGGCCAGCGCGCCCGTCTCGGTCCCGGGGGCCCAGACCATCGAGGTGTCGACCGAGGCGAGCGCGGCGAGGCTCTGCGCGGCCTTCTCGGCGGTGGCCGCGTCATAGGGCACCTCGCCCTTCGCCATCGCGCCGAGGGGCGCAAGCTGGTTTGCCAACATCAGCATGTAGCCGTGGCGGGCGGTGAGGATTTCCTCGGGATCATTCAGATCCTCCGACAGGACCGGCGCCCCGGCGAGAAGGAGGGCGGCGAGGGCGAAAAAGACTTTGCGCATGGGCAGGCTCCTGGAACAGGTCACGTTTCGTCGCTGACCGGCATCTGGGGCAGGTCGCCCCCGCCGGTCGGGCGCATGGATGCCCGGAACCGCCGCGGCCGGTATCCATCGCGCGGCCGAACGCCCTGCAACTCGGGTTTCAGACACGGCAGGCCCAGCCAAGCCCGGGCGGCAATCCGCCGCCGCTCGCGGTGCGGTGGCGGATCGCCGCCGGGCCCGATGGGTCGCTCCGGCCGGTCCGGGGCGGCCGGCTCAATCCGCCTTGCGGTATGCCTTGTGGCAGCCGCCGCAGGCTTCGCCGACCGGTCCCATCGCCGCTTTCAGGCTGTCGAGATCCTTGCCCGCCGCGGCCTGCATCGCCGCCGCGGCATCGGCGAGCGCCTTGTGCCTGTCGCCGACGTCTGAGCCGTCTTCCCAAATCTTGGGAAGCGCTTCGCTGGCGGGGTTGGCGTCAACGTCCGAGCCCTTGGGCCAGAGCATCGATTCATCGACCGTCGACATCGCAAGCAGGTTGTCGGCCGCCTTCTGCGCAGCCTCGGCATTGTATTCGACCTCGCCCTTGGCCATGCCGCCGAGGACGCCGAGTTGCAACGCGCGGTATTCCATGATGCCCTGGCGCGCCTTGATCTGCTGGGCGAAGGGCGCTTCCTGCGCCAGAACGGCTCCGGCGCAGGCGCAGGCAATGGCGGCGGCGGTCAGCCCCAGTAGCTTTCTCGTCATCATGCAACTCCCTGTTGAGGACAGGAAAAGACTACTTGTGAAGAAATCCGTTACCACTCACGATTTTTGCAGGGTATTCGTGAGAATCCGCACAGCTGCCGCAGCGGGCGCGGTTTCGGTGCCGGAGACTGCGTTCGGATGGCGGGCGCCGCGCCGGGGGGCGCACGACGGCCCGCCGGGTAACGCAGAAGTGAGCGGAGGATGACGATGACGCGCGCGAACTGGGACGACCTGCGCTTCGTCCTGGCGGTGGCCGAGGAGGGATCGGTCAGCGCCGCCGCCCGGCGGCTTCGGGTGAATCACGCCACCGTGCTGAGGCGCGTCGCCGCCTACGAGGAGGCCGTGGGCATCTCGCTTTTCGACAAGACGGTGCGCGGCTATGCGGTGCCCGCGGCGATGGGCAGGGTGATCGAGGCCGCGCGCGAGGTCGACCTCGCGGTGCAGGCGGTCGGGCGGGCGCTCAGGGGGACGCATGCGCCGCTTGCGGGCGAGGTGCGGGTGACGTCGACGGATTCGATCTGCCACTGCGTGCTCGCCCCCATCCTCGCGCGGCTGCGCGTCGTCTCGCCGGAGCTTACCGTCGAGTTGATGTGTTCGAACCGGCACCTCGACCTCGGGCGCACCGATGCCGACATCGCCGTGCGCCCGGCCACGGACCTGCCCGACGATCTCGTCGGCGAGGTTGCCGCCGTGCTCGGCTTCGGGCTCTACCGGGCGCGTGGTCTGGACAGCGGCGACTGGATCGGGCTGTCCGGCCCGCTCGCGCGGTCGCGGGTCGGCCGCTGGATCGACACAACCGTCGGTTCGGGGCGAATCGTGGTGCGGGCCGACAGCTTCGTCGTCGCGCGGGAATTTGCGGCCGCGGGCATGGGCCTGGCCGCGATGCCCGATTTCCTCGGCGCCGAAGACCTGCGGCTTGAGCGGGTGGAGGGCATCCTGCCGGACCTGCCCGTCGACATCTGGGTCGCGTCCCATGCCGATCTCGCCCATGTTCCGCGGATCGCGGCGGCACGCCGGCAGTTGACCGAGGCGCTCGCCGGGCATGCGGAACGGCTGCGGGGGCGGGGGGCCTGAGGCGGCGTCAGCCCGCCGGGCGCGGCGCGGGAAACGACCGGCCGCCGGGCAGGGCGAACCAGTCGGGCAGGAGCCCCGCCCGGTCGAGCAGGGCCAGACCGAGGCAGAGCGTGAGCACCGCGAGGACAAGCGCGACCCGCCGCGCCGAGGGCGGGCGGCGCGCCCACTTCGCCGCCCGCAGGAGGAGCCGCGGGTTCATGCCCCCGTATCCGCGCCCGCGTCGGTGAAGCGCACCTTGCCGATGAACGGCAGGTTGCGGTTGCGCTGCGCGAAGTCGATCCCGTAACCCACGACGAACTCGTCGGGAATCTCGAACCCCGTCCAGGTGGCCCGGATCGGCACCTCGCGCCGCGACGGCTTGTCAAGAAGCGCGCAGACCTCCAGCCGCTTCGGGCCGCGCGAGCGCAGGAGGTTGACGACGTGGTGGAGCGTGAAGCCGGTATCGACGATATCCTCGACGACCAGCACGTCGCGGCCGGCGATCTCGCCACGCAGGTCCTTCAGGATGCGGACCTCGCGGCTCGATTGCATCGCATTGCCGTAGGACGAGGCTTCGAGGAAGTCGACCTCGACCGGCAGGTCGATCTCGCGCACCAGATCGGCGATGAAGACGAACGAACCCCTGAGAAGCCCCACGACGACCAGCTTGTCGGTGCCGCGGAAAGCCCCCGTGATCTCCTTCGCCAGCGCCTCGACACGCGCCGCGATGGACTTGGCCGAGATCATCTGGTCGATGACATAGGGTCGCTCTGGCACGATGACTCCGGGTCGGACGGGGACGGCCCCTTGATTTCACGCTTCCATTTAGCGACATGGGGCCGGACTGTCACGCGGGGGAAGAGATGCCCAGGCATTCGGAGACGCGAATCCTGCCCTATCCGGCGCGCCAGATCTATGACCTGGTGGCCGATGTGGCGCGCTATCCGGAGTTTCTGCCCTGGACGGCGGCGGCGCGGATCCGTTCTCGCACCCCCCGGCCGGACGGCACCGAGGTGATCGAGGCCGACCTGGTGATCTCGTTCAAGGTGTTCCGCGAACGGTTCGGCAGCCGGGTGATCCTCGATCCCGCCGCGATGAAGATCGACACGACCTATATCGAGGGCCCGTTTCGCCACATGCAGTCGACCTGGGCATTCCACGATCTGGAGGAGGGGCGCTGCGAAGTCTCCTTCTTCGTCGACTTCGAGTTCCGCAACGCGATCCTGCAGAAGGTGATCGGCGTCGTCTTCGACGAGGCGATGCGGCGGGTGGTCCGCGCCTTCGAGGCGCGCGCGGCAGCGCTTTACGGCGCGCGCACCTGATCAGTCGCGCAAGGCGGCGATGAGAAGGTCGAGCGCGTGATCGACCGTCGCCCGGCGCACCCCGGCGCGGCCGATGGCACCGAACTCCACCGTCTCGGTCCGCGTCCGCCGCCCCGTCGCGGCCAGGGCGAAGCAGACCCGGCCCTCGGGCTTGCTCTCCGACCCGCCGGGCCCGGCGATGCCGGTGACCGCCACCGCGATCGAGGCGAGCGCGCGGTCGAGCGCGCCTTCGGCCATCGCGCGGGCGACCTCCTCGCTGACTGCGCCGTGGGTCTCGATCAGCCAGGGATCGACGCCCAGCATCGCGGTCTTGGCGGCGTTCGAATAAGTGATGAAGCCGCGATCGAAAATGTCCGAGGAGCCGGGGACATCGGTGATCGTGGCGCCGATCATCCCGCCGGTGCAGCTTTCGGCCGTGGCGATCCGGTCGCCGGTCTCGCGCGCCGCGGTCAGAAGCGCCTCGGCCCTGGTCATCGGCCCATCACCCCGTGCCAGAGCCCGGCGGCGGCCACCGTGGCGATGCCGGCGAAGAGGCCGGCCCAGAGGTCGTCCTCCATCGTGCCCTGCGCGGTCCCCTTGCGGTCGGCGCGGCCGGCGGGGCCGGGCTTCCAGATGTCGAAGAGCCGGAAGAAGACGAAGGGCGCGACCCAGCCCGGCCAGGCCATGAGCACCCAGTCCTCCATCCCCCGCGACCAGAAGGCGGCGGCAGGGAAGAGAAGCGCGATCCACTGGCCCGCCACCTCGTCGATGACGATTTCGGACGGGTCCTTGTCGGCGCTGCCCTCCACCGCCCGGGCCGTCGCCCAGTAGCCGAGCGCGATCACCGCGAGGGTGGCGAGGACGAGCGCGGGAAATCCCAGCGCATGGTCGATCGCCAGCCCGAGCGCCACCGCCGCGGCCGATCCCCAGGTGCCCGGCGCGGGCCTGAGATGGCCGATGCCGAAAAGCGTGGCGATGCCGCGGGCCAGCGTCATGGGCGCACCAGCGTGACCGAGGCGAGGGCGGCGATTCCTTCTTCGCGCCCGGTGAAGCCGAGCCGCTCCGACGTCGTCGCCTTGACGCTGACCCGGTCGGGGCCAATGCCAAGGATGCGGGAAAGTTCTCGTGCCATGTCAATGGCATGCGGACCGATCTTCGGGCGTTCGCAGATCAGCGTCACATCGGCGTTCGACACCGCATAGCCCTTCTGCCGCGCGAGTCCTGCGGCATGGGCGAGGAAGATCGCGCTCGCCGCGCCCTTCCACTGCGGGTCCGAGGGCGGAAAGTGGCGGCCGATGTCGCCCTCGGCCAGCGCGCCATAGATCGCGTCGGTCAGCGCGTGCATCCCGACATCGGCGTCCGAATGGCCGAGAAGTGCGCGGTCGTGCGCCACGCGCAGGCCGCAAAGCGTGACGTGATCGCCCGCCGTGAAGGCGTGAACGTCGAACCCGTTTCCGGTACGGATATCCATGTCGCGGCCCAGCATCCTTTCGGCCCGCTCGAAATCGGCGGGCCAGGTGATCTTGATGTTCTCCTCCTCCCCCTCGACGATGGCGACGTCAAGGCCCGCGGCGCGGGCGACCTCGACATCGTCGGCAGCACCGCCCGGATGGGCGCGGTGGGCGGCGAGGATCGCGCCGAAGTGGAAGCCCTGCGGCGTCTGCGCGCGGTAGAGCCCGGCGCGGTCGGCGACGCCGGTGACGCGCCCGCCGGTGCCGGTCCAGAGCGCGTCGGTGACGCCCAGCGCGGGTGCGGCCGCCGGGGCGCGACCCAAGGCGCCGAACACCCTGCCGACCAGCGCGGCCGAGACGAAGGGGCGGGCGCCGTCATGGACCAGAACCCGGCTCACGCCAGAAAACTCCAGCGATTCCAGCGCGTTGCGAACAGATGCGCTGCGCGTCTCGCCGCCGGCCACAAGCGTGACGCGGCCCCGGAACTCGGCCACGCCGCGGGCCATGTCGTCGGGATGAAGCACGACGACGACGCGGCGAAAGCCCGCAAAGGCGGCGACGCTGCGCGCCAGCACGCTTTGCCCGGCGATGGGGCGCCATTGCTTGGGCTCTGCCCCCCCGGCCCGGGTTCCGCGGCCGGCGGCGACGATCACGACAGCGGTTTCGGCGGCGGTGTCGGTTCGCTCGGCCACGGGCATCTCCCTTTCCCTTCCTCTAGTCCGGGCCGGGCGCGCGGGCAATGCCGCCCGGACCGGCACCCTGCGCGAATCTGCGCCCAAATTCCGGGCAGTCGGTGAATGGTCGCGGCGGCCGCGGCCGTTTCCGTTGCGCTTGCCGGGCCTTCCGTCTATCTGGGTGGCAATTGCACAAGGATTAGGCATTTGCCCCTGATCATCGGCGCCGATCCGATCGCCCCTCCGGTGCTGCTCGCGCCGCTCGCAGGCATCACCGACCTGCCGTTCCGCCGCCGCGTCGCTGCGTTCGGGGCGGGGCTCGTGGTGTCCGAGATGGTCGCCTCGGGCGAGTTGCTGACCGAGAAACCGTCGGTCCGGGCCAAGGCGCGCACCGATCTGGGGCTTGCAGACGGTGCCCGCACCTCCGTCCAGCTTGCCGGGCGCGAGGCGCGGGCGATGGCCGAAGCCGCGCGGGTGGTCGCCGGCATGGGCGCGGCGATCATCGACATCAACATGGGCTGCCCGGCGAAGAAGGTCACCGGCGGGCTCTCGGGCTCGGCCCTGATGCGCGATCTCGACCACGCGCTGAGGCTGATCGACGCGGTGGTGGGCGCGGTGGCGGTGCCGGTGACGCTGAAGTGCCGCCTTGGCTGGGACGGTGATTGCCTGAACGCCGCCGCGCTTGCCCGCCGCGCCGCGGCCGCGGGCGTCCGCATGGTCACGGTCCACGGCCGCACCCGGCAGCAGTTCTACACCGGGCGCGCCGACTGGGCGGCGATCCGCGCGGTCAGCGACGCGGTCCCGGTGCCGGTCGTGGCGAACGGCGACGTCTGCGACCTGGCTTCGGCGCGGGCCGCCCTGGCGGCCTCGGGCGCGGCCGGCGTGATGGTCGGGCGCGGCGCCCGGGGCGCGCCCTGGCGGCTGGCCCAGATCGCCGCCGGCCTGTTTGGCGCGCCGCCGCCGGACATTCCGGCGGGGGCCGCGCTTGCTGATTACATTTCAGACCATTACGAGGACATGCTGAGGTTCTATGGCACTGCTCTCGGCCTCAGGGTCGCGCGCAAGCATCTGGGCTGGTATGCCGACGAGGCCGCGGTCGACCCGAGGCTTCGCGCCGGGCTGATGGTGGCCGAAAGCCCCGGCCAGGTGCTCGGCCTCATCGCGCGGGCCTTCGCCGAGACGGGTGGAAGCGGGGCGGGCGGAAGCGGCGCGGGCGGAAACATGGCGGCGAGGCACGCCGCATGACCCTGCCGCCGGCCGCCACGCTCTGGGCCTCGCTGCCGGTTCCGGCAATCATCATCGACGGCGGCGGGCTCACGGTCGAGGCGAACCCGGCGGCCGAGCAGTTCCTCAACATCTCGGCGCGGGTGCTGAAGGGCCAGCCGCTCTTCGACCGGCTCGCCGTCGATGCGCCGCTCGAGGAGGTTCTGGCACGGGTGCGCGGCGATCAGTCCTCGCTTTTCATCAATGATGTCGACGTCGGCACCGGCGACCGCGCGCCGGTGCTGTGCAACCTTCAGGCAGCCCCCCTGGCCGACGCGCCCGGCCATGTGCTGCTGCTCGTCTCGCCGCGGGAATTCGCCGAACGGATCGGGCGCGGGCAGGGGACGCGCCACGCCGCGCGCTCGGCCATCGGCATGGCCGAGATGCTCGCCCACGAGATCAAGAACCCGCTGGCCGGGATCGCCGGCGCGGCGCAGCTTCTGGCGATGACCCTGCCGGCCGAGGACATGGAGCTGGCCGGCCTCATCGTCGCCGAGACGCGGCGGATCGTGAAGCTTCTCGGACAGGTCGAGCAGTTCGGCAACCTGCGCCCGCCCGAGGCGCGGGCGGTGAACATCCACGACGTCCTCGACCGAGCCCGCCGCTCGGCCCTTGTCGGCTTCGCCGCCCACATGGCGATCCTCGAGGACTACGACCCCTCGCTGCCGCTGACGCTGGGGGACCCCGACCAGCTCCTCCAGGTGCTCCTCAACCTTCTGAGGAACGCCGCCGAAGCCTCTGGCGGAAAACCCGGAACCATCCGGATCCGCACCTTCTACGACCACGCGCTGAGGCGGCGCCGCGCCGGCGGCGGCGGCACCTCGCTTCCGTTGCAGATCGAGATCGCCGACGACGGGCCGGGCATTCCGCCCGAGATCGCCGAGTCGATCTTCGATCCCTTCGTGTCGGGGCGCGAGAACGGCACCGGCCTCGGCCTCGCGCTGGTGTCGAAGATCGTGGCAGACCACGGCGGCTGGATCACCGCCGAATCCGCCCCGGGCCGGACGGTCTTCCGCCTGTCGCTGCCGGTCGCTCCGCCGCCCGAGGCCCGACCCGGTGCCCCGCAACCCGAGGAGACCGCCTGATGGACGGAACCGTTCTGGTCGCCGACGACGACCGCACCATCCGCACCGTGCTGACCCAGGCGCTGACGCGGGCGGGCTGCAAGGTTCACGCCACCTCCTCGCTCGTCACGCTGATGCGCTGGGTGGAGGAGGGCAAGGGCGACCTCGTGATCTCGGACGTCGTCATGCCCGACGGCAACGGCATCGAGATGCTGCCGAAGATCGCCGCGGAACGGCCCGGCCTGCCGGTCATCGTGATTTCGGCGCAGAACACGATCATGACCGCGATCCAGGCGGCCGAGGCAGCGGCCTACGACTACCTGCCCAAGCCCTTCGACCTGCCCGACCTGATGAAGCGCGCAGCCCGCGCGCTGAGCCAGAAGCGCCACGCCGCCACGCCGGCCGCGCCGGTGGCGGCACGGCCCGCGGACGACCTGCCGCTGGTCGGCCGCACCGCCGCCATGCAGGCGCTTTACCGGCTGGTGGCGCGGGTGATGAACACCGATCTTCCCTTGCTCGTCACCGGGGAATCGGGGACCGGCAAGTCGCTCGTCGCCCGCGCCATCCACGATTTCTCCGACCGTCGGACGCTGCCCTTCGTGACGGCGACCGCCGCCGACCTGCAGGGCATCGACGGTCCCGCGGCGCTCCTCGCCCGCGCGCGCGGCGGCACCGTCGTCTTCGACGAGATCGGCGACTTCGACGCCGGGGCGCAGGGCCGGATCGTGCGGATGCTCGACGCGCTGCCGGACGCGGCGCCGCGGATCGTTGCGACGAGCCAGCGCGACCTCGGCACCGGCCTTGACGCGGGCGGATTCCGGCCGGACCTCTACTACCGGCTGAGCGGGGTCACCCTGGCGGTTCCGGCGCTGCGCGAGCGGGTGGAGGACATCCCACTTCTGGCCGAACATTTCCTCGCCCGGGCCGAGCGTGACGGCGCGCCAGCCCGCAGGCTTTCGGCCGAGGCGGCGGCGCTGATCCGCGGCTATCGCTGGCCGGGCAACGTCCGCCAGCTGGAAAACACCCTCAGGCGGCTGATCGTGACCGCGGCCGAGCCCGAGATCGGCCGCGCCGAGGTGGAGGCCGCGCTTGGCGCGACGCCGGCCGAACGCCGGCAGGTCGGCGCCGAGGATGCGGGCGAGCGGCTTTCCGCCTCGATCGCGCGGCACCTCCGGCGTTATTTCGACCTGCACCAGGGCAGCCTGCCGCCGCCTGGGCTCTACGACCGCATCCTGCGGGAAATGGAGGCCCCGCTGATCGATATCGCGCTCGATGCCGTGGCGGGGAACCAGGCGAAATGTGCCGATCTGCTCGGCATCAATCGCAATACTTTGCGCAAGAAGATCACCGATCTGGATATCCGCGTGACACGCCGGCGCAAGTTGATGTAACAAGGCAACAGGAACTGTGGCCCGCCGGTGTCAGCCGGCGCAGAAGCCACGACAATCGGCGGTGGCCGCAACGTCGGCCGAACATCAGAGGCGCACTCGTGCAGGGCCTTGCGCGCGGCACATCCTGGGACCGGTTCACCCGGCTCCGCAGACAACGCCGCTTCCAGAACGCGGTGACGCTGGGCCTTGTCGTGCTCGGCCCCCTGCTGGCGCTTGCGACCTTCGTGGCGCTGGGGCCGTTCGGGCAGGGGGCGAACTCGGCGGCGCTGCGGCTCGTGCTGCTGGCGGACCTCGTCTATTTCCTCGCGCTCGGCGGCATGGTGCTGTCCCGGCTGGCCCGGATGATCGCCGCGCGGCGGGCGAAATCCGCCGGGTCGCGGCTGCACCTGCGCCTAACCGGCGTCTTTGCCGGCATCGCGCTGGTGCCGACGATCCTCGTCGCGATCTTCGCCGGCCTGACCGTCAACATCGGGCTCGAGGGCTGGTTCTCTGACCGGGTGCGCGGCGTCGTCGGCACCTCGCTCTCGGCCGCAGAGGCCTATCAGGGCGAGCACCGGCAGGATCTGATCACCGACGCGGGCGCCCTTGCGGCCTATATCAACACCGCCCGGCGCAACAGCTTCCTTCTGTCCGACGGCGACCTGCGCCAGATTCTCACCCAGGGCCAGGGCCAGATCCAGCGCGGCCTGCGCGAGGCCTATGTGATCGACGGCAGCGGCACGATCCGGGCGCGCGGCGAACGCAGCTATCTTTTCGACTTCGAGGAGCCGATGCCCGACGACCTCGCTCGTGCCAAGACCGGCGAGACGGTGCTGATCGAGGACTGGGCGAACAACGAGTTCCGCGCGCTGGTGGTGCTGCCCGCCTTTGCCGACCGCTATCTCTATGTCAGCCGCAACGTCGACGGCCAGATCCTGAGCCTTCTGGACGAGACGCGGGCGACGGTCGGGCTCTACCAGCAGCTCGAATCCTCGCGCGGCCGGGTGCTCTTCGAATTCGGGCTGGTCTATGTGGGCTTTGCGCTGATCCTTGTCCTCGCCGCGATCTGGATGGGCCTGTGGTTCGCCGAACGCCTGTCGCGCCCGGTCGGCCGGCTTGCCGGGGCGGCGCAGCGGGTGGGCGCGGGCGACCTTGACGTGCAGGTCGTCGAGGAGGAGGGCGACGACGAGATCGCGATGCTGGGCCGGGTCTTCAACCAGATGACCCGCCAGCTCAAGACCCAGCGGCAGGCGCTGGTCGACAGCCACCGGACGACCGAACGGCGGCGGCGGCTCTTCGATTCGGTGCTGTCCTCGGTTACCTCGGGGGTGATCGGCCTTGATGCCGAGGGCCGGGTCGATTTCCTCAACCCGGCGGCGACGCGGCTCGTCAGTCTCGATGCGACCGCCGATCACGGCCGCGCGCTGGCCGAGGCGGTGCCGGAATTCTCGCCCCTGTTCGAGCGGCTGCGCGAGGGGATCGGCGAGGTCGCGCAGGAGGAGATCAAGGTCAGCCGCGCCGGCCGGCTGGAAAGCCTGCTGGTGCGCATGGCAATCCGGCGCAACGCCGACGGCCGGCTGGAAGGCTATGTCGTGGCCTTTGACGACGTGACCGAGCTTGTCTCGGCGCAGCGAATGGCGGCCTGGGGCGACGTCGCCCGCCGCATCGCCCACGAGATCAAGAACCCGCTGACGCCGATCCAGCTTTCGGCGGAGCGGATCAAGCGCAAGTTCGTGCGCCTGGTCGGCGACGAGGCGGCGGCGCTCGAACAGATGACCGACGTGATCGTGCGCCAGACCGGCGACCTCAGGCGAATCGTCGACGAGTTCTCCAAGTTTGCGCGGATGCCCGAGCCCGACCGGCGCGAGCACGACCTGACCAAGTTGATGCACGATGCGGTGACGCTGCAGGAGGGGTCGCTGCATGGCGCGCGGCTCGTGGCGGCGCTGCCGGAGGCGCCGGTGATCGCCGAGTTCGACGCGACGATGGTGTCCCAGGCGGTCACGAACCTCATCAAGAACGCCGGAGAAGCCATTGAGTCGCTGGTGGAAAAGGGAGCGCCCGACGGATATGCCCCGGAAGTGCGGGTGACGATGCTGCCGGGCGACGAGCTGATCACCATCCGGATCGAGGACAACGGCATCGGCCTGCCGGAGGACCGGTCGCGCCTGTTCGAGCCCTATGTGACCACGCGCGAGAAGGGCACCGGGCTCGGGCTGTCGATCGTCAAGAAGATCATCGAGGAGCATGGCGGCACGCTGACACTGAGCGACGCGCCGCTGTTCGACGGCAGCTCCCATTGCGGTGCGCTGGCCGAGATCCGCCTGCCGCGGGCGCGAGCGGGGCGGGGACAGAAGGAAAAGGCCGCGGCGGCGGCCGGAGGTAGGACATGAGCGATATTCTGATTGTCGACGACGAACGCGATATCCGGGAACTCATTTCGGATATCCTGAAGGACGAGGGCTTCACCACCCGGCTCGCGGCGAACTCGGACGAATGCATGACCGAGATCAACGCCGAACCGCCCGCCTTGATGATCCTCGACATCTGGCTGAAGGACAGCCGGATGGACGGGATCGACATCCTCAAGACCGTCAAGCGCGACAACCCCGACGTGCCGATCATCATCATCTCGGGCCACGGCAACATCGAGATCGCGGTGGCGGCGATCAAGCAGGGCGCCTACGACTTCATCGAGAAGCCCTTCAACATCGACCAGCTGACGGTGGTGATTTCCCGCGCGATGGAAACCTCGCGGCTGAGGCGCGAGAACGCCTCGCTCCGCCGCCGCGACGTCGCCTCGTCGGACATGATCGGATCGTCGCCCGCCTTCCGGGCGCTGAAGGGCCAGCTCGACAAGGTCACCAAGTCGAACGGGCGGGTGATGCTGACCGGCCAGCCGGGATCGGGCAAGGAAGTGGCCGCGCGCTACATCCACGTCCATTCCAACCGGGCAAGCGGGCCCTTCGTCACGGTGTCCTCGGCCTCGATCGAGCCGGACCGGATGGAAGGCGTGCTCTTCGGTCGGGAAACCACCGAGCGCGGCGTGGAAAAGGGGCTTCTGGAACAGGCGCATGGCGGCATCGTCTATTTCGACGAGGTGGCCGACATGCCGCTCGGCACCCAGTCGAAGATATTGCGCGTGCTGACCGAACAGCAGTTCACCCGCGTCGGCGGGTCCGACAAGGTGCGGGTGGACCTCAGGGTGATTTCCTCCACCACCTGCGACCTCAGGGCCGAGATCGGCGCCGGCCGGTTCCGTCAGGAACTTTTCGACCGGCTGAACGTGGTGCCGATCGCGGTGCCCTCGCTCGAGGAACGGCGCGAGGACATCCCCGAGCTTGCCCGCCATTTCATCGAATGGTTCAACAAGAGCCAGGGCCTGCCGCTCAGGCTGCTCAGCGAGGAGGCCGAGGCGCTGATGCAGACCATGGCCTGGCCCGGCAACATCCGCCAGCTCAGGAACGTCATCGAACGCGTGCTGATCCTTGGCGAGGCCGGCGGGCAGATCGAGGCGCGCGAACTGCCGGGGCAGGGCGAGGGGCAGGCCGACGAGGGCCGGATCGTCCTGTCGGGCGGGCTCGCGACGCTGCCGCTGCGCGACGCGCGGGAACTGTTCGAGCGCGAATACCTCCTGACCCAGATCAACCGCTTCGGCGGCAACATCAGCCGGACGGCCACCTTCGTCGGCATGGAACGCTCGGCGCTGCACCGCAAGCTGAAGTCGCTCGGCGTCGTGACGACCTCCAAATCCGGGGCGCGGATCGCCCATCTGGAGGACGAGGACGAGGAAGAGGACGCCTGAGCGCGCGCCGACCGGGCGGCGTTGACCCGGGCGGGGCGCGCGCCTATCAAGGGCGCCAGCCTCATCCGGGAGCGGACATGAAAGTCATCATCTGCGGCGCGGGGCAGGTCGGCTGGCAGATCGCCCGTCACCTCGCGGGCGAGAAGAACGACGTCACCATCGTCGACAACAACGCCGACCTGGTGCGTCGCGCGACCGAGACGCTGGACGTGCAGGGCGTGGCGGGCTTCGCCTCCTACCCGGACGTGCTGGAGCGCGCGGGCGCGCGCGACGCCGACATGATCGTGGCGGCGACCCATTCGGACGAGGTGAACATGGTCACCTGCCAGGTGGCCCATTCTATCTTCGGCATCACCCGCAAGATCGCCCGGCTGCGCGCCCGGTCCTACATGGACGCGATCTATTCCGACCTCTACCGCCGCGACCACCTGCCGATCGACGTGGTGATCAGCCCCGAACGCGAGGTGGCCGAGGCGGCGCTGCAACGGCTCGCCGCGCCCTCGACCTTCGACACCGAAAGCTTCATGAACGGCCGGGCGCAGCTTCTCGGCATCTCGCTCGACGACGACTGCCCGGTGCTCAACACGCCGCTCAGGCAGCTCACCGACCTGTTCTCGACGCTCAGGGCCATCGTCGTCGGCATAAGGCGCGAGGGGCGGCTCTTTGCGCCCGAGCCCAACGACCAGCTTTTCGCCGGCGACCAGGTCTATGTCTTCACCCATGTCGAGGACGTCAACCGCACGCTCGACATCTTCGGCAAGGCGACCAAGAAGCAGGAGCGGATCGTCATCATCGGCGGCGGCAACGTCGGCCTTGCCGTGGCCCAGGCGCTCGAGGCGCGGACCGACCGGATCCGCGCCAAGATCATCGAGAAGAACCGCCTGCAGGCGGAGCGGGCGGCCGATTCGCTTCAGCGCACCATCGTGCTCAACGGCGACGGGATGAGCGCCGAGCTGCTGGCCGAGGCGAACATCGACCGGACCGATGCCGTTCTCGTCGTCACCGACGACGACAAGACCAACATCCTCGCGGCGGTCCGCGCCAAGCAGGCCGGCTGCCGGATGGCGATCGCGCTGGTCAACGACCCGACGCTGGTGCCGCTGATGGGGGCCTTGGACATCGACGCCTACATCAACCCGCGCGCCACCACGGTGTCGTCGATCCTGCGCCACATCCGCCACGGACGGGTGCGGGCGATCTATTCCATCGGCGATGCCGAGGCCGAGGTGATCGAGGCGCAGGTGCTTTCGACCTCGCCCATCGCCGGGCGGCTGGTGCGCGAGATCGAGTTCCCCGAGGGCGTGCTGATGGGGGCGCTGATGAAGGGCGAGAAGGTGGTGAAGCCCACCGGCGACACCCGGGTGGACGAGGGCGACGTGATCGCGCTCTTCTGCATGTCCGGCGACGTGCCCGAGGTCGAGCGGCTCCTCCAGGTCTCGATCGACTTCTTCTGACCCATGCGGCGCATTTCCGATCTTCCGTTCATCGTCATCCTGATGGGGATCGGGGCGATCGCGATGTATCTGCCCGCGGCACATGGCTTTGCCGCCCGCGACTACGACGTGTCGCGCGCCTTCTTCTATTCGGGCACGATCTGCCTGATGCTGACGGTGCTTCTGGGCATCGCCACCGCCGCCAACCGCGGCGGAAATCCTGCCCGCAACCAGCTTCTGACGCTTCTGGCCACGTTCACCGCGCTGCCGCTGATGCTGGCGCTGCCCTTCTCCGAAGCGGTGCCGTCCACCACCTTCTACAGCGCCTGGTGGGAAATGGTCTCCTCGCTTACCTCCACCGGCGCCTCGCTGTTCGAGCCCGACCGGCTGCCCGCCTCGGTCCATCTCTGGCGCGCGCTGGTGGGCTGGATGGGGGGCTTCTTCGTGCTCGTCACCGCCGCTGCCATCCTCGCGCCGATAAACCTCGGCGGGTTTGAGGTGCTGAGCGGCGCGCCGGCCGGGCAGGGGGCGGTGTTCTCCGGGCAAGCCGCGCGCGTGGCGGGCCCGGCCGAACGTATCCGCCGCCACACGCTGACGCTGTTGCCGGCCTACGCCGGGCTCACGCTCGCTCTCTGGGTCGGGCTCATCCTTGGCGGCGACGGGGCCCTGACCGCCGCCTGCCACGCGATGTCGACGCTGTCGACCTCCGGCATCTCGCCGAAGGGCGGGCTTGCCGGGAACGGCGCGGGGCTCTGGGGCGAGGTCACGATCTTCGTGTTCCTGATCTTCGGCCTGTCCCGCAGGCTCTACCCCTCGGGTCGGACGGTTCGCGACGCCCGCAGCCTGAAGAGCGACCCCGAATTGCGGATGGCGCTTCTGATCGTCACCGTGGTGCCGGCGCTTCTGTTCCTGCGCCACTGGATCGGCGCGCTCGAGGTCGACGAGGTGAAGGACACCGGCGCGGCGCTGCGCGCGCTCTGGGGAACGGTCTTCACGGTGCTGTCGTTCCTGACGACGACGGGCTTTGAATCCGCCGCCTGGGCCGAGGCGCGCGACTGGTCGGGCCTTGCCTCGCCCGGCCTCATCCTCGCCGGGCTCGCGGTGATCGGCGGCGGCGTGGCGACGACCGCGGGCGGGGTGAAGCTCTTGCGGGTCTATGCGCTTTTCCGTCATGGCGAACGCGAGATCGAACGGCTGATCCATCCGGCCTCGCTCGGCGGCGGCGGCCCCGAGGCGCGGCGCCTGCGCCGCCAGGGCGCGCAGATGGCCTGGATCTTCTTCATGCTCTTCGCGCTCTCGATCGCGGTCGTCATGCTGGCGCTCGCGCTCTGCGGGCTCGATTTCGTGGCATCGACCTCCTTCGCGGTGGCGGCGCTGTCGACCACCGGCCACCTGACCGCGCTCGCGGCCGAGGCGCCGCTGCCGTGGTCCGAACTCGACGACGCGGCGCGCGCGATCACGGCGGGCGCGATGGTGCTCGGCCGGCTCGAGACGCTCGCCATCATCGCGCTGCTCAATCCCGACTTCTGGCGGGTTTAGGCACATCCCGCCGGCGGTCGCGACCCGCGCTCAAATTGGGGGTGGAAAGTCCCGAAATCTTACGCATACTTGCCACAAGTCCCCGGTGCAGCGCCGAGGGGCGGGATACCGCGCGAACCATAAAACCAACTAGAAAATGCAAGGCGACGATAATCATGGCTGCCGACAAACAGAATTTGCAGGATGCCTTTCTCAATCACGTCCGCAAGGCCAAGATTCCGGTCACGATCTTCCTGATCAACGGGGTCAAGCTTCAGGGGGTGATCACCTGGTTTGACAACTTCTGCGTGCTCCTGCGCCGCGACGGCCAGTCGCAGCTCGTCTACAAACACGCGATCTCGACGATCATGCCGGGTCAGCCGATCTCGCTTTACGAGGGCGAAGACTGACCCGGGACCGCCCCGCCACGGACGGCCCGACCCGGGCCTATGTCCTCCATCCCGACCTGCGCTCGGGCCGCCCGGCGCGGCTGCCCGAAAATGCGCTTGCGGAAGCCGTGGCGCTGGCCGCCGCGCTGCCGGACCTGGATGTCGCGGGGGCCGAGGTGGTGCGCGTCGCCACCGTCCATGCCGGCATGCTGTTCGGCTCCGGCAAGATCGCCGAGCTGAAGGCGCGCTTCGATGAGGCCGGGGTCGGGCTGGTGCTGGTCGACGGGCCGGTCAGCCCGGTGCAGCAGCGCAACCTCGAGAAGGAATGGGGCGTCAAGCTGCTCGACCGGACCGGGCTGATCCTGGAAATCTTCGCCGACCGGGCGCGCACGCGCGAGGGCGTGCTGCAGGTGGAGCTTGCCGCGCTTTCCTACCAGCGCACCCGGCTGGTGCGCGCCTGGACCCACCTCGAACGGCAGCGCGGCGGCTTCGGCTTCGTTGGCGGCCCCGGCGAGACCCAGATCGAGGCCGACCGGCGCGCGATCGACGACGAAGTCCTGAAGCTTCGCCGCCAGTTGGCCAAGGTGGTCAGGACCCGCGCCCTGCACCGCGCCGCGCGGCGCAAGGTGCCGTTCCCGATCGTGGCACTCGTCGGCTACACCAACGCCGGCAAGTCGACGCTCTTCAACCGGATGACCGGGGCGGAGGTTCTGGCCAAGGACATGCTCTTCGCGACGCTCGACCCGACGATGCGGGGCGTGGTGCTGCCGTCGGGGCAGAAGGTGATCCTCTCGGACACGGTGGGCTTCATCTCCGACCTGCCGACGCAACTGGTCGCGGCGTTCCGCGCCACGCTGGAGGAGGTGCTGGAGGCCGACCTGATCCTGCATGTCCGCGACATCGCCCACCCCGAGACCGAAGAGCAGGCGGCCGATGTGCGCGCGATCCTCGAAAGCCTCGGCGTGGCCGCGGAGGTTCCCGTCTTCGAGGTCTGGAACAAGATCGACCTTCTTCCCGAGGAGGCCCGCGCGGCGCTTCTGGTGCAGGACGCGCGCAGCCCCGGCATCCACGCCGTCTCGGCGCGGACCGGAGAGGGGTTCGCCCCCCTTCTCGACGCGATCGAGGAAAGGCTCGGCTCTGCGCGGTTTCCGGCCGAGTTGACGCTGCCCTTCAGCGACGGCCGCCGCCGGGCCTGGCTTTACGAGAACGGCGTGGTGACGGGCGAGGAGGACGCCGAGGACGGCCACCGGCTCCGGCTGCTCTGGACCGCGCGGCAGAAGGCGGCGTTCGAGGTGCTTTAACGGCGCCGGGCGGCGGCGATCCAGACCGCCATCAGCGCGAAGGACAGGACCGCGTTCCACGAGGCCATCGACAGGCCGAAGAGGCTCCAGGCCACCTCGTCGCAGCGGACCAGGGGGGCGGCCATGATCTGGCCCAGCAGATCCTCGGCCGACCCGCCCAGACCACCGCCCGAGGTGCAGGATGTCGGGCCCAGCCACCACTTCTGCTCCACCCCGGTGTGATAGACGCCGAGCACCCCGGCCGCCGCCGCGGCAAGCGCGCCGGCCCAGGGCAGCACCCGCCAGGGCAGGCAAAGCGCCACAAGGCCGATCGCCACCGCCGCCCAGTGCGGCCCGCGCTGCCAGAGGCAGAGCTTGCAGGGCGCGTAGCCCATCGCCTGGAAGATGTGCGCGCCGGCGAGAAGCGCGGCGGAGCCAAGGGCGGCCAGAAGGATCAGCTTGCGCGCCGGGGTCATGCGTGTGCCTTCAGGAAATACCACAGGACAAGGGCAAGCAGCACCACCCCGCCCGCGATCCAGCTGAGGCGCTTCTCGATGAAGGCGAGGATCGCCACGCCGTAGCGCTGCAAGAGCCAGCCCAATCCGTAGAAGCGGGCGCCCCGCGCGACGATGGCCGACAGGATGAAGACCCACAGGTTGAAACCGACGACGCCCGACAGGATCGTCACCACCTTCATCGGCGGCAGATGCGCGAGCCCCGAGGTCACCAGCAGCAGCAGGATGATCCAGACATCGGCGCGGACCTCGGCGCGCAGCGCCTCGAAGGCGTGGAGCTTGCCGTAGAACTCCAGGAGCGGCCGGGCGATCAGGTCGAAGGCATAAAAGCCGAGAAACCAGCCGAAGATGCCGCCGAAAACCGAGGTGACGGTGGCGAGGAACGCGTAGGACATCGCCCGTTCGGGCCGTGCGGCACACATCGGGATGAAGAGCACATCGGCGGGAATCGGGAAGACCGAGCTTTCGACGAAGGAAACGGTGCCGAGCGCGGCCGGCGCGTGACGCGAGCGCGCCCAGGACAGTGTCCAGTGATAGAGTCTGCGGAACATGGCCTTCGTGCGCGCTTCCCGCGCCGGAAGCGGCGCCACGCCCTTAGGCCACGCGCCCGCACCGGCGTCAAGCGCTCGGACCTTCCGGCGCGGAAGCGAACCGGCTAGTGTGGAGCCTGTCGTGACGATCGGCAGTCATCGGCGGGTGACATGGGTGAGGAGGTGGCGGCGATGAAATGGCAGGGACGGCGCGGCAGCGACAACATCGAGGATCGCCGGCGGATGGGGATGGGGGGCGCGGGCGGGCTCGGCCTCGGCGGGGTCGTCCTCGTGCTCCTGGTGGGCTACTTCTTCGGCATCGACGTGACGCCGCTTCTGAACGGCTCGGGGCTGACCGGCGGTGGCGCGATCCAGAGCGACGTGGCGCTGACCGAGGCCGACCAGCGCGCGGCGGAGTTCGTCTCGGTCACGCTCGCCGACACCGAGGAGGTGTGGGGCCAGATCTTCCGCGACGAACTGGGCGCCACCTACACGCCAGCGACGCTCGTGCTCTTCAAGCAGGTCACGCAGTCGCCCTGCGGTGATGCCTCGGGCGCCACCGGGCCATTCTACTGCCCGCTCGACAAGAAGGTCTATCTCGACACCGATTTCTTCACGACCCTCTCCCAGCGGCTGGGCGCGGGGGGCGATTTCGCCGCGGCCTATGTCGTCGCCCATGAGGTTGCCCATCACGTCCAGGACGAGCTCGGGATTCTCGGCAAGACGACGGCGCTGCGCCAGCGGTCGTCCGAGGCGCAGGCGAACGCGATCTCGGTCAGGGTCGAGTTGCAGGCCGATTGCCTGTCCGGGCTCTGGGCGCGCCATGCCCAGGAAACGCTGGGCACGCTTGAACGGGGCGACATCGCCGAGGCGATGAACGCCGCCCAGCAGATCGGCGACGACACGCTGATGCGCAACGCCGGACGGCGGCCGATGCCCGACAGCTTCACCCACGGCACCTCGGAACAGCGGCAGCGCTGGTTCGCCACCGGATTCGAGGGCGGCAGCATCCAGGCCTGCGACACGTTTTCCTCCGCGGACATCTGAGGCCGCGCCCGTCACGGCCGTCACGGCCCTTGTGCCGGACCCCGCGCGGCGATAGACGGGGGGCCGGGGCCCGAGTGGCGGAACGGTAGACGCAGCGGATTCAAAATCCGTCGCCGCAAGGCATGCGAGTTCGAGTCTCGCCTCGGGCACCACCCCCATCCGTGTCGATCCTGCGCAGGGCGAATCGCGCCAGTCGTTTGTGCGGCGGCGGGCGACAATTGCGGGCCCAGCCGCTGGTTTGGTTTCGCTGGCGGCCAGGGCTGGTAGCGTCGCGCAACGCGTCGTGACGCAGCGTCTGGGCCTTCGGCATTGTGTCTGACACGGGACGGTCATTTCGTAGCCGCCAGATTTTCCCCGCCATGTCGACAGTAGCGGCCGGACACGGAAACAATCCGTATCCAGTAGCGCGACTGTTGCGAATCTGGCCGCAACCCCGACGTGACGGCCCGCTGGCACCCGCCGCCCTGCCGCCATTTTCGCTTTGGTCCGGACCGGCCCGGGGGGGTAACCTGATCATGCTGAAGGGGGCGGAACGGCTGGCCGGGTAACGGCTTCGGCGGGCGGGACAGGGGTGGTTCCGGCCGGCGGATCAGACCAGGGTCCGGAACAGGCTCAGACGATGCGGCGCCCGCGGGCACCGCGCCCCCCGATCTGGTTGTGCGCGCCCCGGCCCCGAAACGGCCGCCGGGGCGCAGGTGATGGTGGGGGAACTGTGCAATGACGCCCGGGATCGCGATTGATCCGCCCTTTGCGGCGGCGGCGGACGCGTCCGGCATCCCCGGCGCCCCGCGGCCGGCAGGTGCGACGGCTTTCGGACGCACGCCCGCCGGGCCGCGACGGCTCTGCGCGACCGATCGCCTCTTTTCGACACCCGAAGCCTTCTTCACGGCGGGCGACCGGCCGATGGCCGCCCGTGCGTGGGACGCTTCGGGCAAGGGCGGCGCCTGCATCGCTCCGACTGGGTCCACGGGGGCGACCCAGGCCGTGGCGACAGGCGCCGCCCTGACGACAGCCCCTTCGGCTTTCCAGACATAGAGACCACCCGTGCCCTGTTTCACACCCGGAACCGCCATCGCCACACGCACCGGCGAACGCGCCGTCGAGGACCTCGGGGTCGGCGACCGCGTCATCACCCGCGACAACGGCATCCAGGAGATCCGCTGGACCGGCAGGCGGGCGCTCGACTACAGCCAGCTTGCCGCGGGCGCACACCTGCGGCCGGTCCTGATCGCCAGGGGCAGCCTCGGCCCCGGCCTGCCGGAGCGCGACATGCTGGTCAGCCCGAACCACCGCATCCTGGTCCCGAGCGACCGCACCATGCTGCCGTTCGCCGAGCACGAGGTGCTGGTCGCCGCCAAGCACCTGATCGACAACCGCCTGATCCGGCCGGTCCAGGCGCTCGGCGTGACCTATGTCCATTTCATGTGCGACCGCCACGAGGTGGTGCTGGCCGACGGCATCTGGGCCGAGGCGTTCCAGCCGGGGGACTATTCTCTGAACGGCCTCGGCAATGCCCAGCGAAGCGAGATTCTCGAACTGTTCCCGGAACTTGCCGAGACCACCGGGGCGAAGGCCCAGGGCCCGGCGCGGCGGGCGCCGAAGCGCCCCGAGGTGTCGCCGCTGCGCCATTGACGGCGGGGCGCGGGAGGCCGCCCGAGGGGGCCGGTTCCGCGTCGGATGTGCACCGCGGGCGCATACAACCTCTGGCGGGTATCAGGGCAGCGAGACACGGAATGTGGCCCCTTTCGGCCGCGAAAAGGATCAACAAAGTCCCAATTTTCGGCGGCATTGCCGGGTACCAAGGCGATCGGGGGCAGGTATTGTGTTCGGAGCGCCGGCGATGTGCGGCAAGTCAATCGGGGAATTCGGGCGCGCGGACGCCGGGGCAGGGGCATCGCGGCGCCCGCCGCATACGCCATGCTTCGTGGCCGGAAGCCGGATCGCGACTGCCGATGGCCCCGTCGCGATCGAGGCCCTTCGCGTTGGCGATCGCGTCCTGACCCGCGACAGCGGCTACCAGCCGATCCGCTGGATCGGCGGGCGCGAGTTCGGCGCCGGGGCGCTGGCCGATTTTCCCGAACTGCGGCCGGTCCGGATCGCCCGCGGCGCCTTCGGGGCCGACGTTCCGTCAGCCGATCTCATGGTCAGCCCGCAGCACCGGATGCTGCTCGCCGGCGACCACGCCGCCGGCCACGGCGACGAAACCGAGATTCTCGCCGCCGCAACCGACCTCGTCACCCTCGGCCTCGCCGCGGTGGAAGAGGTCCGCAGCGTGATCTACTACCACATCATGTTCGATGCCCACGAGATCGTCTGGGCCAATGGCTGCTGGAGCGAAAGCTTCCTGCCGGAAGCCGCAGCACTCGACGGGCTGCACGACGCGCAGTTGCGCGAGATTCTGATGATCTTCCCCGAACTTGCCACCCGCGCCGGCCAGCGCGGATATGAACCGGCGCGCCGGTTCCTGACGCTCGATCCCCGGGCGCCCGCCAGGCCCGCGGCCCGCGCCGCCTGAGGCCCCGGCCTCCCCCCGGAATCTCACCCCTCGGAACCTCACCCGCCCCGCGCGGCGCGCCAGGCAGCCCAGTCCTCGGGCGTGTCGAGATCGGTCACGGCACGGCGGCCAGGCAGGGCAACCAGCCGGACGTCCTCGCCCTCGAGCACGATCCGCGCGCCGCGGTCGCCGGTCAGGATGCCCAATTCCTGCATCAGCCGCCGCGGCAGGATCACCGGATGGCCGGCCTCGGCCCCGTCCTCGGTGGTGGCACGGACCGGCAGGGTCGGGTCCTCGGCGAAGACGGCGACCAGGCGGCGGACGTCCTCCACCCCGATCTCCGGCATGTCGGGCAGGAGCACCATCAGCCCCTCGGCCGCGCCGATTTCCCGCGCGCCGGCGCGCAGGCTCGCGGCCATCCCCTCGTGCGCGTCGGCGACCGGCAGGAGATGCACCGCAAGGCCGGTGAGCGTCGCGCGCCGCGCGGCCAGATAGGGCCCGGTTTCCGGCAGGGCGACCAGCACCGTGCCGCCCGCCGCGCCGGCGATCCGGGCGGTGCGGCGCAGGATCGGCTCGCCGTCCACCTCCTCCAGGAGCTTGTCGGCGCCCTCCATGCGCCGCGAGGCGCCGGCCGCCGGGATCAGGATGACAAGCTCCGACACCGCGTGCTCTCCGCGACGATGATCTGGCCCGAACTGAGTCCCGGCCAGTATCGCCGCGGCGGCCCTTCGCGGCAAGCGGTCCGGGCTCAGCCGCGCATTCTTGCCCCGTCCGCATCCCAGAGTGGCCCGTCGATCCGCCGCGCCCGGCGCCGTTCGCCGAGGATCTCGATCTCCACCTCGCGTGTGTCGGCCAGATCGGCGGGCAGGAAGCCCTGCGCCACCGACTGGCCGGTCCAGTGCGAATACCCGCCGCTCGTGCAGAAGCCCACGACCCTGTCGCCGATCCAGATCGGCTCGTAGGCCACCACATCGGCATCCGCCGCCTCGACGACGAAGGCCGAGAGCCGCCGCCTCGGCCCCTCGGCCCGCTCCTTCAGCGCCGCGGCCTTGCCGATCCAGTCGGCCCCCTTGTTCCAGCGGATGAAGCGGTCGATCCCGGTTTCGCCGGGGAAGTAGTCGGGGCTGAATTCCCGCGCCCAGGAACCGAAGAGCTTGTCGAGGCGCAGCGACATCATCGCCCGCATCCCGAACGGTCTGAGGCCCAGATCCTTTCCGGCGGACCAGAGCGCGTGCCAGAGCGCGCGCTGCTTCATGAAGTCGCAATAGATCTCGTAGCCCAGATCTCCGGTGTAGCTCACGCGCTGCACCAGACAGTCGGCCATGCCCACGGTCATGGGCCGCGCGTCCATGAACTTCAGCGCCGCGCCCGATACATCGGCCCGTGTCACCCGCGCCAGAAGCTCCCGTGCCTTCGGACCGGCGATCTGGAACCCGGTCAGCCGGTCGGAGACGTTCTCGACCGTCACGCCGGCATCGAGGTTCTTCTGGAACCAGCGCAGGTGCTGGTCCTGGGCGCCGTAGCTGCCGGTGATCTGGAACTCGGTTTCCGACAGGCAGGTGACGGTGAAGTCGCCGATGATCTTGCCCTTCGGCGACAGCATCGGCGTCAGGCTGAGCCGCCCCGGCTTCGGGATCGCGCCGGCCATGATCCGGTCGAGCCAGGCCCGTGCGCCCGCGCCCCTGACGCGGAACTTGCCGAAGTTCTGGATCTCGTTGATGCCGACGCCCTCGCGCACCGCGCGCACCTCCTGCGCCGTCGCCTCCCAGGCGTTGGAGCGCTTGAAGGACGGGGTTTCATAGCGCGGCTCGCCGGGCAGGGCGAAGTAGTTGACGACCTCGAGCCCGTACTGCGCGCCCCAGACAGCGCCCAGACGATCGAAGATGTCGTACATCGGCGTGGTGCGGAACGGCCTTGCGGCAGGGCGTTCCTCGTTCGGGTAGCTGACCGAGAAGCGCATCTGGTAGTTCTCGATCACCTTCGGGACGGTGTATCCCGGCGTCGTCCACTTGCCGAAGCGCGCCACGTCGAAGCCGCGCGGATCGACCTCGGTCTCGCCGTGGATCATCCATTCGGCCAGCGATTTGCCCATGCCGCCGCCCTGGGAAAAACCGGCCATGACCGCGCAGGCCGACCAGTAGTTCCTGAGGCCGGGGACGGGGCCGATCAGCGGATTGCCGTCCGGCGCGAAGGTGAAGGGGCCGTGGATCACCCGCTTGACGCCCGAACGTTCCAGCACCGGGAAGCGGCGATAGGCGAAGGCCACGGACTCCTCGATCTTGTCCCACTGCTCGTTCAGCAACTCGTGGCCGAAGTTCCAGGGCGTGCCGTCGACCGACCAGGGCTCGCAGGGCTTCTCGTAGAAACCGATGCACAGGCCGCGGCCTTCCTGGCGCAGATAGCTTTCGCCGCCCGGGTCCATCACATGGGGAAATTCCTTGCCCGATTTCAGGATTTCCATGATTTCGGGAATGTCGTCGGTGACGAGATACTGGTGCGCCATCGGCAGCAAGGGCAGGTAGACGCCGGCCATCGCCCCCACCTCGCGCGCCCAGAGCCCGCCTGCGTTCACCACATGTTCGGCGTGGATGGTGCCCTTTTCGGTCACCACGTCCCAGGTGCCGTCGGGCCGCGGGTTGGTTTCCAGCACCCGGTTGTGAAGCACGATCTCGGCCCCGCCCATCCGCGCCGCCTTGGCATAGGCATGGGTGGTGCCCGACGGGTCGAGGTGGCCGTCGAGCGGGTCGTAGAGCGCGCCGACGATGCCGTCGAGGTTGACCTGGCCGAAGGTGAAGTCGTGCACCTCCTGCGGGGTGAGGATTTCGGTGTGCAGCCCCATGTAGCGGTGCTTGGCGCGTTCGGCCTTCAGCATCTCGAACCGCGCCTGGTTGTCGGCAAGGGTGATGCCGCCGACATGGTGGAGCCCGCAGCTAAGGTCGGTGATCTTCTCCAGCTCCTTGTAGAGCTGGATCGTGTAGCCCTGGAGCGCCGCCATGTTGGTGTCGCCGTTCAGCGTGTGAAAGCCCCCCGCCGCGTGCCAGGTGGAGCCGGAGGTCAGTTCCGACCGCTCGATCAGCATCACGTCCCGCCAGCCGTATTTCGTCAGGTGATAGAGCACCGAACAGCCGACGACGCCGCCGCCGATGACAACGACCTGTGCCTGGGTCTTCATGGATCCGTCCCTCGCAATCGCGGCCGCGGGGAGCGGCCGTGCCTGTGCCGAAAATGGCAAAGGCCTCTCGCCGCAGAGAGGCTGTTTGCGACGGGAAGCGTCGTATCTGACATTTCTCCCGTCGATTTCGCGCCTGTCAAACCGGGGTTTGATTGCCCGACGGAGGACCGAGCGGCTAAACATCTCCCGGCGTGAGAACCCGAAGGAGCCGATCTTGATTCTTCCCCGAACGGCCCTTGCAGCGATCGGGCTCGCCGCACTTCTCGTGGCCTTCGTGGCCCTTCGCCCGCTTCTGCCCGTCGACGAGACGCGCTACCTCGACGTCGCCTGGGAAATGTGGCTCGGGGGCGACAACTTCCACCTCACCCGCAACTTCGACCTCTACGCCCACAAGCCGCCGCTTCTCTTCTGGCTGATCAACCTTGTCTGGTCGGTGACCGGGGTCGCCGAGTTTCCCGCGCGGCTGATCGGGCCCGGCTTCGCGGTGGCGCTGGCGCTTGCCACCGCGCGGCTCGGGCGCAGGCTCTGGCCCGGCGATGGCGGGATCGGGGTCCGGGCCATCGCGGTGCTGTGCGGGTTCCCCGTGTTCCTGATCTATGCGAGCGCCACCATGTTCGACACGATGCTGGCACTCGCGGTCGTGTTCGGTGTCGGGGCTCTCTGGCGCATCGGGCAGGGCGGGGGCGGGACGCGCGACTGGCTGGCCTTCGGCGCGGCGCTGGCCTTCGGCACCTACGCGAAGGGCCCGGTGATCTTCGTCCACCTCCTGCCGGTTCTCCTGGCCATGCCGCTCTGGGCCGCGGACTGTCCGCGTGGCACCGAACGGCTCAAGGGCTTCGGCATCGCCTTTGCCTTCGGGCTCGCGCTCGTCGCGCTCTGGCTCGTGCCGGCGATCGCGCGCGGCAGCGCCGCCTACCGGGAGGAGCTTCTGTGGACGCAATCGGCGGCCCGGGTCGGCGGCGGCATGGCGCATGACCGGCCGGCCTGGTTCCTGGTCGCGCTCCTGCCGGTGCTGCTCTTTCCCTGGGGCTGGTCCTGGCGGCTGTGGCGCGGGCTGGCCCCGGTGCTGCGGGGCGACCCCGCGGCGCGGATGGTGATGATCTGGGCCGGGGCGGCGCTTGTCCTCTTCTCGCTGATCTCGGGAAAGCAGGCCCATTACCTGATGCCGGAATACCCCGCCGTGGCGCTCCTCCTCGCCCGGGGCCTGGTGCGGGCGGGCGAGGGCAGGGGCGGCTCGCTCGCGCCGCTGGCGCCGGCACTGATCGGGCTTCTGGCGCTTGCCCTTGCGGCGGGGCTGATCCCCGCCAGCGGCGATCTGGCCGACCTTGCGCCGCTTCCGGCGGTGGCGCTCTTTGGTGCGCTCAACCTCGTGCTCGGGCTGGCCGCCTGGCGGCTGCCGTTCCGCGCCGGTCACGTTCTGGCCGGCGCCGGCGTCGCGGCCCTCGCGCATCTGCTGATCGCGACGACCGGGCTTCGCGCCGCCCATGACGCGGGCGCGATTGCGGCGCGGCTCGCCCCGGCGGCCGATCGCGGTCTGGCAGTTTCCGGCATCACCTATAATGCCGAGTTCAATTTCGCCGCGCGCCTCACCCGGCCGGTGGCGACACCCGCCACGCCGGCCGAACTTGCGGCCTGGAGCGCGGCGCATCCCGGCGGGCTGGTCTTCGGCCCGGTGGACCGCGTTCCCCTGACCGCCGCGCCCGAGACGACGCTGCGCTACCACGGCCTGACCTGGGGCTTCTGGCCCGCCGGGGTGGCCGCCGTCAGCGTTCGGGAATGAGCCCGCGCGGGCTGAACCTGAGAACCAGCAGCAGCACGAGCCCCATCGTCAGGAGACGCATGTGCGCGGCGCTGTCCTGCAGGTGGGTCTTCAGCGCGCCATCGGCCATGCCCGCGGTGATCAGCCCCATCAGCGCGTTGCCCCAGGGCTCCACCTTGATCCAGAGGAACCAGATCAGGAAGCCGCCGAGGACCGCGCCCCAGTTGTTGCCCGATCCGCCGACGATGACCATGACCCAGATGAGAAAGGTGAAGCGCAAGGGGTTGTAGGTGCCGGGGGTGAGCTGGCTGTCGAGCGTGACGATCATCGCGCCGGCAAGGCCGCAGACAGCGGAGCCGAGGATGAATACCTGCAAATGCCGGCGCGTGACGTTCTTGCCCATCGCCTCGGCCGCCGTCTCGTTGTCGCGGATCGCGCGCATCATCCGGCCCCAGGGCGACTTCAGCGCCATCTCGGAGGCCCAGATGAGCGCAAGGAGGACCGCCGTGAAGAGCGCGGCGTAGAGAAGCTTCACCACCACCGTCGAGGCCGTCACCGGATCGGCGCCGAAGCCCGCCGCCCATTCGACGAAGGCGGAGCTGGCCTGAAGGTCGACCTCGTAGGGCACCGGCCGGGGGATGCCGATGACGTTCTTGACGCCCCGCGCCAGCCAGTCTTCGTTCTTCATCACCGCAAGGATGATCTCGGCGATCCCGAGCGTGGCGATGGCCAGATAGTCCGAGCGCAGGCCGAGCGCGGTCTTGCCGATCAGCCACGCCGCCCCCGCCGCAAGCAGCGCCCCCACCGGCCAGGAGAGAAGGACGGGCAGGCCGAGCCCGCCGAGGTTGGAATGCGTCGCGGGCTGGAAGGCCTCCACGACCTCGACCGCGGGATCGAAGATCGCGCGGAAGAGGAAGAACCCGGCGATCAGCGTGACGAGGATCGCCGCCACGCGAAGCCCGCCCGCGAGCCGCCGGTTGGCGAGGATCGCAAGCGCCACGATGCCCAGGCCGACGGCAAGCGCGAAGAGCAGCCGGAAGGCGCCGTTCGCCGTCCAGACCTCGGTCACCGGCTGGGTGGCGACAAGGACGGGCGCAAGCCCGCCGAGCGCCACGAAGCCCATGATCCCGACGTTGAACAGCCCGGCATAGCCCCACTGCATGTTCACGCCGAGCGCGAGGATCGCCGAGATCAGCCCCATGTTGAGGATGCCGAGCGCGGTGTTC
>JAUQYA010000125.1 GCA_030837785.1 Albidovulum sp.
TGCCAACCAGCTTGAACTTCTGCAGACGGCCGAGGCCGTCGCGCGCGAGAAGATGATCGACCCCGTCCTCGTCATCGAGGCGATGGAGGAAAGCCTCGCCCGCGCCGCGAAGTCGCGTTACGGCTCCGAGATGGATATCCGCGTGAAGATCGACCGCAAGACCGGCCGTGCCGCGTTTACCCGCGTACGCACCGTGGTCGAGGACGACGCGGTGGAGAACTATCAGGCGCAGCTCACGGTTGCGCAGGCCAGGCAGTATATCGCCGATCCCAAGGTCGGTGACGAGATCGTGGACGAGGTTCCGCCCGTCGATCTGGGCCGTATCGCGGCGCAATCGGCCAAGCAGGTGATCCTGCAAAAGGTCCGCGAGGCCGAGCGCGATCGCCAGTTCGAGGAATTCAAGGATCGCAAGGGCACGATCATCAACGGCGTGGTCAAGCGCGAGGAATACGGCAACATCATCGTCGACATCGGCCGGGGCGAGGGCATCCTGCGCCGGAACGAGAAGATCGGCCGCGAAAGCTACCGCCCCAACGACCGCATCCGCTGCTACATCAAGGACGTGCGCCGCGAGGCGCGGGGGCCGCAGGTGTTCCTCAGCCGCACCGATCCGCAGTTCATGGCAGAGCTTTTCAAGATGGAAGTGCCCGAGATCTACGATGGCGTCATCGAGATCAAGGCGGTGGCTCGCGATCCCGGCAGCCGCGCCAAGATCGGCGTCATCTCCTACGACAGCTCGATCGACCCGGTGGGTGCCTGCGTCGGCATGCGCGGCAGCCGCGTGCAGGCGGTGGTGAACGAGCTTCAGGGCGAAAAGATCGACATCATCCCGTGGAACGAAGATCAGGCCACGTTCCTGGTGAACGCGCTCCAGCCCGCCGAAGTGTCGAAGGTCGTCATCGACGAGGAGGCCGGCAAGATCGAGGTCGTGGTGCCGGACGAGCAGCTTTCGCTCGCCATCGGCCGGCGCGGTCAGAACGTCCGGCTTGCCTCGCAGCTCACCGGGCTCGACATCGACATCCTTACCGAGGAGGAGGAGAGCCAGCGCCGCCAGGCCGAATTCGCCGAACGGACGAAGCTCTTCATGGATGCGCTCGATCTTGACGAGTTCTTCGCGCAGCTCCTGGTGGCGGAAGGCTTCACCAACCTCGAGGAAGTCGCCTATGTCGACATGGACGAGCTTCTGTCGATCGAAGGCGTGGACGAGGCGACGGCGGCGGAGCTTCAGGCCCGTGCCCGCGACGTGATCGAGGAGCAGAACCGCAAGGCGCTGGAAAACGCCCGTGCGCTGGGTGTCGAGGACAGCCTGGTGAACTTCGACGGGCTGACTCCGCAGATGATCGAGGCGCTCGCCAAGGACGGCATCAGGACGCTCGAGGATTTCGCGACCTGCGCCGACTGGGAACTGGCCGGCGGCTGGACCACGGTGAACGGCGAACGGGTGAAGGACGAGGGGCTCCTGGAGAAGTTCGACATGAGCCTCGAAGAGGCCCAGCACCTGGTCATGACGGCGCGCATCCAGCTTGGCTGGGTCGATCCGACGGAATTTGAGGCGACCGAGGGCGCCGAAGACGAGGAGGCCGAGGCCTGACATGGGCCTCGGGAGATGGCCATATGACCCGCGGGGGACGCGACAAGGACAGGGATGAACCGGAGCGGCGTTGCATCGTCACGGGTGACGTGCAGCCCAAGACCGGTCTCATCCGCTTCGTCGTGTCGCCCGAAGGCGTGGTCGTTCCCGATCTCGCCGGCAAGCTGCCGGGCCGCGGCATCTGGGTGACGGCTGACCGCGCCGCCATCGAGAAGGCGGCCACCAAGGGGCTGTTCGCGCGCGCGGCGCGCGGCAAGGTCACGGTGCCCGAGGGTCTCGCCGATCTGGTGGAGGCCGGGTTGGCGCGGCGCGTGGTCGATCTTGTCTCTCTGGCCCGGAAGGCTGGCCTTGCCGTGGCCGGGTTCGAGAAGGTCAAGGGCTGGCTGGCCGACGGCAAGGCCAGGGTTCTTCTTCAGGCTTCCGACGGTTCGGATCGCGGGAAGGGCAAGCTCTGGACGCCGCAGGGCGGGCGCTGGTTCGGCTGCCTGACCTCGTCCGAGCTCGGGCTGGCCTTCGGGCGAGATAGTGTGATACATGGCGCGCTCGGCGCTGGCGGACTCTCCCAACGTGTTGTAGAGGATGCCGCGAAGCTTTCGGGTTTGCGCGCGAAAGACGGCGGATCGGCCGCCGGGAAGGATACGAAGTCGGCATGAGCGATACAGACGGCAAGAAACCCCTTGGCCTCGGCGGCGGACGCTCCGGTCAGGTGAAGCAGAGCTTCAGCCACGGCCGGACGAAGAATGTCGTCGTCGAGACGAAGCGCAAGCGGATCGTCGTGCCCAAACCCGGCGTGCCGCAGAGCGGTCCCGGCGGGGCCGCGCCGACGCTCGGCGACCCCTCGCGCCGGCCGGCCGGCATTTCCGATGCCGAGATGGAGCGTCGGCTCAAGGCCCTTCAGGCCGCCAAGGCCCGCGAGGCCGAGGAGGCCCTGCGCCGCGCCGAGGAGGAACGCCAGCGCGAGGAAGAGCGCGAACGTCGCCGCGCCGAGGTGGAAGCCAAGGAGCGCGAGGAGCGCGAGCGCGAAGAGGCGCTGAAGCTCAAGGCCGAAGAGGAGGCCCGCCGCGCCGAAGAGGCCGAGGCCCGTGCCGCGCGCAAGGAAGATTTCAAGAAGCCTGCCGCGGCCAAGCCCGCGCCGGTCGACCAGGCCGCTGCCCAGGCTGTGGCCGCGCGCGCCGAGGCCAAGGGCGTGGCCGTGGGCGGGCCGCGCAAGACCGACCGCGAGCGCGACGACCGTGGCGGCGGCGAGCGCGATCGCGGCCGCGCCGGCGCGCGCGACGAGAGTCGCCGGGCCGGCAAGCTTACCCTTTCCGAGGCGCTTGACGAGGGCGGGCGCCAGCGTTCGCTCGCGGCGATGAAGCGCAAGCAGGAAAAGGCGCGCGCCAAGGCCCTTGGCATGGGCCACAAGGCCGAAAAGCAGGTGCGCGACGTGCAACTGCCGGAAGCCATCGTGGTGCAGGAGTTGGCGAACCGGATGGCCGAACGCGCGGCCGACGTGGTCAAGGCGCTCATGAAGATGGGCATGATGGTCACGATGAACCAGACCATCGACGCGGATACGGCGGAGCTTGTGATCGAGGAATTCGGCCACCACGCCGTGCGCGTGACCGACGCGGACGTCGAACAGGCCATCGACACGGTCGAGGACAAGGCCGAGGATCTGACCCCCCGCCCGCCGATCGTCACGATCATGGGCCACGTCGACCACGGCAAGACCTCGCTTCTCGACGCGATCCGCCATGCCAACGTCGTGGCGGGCGAGGCCGGGGGCATCACGCAGCATATCGGCGCCTATCAGGTGAAGACCGACTCGGGTGCCGTGCTGACGTTCCTCGACACGCCGGGCCACGCGGCTTTTACCTCGATGCGCGCGCGCGGTGCTCAGGTGACCGACATCGTCGTGCTGGTCGTGGCCGCCGACGACGCGGTCATGCCGCAGACCGTAGAGGCGATCAACCACGCGAAGGCCGCGGGCGTGCCGATGATCGTCGCCATCAACAAGGTCGACAAACCCGATGCCAATCCGCAAAAGGTGCGGACGGACCTGCTGCAACACGAGGTCGTGGTCGAGGCGATGTCCGGCGACGTGCAGGATGTCGAGGTTTCGGCCAAGACCGGCAAGGGGCTCGACAACCTTCTGGAAGCCATCGCGCTTCAGGCCGAGATTCTCGAACTCAGTGCCAACCCGGAGCGCGCGGCTTCGGGCGCGGTGATCGAAGCCAAGCTCGATGTCGGGCGCGGGCCGGTGGCCACCGTTCTGGTGCAGAACGGCACGCTGCGTCAGGGTGACATTTTCGTCGTCGGCGAACAGTGGGGCAAGGTTCGCGCGCTGGTGAACGACAAGGGCGAACGCGTGAAGCAGGCGGGTCCCTCGGTCCCGGTTGAGGTGCTGGGCCTCAACGGCACGCCGGAGGCGGGCGACGTCCTGAACGTCGTCGAGACCGAGGCGCAGGCGCGCGAGATCGCCGCCTACCGGGAGCAGGCGGCGAAGGACAAGCGTGCGGCTGCCGGGGCGGCGACGACGCTGGAGCAGCTGATGGCGAAAGCCAAGGCCGACGAGAGCGTGGCCGAGCTTCCGATCGTCGTGAAGGCCGACGTGCAGGGGTCGGCCGAAGCGATTGTCCAGGCGATGGAAAAAATCGGCAACGACGAGGTGCGCGTCCGCGTGCTCCATTCCGGTGTCGGCGCCATTACCGAGTCCGACATCGGCCTTGCCGAGGCAAGCCATGCGCCGGTTATCGGCTTCAACGTCCGGGCCAACGCGCCGGCGCGCGCGGCCGCGAACCAGAAGGGCGTGGAGATTCGCTACTATTCGGTCATCTACGATCTCGTGGACGACGTGAGGGCGGCGGCGTCCGGCCTGTTGAAGGCCGAAGTGCGCGAAAACTTCATCGGCTACGCCGAGATCAAGGAAGTGTTCAAGGTCTCCGGTGTCGGCAAGGTCGCCGGCTGTCTCGTCACCGAGGGTGTCGCGCGCCGGTCGGCGGGCGTCCGGCTTCTGCGCGACAACGTCGTGATCCACGAGGGCACGCTGAAAACCCTCAAGCGATTCAAGGACGAGGTCAAGGAAGTGCAATCCGGCCAGGAATGCGGGATGGCGTTCGAGAACTATGACGACATCCGCCCGGGCGACATCATCGAAATCTTCGAGCGCGAGGAAGTCGAGCGGAAGCTGACATGAAAGAGGAGGCGCCGGCGCCTCCTTCAGACAGAGCGAATTGAAAAGGCCGCCTGTGGATCAGGCGGCCTTCTTCACGACGGGATAGCCTTCGAACAGAAGGTTTCCCACCCGCACGAGGATCTTGCCGTTTTCGAGCTGGCGCTCGAACGTCCCCTGAACGGATACACAGCTTCCAAGAGTGATGGTTCGCAGCATCGCTTTTCCTCCCCAACGCGGGCTGCTTTTCGGTATAGCGTGCACTCGTTAACGGTCAGCGAACCGATACTGCCATAAATTTGCCAGAATCAGTTTATTTTGGAAACAATAATTCGGCGCACCCGGAAAATAAGCGGAGAAATTCCGCAACTCACGATTGCGTGAGGTCGCGGACGTGAAGACCGACGCGTCTCAGAGCCAGTCGCGCAGGACCGGGATCAGCGGCAGGTCCGCCGGTGGCATCGGGTAGGCGTGCAGGTCCTTCGGCCGGGCCCAGGCCAGTTCCTGCCCCTCGTGCGGCTGCGGCGTGCCCTGCCAGCGGCGGCAGGCGAAGAGCGGCATCAGCAGGTGGAAATCGTCGTAGCTGTGGCTGGCGAAGCTCAGGGGCGCAAGGCAGCTTTTCCAGGTGTCGATGCCGAGTTCCTCGTGCAGTTCCCGGATCAGCGCCGCCTCGGGCGTCTCGCCGGGTTCGACCTTGCCACCGGGGAATTCCCACAGGCCCGCAAGCGGCTTGCCTTCGGGCCGGCGCGCAAGCAGGACCCGGCCGTCGGCGTCGATCAGCGCGACGGCGACGACGAGAACCGTCCTCACGACCGGTAGTCGGCGTTGATGTCGATGTAGCGATGCGTCAGGTCGCAGGTCCAGACGGTGCGCGCCGCCTTGCCCAGGCCGAGATCGACCGAGAGCACCAGCTCGTCGTTCTTCATGTAGGCGCTGGCCGCCTCTTCGCTGTAGCCGGGGCTGCGCCAGCCGTTCTCGGCCAGCACGAGCTCGCCGAAGCGGATCGACAGCCGGTCGCGGTCCGCCTTCGCACCTGACTTGCCCACCGCCATGACGACGCGGCCCCAGTTCGCGTCCTCGCCGGCGATCGCTGTCTTGACCAGCGGCGAGTTGGCGATTGCCATTGCCACCCGATGCGCATCGGACGCATCCGCCGCGCCGGTCACGCGGATTTCGACGAACTTCGTCGCCCCCTCGCCGTCGCGCACCACCTGCTGCGCGAGGTCGAGCATGACGCGGCCGAGCGCGACTTCGAATTCCCGCGCGACCCTGCTCCTCAGATCGGTGATCGGCTCTGCCTCCGACATGCCGGTCGCCGCGACGATCAGCACGTCGGAAGTGGAGGTGTCGCTGTCCACGGTGATCGCGTTGAACGTGTCGCCGACCTGCCGCGACACGATCTTCTGCAGCGCCGGCTGCGGGATGGTCGCATCGGTGAAGACGTAGACGAGCATCGTCGCCATGTCCGGCGCGATCATGCCCGATCCCTTGGCGATCCCGGCGATGCGGATCGTGCCACCCTCGCCCGCGACCTCGGCGGCCGCACCCTTCGGAAAGGTGTCGGTGGTCATGATCGCGCGCGCGGCCAGTTCGATGGCATCCGCCGAAAGCGCCGCCGTCAGTTCCCCCGTCGTCGCGGTGATCCGCTCGTGCGGCAGCGGTTCGCCGATGACGCCGGTCGAGGACGAGAACACCCGCGTTAGCGGAATGCCCAACGCCTTCGCAACCCCGCCGGTGACGGCATCGACCGCCTCAGCACCGAGCTTGCCGGTGAAGGCGTTCGCGTTGCCGGAGTTGACGATGATCGCCGCGCCCCTGTCGCCGCCTTCCTTCACGCGCAGCTTCGCCTCGCAGTCGAGCACGCAGGCGGCACGGGTGGCCGATGTCGTGAAGGCCCCGGCGATGGCGGTGCCGGGGGCGAGGCGGGCCAGCATTACGTCGGTGCGTCCGGCATAGCGGACGCCCGCCGCGACGGCGGCGAATTCCACGCCACGAATGCGCGGAAGCTTCGGGAAGCCGCCCTTGGGCGCAAGCGGGGAAACCGGGTTCGGGGCCTTCCTGCGCACGGTTGCCGCGGCGGCATGGGCCGCATCGCCCACCGCATCGGCCGCCTTGGCAAGCGCCTCCTCGACGACCGGTGCGACCTCGGCCTCAAGCCGGACGCGGAGTTTCCTCACCCTGGCCTTGAGCTTCTTCGCCTCGGCCTTCCACTCGTCCTTCGTCCTGGCCATGATGGTTCCTCCGCGCGGGCTCTCAGTTGTCGATCAGCGCAACGTTCTTGAGAATCGCCGGGTCGATCCCTTCGGTTTTCTTCTCCACCTTCGCGGCGTCGGTCAACTCCGTCACCTTCGCCTCGACGGCACGGCCCTGAAGATCGCCCTCAAGCTCCGCCCGGACGTCCTCGATCGTCGGCTTCGCGGCGGTGCGCTCATCCACCAGCTTGATCACATGCCAGCCGAACTGGCTCTGCACCGGGGCCGAGATCTCGCCCTTCTTCATCGCGATGACGGCGTCCTCGAAGGGCTTGACCATCATTCCCACGCCGAACCATCCAAGATCGCCGCCCGCGCTTGCCGATCCGCGGTCGGTCGACTTT
>JAUQYA010000126.1 GCA_030837785.1 Albidovulum sp.
TGGAGATGGGGTGGATGCCGCTCTCCCCTGACGGCATCGCGATGTGCCAAACTCGTGGTGTTGAAGCACAAGCTGAAGGAGAGGGCATCCATGGGAGAAGTTAGCATCATCGGCGTCGATCTGGCAAAGAACGTGTTCCAGGTTCACGGGGCCGCGGAAGACGGGTCCGTCGTCTATCGCAAGAAGCTGTCACGGCCGCAGTTCGCACGGTTCATGGCTGACCAGTCGCCGTGCCTCGTGGCGATGGAGGCCTGCGCCAGCGCGCACCATTGGGCGCGGGAAATGTCCCACTACGGGCACGAGGTCCGGCTGATCGCGCCGCACTACGTCAAGCCGTTCCTGAAGCGCCAGAAGAACGACGCGGCGGATGCGGAGGCGATCGTCGAGGCGGCCCTGCGGCCGACCATGCGTTTCGTCGAACCGAAATCGGCCGATCAGCAGGCGCGGGCCGTTGCGTTCCGCTCGCGCGAGCAGTTCGTGAAGCAGCGCACCGAGGCGGTGAATGCGCTGCGGTCGCATCTCTACGAATTCGGCCATGTCGCCCCCGAGGGGATCGGCTACCTGCCGCGCCTCGCCAAGGTCGTCGATGATCCCGGCACCAACGTGCCGGAACTCGCGCGGGACGTCTGCCGCATGCTGCTTGAGCAGATCGCCCAGTTCACCGCCCGGATCGATACGCTGAAGGCCAGGATCGCGGCCATATCGCAGGAAGCAGAAATGCCGCGCCAGCTGCAGACGATGCCGGGAGTTGGTCCGATCACCGCACTCGCGGTCGAGACCTTCGCCCCGCCGATGGAGCAGTTCCGGCGCGGACGTGACTTCGCCGCCTGGCTCGGCCTGGTGCCGCGGCAGCATTCCAGCGGCGGCAAGCAGAAGCTCGGGAAAACCTCGAAGATGGGGCAGCGCGATATCCGGCGACTGCTTGTGATCGGGGCGACCGCCGTGATCCGCTGGGCCACGCGCCGTGGGGCGCCGAAGGGGTCGTGGCTGGCGCGGATGCTGGAGCGCAAGCCGGTCCCGGTCGTGGCAGTTGCGCTGGCGAACAAGATGGCGCGCGGCATCTGGGCGATGCTGATGCGCGGCGAATGCTATCGCGGCCCGGTGCTGATCGGCGCCTGATCGGGCATCGAATGGGCACTCGGGCCACCGAGTTGTGAGGAAGGCATGATCTGCATGGGCACATGATCGACATGATCCGGGTCGGGCAAACCAGAAACCTTCTCCGAGCCTCGAGCTCGCTCTTGGAGATGTGGCCCCGCTCCGCGCATCACCATCCCGGCCAGCGGCGCCAGTCAGCCGCACGAACAGGCCTGACAAAAGACCGCACTCGATCACATGTCCGGACGATCAGAAATTCCTTGCAAACCGAGCGGCATCCACAAAAGAAGGTCGGATATGAGGCCCATCCCCTCCGCATGTTGCGCTTTCGGCGGAAGCGAAGTCTACAGCAGTTCTGCCGCCGTCCATGCCTCGATCAGCAACCACTTCAACCAAGAACGCGCATTCTACAGCAGACAGAAATTCATGGCGAACCGCACCGCGCTCTGACCGGGTGGCGGGGACTTCTTGCCGCCTGACGCACCGCACCGGCTGCGCAAACGGAGACGAGTTCGCATCCGCCTGACACCACCCTTCAGGCGTTCCTTGACAGCAGGCGCGTGATCAGGATGAAGAACACTGGCACGAAAAAGATCGCCAGAACCGTCCCCGTGATCGTTCCAAACAGCGTCGCATAGCCAATCGCCGTGCGCGCGCCGGCGCCTGCCCCGGCGGAGAGCACGAGCGGCGTGACGCCGAGGCCAAAGGCCAGCGAGGTCATCAGGATCGGCCGGAACCGCTGTTCGGCCGAATGTCGGACCGCTTCCAGTGCCGTTTCACCCAGTTCCGCCATGCGCTCGCGGGCAAATTCGACGATCATGATCGCGTTCTTGCCGGTCAGGCCGACCACAGCCAGCATGCCGACCTGGAAATAGACGCCATTCGACTGGCCGCCGATCCAGGCGCCGATCAGGGCGCCAAGAATGCCCACCGGCATGGCCAGAATAACGGCGATCGGGATCGACCAGCTTTCATAGAGCGCGGCAAGACAAAGGAAGACCGCTGCGAATGCCAGCCCGTAGAGCAGTATGGCGCCGGCGCCCGCTTCCTTTTCCTCAAGCGACATGCCTGTCCATTGCAGCGAGAAGCCGTGCGGCAGCTTTTGTGCCAGCTCTTCCATGGCGGCGATCGCATCCCCCGAGGTGTAACCGGCAGAGGCAGAGCCGTCGATCTTCATCGAGGGCAAGGCATTGTAGCGGTTGACCTGCTGCGGGCCGAAGACCCATTCCTCGGTCGCGAATGTCGAGAAATCGACAAAGGCACCGTTGGCGTTCTGAAGCCGCCACAGGCTCAGATCCGCCGGCGAGGAGCGCGCCCAGGGTTCGCCCTGGACATAGACCCGCTTGACGCGGCCCTCATAGAGGAAGTCGTTCACATAGGCACTGGCCCAGACCGTCCTGAGAAACGATCCGACATCGGTGGCAGTCACGCCAACCGCCCCGGCTTTTGCCCAGTCGATATTGATGCGGAATTGCGATGCGTCTTCAACACCGCTGGGGCGCACCCCGGACAGGCGAGGATCCTGAGCGGCCATTCCGAGCAGCATGTTGCGTGCCTGAAGCAGTTCTTCATGGCTTTGGCCGGCGCTCGCCTGAAGGATGGCGCTGAAGCCGTTCGAGGTGCCAAGCTCCATGACGGCGGGAGGCACGATGGGCACGACGATGGCCTCCTTGATGCCGCCCATGAGCGGCCCGAACGCGCGCTTGCCGATCGCATCGACGGAGTCTTCCGCGGCGGTGCGCTCTGCCCAATCCTTCAGCTTGACGAACATCATCGCCATGTTCTGGCCTTGCCCGCCGAACGAGAAGCCCTGGACAGAGAAGACGGCTTCGACATTCTTGGCTTCAGCCGTGGTGTAGTAGGTCTCGACCTTCTTCAGCACGTCTCGCGTTTGTTCGGCGGTGGCGCCGGACGGTAACTGGACGATGGTGAGAAGCGCGCCCTGATCCTCGTCCGGCAGGAACGAGGTCGGAGTTCTCTGGTAAAGCGCGAGCATCCCGGCAACGATCAGCGCGTAGACGACCAGCATGCGCACCGGCGCGGCGGTCACGATATGGACCAGCCTGGCATAGCCCTTGACGACTTTGCCGAAGCGGGACTCGAAGCCCTCACTGAAGGCGCCGCCCAGGCGTCCCAGCATGCCTTTGCGCGGCGCGTGGGAATGCGGCTTCAGCATGGTCGCACACAGGGCGGGCGTGAAAATCAGCGCGACGACGACCGACAGCATCATGGCCGAGACGATGGTGACCGCGAATTGCTTGTACATTTCGCCGGTCGATCCGCCAAAGAACGCCATCGGGACGAAAACTGCCGAAACCACGACAGCGATGCCGATCAGGGCGCCCGAAATCTCGTCCATGGATTTGCGCGTCGCCTCGAGCGGGCCGAGATGTTCATCGCGCATGATGCGCTCGACGTTTTCGACAACCACGATCGCGTCATCGACCAGCAGGCCGATCGCCAGCACCATGGCAAGCATGGTCAGCGTGTTGATCGTGAAGCCAAGCGCCGCCATGATCCCGAATGTTCCCAGCAGCACGACAGGAACGGCCATCGTCGGAATGAGCGTTGCCCGGAAATTGTGCAGGAAGACCAGCATCACGAGGAACACCAGAGCGATGGCCTCGATCAGGGTCGCGATGACGGCTTCGATCGAAATCTTGACGAAGGGCGTGGTGTCGTAGGGGATGACATAGCTGATGCCGGCGGGAAAGTTCGCCTCCAGCTCAGTCATCTTGGCCTTGACCAGATTGGCCGTTTCCAGCGCATTGGCGCCCGACGCAAGTTGAATTGCCATGCCTGACGCGGGCTTGCCGTTGAAGAAGGACGAGATTTCGTAGTTTTGCGTGCCAAGCTCGGCGCGCGCCACATCGCGCAGCAGAACCATGCCACCGTCGGTGTCGGCGCGCAGGATGATGCTTTCAAAGTCCTCGGGCGTCTTGAGCAGCGACTGCGCGGTGATCGTCGCATTCAGAAGCTGGCCCGGAGCCGCGGGCTGGGCACCGAAGGCGCCAGCCGAGATCTGGGCGTTCTGTGCGGCGATCGCGCTGGTGACCACATTGGGCGAGAGATCGTAATATTTCAGTTTCTGCGGATCGAGCCAGATCCGCATGGAGTATTCGGCGCCGAAGACCTGGACCTTGCCGACGCCGGTCAGGCGCGATACCGGCTCGACCATGTACGAACTCAGATAGTCGGACAGGTCGATATTGCTGCGCGCGCCGTCATCGGAGACAAGGCCGATGACCATGAGAAAGCCGGTCGCGGACTTTTCGACCGTGACCCCCTGGCGGGTCACGTCCTGGGGCAGCCGTGCTTGGGCCTGAGCCAGCTTGTTCTGCACCTGCACCTGCGCGATGTCAGGGTCAGTCCCGATCGCGAAGGTCAGCGTCACAGTCGCGCGCCCGGTCGATGTCGTCGAAGAGTCGATGTAACGCAGCCCGTCAAGGCCGGTCATCTCCTTCTCGATGATCTGGACGACCGTATCCGCGACGGTCTCGGCCGAAGCGCCGGGATAGGTGGCGCCGATAACGATCGAAGGGCCGGCAATCGACGGATATTGCGAAACCGGCAGCCGCAGGATCGACACAACGCCGAGCCCCATGATGATGATTGCGATAACCCAAGCGAAAATCGGGCGGTCGATAAAGAAACGGGCCATGATCAGTTGCTTCCGACTGGCGCAGTTTCAGGGTTCTGCTCATCGGTCACGATCTGGACTTCCGCTCCCGGCGCGGCCTTCTGGAAACCGGAGACAACGACGGTCTCGCCCCCCTTCAGCCCGCCAGTCGTAACCCAGCGGTTGCCATCAGCGGTCAAGACAGACAACTGCCGGACAGCGATCTTGCCGTTCTCCACGATCCAGACGCTCGCCCCGCCGCTCGCATCGCGCATGACCGCGTTCTGCGGCACCAGAACCGCCCCCTTTGTCACGCTTGTCGGCAACTCGACTTCGACATAAAGGCCGGGAAGCAGATCGTGTTGGGGGTTCGGGAAGCTCACGCGCAACGTCACCATGCCGGTGGTCGGCTCGACCCGAGGCTCGGCAGCCTTGATCTCACCCTTCGCCTCGTAAAGCTGCCTGTTGGGCAGGATCATGGTTGCGCTGGCATGTTTCATGGCTTCGCGCCGCTCGGATGTGGCATTCCAGTCGAGAAGGTCGTTGGCCGATAGCGTCACATCGACATAGATGGGATCGAGCGTTCGGATTGTCGTCAGCGTGGTGACCTGCTGGGCACCGACCAGAGCCCCGGTCGTGGTCTGGGAAAAGCCGATGACTCCTGCGACAGGCGCTCGAACGGTCGTGCGATCAAGATCGATCTCGGCGGTGGTCAACTTGGCTCTCGCTATTTGCAGCGCCGCGTCTGCGGATCTTTGGGCCGCGACTGTCTTGTCCCGATTGGCCGCCGAGCCGGTACTGTTCGAGAAAAGGCTATTTGCGCGCTCTGCTTCGACAACAGCCAGGTCATAGTTGGCTTGCGCCTCGGCTACCGCGGCCTCCGCCGCCGCCACCGCCGCACTATAGGTGGCACTTTCGATCTGATATAGCGGCGCGCCGGCCTCGACTGGCTCGCCTTCCTCGAAAAGGCGCTCCTGTATGATGCCCGAGACCTGGGGCCGCACCTCGGCGATCGTCGATGCCTTGACGCGCCCTGGAAGGCGGACCGTCGCCGTATAATCCGTGGCTTCTGCCGTCATGACGGCGACCTCGGGCATTGGCTGCTGGGCAAGCGCCGCCACAGGTGCGAGAATGGTCAGCAGCGACATCGCCGATGCAACAACGGCTTTTTTCTTGAAAGGTCCTGGCATGGGTCTCTCACTGGGCGATTGACGAAATTCGGACGAAGGCGAAGCAATGACGGGGTGGCGCATCAGCGGTGCGAACCAACAGGTTCGATCTGCAACCAGAAGTGTTTCACGACAGAGACCGGCTCCCAGGAAAACATGCCTCAACGCGGGTGCGGAAGCAAATGATTTGCTCGTTGGATTGACCGCATTGCGGTGCAGTGTATCGTAATTCGTGAGTTGGGCAGGAATGTCAATGCGATTCGATCATCAGAATGACAGTGAACCGACCATGACCGAGGTGAGTGACGGAACGGCAGGCATCCAGGTCATCGCGCGCGCCGCCGCGATCCTGCGCCAACTGGGCGATCATCCTGACGGGCTGAGCCTGGCGTCCGTCGCCACGCGGGTCGGGCTGGCGCGATCTACCGTGCAGCGGATCATGCAATCGCTTGAAGCTGAAGGTTTCGTCGAGCTTTCGGCGCAGGGACATGGCTTTCGTCTTGGCCCCATGCTTTCCAAACTCGTCTATCGCCGGCATGCCGACATTGTGACCGAGGTGCGTCCCTTTGTCGGGAGGCTGAGCAACGAACTGGGTGAAACCGTGGCGCTTTGCACCCTGGCAGGCACCAACGTCGCCGTGATTGACCGCTGCATTGCCGAGCAACCCCTGCGTGTCGATTTTGCCGTAGGGACAGTCCCCATCGCCACCCATCAGATCGCATGTGGGCGCGCGATCCTGGCCGAGCTTGCGCCGGAGCTGGTGTCGCAGATCCTTTCGGAGAGCATCGCAGGTGCCGATGTCGCGCAGGAACTGGCGGCTATTTCCCGCGAAAGGGATGCCGGCCGCGACACGGCGTCCTTCATCCCCGGCATCTTCAGTCTTGCTGTTCCCCTGCGTACCCACCTTGGCCTTTATGCCCTGACGGTGGTTCTGCCATCAGTTCGCATCGGCACGCGGGAAGATGCCATCTTTGCAAGTCTTCGGCGGTGTCGTGACAGTATAGAAGACAAGATCGGTGCGATTGGATCGACGAGCTGACAGCGTGGACCCCAGGGTCATGTTCCGATCCGGTGATCCGCCCTCCAGACCCAACACTCCGTTCAGGACTCACCTGAGCGGGAACAGCCGGACCTGTTCGCGCACGGGTGGCAACCGACGCATCCGGATACATCCCTGGCGTGCCGGGACAGTGACATCGCCAGACTGGCCTGTTATGCCTCCGGAGCGCTGGAATATGGTTCCGCACTTGCCCTGGGACTGTCATCGAAAAATAGATTTCGTGATGTCATGTCTCACTGGCATCGGGTTCAAGCATGACATGTATCGCAACGATTGAGGGGCCCCATGACTGGCACTGCAACAGAAACATATCGCGGCAACGACCGCGTTCTATTCGGGATGATCCTCGGCGTGCTCGCGTTCTGGCTGTTTGCCCAGACGACGCTGAACATCGCGCCGACGATGGCGGCCGATCTTCAGCTTGAGCAGTCCTTCATGAACATCGCCGTCTCGATCACGGCGCTGTTCTCCGGCATCTTCATCGTCGTCATCGGCGGGCTGGCCGACCGGGTCGGCCGCGTCAGGATGGTGAAGCTGGGCTTCATCTTCTCGATCATCGGCTCGCTGCTGGTGGGCTTTGCACCGTCAGGCGGATCGGGCGGGCTTTTCCTGATGCTGGGGCGGGTCTGTCAGGGCCTGTCGGGTGCCTTCATCATGCCGGCTTCGCTGGCGCTGGTGAAAGCCTATTGGGACGGGGCCGAGCGTCAGCGCGCCATTTCGCTGTGGTCGATGGGGTCCTGGGGCGGTTCCGGCTTTGCGGCGCTGTTCGGCGGGCTGATGGCCGGCAGCGTCGGCTGGCGCTGGATCTTCATCATCGGCGCCGCCGTCGCAGTGATCGGGATGCTGATGATGCGCGGCATGCCGGAAAGCAAGGCGCCCGCGAAAGCGGGTTACAAGTTCGACCTGCCGGGTGTCCTTTCCTTCATGCTCGCTATGGTCGCCTTGCAGGTCTTCGCGACACAGGGCGGCGCCTGGGGCTGGACCAGCCCGCTTTCGCTGGGGCTTCTGGCCGTGGCGGTGATCTTCGGCGTCATCTTCTATCGGATCGAAAGCGGCAATCCCAACGCCTTCGTGCAGTTCCGGCTGTTCAGGAACATGACCTTTACCGGCGCGACGATCTCCAACCTGCTGATCAACGCGACCGGCGGCATCATCATGGTCACGATGCTGCTGCTGCAACAGGGCGGTGCGAAGACGGCGACCGAGGCCGGCCTGCTGACCATCGGCTACGCCATCGCCATCCTCGCCTTCATCCGCGTCGGTGAGAAGATGTTGCAGCGTCACGGTCCGCGCAAGCCGATGCTCTGGGGCTGCTACATCGTCGGCCTTGCCGTCCTTCTCCTGATGCCAACCAACCTGATGCTGGGCACCTATCAGGTTCTGGCGGTGTGCGCCTTCGCGCTTTTCGGGTTGGGACTTGGCTTCTATGCCACGCCCTCGACCGATGCGGCGCTGTCGAACCTACCCGAGGATCAAAGCGGCGCGGGCGCAGGCATCTACAAGATGGCCTCCTCGCTTGGCGCCTCCTTCGGGGTCGCGATCTCGGCGACGATCTACACCTCGATCGCCGGCAATCCCGATGGCGTCAAGTGGATCGAGGGCGTCATCACCTTCGTCGGCAATCAGGAAAACCTGGCCTCGCGCGAGGCGGCCTTCTTTGCGCTGCTGGCCAATCTGGCGATGGTCGCCGCGGCGGTGCTGTCGATCATGCTCACGGTGCCCAAGGGCAGGGCCGTGGCGCAGCAAGAACTCAAGGGCGCCAGCCCCTCCAAGGCCCCCTGAGGAAAGGACGGACATCATGAATGCGATCGTCAAGGACATCGACCAGACGAAGATCAAGGAATGGTTCGAGCACATGCATCGCAGCCCCGAGCTGTCGATGCAGGAGGCGAATACCGCCGATTACATCGCCGGAGAGCTGCGCGCCATCGGCGGTTTCGAGGTCGAGACCGCCATCGGCAAGCACGGTATCGTCGCCAGCCTGAAGGTCGGCGACAGCGACAAGGCCATCGGGCTGCGCGCCGATTTCGACGCGCTGCCGATCCAGGAAGTCAACGACCTGCCATACAAATCGACCGTGGCCGGTGTGGCGCATCTTTGCGGCCACGACGGCCATACCGCGATGCTGCTCGGTGCCGCCAAATATCTGGCCGAGAAGAAGAATTTCAACGGCACCGTGCGGCTGATCTTCCAGCCGGCCGAGGAAACCATGCAAGGCGGCCCGGCGATGATCGGCGACGGGCTGTTCCAGCGTTTTCCCGTCGACGCGGTCTTCGGCATGCACAACATGCCGGGGCTGGAACTGGGCAAGCTCTACTTCACCGAGGGCGATGCCATGGCCGCGGTCGACAACTGGGAGGTCGAGATCACCGGCAAGGGCGGACATGGCGCCTTCCCGGAACTGGCGATCGACCCGGTCGTCGCGGGATCGTCGCTGGTCATGGCGCTGCAAACCGTGGTGTCGCGCAACGTGGCGCCGGCGCATAGCGCGGTGGTGACGGTGGGCGCGTTCCAGGCCGGGCAGGCCGGCAACGTGGTCGCCCACAGCGCGATCCTGCGCCTGTCGATCCGCACCACCACGCCCGAGGACCGCAAGCTGGTGCTGGACAACATCCGCCGCCTGATCCGCCAGCAAAGCGAATCCTTCGGCTGCACCTCGGAAATCCGCGAGGGCGTGCCCGGCGCGGTACTGACCAACGACCCCGAGGAAACCCGCAAGGCCTGCCGGATCGCCCGCGATGCCTTCGGCGAGGATCAGGTCTCGGGCGAGGGGCCGACCTATCTGGGGTCCGAGGATTTCGCCTTCATGCTGCAACAGCGCAAGGGCACTTACTGCTTCCTTGGCAATGGCGACACGAAATTCGTCCACCACCCCGAATATGTGCTGAACCAGCAGATCCTGCCGGTGGGCGCGGCCTATTGGGTGGCGCTGACGGAAGGCTATCTGCGTTGAAAGCAGAGGGGCGGCGAATGCCGCCCCTCGCGTCAAGAGGTGCGCGGCCGGTCAAGCCGCGCCTCCGACCGTTACGCGCTGCCCGTCCTGGCGAGGGAGGCCTGAAGCCGCGCCTCCTGCTCCGGGGACAGCGAGGTGCGGATGACCTCGCCCTTGAACTGCGAGAGTTCGGCAAGAACCTTTTCCGGCTGTGCCTTGCGCACCAGCACGAACAGGGCCGAGCTGTCAGGCTTCAGCTTGTCTGCAAGGTCGCGGATGAGATCGTCGTTGATGCCGTAATCCTCCAGCGAGCCTGACATGGCCCCCAGACCGGCGCCGGTGAGTCCGCCGACCGCAAACCCGGCCAGCGGGCTGAGAAACAGCAGCCCGACAAGGGTTCCCCAGAGAGCCCCGGAAAGGCCACCCGACGCCGCCCCCGCGCCGACCAGATTGATGCTCTGTTTCAGGTTGATCTTGCCGTCCGGCTGCCGGACGACCACCACGGCATCGGCAAGATCGATCAGGTATTCCTTTTGCAGGCGGTTCAGTTGCGTCAGGACGCGGTCCGCTTCGTCCGGGGCGTCGAATGCTATTGCGACCAGTTCGGTCATCATGTTCTCCTGATCTGTCGATGGGGTATTTGGCGACAACGGCCTTGGGCCGCGGTCGCCCGGGTTGCAGTCGTCCGGTGTCCCGCACGGGGCGGGAAACCGGATCTGGTCTCAGAGCAACGCTTCTTTGGTCAGGCTCCAGGCGGCGCTCAGCTTGTCCGAGCGTTGGCGCGCGTCGGCCTTGATCCGCGCGATCCGCGCCTCGATTTCGGCTTTCCGTTCTGCGCTCGCGGTCTTCATCTGCTGCTCGGCATGGGCGATCTTCGCTTCGGCCTCGGACTTGATCGATTCAAGCCGGGCAGCGGCCTGGTCCCGCAGCTCGGTCAGCCGGGTCCGGGCCGCGTCCACCTTCCCCTCCAGCTTTTCCTTTTGTGCAGCACGCGCCTCGCGGGCCTCGTTCCTGAGTTGCTCCATCTCAAGCCGGGCATTCCTGGCATCTTCTTCGATCTGTGCATCCTCCACGTTGCTTCTCCATTCGCGGATGGCGGTGGCGCCCAGCTCGGCCAGTCGTGAGTCCAGGGGGGTGGTCCAGTCTTCGTCGATTTCCGCGACGATGGCGACATGGCCCGGCTTGACATCAAGCGCGACACGCTCGGCAAAGCGCAGAGGGGCGCCGGCCAGGGCAACATCGGTGACACCGCCAACAAGCGCCCCCCCGGCAACCCCCAGCGCCCATCCCGCAGGGCCGCCGAACAGGCCGATCAGCCCACCCGTCAACGCCCCAAGCGCAAGACCCAGCGGACCCTTCCCGGCAGCATCCTTGACGTCCAGCCTTCCGTCGGCCGATTTGCTGAGAACCGAATAACCATAGAGGCTAAGATCGCCGGCCTGGTCCAGTTCCTTGAGGGCCTGGATGCCCCCATAGGCGGCCGCTTCATTCGGAAAGGGTATGATGACGAACTTGGACATGACGGTTGTCTCCGTTGGTAGGATCGATATGGTCGAACTGAAAACCTTGTGATTCAAAGATAGCGAGCCGTTCGCCGATGTCGCTGTCCGGGCGCGCCAGCGATGTATCCGGGCACGTCAATCGTCGCGCCAAAAGGCGGCCGGTCACTTGGCGGCTTCGACAGTTCGCGAACAGGTGATATGTGCGTGGCAGTGCGCGCATCCAGACGCACCTGTAGAGGGACAAGCTTGAAAGAACTGACCGCCTCGGCCGTTGCGCCGCGTCTGATCGTGCAGTTGCTGGCGACAAATCGTGCCGGACAAGAGGAAATCTACCGGGAGGCCGGTCTCGATCCGGCCTTGATCGACAACATCGACCGCCGCATCGCCTGCGAGGACTTCCAGCGGTTCGCCGAGGTTGCAGCGGGCAAGAGCGACAATCCTCATGTCGGGCTCAATGCGATCTCCAGCTTTTTCCCCAGCGTCTTTGATGTCGTCAGCTTCACCATGCTGGCAAGCACGACGCTGATGCGGGCGCTGGAGGCGCTGGTGAAATATTCCCCGCTCATCGACGAAAGCGTGGAGGTGACGCTGCGGCGAGATGAAACGGTGATCTCGCTGGTTGCCAGGCGGCGCCTCGGCCGGCCCCGGCCGATCGTGATCGACACGGGCGTTGCGGTCGTATTGCGGATACTGCGGTTGCTCGCCGCAGGCCGCCCGGTCAACCTCCATGCCGCGCAGTTCTCTTTTCCTGCACCACGGCAGGTCGAACTGCATGCGGAGGTGCTTGGCTGCACCGATATCACCTTCGGCGCACGGGATGACGCGATCTCATTCCGGATCGCTGACCTGGATCACCCGATCCCGCGCCCGTCATCCATCGTCTCGACACTCTTGAACGAGTTGGCCGACAGCCAACTGGAGTTCCTCAGCCGCGCCAGCCTGGTGAGCATCAAGGCAAGGGAGGTCATCGCCCGGGGTATCGGCGGCTCGCCACCGACGCTTTCCTCGGCCGCTGCGGCGCTTCGCATGACACCGCGCACGCTTCAGCGGGCGCTTGAGCGGGAGGGCGTCAGTTTTCGACAGCTTGTTGACGATACCCAACGGCAGCACGCGCATTCACGTCTGCGCTATTCGTCGAGAAGCATCAAGGAGATCGCTTTCGAGCTCGGCTTCAAGGAGCAGCGAAGCCTCCACCGCGCGAGCGTGCGGTGGTTCGGCATGCCTCCGGCAGCCTATCGTCATTATGTGAAGACATCATCCAATGGAGCGGCTTGACGGGCGGCGTGTCGCCGGACGCGCCCTGCAAACGTCAGGGAGGTCCGGTCAAGGGAACCTGGCTTGCGGCGGGGCAGGGGGGTGGGTAGCGTCCTTGAATGCCCCAGCGCTCCCCTTTCCGCTATTTCAAGACGTCGCCCGAGGTCATCCGCCGCGCGGTGATGATGTATGTGCGCTTCCCTCTGTCGCTTCGAAACGTCGAGGATCTCCTGCACGAACGGGGCATCGTCATCTGCCACGAGACGGTGCGGTTCTGGTGGCACAGGTTCGGCCCGAGACGAGTTCGCATTCGTCCGACAGCACCCCGGGACAAGAGGCGCGCCCGGCTCCACCGATCCCGTCCGCGCCGGACCTACGCAACCGGCCGGCATGGAAAGGGCATCGCCGTCCGATCCGCCCGACGATTCGGCGACATCGCCTTGACTTAGGTCAATTCCCCGCTCACGAGCCTGTGCGCTAGTGGGCATCAGGTTCCGCCCGCCCGTGGGGGAACGCGCCGGGCCTGCATAAGACGCACCGCCGGCCATCGCGCCGGGGTTCCGGCGCCGAGACGGGCGGGACGGGCTGGAGGAGTGTCAGAAATCCCGGCGGCGCCGTCGCGGAAAGGGGCGAGGGGTATCCTGGCCCGTCAGCCGCTGTCGTGCCCGCCGATAGCGGGAGGACGGAAATGACCGACGGCAAGAGCCGCGACGCCGGGACAGACGGTGGCAGGCCCGAGAACATACCCTTCATGCAGCAGGTCCTGGACAATCCGTTCCTGCTTTTGTTCCTCGGGATCACCATCCCGACCGTGCTCTACATCGTCTGGGGTGTGATGGAGATCGCCTCCATCCCCGTAGCGAACTGATCGGGCGAGGTACGGATATGGCCATTACCCCGCCGTCAAACCGCCTCTGGTGGAAGGAACCGATCCACGGCATCGAGCTTGGCTGGATCGTGATCGCCTTCCTGTGGGGGCTCTTCATGTTCTTCTTCATGATCGCCTGGCACTTCATCGGCCAGCAGAACCTGTCGAACGAGACCTACAAGATCAGGCCGGAGGTCTTCGTCGAACGGGTCGAGGCCTTCGCCGCCGAATTTCAGGCGGTCGGCGAGGACGGGGCGCCTCTCGAGGAGGACGGCGTGCCCGTGGTGCGCCCGCCGGCGGGCGGCGACGCCTACATCCTCGCCCGGCTGTGGGAGTTCTGGCCGATCCTCGAGCTGAAGAAGGGCGAAAGCTACCGCATCCACCTGTCCTCGGCCGACTGGCAGCACGGCTTCTCGCTGCAACCCACGAACATCAACATCTCGGTCCACCCGGGATACGAGCACATCATCACCCTGACGCCCACCGACAGCGGCACGTTCGGCATCGTCTGCAACGAGTTCTGCGGGATCGGTCATCACACGATGACCGGGCGCATCCGGGTCGTGGACTGAGGGAGAACAGCAATGACATCCATTGATGGAATCGCACCCGGCGCTGCGTCCGGGACGTCGTGGCGGACCTGCCGTTTCTCCGGCCTCAGGATCGAGGCCAATGCCGAGACGCTGATCAAGGCGAATGCCGTGGCGGCGGTGCTGTTCCTCGCGCTCGGCGGCCTGATGGGGCTTCTGGTGGCGCTGACGCGCTGGCCGGCCGTGCAGCTACTGCCGGCGGAATGGTTCTACCTCGTGCTGACCGGGCACGGGGCCAACGTGCTCCTTTTCTGGATCATCTTCTTCGAGATCGCGGTGCTCTACTTCGCCTCGGCGGTGATCCTGGGATCGCGGCTGGCGGCGCCCAAGGTGGCCTGGTTCGCCTTCCTTCTGATGGTCGTCGGCGGGATCATGGCGAATTACGCGGTGTTGCGCGGCGATTCGACGGTGATGTTCACCTCGTATCCGCCGATGATGGCCTCGCAGTGGTTCTACCTGTCGCTGATCATCTTCGCGGTCGGCGCGCTGATCGCGGTCTTCATCTTCTTCTGGACGCTGGTCATCGCCAAGAACGACAAGACCTATGACGGATCGGTCCCGCTGGTCACCTTCGGCGCGATCACGGCCGGCATCATCGCCGTCTTCACCCTGGCCTCGGGGGCGATCATCCTGATCCCGACCTGGCTGTGGTCGCTGGGCCTGATCTCGAACATCGACACGCTGATGTACAAGGTGGTCTGGTGGGGGATGGGCCATTCCAGCCAGCAGATCAACGTCTCCGCCCATGTGTCGATCTGGTACGCGATCGGCGCGATGGTCGTGGGGGCGAAACCGTTGTCCGAGAAGGTCAGCCGGATGGCCTTCTTCATGTATATCCTGTTCCTCCAGCTCGCCTCGGCCCACCACATCCTGGCCGAGCCGGGCATGTCGTCGAGCTGGAAGATCGTGAACACCTCCTACATGATGTATCTCGCCGTCATGGGCTCGATGATCCACGGCCTGACCGTGCCGGGCGCGATCGAGGCGGCGCAGCGGCGGAACGGCTTCACCCGCGGCGCGTTCGAATGGCTGACCAAGGCGCCCTGGGGCAATCCGGCCTTCGCCGGCATGTTCCTGAGTCTCGTGATGTTCGGCTTCATCGGCGGCATCTCGGGCGTGGTGCTCGGGACCGAGCAGCTCAACGTCCTGATGCACAACACGATCTACGTCCCCGGCCACTTCCACGGGACGGTGGTGGCGGGCACGACACTGGCCTTCATGGCGATGACCTACCTGGTGGTGCCGCTGATCTTCCAGCGCGACATCATGTGGCCGGGGCTGGCGAAATGGCAGCCCTTCGTCTTCGGCATCGGCGCGGGCGGCATCTCGCTCTTCATGATGGGGGCGGGGACGCTCGGGGTGGCGCGGCGGCACTGGGACATGTCGCTGACCGACGCGGCCCATGCCTACGAGTTCCCGGCGGCGGCCTATCTGATGATGGGTCTGAACGGGATCTCGGCCATCATGGCGGCCGTCGGCGGGGTGATGTTCATCGTCATCGTCGTCGCCTCGATCCTCGCCGGGCCGCGGCTCGACCGGCCGGGCGCGAAGCTCACCTTCCCGCTTCACGACAAGGGGCGCGAGGCGGTCAGCGAATACGGCAGCCACACCACGCTGAAACTGCCGGGCACGCTGATCCTGGTCGGCATCTTCTTCGCCTGCTTCGTGCTCTACTACTTCGTCAACTGGAAGTATCTGTCGGAACTGTGGCTGTTCCGCTGACCTGACAGGAGCCAGCCCATGCACACTGCCCTCGCCATGACCGTCTCGATCCTGAAGCTCAGGATCGGCTCCTTCATCGCGCTGGCCGCGCTGGTCGGAATCCTTGCCGGCGGCAACCGCCTGGGCTGGCTCGAAGCGGCCGTCTTCACCCTCGCCGTGCTGGGCGCCTCCGGCGCGGCGGGGGCCTTCAACCAGTATTTCGAACGTCGGACCGACCGGCTGATGGCGCGGACCTTCGCCCGGCCCTTCGCCAGCGGCCGGCTGAAGGAAGGGCCGATCTGGCCCTTGACCTTCACGCTCCTGCTCCTCGCCTCGATCGTCATGGGCTGGTCTGTGGGCGGCTCTCTCGCCGCCGTGCTGATCTTCCTCGGCGCCTTCACCTATGGCGTCGTCTACACGCTGTGGCTGAAGAAGCGCACGGTCTGGAACGTGGTGATCGGCGGTGCGGCGGGCAGCTTCGCGCTCCTGGCCGGCGCGGCGGCGGCGGCCGATCCCTTCGGACCGGCGCTCGGCCCGGTGCCGATCCTGCTTTCGGCGGCGCTCTTCCTCTGGACGCCGCCGCATTTCTGGGCGCTCGCCGCGCTCAGGGCCGAGGATTACCGCCGCGCTGGCATCCCGATGCTGCCGGTGGTGGCCGGGCCGGAAACCTGGGGGCCAGTGATCTTCCTGCATGTCGCGGTGCTGGTCACCCTGACCTTCGGGCCGCTGTTCTACGGCTTCGGACCGGTCTACGGGGTCTGCGCCGCTCTCGGCGGCGGCTGGTTCGTGGCGACGAGCTGGCGGCTGATGAACACGCCGTCCAAGGATGCCGCGCGGGCGACGTTCCGCGCCTCGCTCGGCCATTTCGCACTGCTGTCGGCCGGCGTGGTGCTGGACCGGGGACTGGCATGGGCGCTCTGAAGTCGGTCTGGCTGGCCTGTCTTCTGGCGCTGCCGGTCCCGGCGGGCGCGGCGGGGGATGCCGAGGCCGCCTATGAACGCAGCCAGGCGGCGATCGGCACCCGGGTCTCGGACCATGTGCTGACCGATCATACCGGCGCGACGCTGGCGCTGGCCGATCTGCGCGGCAAGCCGCTGGTCGTGTCGCTCGTCTACACCAGTTGCGCCACGGTCTGCCCGATCACCACCGACTATCTGCGCGCACAGATCGAGACCGCGCGGGACGCCGTGGGAGACGGCTTCGCCATCCTCACCTTCGGCTTCGACGCGCGCGGTGACCGGCCGGCGCAGCTTGCCGCCTTCGCCGGAACGCATGACCTGACCGCGATCCCCGGATGGCGGATCGCCAGCGCCGACCCCGGCACGACAACCGCCTTCCTGAACGAGCTCGGCTTTTCCTACACGGCCATCGCCGGCAGCTTCGAGCATGTGACCCAGACCACGATCCTCGATGCCGATGGCGTGGTCTACCGCCAGGTCTACGGCGAGGCCTTTCCGCCGCAGGTGCTGATCGAGCCGCTGAAGGAACTGGTGCTCGGCATCCGAACCCGATCCGCCGCACCGCAGGACCTGTGGAACCGGATCAGCTTTCTCTGCACCGTCTACAACCCGCTGACCGGAGCCTACCGCTTCGACTACGGCATCTTCTTCGGCATCTTCTTCGGCGCCCTGTCGCTGGTGCTGAGCGGTCTCGTCATCCTCCGGCTGTGGCTCGAACGCCGGCGCGCGCTCCGGCCGTTGCCGGGGCAGGACGGCGCCGCGCCATGACCAATCCCCGCACCTGGATCAGGAACGGCTTCGACCGGGCCGAGCGCAGCCTTGACCGTGCCTTCGGGCCGGACTGGAACCCGCTGGCCCAGCTCGGCCCGATCGGCTGGTTCCTGTTCTGGATCGTCGCCGCGACCGGCATCTATCTCTTCATCTTCTTCGACACCGGCGTGACCGAGGCCTATGCCTCGATCGAATGGCTGACGCGGGACCAGTGGTGGCACGCCGGCCTCGCCCGCAGCCTGCACCGTTATGCCTCTGACCTGATGGTGCTGGTGATGTTCCTGCACCTGATCCGCGAATGGGCGATGGACCGATACCGCGGCAAGCGCTGGTTCTCGTGGCTGACCGGAGTCGTCGTGATCTGGTTCGTCTATCTCTCGGGGATCACCGGCTACTGGCTGGTCTGGGACCGGCTCGCCCAGTATGTCGCCACGGTCACCACGGAGCTTCTCGACACGCTCGGCATCTTCGCCGAGCCGATCGCGCGGAACTTCCTTGCCCCCGACATGCTGTCGAGCCGGTTCTTCACCCTGATGGTGTTCCTGCACATCGCCATTCCGCTTCTCCTGCTGCTGCTGATGTGGATTCACATCCAGCGCATCACCGAGGCGCGCACCAGGCCGCCGCGCGGGCTGGCCGCGATCCTCGGGGCCGCGCTGGTCCTGGGCTCGCTCCTTCTGCCGGCGGTGTCGCAGGGACCGGCCGATCTGGCCAGCGTGCCGCAGGCGGTGGGGATCGACTGGTGGCTCCTGTCGCTCTATCCGGTGATCGAATCGGTGCCGGCCGGGGCAATCTGGGCGGGGGTGCTGGCCTTCACCCTGTTCCTCGGCGGCCTTCCCTGGCTGCCCCGGCGCCGCGAGGGAGCAGCGGCCGAAGTGTCTCTCGACTTCTGCAACGGCTGTGCCCGCTGCGTCGCCGACTGCCCCTATGCCGCGATTACGCTGGTGCCGCGCAGCGACGGCCTGCCCTTCACCCACGAGGTCGAGGTCAACGCATCGCGCTGCGTTTCCTGCGGCATCTGCATGGGCTCCTGCCCGTCCTCCACCCCGTTCCGCCGGTCGGGGCCGCTCGTCACCGGGATCGACCTGCCCGACCGTCCGCTCTCCGATGTCCGCTCGGAGGTGATCGAGGCCGCGGCGGCGCTGGAGGGACAGCCGGGGCGGGTGCTGACGCTCGCCTGTGCGCATGGCGCGGCCGCCGAAGCGGCGCCGGGGCGAGTCGTCCTGCCCTGCGTGGCGATGGCGCCGCCGTCGCTCATCGACTTCATCATCAGCCGCGACCTGGCCGACGGCGTGGCCGTCGCCGGCTGCGCCGAACGCGACTGCTTCAACCGCTTCGGCGTCGACTGGACCCGCGCCCGGTTCGACCGCACCCGCGATCCCTACCTGCGCCAGCGCGTCCCGCGGGAGCGGGTGCTGGCGGTCTGGGCCGGCCCCACCGAAACCGCCCGGCTGGGCGAGGAGCTCCGGGCCTTCTCCGCCCGCCTCGGCGCCATGCCGGCCTTTGCCGGCGCCCGGGCCCTTGACGGGGACGAGACGGCGCCGGCCGAAAGCGAGGCGGTGAAATGACCGCGCCGCCGATCGACTGGCGCGGCCGCGCCCGCCACCTCGCCTTCGGCGGTGCGCTGTCGCTGGCGGTGGTGCTGGCGACGGCCGCCGTCTCTGCCTGGCCCGCGTGGCAGAGCCTGCCGCCCGACATCGGTGTGGTGCGGCTGAGCTTCACCCATTCCGGCGCGCGCAGTTGCCGCGACCGGACCGCCGAGGAACTGGCGAAACTGCCCGCCAACATGCGCGACAGCCAGATCTGCGACCGTCGCCGCGCCCCGGTGCGGATCGAGATGGATGTCGACGGTCAGACCGCCATCGCTTCCGACCTGCGGCCCAGCGGGCTTGCCGGCAGCGGCCCGTCACGGGTCTACCGCGCGCTTGAACTGCCGGTGGGCAGTCACCATCTCGCCATCAGGATGCGCGACGACCCCTCGGTTCAAGGCTTCACTCACGAAGCCGCCTTCGAGATAGACCTGTCGCCGGCCGAAAGCCTCGCCGTCGACTTCGACGCGACGACCGGCCGGTTCTACCTGCACTGACGGAGCAGCCTATGGCCCCCATCGCCTGGAAGCCGGAATTCAGCGTCGGAGACCCGGCCGTCGACCATGAACACCGCGAGCTTGTCGATCTGGTGAACACCGCCGCCGGGGCGATCCTCGACGGCAGGCCGGGGGCCGATGTGGACCGATGCCTCGGCGATCTGCTCCGCGCGATCTCGGCGCATTTCGCCCACGAGGAACGCCAGATGACGCGGGCGGGCTATGACCAGCTCGTGCCTCACAAGGGCGATCACGAGCGCCTGCTTGACAGTCTGCGCGACATCATGGACAGCGCGGGCACCCCTTCGGTGCCGGCGGCGGAGCGGTTGACGGCGGTGCTGGAAGCCTGGTTCACCGACCATTTCCGCACCCACGATTCCCGCCTGCACCAGCGGCTCGGCCCCCACGATCACTGACCTGCGGCATTTCCCGAGAGCCGGGCGATCACCGGCAGGATGTCGCGGTCGAGGATGCGCCGGTCCAGCGGCCCAGTCAGGCGATAGGCGACGGCCCCGCCGGCATCGACGATGAAGGTCGCGGGCAGGCCATAGACGCCCCAGCCGGCGGAAACGGCGCCATCGGCATCCCGGCCGACGCGGCGGAAGGGGTCTCCGGTCTCGGCCAGGAAGCGGGCGGCGGCGGCGGGATCGTCGCGCACGTTGACGCCGTGGACCGGCACCCTACCGGCGAGATCCTCCAGAAGCGGCATCTCCTCCCGGCAGGGGCCGCACCATGTGGCCCAGAAATTCACCACCGACACGGCGCCGAGAAGATCGGCCTGGCGGAGCCCTTCGGCGCCGGAGTGCAGCGGCGGAAGGACGAAATCGGGAACCGCCCGCATCGTGGCGGCGGGTTCTGGCGGCGCGCCGGCCCTGTCGGCGGGCGGAGTCGAGACGACGAGCCATCCAGCAGCAATGGCAACGACCATCGGGACGGCCAGCATCGCCGCCGTGGATGCCCCCTGCCTGCCCTGCGCCTGCTTAGACATTCCGCATCCTCCGGCACCGCCTTCCCGGCAAGCTAGACCGAGCCCGGCCGGCCGGGCAATGGCGCCCGGTGTCGCGGGGGGCGTGGGAATGTGCTGGCGGCCCAGACAGGATTCGAACCTGTGACCTGCCGCTTGGGAGGCGGTCGGGCAGTGTCAGACAAACTTGGCTTGAGGACGGGCAGGGTGCCGGACAGCGTCCAGCCATGACCCGGCGCTCCCCCTTCCGCTATTTCAAGACCTCGCCGGAGATCGTCCGCCTGGCGGTGATGATGTACATCCGCTTTCCCCTGTGCTTGCGCAACGTCGAGGATCTGCTGCACAAAACGGCATCGTCTGGAGGAGAACCTCGGTTCCGCCGACATTGCTCTTTCTGCCGACGATCTCGCGATGATCGAGAACGCCGCCGCGGAAATTCACATCGAGGGCGAACGATACACGGAAGCGGGCCTCAAGACCGTCGGCCTCTGAGCCGCGGCACGGCAACGGCAGGATCGACGCAGCGCGAAGGATGAAGGGCGGGCCGGGCAGGGGCGGGCCGCCGGCGCCGGCAAGGTGGACTTTTGTGCGGATTGCGGCCATCGTCCCCGACGTGAAGGCAGCGGGGTAAGGTCTGGATATGGTGCCGATCGTCGTGTCGGTTCCGGCCGTGCATCGGGGATGCGCGGCATCGGTGCCGCCGGTCCGGACGGGCCGTCGCGGGAGCGCTTCGGCCGCCGATGCCGGATGACCGGCCAACCGAGGCCGGCTGGCCCTGGTGGAGCCTGGAGCCGGGCGGGCTTTTCGCCGAACTGCACTCCTCGGCCCAGGGCCTGTCGACGCCAGCGGCCGCGGCGCGGCTTGCCGAGGCCGGCGCCGGCCGGATCGGGGAGGGGCCACGGCTCGGGGCGTTCGGCATCCTGCTCCGCCAATACGAAAGCCCGCTCGTCCAGATTCTCGTCTTTGCCGCCCTGGTGTCGCTCCTGGTCCGGGAATGGACCGAGGCCGGGATCATCCTTGCGATCGTCGCGGGCAGCACGCTTCTCGGCTTCAGCCAGGAATACCGGGCGTCGGCAGCGGTGGGCGCGCTCCAGTCGCGGCTCGCGCTGATGGTGAAGGCCTTGCGCGACGGCAGGCCGGTGGTCATCCCCGCCACCGCCGTGGTTCCCGGTGACGTGGTGCTGCTCGGCGCCGGCAACCTGGTTCCCGGCGACGGCGTGGTGATCGAGGCGCGCGATTTCCTGGTGTCCCAGGCCGCCCTGACGGGCGAGTCCTTCCCGGTCGAGAAGCGCCCCGACCCCAGCCCGGCCGAGGCGCCCCTTGCCGGGCGCACCAACGCGGTCTTCCTCGGCACCTCGGTGCGCAGCGGGACGGCGCGAATGGTGGTGGTCCGGACCGGGCAGGCCACGGCCTATGGCGCCATCGCCGCGCGCATGGCCGCGCGCGACCCCGAGACTGATTTCGAACGCGGAATCCGCCGCTTCGGCATCCTGCTCACCCGGGTGATGACCGTGATCGTGACGCTGGTGTTCAGCGCCAACCTCCTGCTCGACCGGCCGGTGATCGACAGCCTGCTGTTCTCGGTGGCGCTTGCCGTCGGGCTCACGCCCGAACTTCTGCCCGCGATCATCAGCGTCACCATGTCGGCCGGAGCGCGGCGGATGGCGCGGGCGGGCGTGATCATCCGCCGGACCGCCGCGATCGAGAACCTCGGGACGGCGGACATCCTGTGCACCGACAAGACCGGCACGCTGACGAGCGGCGTGGTGGAGCTTGCTGCCGCCACCGACCCGGAGGGGCGCGAGTCCGACGCGGTGTTTCGCCTGGCGCTGACCAACGCGCATCTGGAAACCGGCATCGAAAATCCGCTCGACGCGGCCATCGTCGCGGCTGCCGGGGCCCGGGGCAAGGGCCTGCCCGACGCACCGAAGGTCGACGAAATCCCCTATGACTTCCTGCGCAAGCGACTGACGATCGTGGTCGATGTCACCGGCGAGGACGCGCATCTCGTGATCACCAAGGGCGCGTTCGAGGAGGTTCTTTCATGCTGCGGCGGGGTGCGCCTTGCCGGGGGGGTGCAGCCGCTCGACGATGCCGCGCGCGCCCGGATGCGCGCCTTCGTCGCGGCCAGGGGCAAGGAGGGCATCCGTGCCCTCGGCCTTGCCACGCGGCACCTGCCGCCGAAGCCGCGCTATGACGTCGGCGACGAGACGGCGATGACCTTCGAAGGCTTCCTGCTGTTCACCGACCCCCTCAAGCCCGGCATCGCCGACAACCTCAGGGCGCTGGCCGGGATCGGCGTGACGGTCAAGATCATCACCGGCGACAATCGCCATGTGGCTGGCCATGTGGCGCAGGCGGTGGGCCTGAGGCCCGCGGTGATCACCGGCGCCGAGCTTGCGCGGACGCGGGACGAGGCGCTGTGGCATCTGGCCGAGGCGCGCAACGTCTTCGCCGAGGTCGATCCGCAGCAGAAGGAACGCATCGTGCGCGCCCTGCAGGCGCGCGGCCATTCGGTCGCCTACCTTGGCGACGGCATCAACGATGCCCCCGCGCTGAAGGCCGCCGACGTCGGCGTCTCGGTCGACCAGGCGGTGGACGTGGCGCGCGAAAGCGCCGATGTCGTCCTTCTCGACCGCGATCTCGGCGTGCTCAAGCAGGGCATCCTCGACGGCAGGCGCACCTTCGCCAACACGCTGAAGTACATCTCGATCACCACCAGCGCCAATTTCGGCAACATGATCAGCATGGCGGTCGGCACGATCTTCCTGCCGTTCCTGCCGCTGACGGCGGCGCAGATCCTGCTCAACAACTTCTTCTCCGACATACCCTCGCTTGCCGTCGCCGGCGACCGGGTGGACCCCGAGGAGGTCGCCCGCGCACCGCGCTGGGACATCCGGTCGATCCGCAGCTACATGGTGGTCTTCGGCCTGATCAGCACGGTCTTCGACCTGCTCACCTTCGCCCTTCTGGTCGGGGTGTTCCACGCGGGCGAGAGCCTCTTTCAAAGCACCTGGTTCGTGATCTCGCTGATGACGGAACTCGGGGTCGTCCTGGTGCTGCGCACGCGGCGCGCGTTCTGGCTGAGCCCGCCGGGCAGGCTGCTTCTGGTCTCGACCGGGGCGGTGGCGCTTGTTGCGGCGGCCCTGCCCTATCTTGGCGCCTTGCCCCGCATGGTCGGACTGGTGCCCTTGCCCTGGCACCTTCTTGCCACCGGGTCCGCGATCGTGCTGGTCTATCTGGCGGCGACCGAGGCGGCGAAGCGGGCGTTCTATGCCCGCACCGGCGGGCGCCGGCCCGCACGCCGAGCAAACGGGCGGGCACCGGGGCGCTGACGCGCCCCGGGTGCCCCGGCGGGTATCACGCCGCCCGCGCCGCCGCCTTGCGCCGCCGCCGGGGAAGCACCAGCACCGCCAGCACCAGGGCCTGCGCGGCAAGCGGCTCGGCCACCGGAAAGAGCCCGAACCAGAGTTGCAGCCAGTCCCGGTCGGGGAACCAGGCAACCGGCGTGGCACCGATCAGCGCCGCGGTCTGGAGCCCGCGGACGCCCGCCCCCGCCAGCATCACGGCGAGCGCTGCCAGAAGCACGGTGGTGGCGCGGAAGAAGAGCGCAAGCGGCAGGCGCCGCCCGGCGGCGAGCACCGCCCAGCCGCAGGCCAGCGCCGCCGCCCCGCCGGCGGCAAGCCCGGCGAGGATCGGCGCGGGGGCCGCATCGGTCAGCAACGCCTCGTAGAAGAGGACCGATTCGAAGCCTTCGCGGAATACCACGAGGAAGGCGAGGATGCCCACGGACGCCGGGCTTGCGACGCCTGCAAGCCGCGCCCGGAACGCCGCGACATGGCCGCCGCCCGCCGAGAGCCCCAGCACCATCCACACCAGCACCGCCGCCGCGACCAGCGCGGTGCCGCCTTCAAGCGCCTCGCGCGCCAGCGTCGAGACGGTGATCAGCCAGCGCGCCGCCGCCCAAAGGGCGACGCTGCCGGCAAGCGCCAGCGCGACGCCGGTGGCGAGCGAGGTGCGGAAGCGGGCAGGGGGGATGCCCTCGGCCCCGAGGGCGGCGATCAGCGCGGCGAGGATCAGCACCGCCTCGAGCCCCTCGCGGAAGATGATGCCGGCCGATTGCAGCGCCGAGCCGAGGGGCGAGGGCGGCGTCTCGATCCGCGCCCGCGCCGCGGCCAGGTCGGCCTTGATGCCGTCGATCTCGGCCGCCAGCGCCGTGCCGTCCCCATGCCGGGCGACCAGCGTGCCAAGGCCGGGCCGGTCGGCCGAACCTTCCCAGAACCGCGCCTCGAGCCTGAGCGCCGCCGCCGGCGCGCGCGGGACCAGCCGCTGCTCGATGTCGGGGTCGAACCAGGAATAGGCCTCGAGCCGCTTCATCTCGGCCCCTGGCCAGTCACCCGCCCGCGCCATCATCAGAAGTTCGTCAAGGGTGGCGGGCAGGGCGTCCACCGCCACCGCATAGCCGCCCTCGGCCGCATCCGCGCCGAAGGTCGCGTCGATCAGGCCGAGCGCCTCGGTCACAAGGGGTTCCACGCCCCCGGCGCGCGCCTCCATCAGCGTCTGCATCTCGGCGTAAAGCCCGGCGAGCCGCGCCGCCTGCGCCGGATCGTCGAGGCCGGGCGCGAGATCGCCCAGCACCATCGCCGCGCGGTCGCGGAACATCCGCGCTTCGTTGTATTCCATCGGCTGGCTGATTTCCCCGCCGCGCACGCCGTTGGCGTATTCCTCCCACACCAGCGCGGTGAACCGGCGCAGCAGTCGGGCGCGGCGCAGCTCCTCCTCGGGCGAGAGCGCGACCGGCGCGTAGCCCGCAAGCCGGGCCTGCACCTCCGTGAGCGCGGCGGGATCGGCCGCGGCGCGGGCCAGCGTGGCGTCGAGCGCGGCCTTCCCCCCGGCGCCGAGATGGGCGGCAAGGTTGTTGCCGAGATAGCCCGTAAGCCCCTCGATCCGGCCGAGGTCACCGGCATACTGGGTCTTGTGGCCGGCCGCCGCGTCTTCTCCCGCCCGCGAAAGCGCAAGCCTCAACTCCGCCGCGGCCACGGTCAGAAGCTCCGCCTCGACGGTGGCGCGGGCCGCCGCCGGGGCGATTTCGCCCCGGGCGAGCGCCTGCACGGCGAGCGCGGCAGCGGTGTCACCCGAGGCGCGGGCGTAGTCGCGGATGGTCAGCCAGTCGGCCGCCGCGCCGGCGTCGCCCGCCGCGATCGCCGCCAGCGCCCGCTCGCGCGCGGCCGCCATCAGCGCGGTCCAGAGGTGCTGGCGGGCGCGGGCCGCGGCCGGGGCGTCGCCCCGCGCCGCCGCGTCGCGATAGGCCGCGACGCTGGCCGACACCGCCTGCGCATCCTCGCCGAAATCCGCCGCGACCGCGCCCCAGGCGTCGCCGATCCGCTTCAGCCGGGCCGCGATCTCGGCCGCCCGTTCGGGCGTGGCGGCGCGGTAGAGCAACCGTTCGATCCGGCCCGCCTCGCTGCGGATCGCGTCCGCCGCCGCCCAGGGCGTCTCGGCATGCAGCGACAGGGGCAGGAACAGCAGGAACAAGAGCGCGGCAAGGGTCTTCATTGCGTGGCATCCGGCAGGTCGACCGAAAGCTCGGCCAGGGTGAAGGGGGGAACCGCCAGGTCGCGGCGCAGGTGGGTGAAGATCAGTTTCGGCAGCGCGACGCGGTAGAGAAGCCGCGCCTTGAGATGGAGCGGCCCCGCCGCGCTGGCGGCAAGGGGCAGGTCATAGCCCACCACGTCTTCGCTGCGCGGGGGGATCGGCCTGCGCATCCAGACGACTTCGGCGGTGGAGAAGGTCAGGTGCCCGGTGATCCGCCTGCCCGCGGGATCGACGAAATGCTCGATCCAGGTCACCGCCTCGGGGTCTTCGACGCCCAGTCGCTCGGCCGCGCCGCCCGAGCGGAAGACGGCATTGCCGGCGGCGTCGGTCACCTCGACTTCCAGCCAGATGTGCTTCTGGTCGTTGACGCCGGTCGGCAGGTTGTGCCCGGCGCCGAGGTTCCGGACCGCGATGTCGAGATGCAGCCCGTCCGCGCCGCGGCGGACGCCGCGCAGGTCGAGCCCCGCCGCCGTGCGCAGGAAGGCCGCGGTCTGGCGGGCCTGTTCGTCAAGGGTGGCGCGGGTCGCCCCTGCATCCATCCCGGGAAGAAGCCCGCCGCGCAGCACCGACAGCGTGTCGCCAAGCCCGGTGTCGGCCATCACGTGGTTGGCGCCGATGAACCGGTGCGAATAGCGCGCGGGCTTGGCGGTTCCGCCCTGGCGCAGCGTCATCACCTGCGCGGCCGGGTCGGCCGCCATGTGGCAGTCCTGGCAGGTGATGTCGTTCCTGCCATACCAGCTTTCGCGCCATTCGGTGAAGGTCGACTGCACCGCCTGCGGGGTTTCGGCCCTGGACATGGAACGATCGTAGATCTCGACATGGCAGGTGCCGCAGAGGTCGGCGCTTTTCATCAGGGCGGTGGTGTCGGGCGCGCCGAAGGCCGCGAGATGCGCGCGCGGATCGGCCAGAAGGGCGGCGCCCTGCGGCCCGTCGCGTTCCGCCTCGGCCCGGCCATAGGCGAGCGTGATCGCGCCGTTGCCGGCGATCGGATCGGCATGGGTGGCGGTGTGGCAGGTGATGCAGGCCACGCCCTCAGTCAGCGCCTCGGCGGGCGGGACCGAGGCGAAGCGGTTGACCCGGCCCGCCAGCATCTGGTTCGGCGCGTGGCAGCCTTCGCAGAACCGGGTCTGCTCGGGGTTGCGCACGAGCTTCTCGTTGGCCTCGACCGTGGCCTCGTAGACCAGGTCACGGTCGGCGATGGCATGAAGCGAGGCGGCCCATTCCCGGAACTCCTGCCGGTGGCAGGAGGCGCAGTCGGCCGAGGAGGGCAGGCGGGCGGGATCGCTGAAATCGCCCGTGGCGCTTTCAAGCCGCGAGGGCCAGAACGGCCGCTCGCCTCCTTCCGCACCCGGACCGAAGGGCAGGCGGTAGAACGGGATGTCCGCAAGCGTGACGCCCACCGGTGCGGCGGGGGGCGCCAGCGTTGCCCAGAGCGCGAGCCCGACCAGTGCGGCGAGCCCGAACGCCGTCAGCGGCTTGGCGTGATAGCGGAACTGCGCCTTGAGCGTCACGACCGCCTCCAGTGCCGCATCCAGAGGTGGAGGACGAGGCCGGCGAGCGATGCCCAGGCGCTCCAGTAATGCGCGAAGGACAGGGCCTCGGTCACCGCGCGGGGCGGGAACCAGATCGTCCCGGCGAACCAGAGCGCGGCGGGCAGCGCCATCGCCAGACCCGACAGTAGAAGGACAAGCCAGACTGCGAGCAGCGCCCAGGAAGCCAGGGTGAAGACGCGCCGCTCGCTCCGCGCCAGGCCCTGCGGCACATGGACCGCGAGCCAGGGCAGGAGCACCCCGGCCAGCACCGCGCCGCCGGCGAGATGGAGCCACAGCACCGCGCCCGCCCCGGGGCTGAGCCAGAGCCAGAGGCCCGAGACGAAAAGGGCCGCCGAAAGGCCGCTTTGCGCGCCCGACCGCAGGCTTCCCCCGTGCTTGCGTTCTCCGCGCGGACGGGGAAAGCCGCAGGCGCGCGCGAAGGCGGTCACCGGCTGGCTTGCGGCATGGCCCATCTGGGTGTCACCCCCGGATTTCGACGCCGTGTTTCGCGGCCGCCTGCAAGACCTGCGCGACGATCCGCTCGGCGATGTCCTGCGCCTCGCTGCCCAGCGCGTCGGCCTCCTCGGCGGTGAAGCGCTCGCCCGCCTTCTCGCGCGCGCGGGTATCGCCGATCAGCGCCAGAAGGTCGGCGTAATCACTGGTGATCGCCGCGTCGAGTGCGGTGTCGGCCGTCGCCAGAACCGGCGAGATCGCCGAGAGATACATCCGCTGGCAGCCGCCGATGATGCCGAGCACGTCGACCAGCCGGCTCTGCGCCACGAAGGCCTCGCCCCCGCCGCCGAGGAACTGCGATTCCTTCCATTCGCCGAAATAGTCGCCGACCGTCGGCGTCATCGTCACCACCGCGGTGAAGGCGTCGTCGCGGTTGGGGTCCCACGCCGTCATCTCGGCCTCGAGTGCCTTCGACCAGTGGAGCAGCCCATCGGCCGCGCCGAGCGCGAGGCTGGCGTCGAACAGCACCTCGCCCGCGCCGGTCTGGCCGTCGCCGTTCAGGTCGGCGGCCAGCTTCACATGGCCAGGGTCGGTGCCCCACAGCAGCGGTTCGGTGATCGTGTGAAAGAGGCTGCCGGGCTTTTCCAGCACCGTGCCGTCGGGCAGCGGCAGGTCGTAGGCGGCCACGTCCTCGGCCTCGGTGCCGGGGTTTCCGGCGTCAAGGATCAGGTCGTATTTCGCTGTGGCGGGGATGCCGGCGACGATGCCCTCGATCGTCTCGTACTGGTTGGAGGCGGCGAGCCACTGGGCGCGCATGGCGGCGACGGTCTCGGCCAGCTTCGGTCCCTCGGCGGCCCAGGCGGCGGCGTAATCGTTGCCGTGGGCGGAAAGGGTGGCGGCGTATCCGGCGGCAAGGTCGCGCAGTTTTCCGGCCTCGGCCACCAGGGCTGCGTTGTGCTCGAGCGTGAAGGCCCTGACCTCGGCAAGCCCCTCCGCCTCCGACAGCGCCCAGACGGGGGCGGCGCTTGCGATCAGGGCGGCGGCGGCGGGAAAAAGGGCGCGGTGCATCGGGCGGTCTCCTGGTCTCGGGCCCCGTCCCGTCGGGCAGGGGGGGAATCGGTTCATACCCGAGTGATATTGTCGGAGATCGTGACGGTCAATTCCTTAGTGCTTTTGTCATCTATGTGGTCCGACCGCAGGGTCGCGGCCCGCGCGGAGGTGTCAGGCCGCCGCGGAGAACAGCCGTCCGACCTTGCAGGGTCGCAGGCCAGCGCCGTCGCCGCGCACCAGGATGAGGGCGTCGAGACCGGTGCGGCGGGCGCAGTCGGCGCCGTATTCCGGCCCGAGCACCATCAGCGCCGTAGCCCAGGCGTCGGCCTCGGCGCAGGTCGGCGCGACCACCGTGACCGAGGCCGGCGGGGTGCCGAGCGGCGCGCCGGTGGCGGGGTTCATCGTGTGTGACAGCCGCCGCCCGCCGACCGTTACCCAGTGGCGATAGTCGCCCGAGGTGGCGACGGCGGCATCCTCAAGGCTCAGGACCGAATGCGGCGCGCGCCGATCGGGGTCGGGAGCCTCGACCGCGATGGCCCAGGGCGCGCCATCCGGCCGCGCGCCGAGGGCGCGCATCTCGCCGTCGATGCCCACCAGGGCCGATCCGATGCCGAAGCCTGCCAGCACCTCGGCCAGCCGGTCCACGCCGTAGCCCTTGGCGATGCCGTTCAGGTCGAGCGTGACCGCCGCGCGCTTGCGCAGCCGCGTCCTGTCGAGGTCGAGACAGTCCCACGCCGGGCGCCGCGGCGCCTCGGTCGCGGCGCGGATTGCGCCGGGTGCCGCTTCGGCCGGGCCGAAGCCCCAGGCCGCGACGGCGTCGCCGGTGGCAATGTCGAAGGCGCCGCCCGAGGCGCGCCCGATTGCGAGCCCGAGGTGCAGAACCCGCGCCAGATCCTCGGGCAGGTCGCACCACGCGCCCACCGGCGCCGCGTTCAGCCGCATCAGGTCGCTCTCCGGCCGCCAGGTCGACATCTGCCCGTCGACGCGGTCGACCGCCGCCTGCAACGCGGCGCGGACCGGGCCGGGATCGAAGGTCGCCGGGGCGAAGAACAGAGCCGACCAGCGGCTGCCCATCGTCGGGCCGTTCAGCGCATGGCGCACAAGGTCAGTAGACGTCTTCGACATAGCGCCCCTCTGCCTTCAGCGTCACCGGCGACAGGCCCGAGGGCGCCAGGATCTCGGCCAGCGCCTCGGCCACGCCGGCCGCCATCTCGCGCCCGCCGCAGACCATGACGCGCGCGCCTTCGCGGATCAGTGCGGCCACCGCCGCGCCCTCGGCCCTCAGCGCGTCCTGCACGTAGTGCGGCCTCGCCCCGCGCGACGTTGCGGTGACGAGACGGCTGAGCCGCCCGCCGGCCTGCCAGGCCTCGAGTTCCTCGCCGTAGACGAAATCGCTCGCCCGGTCGCGCAGGCCGTAGAAGAGGTGCACGGGGCGCCCCCGCCGGTTGGCGCGGATCATCCCCGCCAGTGGCCCGACGCCGGTGCCCGCGCCGACGAGAAGAAGCGGCGTGCGGCCGCGGCCGGCGTGGAAGGCCGGGTTCTGCCGCAGGAAGGCGCGCACCCGCTGGCCCGGTTCCAGCGCGACGAGCTGGCCCGAGCAGAGCCCGCCGGGATATTTGCGCACCACGATCTCGATGAAGCCGTCGCGGCTTGACGAGGCAAGCGAGTAGAACCGCGGCACGTCGGATCCCTCGGGCAGGATGCCGATCAGGTCTCCGGCCTCGAACCGCGCGAAACCCTTGCCGCGAAGTCGCTGCCGGAAGGGGATTTCCGGCAGGGCGAAGCGCAGGATCGCGCCGGGTGCCTGAACCTCGGCCCCGAAGTCGTGCCGCGCGATGAGGCGCAGCGGCCGGCTGTCGGGCACGGTGGGGGTGTGGGTCAGGTCCAGCTCGAGCCCGAGCGCGCGGCCGAGGGCCTGCCCCCAGCGGGCGAAATCCTGCGGCGACTGGCGATCCACCGTGGCGAAGGGCAGGAGCATGGGCCAGCCGAGGCCGGCAGCAGCCGCGGCGACGGCCTCGCCGTAGGCGCAGAAGGCGGGAAAGCTGCGGTCGCCGAAGCCGAGGACGACCACGGGCGCCGCCGGGGGCAGCTTCATACCGGCGACCGCGTCGAGGAATCCCCTTGCCGAGGCCGGCGCCGCGCCGTTGCCGTAGGTCGCGGCCAGGACGACGAAGCGGCGGGCGCGGGGAAAGCGGGTGGGGTCGAAGCCCGCCATCGGCGCGGCATGGACCTCTTCGCCCGCGCGCCTCAGGGCGGCCTGGAGCGTGGCGGCGAAGCCCCAGGTGCTGCCGCCTTCGCTGCCCACCAGGATCACCGTCGCGGCCCGCGCCGGCGCGGCGTTGGCGGCGAACCGCGGCCGGCCGCGGCGGCCCGAGAGCCAGACCGCGACGCCCGAGGCCGCCATCGCCGGCACCGCCAGCGCCATCAGCCCGAGGACGATCCCGAGGGCGGCCGCGCCCTGGCCGGTGTGCAGCATGTAGACGATTCCGTCCAGCCGTTCCCAGACACCCGCGTCGGCCCAGGCCAGCGTCGCGCCGGTGCCCTGGTCCAGATAGCCGGTGCCCCGGTCGGTCTTCAGGGTGAAGACGTCGGTAGCGTCGCCGGGGTAGGGGAAGGTCAGTTCCCGCAGGGCGCTGGCCGGCGTTGCCGCCAGCAGCGGCATCGCGGAGAGTGCCGCGCCGATCTGTCCGCTGACCCCGGCGGGGGGCCTCGGGGCGGCACCATCGTCCGGCAGGAGGCCGAAGGTGGAGGCGGTCATCCAGAGCGCGGTGGCCGAGGAGAGCGCAAGGCCAAGAACCGCGACGCGGGCGAGTTCGACATGCACGCGGCCGGCGAGCGGGCCACGCAGGGGGGCGAACCAGCGCCGCCAGCCGCCGGCCCGGCGCGCGACCATGAAGGCCCCGGTGGCCGACAGGACCAGCATCGCCGCCGCCCCCGCCGCCATGACGAGCCGGCCCGCGTCGCCGAGGAAGAGCGACCGGTGCAGGGTGGTCAGCCACCGCTCGGCCGGGTTCGGGTCGGCAGATGCCACGCCCTGCCCGGTTGCGGGGTCGATCACCGCGGCCCCCGGCGTGCCACCGTCGAACCAGTAGGCGGTGACCCGCCCCGACGGCGCGCGGCGGATCTGCTCCACCCCCGGGTGGATGGCCTGGATGCGCAGGGCGAGGTCCGCCACGCTCAGGCCCGATGCGGCCTGGGGCGCGGCAAGCCGTTCGGCGGCCGGAAAGACCGACAGCGCCGCGCCGGTGAGCGCGAGGAGGGTGACGAGCGCGAGCGCCGCGAGACCCGGCCAGCGATGGAACGTGCGAAGCATCGGCCGTCCTCAGAGGTCGTAGCGGAACGAGGCGACGTAGCGGCGGCCCTTCACCGGCTGGCCCGCGCCGGCGGTCGTCAGGGGTACCGCGATCTCGCCGGGGCTGTCGCGCATCTCCTCGACGGCGGCGTCGATGTGGAGCGTGTAGCCGGCATCGAAAAGCGCGTCGGCAAGGTCGAGGGTGATTTCCAGCGACCGGCCGGCGCCGACGCTGGCGCCGGTGATGCCGTTGATCTGCGCCGGGTCGCCCCCCGTGGCGCGATACCAGTCCGACAGGTGCTCGTAGTATTTCGACTTGCCCCCGGCCATCCACAGGCTGCCGACATAGGCACCCGAGGCATCGGTGACGTAGAGCGCGAGATAGGCGCCGTCACCGCCGTAGTTGGTGAGCGTCGTGGTCAGGGCGACCGGGCGCGCGAGCGCGAGCGAGGGAAGCGTCAGCGCCGTCGTCAGCGCCAGCGTGGCAAGGAGGGATTTCATGCGATCGGACCTTCGTGGACTCTGTGGATGTGATACGGGGCGGCCGGCGGTTTCCGCCGCGCCGCGGCGGCGTCAGTTGACCTTGACCTGCGGCGGGGCGCCGGTGCCGAAAAGGCCGTTGGCGGGCGGGGCCACCGTGCCGGCCGGGGCGGGGTTGGGCCTCTGTCCGCCGCAGTCGCCGTCATCGTCGCCACACTCGTCGTCATCGTCATCGTCATCGTCGTCGTCATCGTCGTCATCATCGTCGTGGCCGCCATCGTCGTCGTCGTCGTCGTCATCGCCGCTGGCGAGGAGGAGAAGGCCCGCGTCCGCAGCGGTGGCGGGCATCGCCAGCGCGGCCGTGTCGCCCGGTCCGGTAAGGCCGGGTGCGGTGAGGCCGGGTGCGGTGAGGGGCGGTGCGGAGGGGCTCGGGCCGGAGGGGCTCGGGCTGGCGCTCCAGCCCGGGCACCCGATCGTCACCGACAGCGCCGTCGAGGCGACGAGAAGGGAGAGGGGTTTTCGCATGACTGATCTCCGTTGTCTGCTTGCGGCACCCTGGGCCGGCAAGCTGATTGGTTCCTGACGGTGCCGCGCCTTGCGCTTCAGCTTGCCGTCAGGAAGCGCCCCGCCCGGAGGCGAGGCGCCTCGGACATCCGGGCCTCAGTCCGACTGACTCTCCGACGGGGTCGCGGCTGGCGTCCCGTTGACGGCGGCGAAGGCCTCGATCCTCGCCTTGAGGACATCGAGCGTCGCCGGGTCGATCTTCACCTTGAGGAGATTGCCGCCGGGGTCGGCCGCCCGGACCTCATAGCAGCCGTCGTCGATCTCCATCGCACGGAGCGTCCAGCCGTAGTTGCCGGCCACCTGCGCGGCGGCCTCCTGCATCGGCATCATCACGGCCGGGGTCACGCAATCGTCGTCATCGGCCAGCGCCGCGCCCGCGGGCAGGAAGGCGAGAAGGGCGAGGGCGGCAAGAATCGGTTTCATGGGTCAGCCTCCATTCTGCGGTTTTCCACTGAAGGAACCCTCGGCGATCAGGCTGACGTGGGGCTGAACCGGCGGAAGCGCTGTCGTCAGCTTGCCGTCAGGAACGACCGGGCCCCGCGCGAAGGCGGGGCCCGGAACGAGGTGGCGGCAACGGCGGGGCGCGGCGTCAGGCGATGTCGCCCGGGCCCGGCGCGCGTTTCCGGCCGGTGACCATCGCGCGAACAAGGTTTTCCCGGTGGCGGACCGAGGCCAGCGCCACGCCGCCGACATGCAGCGCAATGAGAAGAAGCGTGAGGTTGGCGAGCATCTCGTGCACCTCTTCAAGCGCGTCCCCGCGTCCTTCGCCGCCATCTTCCCCGCCATCTTCCCCGTCGTCGTCATCGGCCAGGGCGGGGGTCACGATCCCGGGAAGGTCGGGCAGGAGGCCGATGCGCTCGGGCCCGGCGATCAGCCAGCCGGTGACGGCGGTGCCGGAGAGGCTGAGAAGCAGTGCCACGATCATCGCCGCGCCCGCCGGGTTGTGGCCGAGGTAACGCCGTTCGCGGCCCCGCAGGATGTCGCCGAGGTAGGCGGCGGTCGCCTTCGGCCCGCGCAGGAACTGGCCGAAGCGGGCAAACCGGCTGCCGGTAAATCCCCAGACCAGACGGAGGCCGACGAGCGCGGCAACCGTGTAGCCGGCGATCTCGTGCACCGGCTTTACCTCGTCGGCGGTCAGCCAGGCGGCGGCGACGGCCGCGACGAGGCCCCAGTGAAAGACCCGCACGAGCGGATCCCAGACCGGAACCGTCGCCTCGCCCCCGCCGGAAAACACTTCAGTCGTCATTGCGAACACCTCCGGTCCCGCGCGACCGGTCGTCGTCATCGTGGTCGATCTCGATCACCTGAAGCGTGGCGGGGTGCACCGTCACCTCGATCTGCCGGCCGGCCGCGTCGCTGCCCTTGATCTCATAGCAGCCGTCGTCGATCTTGATCCGGCGGACCGTCCAGCCCTGCTCGGCCGCAAGCCGCGCCACCGCCTCGCGCGGCTGCCAGTCCGCCATCGGCACGAGGCAGTCGTCATCGGCCAGCGCCGGCCCGGCCGCGCAGGCGCCGGCGAGGGTGAGAAATGCAAGGGTCTTCCGCATGCGCCAAACTCCGGTCACGGGCCATCCGGCGGCGACTGTGGCGGGCAAAGCTGACGGCATCCTGAAGACGGGATGCGGGTGTCGTCAGCTTTGCGTCAGGCGCCCGCGCGAAGGATGTGGCCGGATGAGGACGGGGAAAGCGATGCGCATCCTGCTGATCGAGGACGACGCGGTGCTTGGGGGGCGCAGTGCGCGACCAGATCGCCGGCGACGGCCAGTCGGTGGACTGGGTGACGCGGCTTGACGCCGCCGGCGATGCGGTCCGCGCCGCAGCCTACGACCTGATCCTTCTCGACCTGATGCTGCCCGACGGGCGTGGCATCGGATTCCTGAAAGCGCTCCGCGCCCGCGGCGACGTGACCCCGGTGATCGTCCTGACCGCGCTCGACCAGGTCAGCGACCGGATCGAGGGGCTGAACGCGGGCGCCGACGACTATCTGGCCAAGCCCTTCGACCTGGCCGAACTGTCGGCCCGGACCGGATCGGTGTCACGCCGCTATTCCGGCAACCCCAACCCGATCGTCAGCCACGGCGCGCTCGACATCGACCTGGCGCGCCGCAGCGTCCACCGCGACGGCCGGCCGGTGCCGCTGACGGCGCGGGAATGGGCGCTCCTCGAGGCATTCCTGGCGCGGCCGGGGCAGCTTCTGTCCAAGGCGCAGCTCGAGGACAAGCTCTATGCCTTCGACGCCGAGGTCGAGAGCAACACGATCGAGGTGCATGTCAGCCGGCTGAGGAAGAAGCTCGGCGCCGAGGTGATCGAGACCGAGCGCGGCCTCGGCTACCGGCTGGGGCGGGCATGACCTGGCCCGGAAGCCTTCAGGCCCGGCTTGCGCTTTCGCTCGGCGTCCTCCTGGCGGTCCTGTGGATCGGTGCCGCCACGCTGACGGCGGTGCTTCTGCGCCACGAGGTGGACGAGGTCTTCGACGCGGCGCCCGAGGAGGCCGCCCAGCGGCTGCTGCCGCTCGCCGTGGTCGACATCATCGGGCGCGAGGACGAGGGCGCGACCCAGCGCCTCGCGGCGATCCGCGCGCATGACGAATCCTTCACCTAGATCGTCCGGGACGATGCGGGCCGGGTGCTTCTGCACTCCCACGCGGCCGGTCCGGCAGTCTTCCCCCCCTATGACGGGCGCGGCTTTCGCCGGACCGCGAGCCACCGCATCTTCAACGACGACGCGCTTCGGGGCAGCATCCGGATTTCCGTGGCCGAACCGCTCGATCATCGCGCGGCGGTGGCGCGCGAGATCCAGATCGGCCTCGGCCTGCCGGTCGTGGTGGTGATCCCGCTGGCGCTTCTGGCCGTCGTGGCCACGGTCCGGGGCAGTCTCGCGCCGCTCAGACGCTTCCGCGAGCGGCTCCGGACCCGCACCGCGCGCGACCTCTCGGCGCTTCCCGCAGACGGTTTGCCGGCGGAAATCAGGCCGGTGGCGGCTACGCTGAACGAGCTTCTGGCGCGCCTCGTCTCGGCCTTCGAGGCGGAACGGAGCTTTGCCGCCAATGCCGCGCACGAGTTGCGCACGCCCCTTGCCGGCGCCATCGCCCAGGCCCAAAGGCTTGCCGGCGAGACGACCGACGCGCATGCCCGCGAGCGCGCGCAGGGGATCGAAGCGTCGCTGAAGCGGCTCACCCGGACGTCCGAGCGCCTGCTGCAACTCGCCCGCGCCGAGGGTGGCCCGCTCAGGCTCGACCATGCGACCGACCTCGGCGTAGCGGCGAGGGTCGTCCTCGCCGATCTCGCGCGGCTCGCGGAACGGTTCGAGCGGGGGCAGGGGGCCGAAAGCGGCAGCGGCCTTGGCCTTGCCATCGTCGCGGCGATCGCGGAACGGATCGACGCCCGCCTGGTGCTCGAAAGCCCGTGCCCCGGAAAGGAAACCGGGTTCCGCGCCTCGGTGCGCCTGCCGGTCGCGCCCTGAGCAGGCCGGGCCGGTCGCGCCCACTGGCAGCCAGGGGGCCGATGCGCTACCACGGGGCGACTCGAAGAGGGGAGGGCGACCGTGCCGACAGGTGCTTCGGATTTCGACCGGTCGCTGGCCGCCTTCCGCCCCGTCTCGGCGCCGCCGATCGCCGAGGCCGAGCACCACGCCCGGCTCGGCGGGCTGCGCGCGGCGATGCGGGGGCAGGGGATCGGCGCGACCTGGCTCGATGCCTCCTCCTCGCTGAGCTATTACACCGGCCTCACGCTCGGCCTCAGCGAACGCATCCACGGCGCGCTGGTGCTCGCCGAGGGGCCGCTGACCTACCTCACCCCCGCGTTCGAGCGGCCGAAGCTGGAGACCCTGATCCGCATTCCCGGTGAGATCGCGGTCTGGGAGGAGGACGAGGATCCCTTCGCGCTTCTCGCCGGGCTGGCGGCGGGCCCTGTCGCGCTCGACCCCGCCATGCCTTTCGGCTTTGCCGCGCGGCTGATGGCGCAGGCGGGCGCGCGCATCGTGCCGGCCCAGCCCCTGATCGTGGCGCAGCGGCAGATCAAGTCGCGGGCCGAGATCGCCATCCTCCAGACCGCGATGGATGCGAGCCATGCGGTGCAGAGGGCGGTCCACGCCGGGCTCCGCCCTGGTGTCTCGACCCGCGAGGTGGCCGGTTTCGTCGATGCCGCACACCGGGCGCTGGGGCTGAAGCCGCTCTTCGCCGCCGTCCAGTTCGGCGAGGCGACGGCCTATCCGCACGGGGTTCCGCACGATCAGGTGCTGAAGGACGGCGACATGGTGCTGGTGGACCTCGGCGGCATCCTGAACGGCTACCGCTCCGATATCACCCGGACCTATGTCTTCGGCACGCCCACCCAGCGCCAGCGCCACCTCTGGGACTGCGAGGCGCGCGCCCTTCGCGCCGCCTTCGCCGCCGCCCAGGTCGGCGCCCCCGCCGGGGCTGTCGACCGCGCGGCGCGCGCGGTGCTCGAGGCGGAGGGCTTCGGCCCCGGCTACGCCGTGCCCGGCCTGCCGCATCGCACCGGCCACGGGCTCGGCCTCGACATCCACGAGGAGCCCTGGATCGTCGCCGGCAACGATACCGCCCTTGCGCCGGGCATGTGCTTTTCCATCGAGCCGATGCTCTGCGTCTATGGCGAATGCGGCGTGCGGCTGGAGGACATCGTGCAGATGACCGACACCGGTCCGCGCTGGTTCTGCCCGCCCGCAGCGAGCCTCGATGCACCGTTTGCGCCGATCTCCACTTGACGTGGCGTCGCCCATTGAATGAAGTCGCCGGATAGGGTGCTTTGGACCAAGTGATCAAATCCCGGCAGGGAAACGAATATCACGGCAAACCCGAACCGGCGGAACCGCCGGAAATGAACGACTCAACAGTGAGAGAAAGGAACGATCCATGAAACGTCTTTCGCGCGGCCTGCTGGCCGCCTCGGCGCTGGCGCTGGTCTCTGCGATGCCGGTTGCGGCAAAGACCTTCGTCTACTGCTCGGAAGCCTCGCCCGAAG